>DATCJT010000088.1:0-7649 GCA_036562645.1 Methylophilaceae bacterium | reverse complement strand
GATATAAGGTACGCGCGCACCAGCCCAGCGATCACGATCGAGGAAAGCGACACTGACGCCGAGGAATTCGGCGTCTTGATGAGTGTTAAGTAGTTGTTGCTGCATGGTTGTTGCCTCCTGAAAGTTGATTAAGGAGACAACAGATTGATTGCCCGCGAAGGCCTTTAATAGAAGCTAAAAATTCAGAAATATTTCTATTTTTTTAGCAAGAGTTGTGATTTTTATAACTGTTTGATTTTAGGTTTTCTTCCGCCATTGGTCGCATATTCAGAAGCATACGGCCTAGCCCATTTTTTAAACGCCTCAAAGGTAAAAACACGGGGGTTTCCATACTTCACCATCACCGGATGTTTGTAAATTTCATCATAAGTTTGTTGAGGGTTTTCTTCCCATAACCTTTTGGCTATGCGCAGACAGGTCACACGATCCTTACGGTTGTCCGTTAGCTGCGCATACCAACCAGTATCCTGATCATCTTCACCTGCCGGCTTGGCCACTATCTGCATAGCCGGATATGAATTTGCCCATTTGGGCGGAATCGGAAGGTAATCCTTCTCGCACCAGGCAATCACTTCGGGGCGCTTAACATAAAGACTGTCATAATAGTTTTTGTCGATTACCGCTTGCCGTAGCGTGCGTCTGATTCTGAGGTGGTGACATATATCAGTAAAAAAACTCGCAATACTGTCATCCTCAAGAATCAGACGTGAACAGGTACGCACGGAAATCTTATGCCAGGTAATAGCGCTAATAATTGCAAAAAGGCTATCCCTTACCGTTTCCGGCAAGTGAGCCTGATCAATCGCCTCATCATCAACCCCTGCCATATTGAGGGCCAGTTTCCATACAGTTTCAAACTCATTGGTTTGCAGATAAGCAGGGATTTTTTTCATGAGTCTTACGCCGTCAGAATCTGGAACTCTGTTGCCTTGGCGACTGGCCGCACCTGGCGCTTGTTCTTGTGCATCTCGACCAGGCCATAGCTAGACATGGTTTTGAGGGTACGCGACAGGTTACTTTGCTTGCGTCCGGTCAGTTCGGCCAGCACTGAGATGGAATCCGGCTGCGCCTCTTCGATGACGCGCAGCAGGGCGCGGTTTTCGTCGCTCAGGACTTCGGCCAGGGACTTCATGGAAGTGAACCAAATCTTTGGATCACTTGCCTTGGGTTTGTATTCGCCCTTGGCGATCGCCAGCATACGCTCGCGAATCTTGTCCTGGGGCATGATGCCGATGGTGATTTTCTTGCTCATTTCTTTAGTGCCTCCAGTACGCTGTCCACCTCCTGAAAAAAATCTTTCAGCAACTGGCCAGCATCCTTGAATTCGTAAGGCACGCCTTTATCCGAGGCATGCCGATGTTTATGATCGTATGCAAGGCGCTGCCCTGCATACTTGAACTTCTTCGGTGGCTTCACGGCATGACTGTTGTCATAGCCCAGAATCCGCTTGCCATACTTGTCATGCAAGGTCAGTGAATAGCGGATGCCATGCGGTACGTTTTCACTGACTTCCACACGTCTGGCCTCCACCTTGATCCAGTATCCGCCCTCCTGGTCGATGATGTAGCCATCAAGGTCGAGCAGCGTGTCTAGCGTATGGTCTTCTTGCATTTATATATCATCTGATGATAAGTGTAAAGGAAAGTTCAGGCCGTTGCATTCTGGTGGATGGGAACGACCGGCGCCGATTCCATGACGCCGACACACTTCAAGATATAGTCGGTGATCTTTTGCATGGGGACGCGCAGCCGTTCCACATCGGCGACGATATAACCGGCGGTCACATCGTTCGTCATCTTGTGATTGAGCAGCTTCTTCAAGGCATAGGCCGGAATATCCAGACTTTCCGCGATGGTGATGAAGGTGCGGCGCAGATCGTGCAGGGTGAACTCGACGCCGGAGGCATCAATCACGCGTTTCATCTGCTTCTTGGGTTCGACCAGGCATCCGGTCGCCATCTCGTTCGGGAAGACATAAGGCGTCACGGCTTCCGCATGCCGCCTTTGCAGCATGTCATAGAGAAAATCGGTCAGGGGCAACACATGGTCAGCATGGTTCTTGGTGTCCTTGATGGTGATCAGGCGGTTTTTAAGGTCAACCCGGTTCCAGGTCAGTTGTATGGCTTCCGACTTGCGGAGGCCGGTAAACAAAAGCAGCAACAGAAAATCCCGCACCACTTCACGGTTAGGCGCTACCAGGTCATTGGTCAAACCCATGACGGCATGGAACCAGGCTGGCAAGTCGTAATACTTGATCAGGGTCTGCTTGCGGTCGATGCGATACCAGGCGCGGGTCTGGGTCAGACGCTTGACCGGGTTGTCGAGGATGATGGGATTGCCGTTCGTGTCTTCATATTGTGCGATGGCGAAATTCACCAGCGCCCGGAAATAGCGAAAGGTCAGATTGGCCTGGGCATGGCTGCGCTCACCGATCTTGCGGTGCATCTTGGCCACCATGTCCTTGGTGATCTCGGCAATCGGTTTGTTCTGCCAGTCCTTGAGATAGGTATTGAGTATGCGGCGGTAATCGCGCACGGTGGACGGCCGGAGATTCTTGCGGATGGCCAGGAAGTCTTCCTGCACCTGCAGCACGGTGACACTACGGGCGCGCCTTGCCCGATCTTCATCGTTCGGGTTATTGCCCTGCGCCATTTCGCCCAGAATGGCTTTTGCGCGTTGGCGGGCTTCCTCGGCAGTAAACACATCATGACGCCCGATCGTCACGCGCACGGTTTTGCCATACAGTTTGCTTTCCGCGTAATAGACCTTGGTTTTGGCACCGACACGCAGACCGAAACCCTTCAGTTCAGAATCGCGATAATGCGCTTGACCTGATGATGTAAAAGGCAGTTTTTCGACAAAGGATTTTGTGAGTTTTTGCGTCATTTCACTGGCTCCTAAAAATGCTGATCTCGACCAATGAACTACAAAAATTAGTAGCCCTACTGTAGCCCTGATCGTTCAAAACCGTGCAATGACGTTATACCACATTAAAAAATTATTTGTTTAATTTCATGTATTTATCAAACAATATCCATGTCCTTAAAACGGTCAAAATCAAATTCATAATCCGTAGGTCGAGGGTTCAAGTCCCCCCATCACCACCAATAAAATCAAGGCCTCCAGATTCGGAGGCCTTTTGTTTTGCCGTATCGAAAAACCTGCGACTTCAGGCACAATCTCTTCGATGAAACTCCGCTCCTTCGTTCTCCTCTTACTTTTGCTGCCGCTCGTCACCCTTGCGGATGAACTGGTCGGCAAGGTCGTGCATGTTTCCGATGGCGATTCCATGATCGTGCAGGTCAATGAAACGAAACTGCGCGTGCGCATGCACGGCATAGACGCGCCGGAACGCACGCAGCCCTACAACCGCAAGGCGCGGCAGTCGCTGGTCGAGCTCGTGGCAGACAGAACGGTGACGGTGCAGTACGACAAGGAGGACAAATACGGCCGCATCGTCGGCAAGGTGCTGGTCAACGGCACGGATGCCGGACTGGTGCAGCTGCAGCGCGGCATGGCGTGGTTCTACCGTTTCTATCAAGACGAACTGGCACCTGAGGATCGCGCGGCCTATGCCCAGGCGGAGGCAGCAGCCCGGCGCGAGAGGCGGGGGCTGTGGGCTGGCAGCGATCCTGTGCCGCCGTGGGAATTCAGGAGAAAGCGTCAGTCTGGCAAATAGGCCTGGCCGGTCCCGCAAAAAAATAGCCGCCAGTCGGGCTGACGGCTATCAGGGGGGATCATGGAACACACCGGTCAGAACATGAGGGTCAGCGCCGTGTTGATCGATCGCCCCATGCCGGGCACGGCAATACCATGCGGCACACCAGTGCCCATGGTCGCGCCCTGCCCCAGATAGGCGCCGCCGAGCGGGTCGTCATAGCCCTTGTCGAGCAGGTTCTCGATGCCGACATCGAGGCGCGCGTGCTTCCATTCATAGCTGCTGTAGAAGTTGAGCAGGCCGTAGCCGGCGGTCTTGAGTTCCCCGCGCGTCCCATGCACGCGATCCTTGGCATCCACCAGCTTGAGCTCCAGCGAGTTGCTCCACCGGCCGAAGCGGTGATCCAACGCCAGCCGCATATTGAGCGGCATGATGCGGTAGAGGTCGTCACCTGAGGTCAGGTTGCGGCCGCGCGTGTAGCTGACCATCCCTTTCGCCTCCAGACTGCCGAGACGGCCGCCCTTCACCAGCGCCAGCCGGCCTGACAGGTCCACACCGACGATGCGGGCGCGCTGATTGTCCAGGCTGAGGTTGCGGAAGCCGTCGGGCCGCGCCGGACAGACCTTGCCGACCTCCGCACAGTCCACGGCATCGATATAGTCGCGGACATAGGTGAGATACGGCGTCAGCTTCAGGCTCCAGTGCTGTTGCGATGCGTCGTGCCAGCTGCCGGAAACGCTGATGGTATGCGCCACTTCCGGGTCGAGGTCGAGGTTGCCGACATAGCCGTTGCCGTCGCCATACCAGTTGTTCATGTTCATGACCATGCTGTTGTTGCTGGACCAGACATAGCGCTCATACAGATTGGGCGAGCGCGTCTTCATCGCATAGCCGGCCTCATAGGACTGGCGCTCGTCCGGCGTGAAGCTGACGATGGCGGTGAGGTCGATATTGTGGTCCGTCTCGCTGCGGTCGGCGGCGTTGAATGCGCCGGGAACGCTGGCCGGGTCGTTCGGGTCGCCATAACCCATCATACCGCCCATGGTGTTATAGCCACGCACGCGGCCGGCATCCGTCTTCACGGTCTCATGGCGCAGCCCGAGCTGCGTCATCCACTGCGCGTTCCACTGTGCCTCCCACTCGCCGAACACGGCGTAGCGGTCGCGCTCGCCGTTGCGGATGTTGTGGAAGGTGCCCGGCCCCATCATCATGCCCGAGCCCGAGGCAGGCCAGTCATCGTCCAGCCGGTAGCGCTGGTATTCGGTGCCGACACGCAGCAGGTCGCGCTCGGAGAGCACGATGTCGCCCTGCAGCCGGAAGCCGGTGTTCCTGCCCTCCGTCTCCATCGGCATACCCGGCGCATCTCCGTACCAGAACTGCTTGTCAGCGCCGAAATTCATGCTGTGCCGCGTGCGTTCGTGCCAGACGCGGGCCTGCAGCGTGCCCCAATCGTATTCGCCGGTATAGCGCAGGCTGTAGCGTTCGCTATCGTTGTCGGTCATGTCCATACGCTGGTTCGGGAAGTTCTGATACGGGATATCCTGCACCGCGACCTTGAATTCGAGCAGGTGGTTGTCATGACGCAGCCCGATATCCAGCGCGTGATTCTCCGTCCTGTAGGCGGTCGAACCGACCTCGTCGCCGTCCAGCCAGGCGCGTCCCGGTGCTGCCGGGCCGGCCGGCCTGAAGCGCTTGCCGGCATGATAGTCGTTGGCCTCGGCCGTCGCGCCGGTGTAGCGCACGGCAAGGATGTCGCTCGCGATCAGCGCGGAAAGGCTGCCGCCACGCGCATCGTTGTTGCTGCGGTAAAAGGTCGAGAGGCTGCCCTTCAACAGCAGCTCGTCGGCCGATGAAGCGAACTCCGGCGCGGCCGAATCGACGGTGATGGTGCCGGCGATGCTGTCGCCGCCCATGCTGACCGGCGTGATGCCGGCCAGCACGCGGACACTGCCGACATCGGCCGGATCGATGTAGGAAAGCGGCGGGTTCATGTGATTGGCGCAGGCGGAAATGAGGTCGATGCCGTCCACCCGGATGCGGATGCGGTCATCGGCCAGGCCGTGCATGGACGGCAGGCTGGAAACGCCGCCGGCGCGCTGCAGGCTGATGCCCGGCTGCCCCTCCAGCAGCGAGGCCGTATCGCTGGTATTGGCGCGCATCCGCTGCAGGCCGGATGCAGAAAGGCTATCATCGGTCAGGGTCGGCAGTGTCTGCAACGGTTTTCCGTAAACCGGGATCTCCGGCGCGCTCACTGGGTGATCGGCAAAGGAAGCGGTGGCTGCGAAACAACCGGCAACGGCGATGGCGATTCTTTTCAACTCGATGACTCCGGCACAACAGATGCACCGGATTATAGAAAGCCCGCATCCGCGCAGGAATGCGACACGTTGTCGCAGGTGACGTTACCTGAACAGACCGAGCGGCACCCTGCCGACCACGATACCGTACTCCGGTTCCGGCAGTGTCCATGCCAGATACAGGTGATCGCCCTCTTGCGCCACCTGCGGCACGCCGGAATCACGCCCGGCACTCAGGCGGCCCAGCTCGAACTGTCCGCCCACCTCTCCCCGTACATCCACGACACGCGCGATGAGACGCGAAGTCTTGCCTTCCGCGTTCGCCATCCACGTCACCAGCGCGTGTTCGTCATCCAGCCACAGAGCGCCGATACGCCCCAGCGGCTGACGCGCGTCCAGATCGACCGGCACCGCGAAGGTCCTGCCGCCGTCACGCGAAACCGCCGCACGCACTCGCGGCCGGTCGCCCTCTGCTGTGAACCATGCCGCCAGCACGTTATCCCGACGTGCCGCCAGCGCCGGCCCGTTGACCGGACAGCCGGCGATCCTCCAGCCTTCATCTCCCAGCGGCTGCGATTCCGTCCAGCTGCCGCCGGTCAGGCGGGCAACGCGGTTATCCCGTATCTCGTCATCGGTACGACCACGCCAGGCCGCCACGATGCCGTCCGACACGGCGGCAACCGCAGGCCAGCAGCAGGTGCAGGTGTTGGCGTCCACGACCTGCTCCTGCTCCATGCTGCCATCCTCCAGCACACGTGTGTACATCAGCGCGAAGTTGCCGGCATGATGCGTCTCATGACCGTGACCCATTGCGACATAATCACTGCCGTCCAGCCAGAGGATGCCGGCGCCGCCGCGATCCGGGAAAATGCTGGCGAATCCGTGCTCGGCCGC
Organism: Methylophilaceae bacterium; assembly: GCA_036562645.1. Classification (GTDB taxonomy): domain Bacteria; phylum Pseudomonadota; class Gammaproteobacteria; order Burkholderiales; family Methylophilaceae; genus UBA6140. Next base: position 801 of record DATCJT010000088.1, on the reverse strand, counting down.
CTTGCCGTCGCGGTGCGGACTTCCTGCCGGGCGCCAGTTCATGCCGGCATCATCGGAAATGGCAAGCGCGATGTCGTAATCGTATGTGCCGCCGCCAGACTGCTTCACCAGCCAGTGCGCGACCCAAAAGGTATCATCGATGGCGACCACCGAAGGGAAATCCCCCCAGTTGACGAACCAGCCGCCACCCTGTGCGACGACACCTTCACGCACCCACTGCCCCTCCCTGAGCACGGCGTATTTCAGCACATGCTGTCGATCGCCGGCCGGTTCGACCCAGCTCATGATGATGCCGCCGTCCGGCATGGGCATCAGTCTCGGCAGACGCGCGTGGTCGCCGGCGGGTGACGTCACCGGCCCGACCCGGATGACACGAGGCGTCTCCATACGCGCCAGCAACAGTGCCGCCAGCGCTACCGCCAGCACAAGCAGCGCCCGGCGCCAGGGAAATTTCGACATGAATATCGACCTTGTTCTGAAATGTGCCGTCCAGACCGCAGGGACCAGACAGCGCGCTGTAACCAGAAAGACAGCCGACCACGAGGCTCGCGCCCAGCGGCTGGCATGCTATGGATCCCCGTCTGCGGCTGGTCAGACTCAGAAATTCACCATCATCCTCGCATACGCAGTCAACGGCTCGCCGCGATACACGGAAAAATTGTTGTTGCCCGTGTAGTACTCCCGGTCGAACAGGTTCTGCACGAACAGTTCGGCCTTCAGACGCGGATCGATCTGCCATGCCAGCGAAGCGTCCACCGTGGTATAGGACGGCAGCTTGTAGGTATTGGAGATGGTGCCATA
>DATCJT010000083.1:0-15362 GCA_036562645.1 Methylophilaceae bacterium | reverse complement strand
AAGGATTCCACGGCTTCTATCTTCCCGTTTGTGGCGGCGGTTTTGGCGCTGCTTGGTGCGTGTTCTATCGGTGACCAGAGTGATGCGTTTTTCCTGTGACACAGAGAGGGGCCTGCGTGAATGAATCGTAGGCAGGCTCTTGATGCTGTGCGCGCGATTTTGGCTGGGCCGCGGGCGTTTGAGTCCGAGCGGCTTGAGGCGCTGGCGAAGGCGGTTCGTCCGTGGACGGACACTGAGGCGTTGGCGCATCTGGAGATTCGTGGTGTTGCGCATGGCTCTGCGGAGAACTCACCGTGGTCGGCGATCTGTGGTTTGGCGAAGAAATCGCAGACTAATTTTCTGCCGCTGGTGCTTGATATTTTCAGCCAGTCGTTGAAGGTCGACAACTATTTGTCGAGTAGTGGCCAGTCTGCTCGGGTGTGGGAGTGGTGGCAGCGAAACAAGTTGGATGCCAGGCAGACTGGTATTAACCGCACAGCGCTGCACTATGGCGTCTCGTATGCGACTGTGTTGCCGGCGATGAATCCCGAGGTTCGGGAGCAGGGGGCGCCGGCGGCGTATGTGCGGGGTGTTAGTCCGCGGCAGATGACGGCGGTGTATGGGGAGCGCCTGGAGTGGGATCCTCGTGTTGAGGCGCCGGTGGATGATGATTGGCCGATCATGGCCCTTGAGATGAACGGCGCCATGATTCGGTTCTATGACGAGGAGAAGGTTCATTTCATCGGCGTGAAGACTGTGCCGCACAGCGCGCTCGGCTGGAAGGAGTACACCTACAACAACGCCTCGAATTTCGAGTACATTGAGTCTCGTTCGCATGGTGTGGGTGTGTGCCCGGTTGTGCGGTTTGAGGACCGTAACCTGCTGGATGGTGAGCAGGAGTTGCGGGGTGTTGTTGAGCCGCTGTTGAGCATCCAGAAGCGCATCGACGAGACTACGTTTGAGATGCTTGTGGCCCAGTACTACACGGCGTTTATGCAGCGGTATGTGATCGGCTGGGTGCCGCGTGAGCAGCGTGAAGCCTTGAAGCAGGCCGCTTCTGATGTGTGGTACTTCAAGGACCAGAACGTCAAAGTCGGCCAGTTTCAGGCAGCGGATTTGAAAGGCTATTTGGAGTCTGCCTCTGCGGCGAAGCGCGATCTGGCGGCTATTGGTCAGTTGCCTCCGCAGAATCTCGGTATCGACGGAATCTCCAACATTTCTGAGGCGACGCTGGCGGCGCTTGAGGCGTCGAAGGACCGTAAGATGTCCGAGATTCAGACGAGTCTCGGTGAGAGCTACGAGCAGGTTTTGCGGACGTGCGCCTTCATCGTTGGTGATGAGGAGGAGGCTTCGGATTTCGAGTCCGAGGTGAAGTGGCAGGATATGACTGCGCGCACGTTCGCCCAGGTGGTTGATGGGTTGGGCAAGCTGGCGCAAATGCTGGGTGTTCCACCCGAGGTGTTGTGGGAGGATATTCCGGGCTGGACACGCTCGAAAGTCGAGCGGGCTGTTGCGGCTACGGAGCGGAACAGCCGGCGCGCCACTATTTCTGGTCTCGTTGAGGGTATTCGTGCGGCGGCGGATCAGGCGCGCGCCGACGAGCAGGTGAACGAGCTGTCTTCGCGGACGACGGGTGGCAACACCTGAAGAGGCTGAGGCCCTCAAGCAGGTTCTCGGCGACATCTCGACACTATTGATCAGCGACTTGGTAGGTGCGTGGCGCCGGTTCGACGGTGCACCGAACATGCGTGACCTGTTCTATGCGGTGTTCCCGGAAATCATTGCGCCGCACGCCGAGACAGCAGCCGAGTTCACCGCAGCATGGTATGAGTCGCTGGCGCCGCATCTGCGGTATGACGCGTTCCCCGTGGTGAATCTGCCGGCGGAGCGGATGCTGGGGTCGCTGGATTGGGCGTTCGATGCTCCTGGTGAGGCGACTCCGCTGGAGCGGATCACCGGTTCGTCGCAGCGAATGATTTTCGACGCGTCGCGTGACACGGTGATCGAGAATCTCGCTCTCGAGTACGGCGCGGATGAATCTCAGCCAGCTGGCACGAGATGGGCGCGCTATGCGTCGGCAAATGCGTGCTCGTTCTGCCGGCTACTCGCTACACGCGGCGCAGAGTATCGGTCCGCTGAATCGGCTGTGAGTGTTGTTGGGCGCGGAGCCCAGTTGACGAACGCTGATCGCCGCCAGGTTGCGCAGGGTGTGGCTACCGCTGACGAGTTGCTGGCGTTGCGTGAGCAGCGGCGCGGTGGTCGACGTGGCGCTTTACGTGGCGGGAGAAAGCATGGCGATAAATACCACGACAACTGCAGGTGTGTCGCTGTGCCGGTTCGCCCCGGCGAAACATACACGCCGCCGCCGTATGTGCGTCGATGGGAGCAGGAGTATGAGCGGGCGCGGCAGGCGGCGATAGATGCCGGTGAGCGCGCGGATTTGAAGACTGTCGTGAAGTGGATGGATCGCGGCAGCGATTAGGCTTCCCCGGCCCTGGAGGCAGGGGTCTCAGGTAATGCAGCACCTAATAGCCCTGGAGGCTTTTGATGGACACCATCGAGGAAACCACCACACCTGGTTTGGTTGAGCAGGATCAGCCGCAGGAGTCTTCCGTTGAGGCCCAGGAGGTCGCGGAGGACAAGATTGATGGCGGCGAGCCTGAACAGTCCGCTGATGTGGATGAGAAGTCGGCGGATCTGCCGGATTGGGTTCGGGAGAAGCTGCGTAAGGTTCAGAACGAGTGCCGTAATCTGCGGCAGCGCTTGAAAGATCAGGAACCGCTCGTGCAGGCAGCCCAGGAGGCTGAGCGGGCGAAGATGAGCGAGCTTGAGCGCGCGCAGGCTGATGTGCAGGCGCTTCAGGCTGAGTTGGCGCGGCGCGACACCCTGCTGCTCATCGAGCGGTACGGGATCCCCGAGGACATGGTGGAGTTCATCGGCGAGGGCAGTTTCGAGGAGAAAGAAGCCCGCGCCGCGAAGATCGGGAAGCTGGTGAAACAGGATGCGCCGCATGGCCGCCCGCCAACCGATCGCCCGGTGGAGTCGTTGAAGCCCGGTGCTGCTCCTGCACCGCCTCCGGTGGAGGATCACTCATACCCTGCGCACTGGTTGCCCAAGCGGGCTGAGCAGGGCTGACATTGAAAGGAATAGCGAGAAATGGCGAATGAGGTTGCGCCGCTGTTCCGTCCGGGGCACCAGATCTCGGTGGTCGCTGATGGCGCCGATATTACTGGTGGCACGTTCGTGACTGTTTCGGATGGTCGCGGAGCGGACGGTGTTATCAAGGTTGCCAAAGCGAATGCTGGTGGTGCCGCGTTTGGTGTCGCCGCGAGCGACATCAAGAAGGACGGGATCGGTTCGGTGATCCGCGAGGGCGTCGTGCCCGTGGCCGCGACCGGCCAGATCAGCGCCGGCGGCCTGGTTGAGGTCGGTTCTGATGGCACCGCGGTTGCCAACTCGAGTGGTGTGGCGGTCGGCATGGCTGTCGACGACGCGGCTGATGGTGTCGTGTTCGTGGCGCTGAGCCTGTGAGGAATGTGGAGGATTTGAGCGATGGCTAATTACTCGCAGGAGTATCCGCTCGGCGCCCCGTCGGTGAGCGGCAACAACATCACCGTGGATCTTATGCTGCGGGAACCGACCCGCATCAACGCCTATTTGAGCGACATCGCGTTGCGGCGGTATTTCGCTGAGCGGATTTTCCCGAACCAGGGCGGAGTCTCCGGTGGGGCGCTGGTGTACTACCAGTTGACCAAGAACGACCTCTTCCCGACTCGGCGCGCTCAGAAGATCGCCCCGGGTGCTGAGTTCCCCGAGGTTACTTTTGATCGGCCCGAGCCGCTGACCCGGCAGGTCGAGAAGCGTGGCGGAAAGTTCCGAATCACCGACGAGGCTCGGGATCGGAACGACCTTACGATGCTGCAGGTTGAGGGCGCGAAGTTGGCCAACGACATTGTTGATCAGCTGCATGAGCAAGCCCTCGCCGAGCTGGAGGCCGCGATTCAGACTGTCGGATCGGAAGTCAAGCTGGATGCGAGCGAGTTCTCTTGGGCCGATGCCGCCGAGCTGACGGTGCTGAATCAGTCGCCGAGCCTGCTGCCGGCGAAGGTGCTGGTTGAGCTGAACAAGAAGGCCGAAACGTTCGAATTGGGCGGGCAGTACAACCTGCTGGTGCTGAACCCGAACGAGCAGGCCAATCTGCAGCTCATTTACGGCCCTGGTTATCGGGATTTCCTGGCCAGCTACGGTTTCCAGACCGTGGTGACTAACCGTGTCGAGGCCGGTACCGCGTATGCGGTGCAGGAGGGCATGGTTGGCCAGACCAGGTATGAGCAGCCGTTGCGCACCGTGACCTGGCGTGACGAGTCGACCGAGTCGACGTGGGTTCAGGCGTCGGTGCGGAACGTGTACGCGGTGACCCACCCGTACAACGTTGTGAAGGTCACCAACCTGAACGCCGAGTCGGGTTCCTGATCTAGAGGAGCGAGGGGCGGCCCGTGCCTGCTGTTCAGTTGACGCCAGAGGATATTGCGCCGTTCGCACCAGACGCCTCAGTGGCGAAGGTGCAGGCGATGATTGATGATGCGCTGGCGTGGGCGGTGCGGGTCGCCCCTTGCATCCTCGACGACGACTTCCAGCACCCGGATGCGGCGAAAGCGATTCTGCGGAACGCGATTCTGCGGTGGATTCAGGTCAGCGATGAGGGCACGACACTTGTCGCCGGCCAGTTCGAGCTGCGCAAGGGTGTGACCTCAGGTGACGCAGTGCGGTTAGCGCAGATGCGTTCTCGTCGGAGTTTGTTCTGGCCATCGGAGATCAACGATCTTCAAGAACTTTGCCAGGATTCCGCACCGGATGCGGTGTCGATGACCTCACCTGGCCTGTAAGGGGATTCTGGTGGCGTTTCCGGTCGCGTTCACTGTGTCCCGGCGCCCGTTCACGGGATTGTCGAGCGACGGGATCGAAAGTGTCCCAACATGGGGCGCACCGGTTGATGTCGGGGTGTACGCGATCGCGCCGGCCTACCACGAGAACGGTGTAGGCACCCTGACCGAAACGGAGATCGCCGATATCGATCTGTTCATGCCGAAAACCGCTGTGAGTGTGCAGGACCGGTTCGTGATCGACGGCGAAACATTCGAGGTCGTCAACGTCGAGGATTGGACGCGTGGGTTTCACGGCTGGCAGCCAGGCATCGTGGTCAAGTGCAGGAGGGTCGACTAAATGGCTAAATGGAGCAACCCTCTCGCGGAGAAGCCGCTTGAAATCTACTGGAAAAAGATCCAGAGCCTCGACGAGGTCAACGACGGCATCAACGCTGTCATGGCAGAAGTTGTTGCCAAATGGAAGGCGCACGCGCCCGTCGGGTCTGGCGCATACCGAGACAGCATCAAGATCATCGAACGCTCTAAAAGGAATGGCCGCGGTATCGTTGGTTCCGAGGATCCCGCAGCGCACTTGATCGAGTTCGGGTCGGAGAACAACCCCGAGTATGCGCCTGCGGAAAAGACAGCCCGCGAGTTCGGCGGGTACGCCACAGGAAAAGGCGACGACCTCGAATGAGCGCACCCGACTTGTTCGCGTTGTCGGCGCCGGCGGTCGAGTATGTGGTGTCCTCGTGGCTGGCGCCGTGGCCACGGGGCACGCGCCGCAAAGCACACGATCCGCTGCCGTTCCGGTTGATCAACGCTGTCGCTGGGCGTGAATGCCCTGAGCATGGGGCGTCGTCGTCTGTGGTGTCGATCCACACGTTCGCTGAGGGCGCCCAGGCTGCCCTGGACGCCGCGCATGAGACGCACCGCCGCATGCTGGTGCTCGCCACCAACCCGCTGCAAACAATCACCATCCCGACAGGGCAAGCGGTGTCGGTTGGCTATTGCCGTGTGGTGATGCCACCTGTCGAGGTTGAGTACTCCGATGATCCGCTCGTGGTGCGGTATGTGGCGCGCTACGACATCGGTCTCTCGTACACGGCTGCGTAGCTAGCCGTTTTCGAAAAACTTTCCAGCCCGGAACTTTTCTCCAGCCCGGAAACATCCCTGTTCGCCCCGGAGTGCCGCGCGCGTTCTCCGGTGCTTCAACCACTTTCTGGAAGGAACTTCATATGACGCAACCGCTGACGGGTTCGTCGTGGGCTGGCGCCGGACTGAATGATATTGACCCGCGCCTGCTTGAATACGGCGGACTACAAGCTGTTATTATTCGCGACTATCGCGGCGCCGACACCGACATTTCTCCGTTTAAGGATGATGGTGTGACGGTGAACTTTTCGCCGTTCGCGCAGGATGGCACGATCCGTGATGATCTGCTGGCAGCGCGGCTGGTGAATGGTGTCTGGACCGTCAACCCGAACCCGAACGAGGGGTTCGTGTATGTCGGCGCGAACGCTGAAGACGGTGGTCCGGAACGGAATCCGAACACCAACAGCGATGACCTGTTTGTGCTTCAGAGCAAGTTCCCGTACGACTCGGATATCACCGAGAAGGGGAAAACCATCAGCTTCACGATGGTTGACACTCTGAAGCCCCTGGTGCATGCGCTGGAGAACGATCTACCGATCAACGACCCCGATACCGGGGCTTTGGTGCTCAAGGCGCTTGGCACAGCCAACTACTTCGTCGGTTCCCGCCTGGACACCAAGACCGTGGACCGGCAGATCCTGATGTTCTTCGCGAAAGATGTTGAGGGCCTTCCGCTTTACCGTGTGGAGGCTGTGCCGCGGTGCCGCCTGGACAACCAGGACGCCAAGAGCCGCACCAAGACCGATCCTGATGCTGTGACCCTCGACTTCAAGGTGCTGCCGAACCCGTATTTCGTGATCCCCGATCCGGACGGCTCGGGCAAGCTTGTGCCCGGTTTCGATGGCGTATGGATCGGCGGCCCCGCTTGGGACGCGTTCGCCGGCGGCGGCAGCTAGTCCCTGTCGATGCTCCTGGCGGGCGGGCGTGGACACCACGAGTGTCCGACCGGGCTGGCGCCCGCCCGCCAGGCACCAAACCAGACAACCGGCCCGTATCAATGAAATCAATGCAGCCCGAAAGGAATCCCAGCCCATGAGCAACAACGTTCGCGCCGCTCGTGACCAGGCCAACGCCTACGAGTCTCTGTTCGCCGACAAGGTTCTAAAGTTCGATGACGGGTCACAGATAACGATCCCGCCACACCCGAGCCTGCGGCTGCTCGACGACGAGGCGCTGGAACGCTATGAGGCGTACCTGGCCGAGATCGAAACCTATGATCGTGACGAGAACGGGGACATCAAAGGCCCGCCGTTCTTCAAGGACGGCAAGCTTGTGACGCCGCCTCGCGAAATCCGCATCGTGAAAGAGGTTCTCGGCGAGGAGGTTTACGCCGAGCTGCGCTCGAAGAAGCTCAACGGTCGCCCCGTTTCGGCGCGTGACGTGTGGCGCCTGTGGAACGAGCAGGGCGCCGCTGTTGTCGCGCGCGAGGCCGAGGACCCGAAAAGTGATGGAGGCTCTGGCGTTCTGGAGGATCTACCCTAGGCAGATCGCCAGCGACCTCCGCCGCTTTTTTCATGCCGATATTGAGGACTGGCACCGTGGACGTTTGAGCAGCCACAAGTTGCTCGAGTGGTTCGGTGTTGATGTCGAGTACGACCATGATGCCGGGACGAGAACTATCAGGGTGGAGTGCGCGCCGGAGGGTGGCGCGGTGGATGTGGCGATCCGTGAGGGAGGGTTCTCCCGGATCGAGCACATGATCGCGGAGACGTTCAACGAGCTGGCGCGGGTGCGTTTGTGGATTCATGTCGGCAACGGCGGCAAAGAGTACGAGCCGCCGCAGTTCACGGATCCGCGTGAGGACCGCCGGCGCCGCGAGGAAGAGCGACGCAAAGCCGAGTACCGGCAGAAGGTCGCGAACGACCTGTTCAGCAACTTCAACTGGTGAGGAGGTGACAAATGCCAATATATGTGGACGTTATCTCCAAGCTTGATGAGAAGGCTGCTGAGCAGGCTGCGCGGCGGATCGAGCAGCGTTTCGCGGAAGCCGGCCGTAAGGCCAGCGCCGCGCTGAATAGCGGCTTCACACAGGAGTTGAACCGGGTTAATGCGGCTGCGGAGCAGGTTGGGCGAAACCTGGATCGGGCGTTCTCGTCGCACGGTTCTCGCGCTGGCCAGGGTTTCGCGTCGTCGTTCTCAACGGAGTTGTCGCGGGGCCTGCCCGGCGTTTCGGGTGTCGCTGCCGCGTTGTCCGGCTATGAGGGTGTCGCGGCGAAGGCGGGTGCTGCTGCCGGCCGCGCGTTGAGCACAGCGTTCAAGGCGGCGGCAACTGCTGGTGTCGCCGCTATAGGAGCAACCCTGTTCAAGGGTTTCGAGCGCTACAAGAGCCTGGACGCTACTGCGCACCGCTTGGGCGCTATCGGCAAATCTGGTGAGCAGGTGCGCTCCATCATGGCCGATATCAACTCGGTTGTTGAGGGCACACCGATCGCGCTCGATGCCGCCGCGAAATCTGCGTCGCAGTTCCTCATCGGCGGTGTGAAAGAGGGCAAGCCGTTGAAGGCTGTGTTGCAGTCGATCGCTGATGCTGCTGGGGCGAGCGGCGCCGGGTTCGAGGACATGGCGCTGATCTTCGGCCAAGTGTTCAACAAGGGCAAGCTTCAGGCCGAAGAGATGATGCAACTCAACGAGAGAGGCCTGAATATTCAAGCGGCTCTGCAGAAGTCGCTTGGAGTGACCGGCGCAGAGCTACAAAAACTCTCGGCAGAGGGCAAGATTTCGTTCGGTGACATGGTGAAGGCGGTCGAGGAATCGTTCGGCGGCATGTCGCAGCGCATGGGCGACACCATCGACGGCGCTCTGTCGCAGCTGTCGACGGCGGTGAGTCGTCTTGGCGCCAACGTTCTGTCGGCGATTTTCGGCGACCCGATGTCGACCACGGAAGGGCCAGCCGCGTTCGCCGAGAATGTCAACAAGATCACCGAGCGGCTGAACAAACTGAACGAGTGGGTCGTCGCCAACAAGGACGAGATCAAGAAATTCTTCGACGACGCGATAAACACCGCTCGCGAACTTGTTGAGGCGATAAACAAGGTCGCCGAGGCAATCGGCGGTTGGGATGACGCGTTCAAGATCGCCGCTGAGGGCTTCATCGGCATCAAGGCTATCGGTCTTGCTGCGTCGCTCGACATGGTGACAAGTTTTGAGGAATCAGGCACCAAAGCGGGTAGCGGGTTCGCGAGAAATGCGGCGGCAGCTATCCGTGCGTTCGGGTGGGTTGCGCTCGCGATATCGGTCGCGGAAAGTATTACCAACGCTTTTACCGGCTGGGTCGACGAACACCTCGGGACGAAGTGGACTGATCGCGGTGTCCCCGGTTCCGGAAAGTGGATCTGGAATATGATCAAAGATCCGTCCGGCACCTGGCGTGAAACAATGCACAACCCCTTCGAGAGTGATGTGCCGGCGAACGAGCCGACCGCTACACCGCGCGGGCCGGCGTCGAGCGTTCTGGTTCCCGGCGCACTGCAGGACCGCCTTCCTGACGACCAGAAGCCTGTTCCTGCCCCGCCTGTCGCGCCGGGGGCAGCGCCCGGCGCCGGTCCTACGCAGGCGCTTCTCGATCAGATCTTCGGCGGCCCTGGTGCTGCTCCGACGTTAGAGCCGCCGGACCAGGGCGACCAGAACATCGAGGTGGACCCGACGTGGTTCCCCGGCGCGCCTGGGGCTGATGGCGGCTCGGGCGGCAAGGGGTCGAAACCGAAGCTGCCTGACGCGCCGGTGCTTCCGTATGACCCGACGTTGCCGCCGCAGTTCGCGATGCTGCCGCAGACCAGTTCGGTGTTGTCTGCGCAGGAGTCGTTCCTGGATGCGCGTCACAAGCTCGCTGAGGCTGAGGCGCGGCTGCACCAACTGGAGCAGACGAACATCGCCACCGAGGCGGATATTCAAGAGGCGCGGAATAAGGTGCTGCAGGCGCAGCAGGATCTACGCCAGGCCGAAGTCCGGTTGCATGAGACCGCTGCGTCTGAGACGAAGAAGCTGACGAAGACCTTGGACGATGTTCGGGTCGATTTGTCGGACATCGGCGCCGAACTGGAGAAGGATTTCGGTATCTCCAAGGGGCTGGCCGGTATTGCGGAGAACATCACGAAGTTCCTCGCGAACTTGGCTGCTGCGCCGCTGCTTGGTCAGCTGGCGGCGATTCGTGACGCGTCGCCGTCGAAGGGCGGGCACGGTTTGATCGGTGCGCTGGCGGCGTCTGGTGCGTTCGGTCCCGAGTTCACCGGTATCGACTACTCGAAGTACGCGGCCCCGGAGGCTGTTTCTGCGATGGGTCCGGCTCCGTTGGTGGTGTCGCCCGGCGGCACCTACGGGCTGCCCGCCGGCACATCCATCAGCTACGGTGAATCTGAGAAGTTCCCGCCCTGGGTGCGCGCCATCGAGCAGATATTCGGGGTCAAAGCATCGACGTATGCGGGGCATCAGGAATCGCACCGCAACGAACCCGGCTACGCGCCCAACCCGAATCGGGAAAACCGCGGCATCGACTGGTCGGGGCCGGTGGAGAACATGCAGCGGCTCGCAGACTATCTGTCGATGATTGCGCCGGTGATGGAGCAGGTGATCTGGAAGAACCCGAAGACCGGGCAGTCGGTTGAGATCGCGGGTGGGCGTCACCAGCCAGGATATTTCGCTGGCGACCTTGGTGGGCACACGGATCATGTTCACACCCGCCAATCGCAGCCGATTCCGCTGCCCGGTAACGCGCCGGTTCTGTTCGATGGCGCTACGGTAACGTTCAACCAGCCGGAGTGGTCGGCGGACTGGAACGCGATCGCCCAGGCCGAGTCCGGCGGCGATTGGCACATCAACACCGGGAACGGGTATTACGGTGGGCTGCAGTTCAAACAGTCGAGCTGGGAGGCCGCGGGCGGGCTGCAGTATGCGCCGCGCGCTGATCTGGCGACACCGTATCAGCAGGCGCTCGTCGCCGAGAACCTGCTGCGCATGCAGGGGCCGGGTGCGTGGCCTGCAACGTTCGTGCCGGGATCGTCTGGGCCGTCACCGACTGGTGTCCCTGTTGGGGGCGGTGCGCTGCCTGCGCTGGGGTCGATGCCAGGTATGGGCGGAGGCATGCTGCCCGGGGCGGGTATGCCTCAAGCGGCGCCGTTCAGCGGATCCGGTGTGCAGATCGGTGGTGTGGAGCCGGCTGGCGGCATCGGTCAGGGCGGTGTCGGTATCGCCGAGGGCGGGTTGCTGAACGCTGCGATGCAGCAGGGCATCTCGGCTGGTGCGCTGGCCCTGGACGCGATAGCCCCGGGCGCCGGGCAGGTCGCTGGCCAGGTGGCTAACACGGGTATCAAGCTGGCTAATAGAGCGATTCAGTATGCGGGGCAGGCCGCGGGGATCGGTGTGCAGGGGTTGATGGAGACGTTCCTGCCGACTGGCGGTTCGGAGCTTGCGAACCGCAATTGGTTGACTCGGATTGTTGGTGGTATTGCGGGTGCTGCGCCCGCAATACCGAATGTGGCCGGCAAGAACCCGCAAGGCGGTGAGCGGCCACCCGGCCCGCAGGATCCGAATGCGCACGGTCAGCAGGCCGGCCAGCCGCCCGGCCCGATCAATGTCGAGTACCACAATCATCAGGCGACTGAGGACGCCGCGGGCAGGGATCTGACGTTCAATCTGCAGCAGATGTATGCGGCACCGGGGATGTGACCGATGCTCGAGAAACGCTATCCCGCAAACCCTATCACGCCGCACGGCTGGCACATGCTGGTCGACGGTGAGCATCCAGCGGTGTGGCTGGACTCCTACGACAACACGGTCAGGTTCGATCTGATGGGTGGTTTGGCGGTTGCTGATCCGGCGCAGTCGCCCGAGTGTGTGCTGATCGACCGTGACGGGTTGAGGGGCCTGATTCCGCCGTGGCGGCACATCGACCAGAAAGGTTCCACCGAGGACGGTGTTACCCAGCTCGATGCGCTGTATGAGCCGATCGAAGTCGAGCTGAATGTCACGGCGGTTGGCCGTGACGCGAAACATCTGCGCCAGGTTGTGCGTGATTTCTACGCGAGCCTGGATGCGAAACAGGAGTCGAGACTGAACTTCTTCACCCCCGATGCTGGCCATTGGTGGGCGAATGTGCGCTGGTTCAAGGGCGCTCAGCCTTCGCCGGTCGCTGGCGGTCACCGCAAGTTCCAGCGCTTGTCGATGCGTCTGCGCGCGGATCGGGGATTCTGGCGCTCTTACGAGCACACGAGCGTGTTTGATTTCCAGTTCGACAAGATCGTCGACGAGTTCGATACCGACTACTCGTCGGGTGCTGGTGACGATTGGCCGCTGTGGTTCATCGGTGATGGTTCCGGCGGGCCATATGTGGCCGGCGGGCAGCTGCGCTGGGACGAGGACGGTACGGACGAGCGGGCGTGCGTTCTCGGCCCCTATAAGGACTTCGACACCGACACCGACAACCAGGTCGTGCAAATCCAGTTGGGGTCAATCCCGCAGATCAACATACGCGGCGGCGCGTTCGTAGACATTTGGGCGCGCATGGGCCGCGACGGCAACGGCGACTGGAGCGGTGACGGTGTGCGCTGCCGCATCGGTTTGCGCGGTGTTCTCGGCTGGATCGAGCTGTCGAAGTTCAAGAACTTCACTAAGACGGTGATGAAAGAACGGGTCATGCTCGTGCCGCCGTTCTGGTTCGAAAACTACACGCTGGTCGCTGGTTTCGACGGTGACGGGAATGAGCGCCAGTTCCGTGTGCTGCGTAACGGGCTGCCGATTCTCACGCACCGCGAGACCGGCACCGACTTGTCTCACATGGGTGATGGCTATCGCGGTGTCGGGCTTGGGATGCAGGCCGGTGCAGGGATCATCACGCAGGCGTCACCGCCGTCGGTGCGCCGATTCGCGGCAGGCGACAATGTTGAGGTGACACAGAACGGGTGGCTGCGGCTCGTGAACATCGGTGACCAACCGATGTACTACGATTACATCTGCTTCGGCCCCGGCACGTTCCGGATCTGGGACGGCCCCGGCGCGGGCGCCGAGGACTATGTGGAGTTCGGTCCGCTGACACCTGGCCAGGTTGCGCTGCTGCGTAGTGATCCTCGTGACCGCAACGTCTATGACCTCACGGTGATCCCGGAACAGCCGGCGACGGAGTCGGATCGCAGCCTGCTGGGGATGCTGAGGTCGGCGTTCGAATCGCTGTTGTCGCTGGCCTACCAGAACCCGATTCTCGGCGCGGTGCAGAGTGTTCTCGGCATTTTCGGTGGCCGCACCGCGACGCCCCCGTCCGGGAACCTGTACGCGCTGTTGAAGGGGCGTTTCAGTGACCGCGCCGCGATCCCGCCGAAGTCGCCTGGGCGCGACGCCGAACCGTACCACGTGAAAGTCGCAATCCTGAAGGGCAACGCGGATTCTCGCGTGATCGCGTCCGGTATTCCACTGCGGAGATACCCGCTGTGATGACACCACCTAACACCACCAGCGCGCTTGAGCGTTGGCGGGCAGCCATGTCATCCGGTGAGCCGGGGCGTATCGCCTCGGTGGGGCGCACGCTCGCCGAGCAGTCAGCGCACGTCGACACAAGGTTTGACTTCACCATATACGACAAGTTCTGGCGCCCAATGGGTGTCCTCAACAAGTGGGTGATGAACGCGTCCGGCACTGACCCCCGCAACAATGTGCCGACCTGCCAGATCGAGCTTAAAGGCGATCACCCGTTCGTGGACGAGTTGATGAACTGCTCGAACACGATGGTGGGGTTGACGGTGGAGACGGCTGGGCTGCGGATGCCGTTCTATGTGAAAACACACCGCTACCGATTCAAAGACGGCGAGCTAACGAGTGTCATTGAGTGCAACGGCATCTGGGACATCCTCAACTATCTGGTGATCTGGCCGACCTGGTGGTTGCCGATCCAAACCCAGCCGTTCAGCCACGCCGTCTATATCTGGGCGTTATGCACGGTGCTGGAGAACATGGTTGCCGAGTGCGCGATGCGTATCCAGACCGGGTTGTGGGAGTTCGTGAACCAGGCCGGCTCACTGAATCCGGATATCCGTGCGTGGTTCGGGACGATTCTGCAAGCGCTTGAGCGGGACGGGTTGAGTTTGCAGACGTTGACCCGCATGCTCAAAACCCCGATCTACGTTAAGCGCACCAACCCGTTCCTCGACACGAGTCCGCTGGTGGCGCGAACGGTGCGGATGGAAACCGTCGCCGCCGTGGTTCAGGACTTGACCAGAGCGTACGGTGTTGAGACACGCATGGATTTGTGGCTGCCGGGTGATCCGCAACCGGATCCGTGGGCGAACCTCGACCAGCCCACCTACGTGTTCTCAACCTACGACCGCTCCCAGGTTGAAGGCCCCACGAAAACCGTCCTCGATAGCGTTCTCCGCACCGTTGTCGACCTGGGCGGTTCGCTGCTCGGTGATGTGCTGAAACCGATCATCAGGGAAGCGCCCGACATGGCTGGGCAGTTCGAGGGCCTGGGCGTCGATTATGTTCCGCCGTGGGCTGTCGTGGTCATGCCCGAGAAGGGTGAGGACGCGGCGATCCTGGAATGCGAGATCGCCGACCACACACCGGAGGGCTGGCAGCACATCATCGGCGGGCGTTCACCAAAATGGTTGAACGACTTGATCAATGCCACCACTGCGTGGTTGATCGACTCGCTGATGATCGTTATCGGGTTCACCGGCATCCCATCAGATCTTTTGGCCGGGTTCCTGAACAACGCGTTTCTGGCGTTCCAGATGGTGCAACATTATGATCGCCGCGCCTCGGTCGGCCCCTACCACCCGGGTATTGAGCGTTTCCACGCCACCGCCAGCGCCCCGTACAACATCGAGACCCTGTTCGCGTTCATTAACGCCTTGTGGGATTCGCGCGGCTACACGTCGGCGACTGTGCGGCTGAACGCCACCGGCCCGAAGGCCCAGTACGCGCTGGGCCGCGACATTTTCAAAGGTGGGCTGATGAGTGTTGTGTATCGGGGCCGGCAGAAGATGCTTACCGACTACATCGAAAACGTCATGTGGCGCATCACTCCCGACACTCGAGAACTGGTTGTGCAAGTCGGGGACGGTAAACGCGACGAGCCGCCGCTCGCGAAGCATCAGCGGTTCATCACGTCCGTGTTCGAGGCGATCAACGTGTTGACGTTGGCGCCGCAGAACGGTTAGGAGACTGATAGTGGCTGTTACATGGCCCACTGACTCGACCGGGCAGTACTATGTGTTTGAGGGGATTGTTCATATCCCGATCAATCCTGAGACAGGCACGGCTGTGCTGCTGCTGCGCCCGCAGGGTGGTATCGGTGTCGGTATCCCGGCGATCGCCAAAGGTGACCCCGGCGATCCCGCCGAGTTTGTCGAAGGCCCAATCCCTTTCACCGAGCTTGAC
>DATCJT010000053.1:0-67795 GCA_036562645.1 Methylophilaceae bacterium | reverse complement strand
GATGGTGATGCCGGGTGACAACGTTGCCATCACTGTGACGCTGATTGCGCCGATTGCGATGGAAGAGGGTCTGCGCTTTGCGATCCGTGAGGGCGGCCGCACCGTTGGTGCCGGTGTCGTCTCCAAGATCATCGAGTAAGTTTAAAACTGAATAAGACGGCAGGATGTGCATAATCCTGCCGTTTCGCTCTTTTAAGGAAATATAAAATGGCAGCTCAAAAAATCCGTATCCGTTTGAAGGCTTTTGACTATCGTCTGATCGATCAGTCTGCGCTGGAAATCGTGGATACCGCCAAGCGTACAGGTGCAGTGGTCAAGGGTCCGGTTCCTTTGCCTACTCGTATCGAGCGTTTCGACATCCTGCGCTCTCCTCACGTCAACAAGACCTCCCGCGATCAGTTCGAGATCCGTACCCATCAGCGTCTGATGGATATCGTCGATCCGACTGACAAGACGGTGGATGCGCTGATGAAGCTTGATTTGCCGGCAGGCGTTGACGTCGAAATCAAGCTGTAACAGGTTTTATTGGTTGTAATCAAGTGGATGGTCGGATATAATCCGGCCTCTTGTGTACGGGGCTGGTCAATTGTAATCAGCCTTTTTAATTAATTATAAGGAAACGATCATGAGCTTAGGGCTTATTGGTCGCAAGGTGGGTATGACCCGCATATTTACCGAGGAAGGCGAAAGCATCCCGGTAACCGTGCTTGAGGTGTTGCCCAACCGTGTGACGCAGATCAAGAATACGCAGACCGACGGCTACAGCAGCGTTCAGGTCGCCTATGGCGAGCGTCGCGCATCGCGCGTGAACAAGGCGCTTGCCGGTCATTACGCCAAGGCCGGTGTTGCTGCCGGTGCTGGACTCAAGGAGTTTTCGGTCTCCGAGGATGTGCTTGCCAATTATTCAGTGGGCAGCCAGATTACCGTGGAAATTTTCCAGCCTGGTCAAAAGGTTGATGTGACAGGCATTTCCCTGGGTAAGGGTTTTGCTGGTGGCATCAAGCGCCACAATTTCGGCTCCGGTCGTGCCACTCACGGTAACTCCCGTTCGCACAATGTGCCGGGCTCTATCGGTATGGCGCAGGATCCGGGTCGTGTGTTTCCTGGTAAGCGCATGCCTGGTCATCTGGGTTCGGTCAAGACGACAGTGCAGAACCTGCAAATCGTTCGCGTCGATGTCGAGCGCAACCTTCTGTTGATCAAGGGTGCCGTGCCTGGCTCCAAGGGCGGCGATGTGGTTGTGCGTCCAGCAGTGAAGGCAGGTGCATAATGGAACTGAAGCTAATTGACAAGAACGGGAAGGTGGCCAAGAGCGGTCTGACCGTTTCCGATGCGACATTTGGTCGTGAATTCAACGAGGCGCTCGTGCATCAGGTGGTGGTTGCCTATCTGGCAAATGCACGTGTTGGGACGCGTGCCCAGCTCAACCGTGGCGATGTGAAGCATAGTACTCGCAAGCCGTGGAGGCAAAAGGGTACCGGCCGTGCACGCTCCGGTATGGGTTCCAGTCCGCTCTGGCGTGGAGGTGGTCGTGCGTTCCCGAACACCCCGAATGAGAACTTCAGTCACAAGATCAATCGCAAGGCCTATCGTGCCGGCATGAGATCCATTCTGTCCGAACTCGTGCGTCAGGACCGCCTGAACGTCGTCGAGGAGTTCAGTGTGGAGGCGCCGAAGACCAAGATTCTGGCAGAGAAGATCAAGAACCTGGGTTATCAGGACAATGTTCTGGTTCTTGTCGATGGTTTTGACGAGAACCTGTATCTGTCCTCTCGCAACCTTCCAAACGTGTTGGTGCTTGAGGCGCAGTACGTCGATCCCGTCAGTCTCGTCCGGTTCCCCCATGTTGTTGCCACCAAGGCTGCAGTCAAGAAACTTGAGGAGGTGCTGGCATGAGCGCGCTGATTAATACGCAGGACCGTCTGCTGCAGGTCATTCTTGCGCCGCAGATTACGGAAAAGGCTACTCGTGTGGCAGATAAGCATCAGCAGATCGCATTCAAGGTCAGAACTGATGCGACCAAGCCTGAGATTAAGGCGGCAGTCGAGCTGGTGTTCAAGGTTGAAGTGGACTCGGTGACTGTTGCCAACGTAGGTGGCAAGAGGAAGCGTGCAGGCCGTATCATGGGTCGCCGCAAGGACTGGAAGAAGGCGTTCGTGAGCCTGAAGCCGGGTCAGGAAATTAACTTCGCAGCGGGCGAATAAGGAGAGAACATGGCACTGATCAAAGTCAAGCCTACTTCCCCGGGTCGGCGCGCAGTAGTGAAGGTGGTGACGCCTGAGCTGTACAAGGGTAGACCTTACGCGCCGCTGCTGGAGAAGCAAAGCAAGAAAGCGGGTCGTAACAACAACGGCCGCATTACCGTACGTCATCAGGGAGGTGGCCACAAGCAGCACTATCGACTGGTCGACTTCCGTCGCAACAAGGATGGTATCGTCGCCAAGGTCGAACGTATTGAGTACGACCCCAACCGTAGTGCACATATCGCACTGCTGTGCTATGCAGATGGTGAGCGTCGCTACATCATCGCGCCACGCGGCATTGCTCCAGGGGCGGAACTGGTGAGCGGTCCTGAGGCTCCGATCAAGGTCGGCAACGCTCTGCCGTTGCGCAACATCCCGGTCGGCAGCACGATTCACTGTGTGGAATTGCAACCGGGCAAGGGTGCCCAGATCGCGCGTTCCGCTGGTACTTCCGTGCAGTTGCTGGCGCGTGAAGGCAGCTATGCCCAGTTGCGTTTGCGCTCCGGCGAAGTCCGTCGCGTCCATGTCGATTGCAAGGCAACGATTGGCGAGGTCGGCAACGAGGAGCATCAGCTTCGCTCCATCGGCAAGGCCGGTGCCATGCGTTGGCGTGGTGTGCGTCCGACTGTGCGTGGTGTCGTCATGAACCCGATCGACCACCCGCATGGTGGTGGTGAGGGTAGAACCGCTGCCGGTATGAATCCGGTCAGTCCGTGGGGCACGCCGACCAAGGGTTATCGTACACGCAGCAACAAGCGTACTGACAACATGCGTGTGAGCCGTCGTCCGGCGAACAAGAGGTAATTAATATGGCACGTTCTATCAAAAAGGGACCATTTGTCGATAGTCATCTGGCCAAGAAAGTGGAGGCCGCTCTGGCATCGCGCGACAGAAAGCCGATCAAGACTTGGTCGCGTCGTTCCACCATCATGCCGGATTTCATCGGTCTGACTATCGCGGTGCACAACGGCAGGCAGCATGTGCCGGTGCTTATTTCTGAAAACATGGTGGGCCACAAGCTCGGTGAATTCGCCCTGACCCGTACATTCAAGGGTCATGCCGCCGACAAGAAGGCCAAAAGGTAGGAGTTAGGCGATGAAAGTATCCGCAGTCTTGAGGGGCGTTCATCTGTCCCCGCAAAAGGCCCGCCTGGTGGCTGACCTGATTCGTGGCAAGAGGGTCGATAGTGCGCTCAATATTCTGACGTACACCCCGAAAAAGGGCGCCCAGATCATTAAGAAGGTAGTCGAATCGGCCATTGCCAACGCCGAGCACAATGAAGGTGCAGATATCGACGAACTGAAGGTGGTATCCATTTATGTTGACAAGGGCATCGTGCTCAAGCGTATCCGCGCCCGTGCAAAGGGACGCGCTGGGCGTATTCTCAAACCAACCAGTCACATTACCGTGACGGTCGGTAACTAAAGGAAGCATTATGGGTCAGAAAATACATCCGTTTGGTTTCCGTCTGGGCGTCCAAAAAAACTGGTTGTCTCGCTGGTATTCCAATAGCAAGAACTTCCCGGCAATGCTGAACAGCGACATCAAGGTGCGCGACTTCCTGAACAAGAAGTTGGCCCATGCAGCTGTCAGCAAGATCGTGATCGAGCGTCCTGCCAAGAACGCAAAAATCACTATCTACAGTGCGCGTCCTGGCATCGTCATCGGCAAGAAGGGTGAGGATATCGAATCCTTGCGCGCCAGTCTGCAAGGGCTGATGAACGTTCCGGTGCACCTGAACATTGAAGAAGTGCGCAAGCCGGAGATTGACGCGACCTTGATTGCACAAAGCATTGCGCAGCAACTGGAAAAGCGTGTGATGTTCCGCCGTGCGATGAAGCGTGCCATGCAGAATGCGATGCGACTGGGTGCGCAGGGCATCAAGATCATGAGCTCCGGTCGTCTGAACGGCATCGAAATTGCGCGCACGGAATGGTATCGCGAAGGCCGCGTGCCCTTGCATACGCTGCGTGCCGATATCGATTATGGTGTGGCCGAAGCGCGCACCACATACGGCATTATTGGCATCAAGGTTTGGGTGTTCAAAGGTGAGGTGTTCGCCAATCGAGGTGAGCAGCAGCCTGCTGCAGAGACCGCCGAGCCGGAAAAGAAGGCAAGATCTGCTGAACCAGAAAAGAGAGTAAGGAAGTCGGGGGCGAAAAATGCTACAGCCAGCTAGACAGAAATTCCGGAAGATGCAAAAGGGACGCAACAAGGGCATCGCATCGACCGGTAACAAGGTAAGTTTCGGCGAATTCGGCCTGAAGGCCGTCGGTCGTGGTCGTCTCACTGCACGTCAGATCGAGGCAGCCCGTCGTGTCATGACGCGTCACATCAAGCGTGGTGGCCGTGTCTGGATTCGCGTGTTCCCAGATCAGCCGATTTCGAAGAAGCCGGCCGAGGTTCGTATGGGTAACGGTAAGGGCAGCACCGAGTACTACGTTGCCCAGATCCAGCCCGGCAAGATGCTGTATGAAATGGACGGGGTCAGTGAAGAGCTGGCTCGTGAAGCGTTCCGTCTGGCTGCTGCCAAGCTGCCGATCGAAACGACTTTCATCACCCGTCATATTGGGAGCTAAGTCATGAAAGCATCCGAATTGAGAGAAAAGTCTGTTGAGGAGCTGAACAACGAGCTGATCGAATTGCGCCGCGCGCAATTTTCGCTTCGCATGCAATTGGCAACTCAGCAGTTGAACAAGGTCGATCAGATAGGCAAGGTGAAGCGTGACATCGCACGCGTACGCACTGTCCTGGCTGAGAAAGCGAAACAGGTACAAGCATGAGCGAAACTAATATCGAAAAGCCGCAAGTGGCCAAGGTTGTTCGTACGCTGAGTGGCCGTGTCGTCAGCGATAAAATGGACAAGACAGTGACCGTGCTCGTTGAGCGCAAGGTCAAGCATCCACTGATTGGCAAGGTCGTGCGTCGTTCCAACAAATTCCACGCACATGATGAAAACAATGAGTGCAAGCTGGGTGATCTGGTTGTGATCGAGGAAAGCCGGCCATACTCGAAGACCAAGGCGTGGAAGGTCAGCAAGATCGTAGAAAAGGCTCGTACTGTCTGATTTATATTGCGCTTGGCCACAAGCGCAATATATAATTATCGACTTTTTTGGCGGGCATGTAGCTCCCGCCCCAATACTGACCGTGGTACTGTCGGCCGTGTGGACTACCGGCTGGTGTTGGGTAAACGGATTAAGTTGGAGAAAATTTCATGATTCAAATGCAATCTCGGCTGGAAGTTGCCGACAATACTGGTGCACGCTCCGTGATGTGCATCAAGGTGTTGGGTGGCTCCAAGCGTCGTTATGCCGGCATCGGTGACGTGATCAAGGTCACGGTCAAGGATGCGGCGCCCCGCGGCCGTGTGAAAAAAGGCGAAGTCTATAACGCGGTAGTCGTGCGTACCACCAAGGGCGTTCGTCGTCCGGATGGTTCGCTGGTTAAGTTCGATGGTAATGCAGCCGTCCTTCTGAACAATAAGCTGGAGCCGATTGGTACCCGTATTTTCGGGCCGGTGACGCGTGAGCTTCGCGGCGAGCGTTTCATGAAGATCGTTTCCCTGGCGCCGGAAGTGCTGTAAGGAGATCTAGGCGATGAGTAAGATTCGCAAGGGTGACGAGGTCATCCTGAATACAGGTAAGGACAAGGGCAAGCGTGGCACCGTGCTGCGTGTTTTGCCGACCGGCCACGTCGTGGTTGAGGGTTTGAATATGGTCAAGAAGCATGCCAGACCCAATCCCATGCGCGGTTTCGCTGGCGGCATCATCAGCAAGGAGATGCCGATCGATATTTCCAATGTGTCCTTGTTTAATCCTGCTACCCAAAAGGGTGATCGCGTGGGCTTCAAGGTGCTGGATGATGGCCGCAAGGTTCGCGTATTCAAGTCAAATGGCGAAGTGGTGGACGCTTAAGGACATATCATGGCTCGTTTAAAACAGTTTTATAAAGATACGGTGGTCAAGCAGTTGACCGAGCAGTTCGGCTACAAGTCCATCATGGAAGTGCCGCGTATTGAGAAGATTGTTCTCAATATGGGTGTGGGTGAGGCGGTTGCCGACAAGAAGATCATGGAAAATGCAGTCGCTGATCTGGAAAAGATCAGTGGGCAGAAGCCTGTCGTAACCAAGGCTAAGAAGTCGGTTGCTTCATTCAAGATTCGCGACGGTTATCCAGTCGGCTGTAAGGTTACCCTGCGCCGTGATCGCATGTACGAGTTCCTTGATCGTCTGGTGACCATTGCCATGCCCCGCATTCGTGATTTCCGAGGTGTTTCTGCCAAGTCCTTCGATGGACGTGGAAATTACAACATGGGTATCAAAGAGCAGATCATCTTCCCGGAAATCGAGTACGACAAGATCGATGCACTGCGTGGCATGAACATCACAATCACTACGACAGCGAAGACTGATGAAGAAGCGCGTGCTTTGTTGTCTGCTTTCAGCTTCCCTTTTAGGAATTAAGCCATGGCGAAAATCTGCCTGATCGAGCGCGAGCAAAAGCGTCGCGAAACAGTTGAGAAATATGCAGCAAAGCGTGCTGCGCTGATTGCAATCATCAAGGATGCCAAGGCGTCTGCGGAAGAGCGTCGCGAAGCGCGTCTGAAGCTGCAAAATCTGCCACGTAACGCAAGTCCGGTGCGCCTGCGCAATCGCTGTGCGCTGACCGGTCGTCCGCGTGGTGTTTTCAGTAAATTTGGCATTGCGCGCACGAAGTTGCGCGAGTTGATGATGCGCGGCGAAGTGCCTGGCGTCACCAAAGCTAGCTGGTAACGGAGGATTATAGAATGAGTATGAGTGATCCGATTGCCGACATGCTGACGCGTATCCGTAACGCGCAAAGTGTCAACAAGCCTGAGGTGTCCATGCCGTCTTCCAAGCTCAAGGTGGCGATCGCGGAAGTGCTGAAGGACGAAGGCTATATTGAAGATTATTCCGTCCAGCAGGAAGGTGGCAAGGCGCAGCTGAACATCAGCCTCAAGTATTACGCCGGCCGTCCTGTTATTGAAACCATCCGTCGTGTGAGTCGTCCCGGCCTGCGTATCTACCGCGGTAGCCAGGAGATCCCGAAGGTGATGAATGGCCTTGGCGTGACCATCGTGTCCACGTCCAAGGGTGTGATGACTGATCGCAAGGCGCGTGCTGCCGGTGTCGGCGGTGAAGTGCTGTGCATCGTGGCTTAAGGAGAGGTAACCATGTCACGCGTAGCTAAGAATCCAGTCGTCATTCCGGAGAAGGTGGAAGTTCAGATTGCTGCAGGCAACATTTCCGTCAGCGGTCCGCTCGGTAAGCTGAATCATCCGCTCAGCGATGCTGTTCAGCTTGAGCGAGACGGCAACGTCATTACAGTGAAAGCGGCCAATGACAGCCAGCATTCACGTGCCATGTCCGGTACCATCCGTGCCCTCCTGGCCAATATGGTGCATGGCGTATCGCAGGGCTTTACCCGCAAGCTGACCTTGGTTGGTGTTGGTTACAAGGCGCAAGCCCAGGGGTCCACGCTGAATCTGGATCTGGGTTTTTCCCATCCGATCAATCACAAGATGCCGGAAGGTGTCACGGTGCAGACACCGAGCCCGACAGAAGTGGTGCTGACCGGCTATGACAAGCAGGTGGTTGGTCAAGTTGCCGCGCAAATTCGTGCGTACCGCCAGCCTGAGCCTTACAAGGGCAAGGGTATCCGTTACGCCGATGAAGTCGTGGTCATTAAAGAAACCAAAAAGAAGTAAGGTTTAGCCATGAATAATCTGAACAATGTAGACTCCCGTCTGCGCCGCGCCCGCAAGACGCGTGCAAAGATTGCAGCGCAGAAAAAGACGCGTCTGACTGTGCATCGCACCAATCTGCACATCTATGCGCAGATCATTGCCGAGAGTGGTGACAGGGTGATTGTGAGTGCCTCCTCCAATGAGGCAGAAGTGCGCAAGAGCCTGAAGAATGGCGGAAATATCGAGGCTGCCGCTGTGGTTGGCAAGCGTATTGCCGAAAAGGCCAAAGCCGCCGGTGTAACCGCTGTCGCTTTCGATCGTTCCGGTTACAAATACCACGGCCGTATCAAGGCGCTGGCAGAAGCTGCGCGCGAAAACGGCCTGTCCTTCTAATAGACGGGGTTGATGATGGCAAGAGATAAGGAAGTGGAACGCCAGACCGATGGTCTGCGCGAAAAGATGATCGGTGTGAACCGCGTGACCAAGGTGGTCAAGGGTGGCCGTATCATGAGCTTTGCTGCCCTGACGGTGGTCGGCGACGGCGATGGTGGTGTTGGCATGGGCAAGGGCAAGGCACGCGAAGTGCCTGTGGCTGTCCAGAAGGCGATGGATGAGGCACGACGCAACATGATCAAGATCAGCCTGAATAACGGTACTCTGCATCATGCGGTCGTTGGTGAGCATGGTGCCGCCAAGGTTTTCATCCAGCCGGCTTCTGAAGGTACCGGCATCATTGCAGGCGGTGCAATGCGCGCGATCTTTGAAGTGATGGGGGTAACCAATGTTCTGGCCAAGTGCATTGGTTCCAGCAATCCGTACAACGTCGTTCGCGCAACGCTCAATGGTCTGAAGTCCATGAACACGCCTGCGGAAATTGCTGCCAAGCGCGGCAAGAGTATTGAAGAAATTCGAGGTTAACCATGGCCAAGGCTAAGCAAGAAGCGAAAACGTTGAAAGTGACTCTGGTGAGGAGCACCATCGGCAGAATCCAGGCGCACAAGGCCTGTGTCGCCGGTCTGGGTTTGCGTCGCATGCATCAGACTGTCGAAGTGCTGGACACGCCAGAAAATCGCGGCATGATCAATGCCGTGAGCTATCTTTTGAAGGTTGAAGCATAATGAAACTGAACACGATAAAGCCTGCAGAAGGCGCTAAGAAGGAACGTCGTCGCGTCGGTCGCGGCATCGGTTCCGGTCTGGGTAAAACCTGCGGTCGCGGTCACAAGGGTCAGAAGTCCCGTGCAGGTGGCTTCCACAAGGTTGGCTTCGAAGGTGGGCAGATGCCTATCCAGCGTCGTTTGCCAAAGCGTGGATTCGTCTCTCTGACCAAGGGTGACACTGCTCGCGTCCGTACCAGCGAGCTGCTGGCGGTCGAAGCGGACGTGATCGACCTGCTTGCGCTCAAACAGGCAGGCATAGTGCCTACAGCCGCTCGTGCAGCCAAGGTTTATTTGGCGGGCGATGTGACCCGTGCGATCAACGTGCAAGGCCTGTTGCTGAGCAAGGGTGCCCGTGCTGCTGTTGAGGCGGCAGGCGGCAAGGTTGTTGAATAAGATCAGAGGGCACGGGCAAGTTGGCCAGAGATAGCATGTTGGGTGCAATGGGCAGGATGACGGAACTGAAGAACCGTATCCTGTTCGTGATCGGTGCGCTGATCGTATTCCGTCTTGGCACGTTCATTCCGGTTCCCGGGATTGATCCGGACGTGTTGGCGAGACTGTTCGAATCGCAGTCTGACGGCATACTCGGCATGTTCAACATGTTCTCCGGCGGTGCCTTGTCCAGGTTCAGCCTGTTCGCGTTGGGAATCATGCCGTATATTTCGGCATCGATTATCATGCAACTG
Organism: Methylophilaceae bacterium; assembly: GCA_036562645.1. GTDB lineage: Bacteria > Pseudomonadota > Gammaproteobacteria > Burkholderiales > Methylophilaceae > UBA6140. The sequence goes on along the minus strand of DATCJT010000053.1, from coordinate 57,998 downwards.
CTGACGGTGGTTTCGCCTCAGCTGGAGCAGCTGAAGAAGGAAGGTGAAAGCGGCCGTCGCCAGATTACCAAGTACACCCGTTACGGTACTGTGGTGCTGGCGACATTCCAGGCGCTGGGAATTTCCATTGCGCTGGAAGGGCAAGCTGGTCTGGTGCTCGACCCAGGCCTGATGTTCCGCCTGACTACGGTAGTGACCTTGGTGAGTGGCACCATGTTCCTGATGTGGCTTGGTGAGCAGATTACCGAGCGTGGTATCGGCAACGGCATTTCCATCATCATCTTTGCCGGTATCGTTGCCGGGCTGCCCAGTGCCATCGGTGGAACCTTGGAGCTGGCACGGACGGGAACCTTCCATCCGCTGTTCGTATTGTTCCTGATCATTGCCGTAGTGCTGGTGACTGCATTTGTCGTGTTCGTCGAGCGTGGTCAGCGCAAGATTACCGTCAACTATGCCAAGCGCCAGGTTGGGCGTAGGGTGTATGGTGGTCAAACCACGCATCTGCCGCTGAAGCTGAACATGTCCGGTGTGATTCCGCCCATCTTCGCATCCAGCATCATCCTGTTCCCTGCGACTGTGGCGGGTTGGTTCGGCAGCAGTGAAAACATGACATGGCTGCGTGACCTCGGAGCGACGTTGTCGCCGGGTCAGCCGCTCTACATCATGCTGTTTGCTGCGGCAATCGTGTTTTTCTGCTTCTTCTATACTGCCTTGGTCTTCAATCCGAAGGAAACGGCAGACAATCTGAAGAAGAGCGGAGCATTTGTTCCCGGTATTCGCCCGGGAGAGCAGACTGCGAAGTACATCGATCGCATCATGGGTCGTCTGACGCTGGTAGGCGCGATCTATATCACCGCAGTGTGTCTGTTGCCAGAGTTTTTGATTTTGAAATATAACGTGCCGTTCTACTTCGGTGGGACATCACTGTTGATTATCGTAGTGGTGACGATGGATTTTATGGCGCAAATGCAGTCGCATCTGATGTCGAGCCAGTACGAGAGCTTGCTTAAGAAGGCCAATTTCAAGAGTGGTGCGGTAACTCCGCGTTAATTCAGGAATCAGTATGGCAAAAGAAGATTCGATTGAGATGCAAGGGGTGGTACTGGAAAACCTGCCCAATGCAACCTTTCGTGTGAAGCTGGAAAATGATTTTGTGGTATTGGGTCATATCTCCGGCAAGATGCGCAAGAACTACATTCGCATCCTGCCGGGTGACAAGGTCACCGTGGAAATGACGCCATACGATCTTTCTCGTGCGCGGATTATTTTCCGCGCCAAATAGATTTTGTTGTGAGGGCTGTGAAATGAGAGTTCGTGCATCTGTTAAGGCCTTGTGCCGTAATTGTAAGGTTGTTCGTCGTCGTGGCGTTGTGCGTATCATCTGCACAGACCCTCGTCACAAACAGCGTCAGGGGTAATATTGGGTAAGGCCGATTGTGTAATGCCGGCCTAGCTGATAGAATTTTGGGTTTTTTGGCGATTCAGAAACTATTGCGCCATAATTTTGGAGTAGCTACATGGCTCGGATAGCAGGGGTAAACATCCCAAATCATAAACATACCGAAATCGCGCTGACGTCGATTTATGGCATCGGTCGTACAACCGCGAAACGGATCTGTGAGGCGGCCGGTGTCGTACCGACGGTCAAGGTGAAGGATCTGAACGACGCTGAAGTCGAGAAGCTGCGCGACGAGGTTGCGAAGCTGCGCGTCGAGGGTGACTTGCGTCGTGAAGTGACAATGAATATCAAGCGCCTGATGGACCTTGGTTGCTATCGTGGCATCCGTCATCGTCGCGGTCTACCTGTCCGTGGTCAGCGCACCAAGACCAATGCACGTACTCGCAAGGGTCCGGTCAAGCCTATCAAGGCATCTAAGTAAGGATTTATAAATGGCTAAAGCTAACGCACGCGTTCGTAAGAAGGTTAAGAAGAACATTGCCGAGGGCATCGCCCACGTCCATGCTTCCTTCAACAATACGATCATCACGATTACTGATCGTCAGGGCAATGCACTGTCCTGGGCGACCTCCGGTGGCGCAGGTTTCAAGGGCTCTCGCAAGAGCACGCCATTTGCTGCGCAGGTTGCTGCCGAGGCTGCCGGCAAGGCGGCTCAGGAGTGCGGTGTGAAGAATCTTGAAGTTCGCATCAAGGGCCCCGGTCCTGGCCGTGAGTCCGCCGTGCGTGCTTTGAATGCAGTCGGATTTAAAATTACCAGTATTTCGGATGTGACGCCTGTACCGCACAACGGTTGCCGTCCTCCCAAGAAGCGCCGCATCTAACGCGCTGGATATGACAGGAGAATACCTTGGCTAGAAATCTTGATCCCAAATGCCGTCAGTGCCGTCGTGAAGGAGAGAAGCTCTTTCTGAAGGGCGAGAAGTGCTTTACTGAAAAATGTGCGATTGAAAAGCGCAATTTCCCGCCGGGACAGCATGGTCAGCGTCGCAATCAGCGCCTGTCCGACTATGGCGTTCAGTTGCGTGAAAAGCAGAAGGTACGCCGCATCTATGGCGTTCTGGAGTCCCAGTTCCGCAGCTACTATAAGGAAGCTGACCGTCAGAAGGGCATTACCGGTGAAAACCTGCTGCAGCTTCTGGAGTGCCGTCTGGACAACGTGGCCTACCGCATGGGATTCGGTTCCTCTCGTACGGAGGCACGTCAAATCGTGCGCCATAACGGTATTCTGGTCAATGGCAAACGCGTGAACATCCCTTCCTACCAGGTGCGCCCGGGCGATGAGATCGAAGTGGCCGATCGCGCAAGGAACCAGTTGCGCATCAAGGCTGCTGCCGAGGCTGCCGAGCAGCGCGGCTTCCCTGAGTGGATCTCTGTCGATGTCAAGGCGCTGAAGGGTACCTTCAAGGCCAAGCCGCAACGTGAAGAGTTGCCGACGACGATCAATGAATCTCTGGTCGTCGAGCTCTACTCCAAGTAATTAAGCTCGGCTATCACAAGGGTCAAAGGGAAAGTTTATGCAAAGTCCGACAGAATATTTAAAGCCGCGCGTGGTTGACGTAGAAGTACTGTCGCCCCTGCGCGCCAAGGTAACGCTTGAGCCGATGGAGCGTGGTTTCGGTTATACGCTTGGCAATGCGCTTCGCCGTGTGTTGCTTTCCTCCATCCTTGGTTATGCTATCACCGAAGTGAAGATCGATGGTGTAGTGCATGAGTATTCCACCATCGACGGAGTGCAGGAGGATGTCGTTGATATCCTGCTGAACTTGAAGGGTGTGGCCCTCAAGCTGCACAACAAGACTGAAGCCGTGCTCAAGCTGAACAAGTCTGCCGAAGGTGTGGTGACGGCTGGAGACTTTGAAGTCGGCCACGATGTCGAAATCGTCAACCCGAACCATGTCATCGCACATCTGACCAAGGGCGGCAAACTGAGCTTGGAGGCCAAGGTGGAAATGGGACGTGGCTATCAGCCGGTGCCAGCACGCCAGAAAGCGGCAGACGAGGATCGTACGCTCGGCTTTATCATGATAGACGCATCCTTCAGCCCGATCAGCAAGGTCAGCTATCAGGTTGAAAGTGCTCGTGTCGAACAGCGTACCGACCTTGACAAGCTGATCATGGATGTCGAGACCAATGGTGTGGTCGAGCCGGAACAAGCTATTCGTGACGCGGCACGCATTCTGATGGGACAGCTGGCAGTATTTGCAGACTTGGAAGGTACGCCGGATGAGGTGGAGGTCAAGAATGTTCCGCAGGTTGACCCCATCCTGCTGAGGCCGGTTGATGATCTGGAGCTGACCGTGCGTTCCGCCAACTGCCTGAAGGCAGAGAATATCTACTACATCGGTGATCTGATTCAGCGCACCGAGACGGAATTACTTAAAGCGCCTAATCTGGGTCGCAAGTCTCTGAACGAGATCAAGGATGTTCTTGCATCCAAGGGACTGACATTGGGCATGAAATTAGAGAACTGGCCGCCGGTCGGTTTGGAAAAGGTGTGAGGAAATCACTATGCGTCATCGCAACAGTAACCGTAAATTAAATCGTACCAGCAGTCATCGTCAGGCAATGCTGCGCAATATGACGAATTCGCTGCTGCGTCACGAAGTCATCAAGACCACACTGCCGAAGGCCAAGGAATTGCGCCGTGTTGCCGAGCCTCTGATCACGCTGGGTAAGAACGCGACTCTGGCCAACCGTCGTCTGGCTTTCAGCCGCACGCGCGATCGCGAAATCGTGGGCAAGCTGTTCAACGAACTCGGACCGCGTTATCAGACCCGTAATGGCGGATATCTGCGTATCCTCAAGTGCGGGTTCCGTGTCGGTGACAATGCGCCGATGGCACTGGTGGAACTGGTGGACCGTCCTCAGGTAGAGGCCGAGGCTGCGCCCGCAGCAGAAGCAGCTGCAGAATAAGGGATTGCAGTGTGTTTGCAAAAAGCCGGTCCAGTACCGGCTTTTTGCGTTTGTAGGGTGCTGGACTCGCGAATACGGATTCAGGTCTGTCTGCACGAATCCAGGAACCTGCAGAGTTCGTCCGGGCCGAATGGCCAGTTCAGTTCATTGCCGCTCATGCTGTGACGCAGAACCGGGATTCTGAGGCCGTAACGTTCAAGCAGCAAGTCGTTTTCACTGACATCGGTCATCGTGAGTTCGATGTCATACTTCAGCGATGACAGTGCTTCCAGTGCCTGTTCGCATAAGTGGCAGGCGCTGGTTCCGTAGAGAATGAATTGGTTGGCAGCGGGCATTTTGTAGGACTTTGCATGTTCATTTCGGCCGGGATGCCGTATCGGCGTTTCCGGCCGGCGGAAAAAGCACCATAATAAGCGGTGGTGCCTTTAAGGGTACCGTAATTCCAATCATAACTTGTTGGGCTCCTCGATGGCTGAAACTCAAGAAACAAAAGAAAGCTTGCAAGAAAGCCTGCAACAAGTCATTGCTCTCCTGCAAAAGACCAAGGTGGTCGAGGAAGCGGTCGGCCGTCAGGAGGGGCCCGAGCAACCGCTCATTGAAGTCATCGTCCATCAGCAGAACCTCGCCGAGCTGCAGAAAAAGCTCGACGCACTGCATCCTGCTGACGTTGCCTATATCCTCGAAGCCTTGCCGCTGGACGAGCGATTGCGGGTCTGGGATCTGGTCAAGGCCGAGCGAGATGGCGAAATCCTGCTGGAGGTTTCCGACGCAGTCCGGCAAACGCTGATTGCGGACATGGACAGTGAGGAGCTGCTGGCAGCAGCCGAGCAGCTCGATACCGACGAGCTCGCCGACCTGGCACACGACCTGCCGAAGGATGTGCTGCAGGATCTTCTGGAAAGCCTGGATGCCAGCAACCGGGAACGCCTGCAGTCCGCCCTGTCCTATCCGGAGGATGCGGTGGGCGCATTGATGGATTTCGACATCGTTACCATACGCGAGGATGTCTCTCTGGAGGTGGCTCTGCGCTATCTGCGCCGCATCGGCAACCTTCCGGACCATACCGACAAACTGTTCGTCGTTGACCGTCATGATGTGCTGCACGGTGTTCTGCCGCTGAAGCGTATCGTGGTGAATGACCCGGAGCTGGGTGTGGGTGAAGTGATGTCCACCGATCCGGTCGTGTTCCATCCCGAGGACAAGGCGACGGATGCGGCCAAGGCCTTCGAACGATATGACCTCGTCACGGCACCTGTGGTCGATGAGAACAACAAGTTGATCGGGCGTTTGACGGTGGATACAGTGATGGATTTCATTCGCGAGGAAGCGGAGAGTGACATGCTCTCACTCGCCGGTCTCAGCGAGGATGAAGACATGTTCTCCTCGGTATGGAAGGCCGTGCAGAACCGCTGGACCTGGCTTGCCGTCAATCTGGTGACCGCCTTTATTGCATCCCGTGTCATCGGCGCCTTCGAGGACTCGATCGAGAAGATCGTCGCCCTTGCCGCCTTGATGCCGATCGTCGCTGGCGTCGGCGGGAACTCCGGCAATCAGACCATTACCATGATTGTGCGTGGCCTGGCCCTAGGGCACGTTACCTCGCACAACATGAAAACACTGCTGAAGAAGGAAATCGGCATCGCGCTCATGAATGGCCTGATCTGGGGCAGTGTGCTGGGTATAGTCGCCTATCTGCTATATGGCAATGTCGCGCTCGGTGCAGTCATGACGGCGGCGATGACCATGAACCTGATGCTGGCCGCCGTGATGGGCGTGTTGATCCCCTTGGTCATGACCAAACTGGGGCGTGACCCGGCAGTCGGATCCAGTGTGCTGATCACGGCCATGACCGATAGCGGCGGCTTTTTCATCTTCCTTGGCCTAGCTAGCATCGTTCTGCTCTGAGGACTGACCATGCATCCCGAGATTGACCTGATCCTGCAGCAAGTGCAAACCGGCGACTATACGCCAGCATTTCTCGTGCAGATAGGTGTTATCGTCACTGCCATACTGCTTGCCATGGCAATCAACGGTGCCTTGCGCGCCTATGTCATGCGAAAGGCGACGGAAGACTGGAAGCTCGGCATACACGGTATCAACCGCATGCTGTTTCCATTCTCGTCACTGCTGTTCATCTACCTGGGGTATCTGATATTCGCGCACAGGCAGGATGTCAGTCTGCTGCAACTGGCGATGTCGCTCCTGCTCGCCATGGGTGTCATTCGTCTGGTGGTCTATGCACTTCGCTACGTATTCAATCCGAGTGGCTGGCAGCGCGCCGTGGAAGGCATCGTTGCCAGTGCGGTCTGGCTCGTGCTAGCCCTGCATCTGACGGGCTTGTGGTCAGGTCTGATCGAGACGCTGGACAGCGTGCGGATCACGGTCGGCAAAGGACAGTTGACGCTGCTTCTGCTGCTGCAGGCGATACTGACCATATTGGTGACGCTGTTCGTTGCCCTCTGGCTGAGCCGCTGGATCGAGAACCGGCTGATGGGAACGCAGCAGATCAACATGAATGTGCGCGTGGTTTTGAGCAAGCTGGTGCGCATATTCTTCTCCTTGATCGCCATTCTCTTTGCGCTTTCTGCCGTCGGGCTTGATATCACGCTGCTGTCGGTGTTCGGTGGTGCCCTGGGGGTCGGTCTGGGCTTCGGCTTGCAGAAGATCGCGAGCAACTATGCCAGCGGCTTCATCATCCTGTTGGATGACTCTATCCATATCGGCGATTTCGTCACCATCAATGACCATTACGGCACGGTCAAGGAGCTGCGTTCGCGCTATATGGTGCTGCAGAAGGCCGATAATACCAAGGTGATCATCCCGAACGAGACACTGGTCACCAACGTCATGCTCAATCATTCGATGACGGACCGGAATACCCGCGTGCAGATGAGGGTGCAGGTTAGTTACGATACGGACCTCGAGCTGGCGATGCGCCTGCTGATCGAGGCTGCTAGCACGCAGGAACGGGTGTTGCAGAAGCCGGCGCCATCTGCCCTGGTGACCAATTTTGCCGATAGCGGCATCGATCTTCTGCTCAATGTCTGGATCAGTGATCCGGAGAACGGTATGGCCGGTCTGCAATCGGCTATTTATCTCGATATCTGGCGTGCGTTCCAGAAGCACAATATCAGTATTCCGTTCCCGCAGCGCGAGATTCGCATTCTGAACAATGAGGTGGTGTCGGACACGGGGCAAAAATCACTATAACATTTGCCGTTTCAGGCATACAATGACCGATGTAGTTACATGTCCCATGGAGGACATTCCATGTTCGAAGGTCTGCTTCAACTGCCCTGGTGGGGGTACCTTGCGTACGTGCTCTGCATGACGCATGTCACCATCATCTCCGTCACTATCTATCTTCACCGTTGTCAGGCACATCGTGCGCTGGAACTGCATCTCGCGGTCAGTCATTTTTTCCGTTTCTGGCTGTGGCTGACGACCGGAATGCGGACCAGACAGTGGGCCGCCGTGCATCGCAAGCACCATGCGCGCTGCGAAACCGCAGAGGACCCGCACAGTCCCCAGGTACTGGGGTTGCGCACTGTGCTGGGGCAGGGGGCGGAGTTGTTCCGCATGGAGGCTGCCAGGCAGGAGACACTGGACAAATACGGTAGCGGTACGCCGGATGACTGGCTGGAGCATAATCTGTACAGCCGTTTCCCGAGTGCGGGGATCGGTTTGATGCTGATCGTCGACATCGCGCTGTTCGGTCCGATAGGCATCACGCTGTGGGCGGTGCAGATGGCATGGATTCCGTTCTTTGCGGCCGGCATCATCAACGGCGTCGGTCACTACTGGGGCTACCGCAATTTCGAATCCGCAGACGCGAGTCGCAACATATTCCCCTGGGGCATACTGATCGGCGGCGAGGAACTGCATAACAATCATCATGCCTATGCCAGCTCGGCGCGGCTGGCGAGCAAGTGGTACGAGTTCGACATCGGCTGGATGTATATCCGCATCCTGCACTGGATGCGGCTTGCCAGAATCAAGAAAATTGCTCCCAAGATCCGGTTCGACTGGGCCAGGACCAGTTGCGACCTGAGCACGCTGCATGCCGTTATTACGCATCGCTTCGAGGTGATGGGGCGATACGGGAAACTGATCAGGGCAGCCTGCAAGGATGAATGGGACAGGCTGCAGCAGGCATATCGCCAGCAATATGGCAGTGACGTATTGAAGACGGCGAAGCTGAGGAAATGGCTGTTGGCGGATGTAAGGGAGCTGCCGTACAAGGAGCGGCAAGCTTTGACTGCCATCCTGCAGCATAGCCGCAATCTACAGATCCTTTATCAGTTCAGGCAGGAGCTGGTCTCCTTGTGGGAGCGTTCCAATGCCAGTCAGGAGCAGTTGCTGCACAAGCTGGAGGACTGGTGTCGTCGCGCCGAGGCGAGCGGAATCGAGGCGCTGCAGCAGTTCTCCCGGCGCCTGCGCTGCTACCAGCTGGCCTGAATCGTTTGCTCGAGGCGTAAAAAAACCCGCATTATGCGGGTTTTTTCATGAGCCGTGCCCGATTACTTGAGCTTGGTTTCCTTGTAGATCACATGCTTGCGGGCGATGGGATCGTATTTCTTGATCTCCATCTTCTCGGGCATGGTGCGCTTGTTCTTGGTCGTCGTGTAGAAGTGGCCGGTGCCAGCGCTGGATTCGAGTTTGATTTTCTCACGCATGTCGAATGCTCCTTAGATCTTCTCGCCGGCAGCACGCAAATCAGCCAGAATGGCATCGATGCCGTTCTTGTCGATGGTGCGCAATGCAGCGTTGGTGATACGTAGGCTTACCCAGCGGTTCTCACTTTCGACCCAGAACCTGCGGTTTTGCAGGTTCGGCAGAAAACGGCGCTTGGTCTTGTTGTTTGCGTGGGAAACATGGTTGCCCACCATCGGCTTCTTGCCGGTTACCTGACATACGCGTGCCATGCTAAATCTCCTGGTACTGCTTACCAAAAATCGAAAGACCGCATTTATACCATAAAACGATATGACGCCTCAAGGAAAATCTGCTTTTTTGCTGATTTTTCTAATGTTTTCCTGTGCTGCCGAAGCCGCCTTCACCGCGCTCGCTGGTGGCGAACTCATCGACGATGGTGAAGTTGGCCTGCATGACAGGCACGATGACCAGTTGGGCGATGCGCTCCAGCGGGTTCAGGATGAAGCTTTCACGCCCGCGGTTCCAGCAGGAGACCAACAGCTGGCCCTGGTAGTCGGAATCGATCAGCCCGACCAGATTCCCCAGTACGATGCCATGTTTGTGTCCGAGACCGGAGCGCGGCAGGATCAGGGCGGCATAGCCGGGATCCGCGATGTGTATCGCCATGCCGGTCGGAATCAGCGTGGTTTCACCAGGATGCAGTGTCTGCGTGTGCTCGATGCAGGCGCGCAGGTCCAGGCCTGCAGAGCCGGCTGTGGCATAGGTCGGCATCATGTTGCGCAAGCGTTCGTCGAGAATCTTCAGTTCGATGTCGATGTTCATTGGCAGATTTTCCTGTTCGGTGAATCGAGCATTACCGCGATGTGCTGCAGCAGTTGCCGCGCAATCTGGTCCTTGCCGGCTCCGGGAATCGGATGGCTTCCTGCGTCGTCGAGTAGGACTACGCTGGCATCGTCCCGACCCATGCTTTCCGCAATCAGATTGGCGACCAGTAGAGGCACTCCCTTGTTTCTGCGTTTGGCCTCGGCATGCTGCAACAGGTCGTCGCTTTCGGCGGCGAATCCGACGCAGAACGGTGGCTGCGGCAAGCGTGCAACTTCCGCTAGTATGTCCTTGTTCGGGACGAGTTCCAGCAACAGTGATTGCTCGCTTTTCTTGATTTTCTGCCGGGCAGTCTGCTTTGGCCTGTAGTCGGCGACAGCGGCGACGCTGATGAAGACATCCTGCCCGTGAATATGCTGCATGACGGCATCGTACATTTGTGCAGCGCTGACCACATTGACCAGTTCCACCAGTGGCGGGGCGGTCAGCACGGTGGGGCCGCTCACTAGGGTGACCTTCGCCCCCATGGCGCGCGCGGCGCGGGCAATGGCATAGCCCATTCTGCCGGAACTCAGGTTGGTGATGGCGCGTGCGGGGTCGATGGCCTCGACCGTGGGGCCGGCCGTGATCAAGATGCGTCTTCCCTGCAACAGTCTGGGCTGCGCAAAGTCCATCAGCAGATCCAGCAGTTGCTCGGGTTCCGACATGCGACCGAACCCGGTCTCGCCGCAGGCCTGTTCTCCGCTGTCGGGGCCGAGCAGCGTGATGCCGTCCGCCAGAAGCTGCTGAACGTTACGCTGTGTCGCCGGATTCTCCCACATCTGCCGGTTCATGGCCGGCGCCACCAGCAGCGGACATGTACGTGCGAGGCAGAGGGTGGACAGCAGATCATCGGCATAGCCGTGGACCAGCTTTGCCAGAAAGTCGGCGCTGGCCGGCGCCACTAGTATTGCATCCGCCTCGCGCGACAGTTCGATGTGCGGCATGCCGTTGGGAATGTCGGCATCCCACAGGCCGGTGTATACCGGCTTGCCGGATAGCGCCTGCAGTGTCATCGGTGTAATGAAGCGGCAGGCGGCCTCGGTCATGACGACCTGCACTTCAATGCCGCTTCTGACCAGCAGGCGGACGAGTTCGGCTGCCTTGTAGGCGGCTATGCCGCCGGTGATGCCGAGAACCAGTTTGCTGATATGCGGATTTTGCATGGAGGTGTTGATGTGTGGAAAGGACCATGGCCTGATGAATCCGGATTCTATCCGAAACCCTGCAGGGGACATAGACCCGGGTGTTCAAATTGGCATGGCGCGGATTTAGACTAACGGTCTGAATGGCATAAATGCAAAAGTGGTATGTGCAATTTCGCGGTCCGCTACCGTTTTAGAACATCTGGCAGCCCCGTTTTCAGGGGGGAGGATGCGAATTGCGCAAAGGAGGCATGATATGGCAATCACGGACTGGCCGGCTGGTGAGCGGCCGCGCGAGAAACTGCTGCGACAGGGGGCGGCGGCGCTGTCCGATGCCGAGCTGTTGGCAATCTTCCTTCGCATCGGCGTGGCAGGCATGAGTGCGGTCGATCTGGCGCGCGAGCTTTTGCAGCGTTTCGGTAGTCTCAATGCGATTTTCTCCGCTAGCCTGCCGGAAATCAAAAGCATACGCGGCATGGGTGTGAGCAAGTACGTGCAGCTGCAGGCCATCTTCGAGATGTGTCGGCGCGCGTTGGCGGAGGAGATGAGGACGCGCGATGTATTGGGTTCGCCGCAGAAAGTAAGGGATTACTTATGCTTGCGGCTCGGCGGATTGGCACACGAGGCGTTTGTTGTGCTGTTTCTGGATGCACAGAATCGCGTACTGGCGCAGGAGGAAATGTTCCGCGGTACGCTGACTCAGACCAGCGTCTATCCGCGTGAGGTGGTGAAGCGTGCGCTATACCACAATGCGGCCTCGGTCATCTTCGCCCACAATCATCCCTCCGGTGTGGCGGATCCGAGCCGTGCGGACGAGCAGTTGACACATGCGCTGAAGCAGGCGCTGGCTCTGGTGGACATCCGCGTGCTCGACCACTTCATCGTGGCCGGTAACACCACACTGTCGTTTGCGGAGAAGGGTCTGCTCTGAGTTAGCGGTCCTTGCCGTTCAGCGAGCCACGGTTGAAGTCCTTGTTGCCGGGTGGGATGTAGTGGCTGAAGCCCAGGAAGCCGCCATGCATGTGGGGCGGACAGCCTCGGTTTTCCTGCTTCTATCGCGCGATTTCCCTCGTCCTGGCCGCCTTGTCAGGGTTCACAGATTCCCAATGGCCATTGGGGGGCAGCAAGGCAGGCACCAGGCCGTAGATTACGAACTTCATGTCTTCTCCTCATCAGGCGGCATGTCTGCGGTGCAGCTGGACCAGCTTTCTGAGTTCGGGCACGCAGGAACCGCATTGCGTGCCACACCTGAGTCCGGCCTGCAATGCCGACAGATCGGCACCAGCGGCGATAGCTTCCAGGATTTCATTCTCGGCAATGTCCAGGCAGTTGCAGACCGTGCGGCCGCGGCTGCGATGCCCAGCCGGCGGAGCGCTCACGGGAGCGAGCGCCCAACGGCGCAGCTCCGGCGTCAGGCCGCCATCAGTCATGACCTGCTTGAGCCAGTCGGCCGCCAGGGATTCGCCTACGAGCAGCACGCCGGTCACCAGGTCGCCCTCGACCAGGATGCGCTTGCAGATGCCGCGCTTTGCATCATCATAGTGCAGCATGGGTTGGCCGTCATGCATGCCGAGCAGGGCGCGAAGCTCTTCGATGAGCAAGCTGTCCGGTGTTGCAGTATGTGCCGCACGCAGTATCACCATGCCGGGTTCTCGCCCGAACAGTCCGCAGCTCGCGTACTCGAAACGCGTGAGCAGCGGCCGCAGTGACTCCAGCAGGTCGGTACCACCCTGACGCAGCACGGTCAGCCGCCACGGCAGGTTGGCCTTTTCCACGCGCACGGCAGCGTGTTTGAGCTCGGGCTGTTTGGAGACAGGATCGAAGTCGCCAGGCATGAGAGCATTGACGCCCAGCCCCTGCATGAATCGGCTGCCCCAGTGCATGGGAATGAATACTTGACCGGGCAGCATGTCGTCCGCAGACACCGCGCGCAGTACAAGGCTGCCGCGCCGGTTGCTGACCTGGACCAGATCACCGGGCAGGATGGCGTGTCGCTGCATGTCGTCCGGGTGCATGGAGATGAGGGGCTCTTCCGTGTGGTTGAACAACTGCGGCACGGTCCCGGTGCGGCTCATGCCGTGCCACTGGTCGCGCAGCCGCCCTGTGTTGAGGTGCAGTGGCAGGCGCGCGTCGGTACGGTCGGCCGTGCCCTGGTAATGCGCGATGTGGAAGCGTGCTTTGCCGTCTGGTGTTGCAAATCGGCCGTCGGTATAGAGGCGCGCCCTGCCGCACTGTGCGCCTTCGGGGAAGGGCCACTGTTGCGGCCCCTGGATATCCAGCAGGCGGTAGCTCAGGCCCGTGATATCAAGGTCGTAGCCGCGCGTCATCTCGCGGTGCTCGTTGAAGATCTGTTCGGGATGGGTATAAGGGAAGAGGCGCACGGCCTCGCGTTTACGGTCCAGCCGTTCTCCCAGCCGGCGAGCGAAGTCGGTGGCGATTTCCCAGTCGGCCCGGGCTTCCCCGGGGGGCGACACGGCCGCCCTAGCGTGTGTGATGCGGCGCTCGGAGTTGGTGACCGTGCCTTCCTTCTCGCCCCAGCTGGCGGCGGGCAACAGCACATCGGCGAAGGCCGCGGTATCGGTGTGGCGGTAGGCTTCCTGCAACACGACCAGTTCCGCCCGTTCCAGCGCCGCGCGCACGCGGTTGAGATCGGGCATGGACTGGGCGGGGTTGGTGCAGGCGATCCAAATCGCGCGGATGCTGCCGTCGAGCAGGGCGTCGAACATTTCGACCGCAGTCTTGCCGGGCGTGGCCGGAATGCTCTCCACGCCCCAGAAACGGGCGATCTCGGCACGGTGACCGGGGTTGGTGAGGTCGCGGTGTGCCGGCAGTAGGTTGGCCATGCCACCTACCTCGCGCCCGCCCATGGCGTTGGGCTGACCCGTTAGCGAAAAAGGGCCGGCACCTGACCGGCCGATCTGACCGGTCGCCAGGTGCAGGTTGATCAGGGCGGCGTTCTTGTCGGTGCCGCATACGGACTGATTGAGTCCCTGACAGTAAAGGGACAGCGTGGGTCCCTGCGCGAACCAGCGGGCGGCGGTGACGAGGTCTTCCTCGCGGATGCCGCAGATTTCCGCCGCCATGCGTGGCGTATACTCACGCACGCATTTCCGCAACGCCTCGAAGCCCCCGGTGTGGGCACGGATGTAGTCCATGTCCGCGAGTCCTTCCCACAACATTACGTTGAGCATGCCGTTGAATAGTACGACGTCGGTGCCGGGCTGGATGGCCAAGTGCAGGTCGGCTGCCTGTGCCGTGTCGGTGCGGCGCGGATCGACGACCACGATTTTCAACTCAGGATTGGCTGACCTGGCATTTTCGATGCGGCGGAACACGATGGGGTGCGCGTAGGCGGTATTCGAGCCCGCGATGAACAGCACGCGTGCATGGTCGATGTCCTCATAGCAGGCGGGCGGCGCGTCGGTCCCCAGCGTGGTTTTGTAGCCTGCGATGGCCGAGGACATGCAGAGCCGAGAATTGGTGTCTATGTTGTTGGTACCGATGAGGCCCTTGGCCAGTTTGTTGAAGACGTAATAATCCTCGGTCAGCAATTGCCCCGAGATGTAGAAGGCGACCGCATCGGGCCCGTGTTTTGTGATGATGTCCGCGAAGCGTGCCGCCGCGTGGTCGAGCGCTTCATCCCAACTCGTGCGCAAGCGTGTGGTCGCGCGTTCGGTGCGCAGCTCGGGATGGAGCAGGCGTGTCTCCAGCCCGGTCGTGAGATGCAGCGTGGAGCCCTTGGTGCATAGTCGGCCGAAGTTGGCCGGATGGTCGGGATCGCCGCGCACGCCCACGATGCGGTCCTGCGTGCTGCGGATAATGACACCGCAGCCTACGCCGCAGTAGCAGCACGTGGCTCGTGTCTCACGCAGGCCGCCATCCTCTTGGGGCAACGCTTGCGGATGCGCGGGCCTACTCATCAGAGCTCCAGATAGACCATGCCGTTTTCCACCTTGACTGCAAAGCAGGCCGTGGTTCCATCGTCAGGCGGCAGCGCCCTGCCGTCGGCGAGGCTGATTTGCCAGGCATGCAGGGGACAGGAGACGGTGTCGCCGTAAACCATGCCTTGCGACAATGGCCCCTGTTTGTGTGGGCAGCTGTCATGCAGGGCGAATACGCGGTCGTCTGCGGTACGGAACACGGCGATGTCCCCCTGGGCGCTGCGCACCACGCGTGCGCCCAGCCTGGGGATGTCGGCGAGGGGAGCGATTCTGATCCAGTTACTCATGTGTTCTCCAGCAAGGTCTCATGAAACGGAAATGCGGTTACGAGTGAGGTGACCATCAATCACCATATCCGGCACTTTCCGGCTACAGGGGAATGGTTTCGAATTCTTTGTGTCGGTCACGGTTGGCCACGCGTTCGGCCCATGGGTCGGTGGCTCCCTGCAGGGCATAGAGCAGCCGCTCGTAGGCAGCCTTGCGTCCTTCGGCGTCCTCCACCACGCGCTGCTTCACATAGTCCAGCCCCACGCGTTGAATCCAGTGCACGGTGCGGTCCAGATAACGCGCTTCCTCACGGTAGATCTGTAGGAAGGCACCCACGTACTCCAGCACTTCCTCGTGTGTCTTCACCTTGCACAGGAACTGTGCCACCTCGGTGCGGATGCCACCGTTGCCGCCCACATAGATTTCCCAGCCGGAGTCCACGCCTATGATGCCCACGTCTTTGATGCCGGATTCCGCACAGTTGCGTGGGCAGCCCGAGACCGCCAGCTTGACCTTGTGTGGTGCCCACATGTGGTTCAGCGCATGTTCGAGCTCTATGCCCATGCGCGTGGAGTCCTGGGTGCCGAAGCGGCAGAATTCGGAACCCACGCAGGTCTTCACCGTGCGTAGGCTCTTGCCATAGGCGTAACCCGATGGCATGTCGAGGTCGGCCCAGATGCCGGGCAGGTCCTCCTTTCTTACGCCCAGCAGGTCGATGCGTTGGCCGCCGGTGACTTTGACCATGGGCACAGCGTACTTCTCAGCCACGTCGGCGATGCGGCGCAGCTGGGTGGGCGTGGTGACGCCGCCGAACATGCGGGGCACCACGGAGAAGGTACCGTCCTTCTGGATGTTGGCGTGCACACGCTCGTTGATGAAGCGCGACTGTGGATCGTCCTGCGCCTCATGCGGCCAAGTGGAGACTAGGTAGTAGTTGAGTGCGGGCCGACAGGTGGCGCAACCGTTAGGTGTGCGCCATTCCATGAACCGCATGGCCTGCGGGATGCTGAGCAGCTTGTGCTCGCGGATGATGCGGCGCACTTCCTCGTGGTTCTTGTCGGTGCAGCCGCAGATGGCTTTGGCCGTGGCAGGCGGGGTATAGCCGCCCCCCAGCGTGGAGACCAAGATCTGCTCCACGAGCCCGGTGCAGGAGCCGCAGCTCGATCCGGCCTTGGTGGCCTTCTTCACGTCGTCCAGTGTGAATAACCCCTGGTGCTTGATGGCCTTGACGATGGTGCCCTTGCAGACGCCGTTGCAGCCGCAGACCTCCATCTCGTCGGTCATGGCGGCTGCCTTGTTCTGGCCCTGATGGCCGGTATCGCCCAGGCTGTCCTGCCCGAACATCAGGTGGTCGCGTATCTCGCTGATGGGCCTGCGGTCGCGCATGAGTTGGAAGTACCATGGACCGTCTGCAGTGTCGCCGTAGAGCACGCAGCCCGCTATCCTGTCGTCGCGGATGATGAGTTTCTTGTAGACGCCCCCGACTGCGTCGTGCAGCACGATTTCCTCACTGTCTTCACCGCCGGCGAAGTCGCCGGCCGAGAATAGGTCTATGCCTGTGACCTTGAGCTTGGTTGAGGTCATGGAGCCCTGATACAGGCCGATACCGAAATTGGCGAGATGGGTGGCGCAAACCTTGGCCATTTCGAACAGCGGTGCCACGAGGCCGTAGCAGACGCCGCGATGGGACACACATTCGCCCACGGCATAGATGCGCGGGTCATAGGTCTGCATGGTGTCATTGACGATGATACCGCGGTCGCAGCGTATGCCGGCAGCTTCTGCAAGGCCATAGTTGGGACGTATGCCCACGGCCATGACGACCAGATCTGCCTCGATTTCGGTACCGTCGCGGAATTGCACGGACCGGACGTGTCCCGCACGACCCTTGAGCGCCACCGTGTCCTGTTCCAGCAGGAAGCGCAGCCCGCTGGTTTCCAGCGCCTTCTGTAGCATCCCGCCTGCCGTCCGGTCGAGCTGGCGTTCCATGAGCCAGGCGTGACGGTGCACCACGGTGACATCCATGCCGCGGGCGCGCAGGCCGTTAGCGGCTTCCAGGCCCAGCAGCCCGCCGCCGATGACGACGGCCTTGCCGTAGCGGTTCGAGGCCTCGATCATGGTTTCCACGTCCCTGATGTCGCGGAAGCCGATGACGCCGTCGAGGTCCTTGCCCGGAATGGGCAGCATGAAGGGCCGGGAGCCCGTGGCTATGAGCAGTCGGTCGTAGTCCGCACACGTGCCGTCCTCGGCATGGACGACGCGGCGCATGCGGTCTATGCGCGTGACGCGCTTGCCGGCATGCAGCGTGATGCCGTGTGCTGCATACCATTCACGGCTGTTGAGTACGATGTCGTTCACCGTCTGCTCGCCGGCAAGCACTGGTGATAACATGATGCGGTTGTAGTTAGGATAGGGTTCGTCGCCGAACACGGTGATTTCATACAGATCGGGCGCGATTCTTAGCAGCTCCTCGACGGTGCGCATGCCCGCCATGCCGTTGCCGATGACGACGAGTTTCATTTTCTGCATGTTACTTCTCCGTTTCCTGTTACATACTAGGCTGCGATGGTCAACGCTTTGATGAATTCATTGCAGTTCGACAGCCGGACAACATCGCCGATGACGATGATGGCCGGACTGCCAAGCCCTTCCTGCTTAACGGCCATCGGCAACATATCGATGGAGCAGATGATCTGACGCTGCGTGCTCAGTGTGCCGCACTGGATGGCGGCGGCAAACGTACCGGCAGATAGGCCGGCGGCCAGCAGTTGCTGCACGATGTCGCTCAGATGATTCATGCCCATGTAGATCACCAGCGTCGTGCCACCATCAACCAAAGCGTGCCAGTTGAGTGGACCCGCATCCTGCGTATGGCCTGTGATGAAGGTGACGCCGTGCGTAAATTCGCGGTGAGTCACCGGGATGCCGATACTAGCAGGCACAGCAATACCGCTGGTGATGCCGGAAATGACTTCGATGGTGATGCCGGCTTGTCGTAAGACCAGCATTTCCTCGCCGCCGCGGCCGAAAAGGAAAGGATCGCCGCCTTTGAGGCGGGCAACGACCTGACCTTGCCCGGCCAGCGATACCATGACTTTGTTGATGAAGGACTGCGGCGTCGATTTGCAACCACCGCGCTTGCCGACTTCGATGACGCGGGCCTGCGGGGCGTACTGCAGTACTTCGTGGTTGACCAGATCGTCGACCAGCACGACATCGGCCGATTGCAGTGCCCGTACCGCTTTCAGTGTCAGCAGTTCCGGGTCGCCCGGTCCGGCACCGATCAGATACACCTTGCCTTGTGCCATGATGGGTTTCCCTTTCCTAGAATGTGTACATGGCTGTTAGCCAGGCTTTCTCGATGTCGGTCTTGCGGCCGATCGGGTTGGCGATGCGGTCATCTTCCCTGAAATTAGCGTATTCGGCTTTCAGTAGGAGCTTGCTGTTGATGTTCCAGGTGGCGGCGAGGTCGAGCTCCTTGCCGTACCTATCGCCGAAACCGCCGCCGAATTTGGCGAAATTCTCATCTGCGTCGATGATGTGGTATTCGGCATGCAGGGTCAGTGCTGGCAATGGTTTGCCACCAACGGTAATGAAAGTATCCCGGATACCTTGCGTTGGCGTAATCAGGAAGTGATCGGTCCAGCCCTGGAACAGGTGGTTGGTGCCGAACGGGGTCTGGAACGCGTATTCGCTGTCGTTACTGGACAGTCGTTCGTGGTCGATGCGGGCGAACCAGGATTTGTAACCAGTGCCGATGCCGACATGGCCATAGTGTGCATCGATACGCTCATCACCGTTGGAATAGTCGGTCTGTCTTGCGTATTCGACGGTATAAAGCCAGCGCCAGTCGCCGTTGATCCTGCGACTGCCGTCAAGCCGGAGCCCGAGCGTCTTGTGCGATTGGTCAGTATCCGGGCCGAGCACGCTGGTCTTGGCCATGGAGGGCGTCTCGAAGTTGGACAGATAGCCGTAGCCGGTGATGGATTCAGCAGGCGAGAAACGGTATTTGACGTTGATGATTTCCAGCTCACCTTCCTGCAGGCGGGTGCTGATCTGTTTTACGCGCTCGAAGTGGGCGAGATAAATCTCGGTGTCCGGCAGACTCTTGTTCAGCACGGAGTAACCGTCGAACACTTGCATGACCTGGCGAAAGCCGATGTCGCCGATGAAGCGCACGTTGTCCAGATTGACTTGTTGGCGGCCGATGCGGAAGCGCGTGTCGTTGATGCCGTTCCAGTCGACGTAGAGCTGATTGATATCGGTGTCGTGTGGGTCGACGATGACCGGATAATTCCCCATGCCTTTTTCCGGATCACCGAGCCGGCGGTCATCATAGCGGTTCTCCAGTTTTGCGACATTGATGAGCTGCACGCCGATGCTAAAGTCATGGAAAGGCGCGGTCTGCCAGCCGATCAGACTGCGTAGTGTCAGTGCCCGTGCGTTTTCTGGCTTGCCGTCCTGGTCCACATGCTCGTAGCGCAAACGGAAGTTGGTCATGGGCTTGCCGTTCTTGACGGTATCCCAAAGGTTGCTATCGGAAAGCGTCTCACCGGCGGCGAAAGCGCTCAGCGCACAAGCACAAAGGCTAAGCAGTGCGACGCTGGTGACTTGACGGATCTTGGATCTGCTATTAGCTTGCATGGGTCGCTCCTTTTTTGACGAGAAGGGTGACAAGCACCAGGACTGCTTCGGCAGCTCGGAGTGCGGGCCCGTTCTGACCAACGGGCCTTTTTGTTTCCGGCTGGTGCATGGTTTTGTTCATGCAACCCTCCGCGCGTGGCGTTCGTAGAGGAAGCGCAGCACGGACTCACGCAGGCGGTGGTAATGTGGGTCGGAAGCCAGCGTCAGACGATCCCTGGGGCGCGGCAGGTCCACGGTCAGGATGTCGCCTATGGTGGCACCAGGGCCGTTGGTCATCATGACGATGCGGTCCGACAGCAGTACGGCCTCGTCCACGTCGTGCGTGACCATGACCGCGGTGCAGCCGGAACGGGCGACGATGCCCATGAGCTCGTCCTGCAAATGGGCGCGTGTGAGTGCATCCAGTGCCCCGAAGGGCTCGTCCAGCAGTAGCACCTTGGGCTCCATGGCGAGCGCCCGGGCGATGCCCACGCGCTGCTTCATGCCGCCGGAGATTTCGCTGGGCCGCTTGTACATGGCATGACCAAGCCCCACGAGCTCCAGTGCTGCACGGGTCCGTTCTTCCAGTCGGGCGCGCGTCTCGCGCCTGCCGGATACACGCTCGACGGCAAGATGAACGTTCTCGAAGCAGTTGAGCCAGGGCAGCAGCGAATGATTCTGGAACACCACCGCGCGTTCCGGTCCGGGCCCGGCGATCTCTCGTCCGGCGCACAGCAGCACGCCCTCGCTGGGCAGCAGCAGCCCTGCGAGCAGATTGAGCACCGTGGACTTGCCGCAGCCCGAGTGGCCGATGATGGAGATGAACTCGCCCCGGGTGATGTCCAGGTTGATGCCCTGGAGCGCTTCGAAGGTGCCGCGCCGGGTGTGGAAGCGCATGCTGACGTTTTCTATCTGGACGTACTTTTCCATGGTGGTCTCTCTGGGTATCAGTCGTAGCTGAAGCGTCTGGCGAGCATGAGCAGGGACTGCTCGAGCAGCAGACCGACGATGCCCACGACGAAGATGGCGATGATGATGTGCTCGACGTTGAGGTTATTCCATTCGTCCCACACCCAGAAGCCGAGCCCGATGCCGCCCGTGAGCATCTCGGCGGCAACAATGACCAACCAGGCAACTCCGATGGCGAGCCGGATGCCAGTCATGACATGCGGCAGGGCGTAGGGAAACAGGATCCTCGTGAAGATTTTCCATTCGGAAAGGTTGAGTACGCGCGCCACGTTCATGTAATCCTGTGGCACCTTGGAGACGCCGGTGGCGGTGTTGATGATCATGGGCCAGATGCTGGAGATGAAGATGACCCAGATGGCTGCCGGGCTTGCTGCCTTGAACACCAGTAGTCCTATGGGTAGCCAGGCGAGCGGCGATACCGGGCGTAGCAGGCTGATGATGGGTGCTGCCATGCGCGCGAGGAAGGTGAAGCGTCCGAGTATGAAGCCCAGCGGGATGCCGATGAGTGCTGCCATGCCGAAACCTAGGCCGACGCGCTGCAGCGAGTGCAGGATGTTCCAGCCGATGCCTTGGTCATTGGGGCCGTTGTCGTAGAAGGGATCGCTGAAGACTACGATGGCCGATTGCAGGGTGGCCGTTGGGCCGGGTAAGCCATCTGACTGCTGGGTGATCAGCGACCAGGAGGTCACGAGCAACAGCAGGCCGAATACCGGCGGCAGCAGCCATTGCAGGCACTGGCGCGTCTTCAGTGCGAGCTGTCGCTCGTGTTGTGACCTGGATGCCGGGGCCGCAACGGCGATGACCGGTTCATTGGCCGCCGCTGACGTGACGGTCTGTGTGCCGTGACCGGACGATGCTCGGGTGCTAGGCTTTTTGCGGATGGCTGCGGTCATGATGATCTCCTAAACCTTGATCTTGAAGCCGTCGGCGTAGGCCTTGGGGTTCTTGCCATCCCAGATTACGCCGTCGATGAGTTTGCTGGTGCGCATCGGTTCCTTGGGCACTGCGATACCGAGCTGGTCAGCGGCCTCCGTGTAGAGTCCGGTCTGGTTGACCTTGCGCGCTATGGTGAGATAGTCCGGGTCGTCCTTGAGTAGGCCCCAGCGCTTGTGCTGGGTCAGGAACCACATGCCGTCCGAGAGATAAGGGAAGGGCACCCTGCCGTCATCGAAGAATTTCATGTAGTTGGGGTCCTTCCATTTTTTGCCGAGACCGTTTGTGTATTCGCCCAGGAAGCGCCCTTCAATGACCTGTTCAGGCGCATTGACGTAGGCCTTGCCGGAGATGAGCTTGGCGACCTGTGAGCGGTTGGCCGTGACATCAATGTAGCGGCTGGCCTCAAGCACCGCCTTGATCATGGCGATAGTGGTGTTGGGATATTTGGTGGCGAACTCAGCCGTGGTGCCGAGTACCTTCTCCGGATGGTCTACCCAGATGTCCTGTGTGGTCGCTACGGTGAAGCCCACCTTGTCGAAGATGGCACGCGCGTTCCACGGTTCTCCCACGCAGAAGCCGTCCATGCTGCCGATGCGCATGTTGGCCACCATCTGCGGCGGCGGCACGACGATTGTCTTGACGTCCCGGAAGGGATGAATATCGTGAGCCGCGAGCCAGTAGTAGAGCCACATGGCATGGGTGCCGGTGGGGAAGGTCTGGGCAAAGGTGTATTCGCGGCTTTCGCTAGTGATGAGCTTCTTGAGCTGCGCTCCGCTGGTTACGCCTTTCTCCTGCAACTGGCGCGACAGTGTGATGCCCTGGCCGTTGTTGTTGAGCGCCATGAGCACAGCCATGTCCTTCTGCTGGCCGCCTATGCCCATCTGCACACCGTAGACCAGGCCGTAGAGGATGTGCGCGGCGTGCAGTTCCCCGTTGACCACCTTGTCGCGCACGCCGGCCCAGGAGGCTTCCTTGGACGGCGTGATGCGGATGCCGTACTTCTTGTCGAAGCCCATCTGAGCGGCGACCACGATGGGGGCGCAGTCGGTGAGCGGAATGAAGCCGATCTTGACTTCCTTGATCTCCGGCGCGTCTGAGCCGGCTGCCCAGGCGCTGCTGCGTACCTGCTGCGGGACCAGGCCGAGCAGCGCTGAAGCACCCATGATGCCGCTGCCCAGGCGCAGGAAATGACGCCGGCCGCTGTTCAGCCCCGGTTCTTTTGGTGTCTTCTTGTCAGCACTCATGTGTTCTCCCTAAAGCATGAAGTGAAGTCAATAAAAAAAGGCGTCCTGCAGGGGATCACCCTGCAAGGACGCCTTTGTCCGTATCGGGCCGGCATTGGCCCGGTATGTTCGCCGCCTCCCGCCGTTGGGCTGCGGACAGTTCAATTCCGTCTGTTCAGAACAGCAGTTTGGCTGCCTGTATCAGCTGTTCCGCCAGTGTTGCGATTTTCACGTTCTGCTGCATGGCCATGCTGCGCAACAGGCTGTAAGCTGCGTCTTCGTCCAGACCGCGTTGCTTCATGAGCAGGCCCTTGGCCTGCTCTATTACCTTGCGCTCTACAAGCTGCCGGTTGACATGCTCGAGCTTATCGCGCAACGCGCGGAACTCATCGAAACGCGCGATGGCCGCATCCATCACCGGCCGCAACCGTGCGGCCGGTATGTCGCCAACGACATAGGCACTGACTCCGGCCTGTGTCGCCGCGCGAATCTTTTCGCTGTCGCCGTCATGCGTGCACATCACGATCGGGCGCGGTGCATTCTGGCTCATCACGATCAGGTGTTCCAGCGTATCGCGGCTGGGAGAATCTGTATCGATGATGACGATGTCCGGCTGCAAACGGCGCACCGCTTCGTCCAGATTAACCGTATCGCTCAAGTGTGCAATCACTTCGCAGCCTGCTTCCATCAGTGACTGCCTTAATGGAGCGATGCGCTCCAAGTGATTGTCAACTAGCATGACTCGGAGCATGGCTGACCTGAAAACATGTGATTCAGTCAATATCAAGCAATAGACATACCAGGTGCCTGAGAATTTTTATAAGTGATTGAAAAGTATTGGTTGTGTAGGTGGTAAGGTGGCAGAGAGTGTGGCGATGCCCATTGTCTGGTGCACAAGTGAGGTGCATGTGCACCAGACTGATGAATCAGGTAGTGGGCGATGAGCGGTGCAGGGTGATACGGTCTGGGCCGTAATCGGTATCAGCGGGATGCCGGCACCAACTGCAACAGGCGGTTGCCTGCCAGCAGATACAGGAGTCCGTCCGGTCCCTGGCGCACGTCGCGTAGGCGCCCCAGATTCCCGAGCAGGCGCTCCTCCTTCGTGATCTTATCGCCGTCCACGGTCAGCTTGACCAAGGTCTGGAACTTAAGCGAACCGACGAACAGGTGATTCCTCCATTCCGGATAGGCATCGCCGGTGTAGAACGTCATGCCGGAAGGAGCGATAGATGGCACCCATTTATATATCGGCTGCGCCATACCCGGTTTGCTGGTGCCTTCTCCGATTCTGGTGCCCGTGACATAGTTGACGCCGTATGTGATGACCGGCCAGCCGTAGTTGGTGCCCGCCTCCAGGATGTTGATTTCGTCGCCGCCCTGCGGGCCGTGCTCGTGCGTCCATATCTTGCCGCTGACAGGGTGGAGCGTAGCTCCCTGCACATTGCGGTGACCGTAGCTGTAGATCTCCGGCAGGGCATCCCGATTGTTGACAAACGGGTTGTCCTGCGGCACGCGCCCGTCATCGTGCAGGCGGATCACCTTGCCGATGTGTTGGCCCAGATCCTGGGCGCGTTCCATTTCACCGCGGTCGCCGAGCGTGATGTAGAGATAGCCGCTCCGGTCGAACAGCAGGCGCGAACCGAAATGCTTGTTGCTTCTTATCTTGGGTGTCTGGCGGAAGATCACTTCGATATCGGTCAGCTGCATGCCCTTCAGTCTGCCGCGCAAGACTTCGATGCCGCTGCCGCCTTCGCCTCTGGCGGCATAACTCAGATACAGCCATCCGTTCCTGGCATGATCGGGATGCAGTGCGATGTCGAGAAGACCGCCCTGACCACGGTCGATGACCGGCGGCACACCGCGAATCGATTCCTGAAGCAGTTTGCCATTTTCGACGACGCGCAGCCTGCCCGGCTTTTCCGTGATCAATATGCGGCCATCGGGCAGAAACGCGATACTCCAGGGTTCATCCAGTCCGCTGGCCAGAGTTTTCAGTTGTATGCCGTTCTGAACGGTTGCCGGCGCTGCTACGGCCGGCTGCTGCAGCGCGGCGCTGCACAGTGCCAGGCCGAATGCGAAACACCATGCGGAAACATGGACTAAACGATACATGATGACCCCCGTGGAAAAATTCGAATGATATGACGGTTTCTTGCCGCATGGGTTCGCGCTGATGCAAGATGTCGATTTACAGAACGTTTGCTGCTGCCTAATATAACCGCCCCTTCCGG
Organism: Methylophilaceae bacterium; assembly: GCA_036562645.1. Classification (GTDB taxonomy): domain Bacteria; phylum Pseudomonadota; class Gammaproteobacteria; order Burkholderiales; family Methylophilaceae; genus UBA6140. Next base: position 32,774 of record DATCJT010000053.1, on the reverse strand, counting down.
GGCCCCGATTCGGGAATGTGCGGCAGGAGAATGGCGGAAAACATGAACGCAAGACAGGATTTCAGGTTGGAGGACAAGGTCGATGTGCTGCTGGTCGGCGGCGGCATTATGAGCGCGACCCTGGCGACATTGCTGAGCAGGCTGGATCCCGCCCTGCAGATCGTTCTGCTGGAAAGGCAGGATGCAGTCGCGACCGAGAGCAGTGACGCCTGGAACAATGCCGGAACCGGTCACGCCGGATACTGCGAGCTCAACTATACGCCACAGGCGGAGGATGGCAGTATCGCGATCGCGCGGGCGCTCGGCATCAATGCCGCATTCGAGGTGTCGCTCCAGTTCTGGAGCAGCCTGGTCGAACAGGGCATTCTTGCGGAGCCTCGCACATTCATCAATGCCACGCCGCACGAGAGCTTCGTCTGGGGCGAGCGCGATGTCGCCTTTCTGCGTGCGCGTCATGCCGACTTGAGCCGCCATCACCTGTTCGCCGACATGCGCTATAGCGAGAACCCGGATGAGATCGCGGAATGGATGCCGCTGGTGATGTATCAGCGCGGCATCGATCAGCCGGTCGCTGCGACGCGGGTTGAGTACGGGACCGATGTCGATTTCGGCGCACTGACCCGGCAATTGGTCGCATCGCTGCAGGAGCAGCCCAACTTCCGTCTCCTGTGCGGACATGCGGTGGGAAGTCTGAAACAGCTGCCCAATGGGCGTTGGCGACTGCAGGCGGAGGAACGCGGGGGTGGAAAGAAAGTGCTGGAAGCGGCCTTCGTTTTCCTGGGAGCGGGCGGTGCGACGCTGCCGTTACTACAGAAATCCGGCATCCCGGAAGCGCGTGGCTACGGCGGCTTTCCGGTAAGCGGTCAGTGGCTGGTCTGTCGCAACCCGGAGATAGTCGGCCGCCACCGCGCCAAGGTGTACGGCAAGGCTGCGCTCGGCGCGCCGCCCATGTCTGTGCCGCATCTGGATACGCGTTATATCAATGGCAAGCCGGCGCTCCTATTCGGCCCGTATGCGGGCTTTACCACCAAGTTCCTGAAGCGGGGTTCATATCTCGATTTGATGAAATCGGTGCGGGCGGACAATCTGAGGTCGCTCATCGGCGTCGCATGGCACAACCTGGACCTCACCCGCTACCTGATACGCGAGGCCATACAAAGTCACGAGGAGCGCATGACCTCCTTGCGCAAATTCTATCCGCAGGCGTATGCCGCAGACTGGGAATTGGCGCAGGCCGGAAAGCGCGTGCAGATCATCAAGCGTTGCGCAGAAACGGGTGGCAAGCTAGAGTTCGGCACTGAAATTGTCGCATCCGCCGATGGTTCTCTGGCCGCATTGCTCGGTGCCTCGCCTGGGGCATCGGTGTCTGTGCAGGCCATGCTGGATGTGCTTGGTCGTTGCTTCCCGAAACGCATTGCCAGCGCTCCTTGGCAGGAGCAGCTGCGCTCGCTCATCCCATCCTACGGGCAATCGCTGGTGGAGGATGCGAACCTGCTGGTCAAGGTGCGCGAGCGCACACTATCGTGTCTGAAGTTGAACTGATTGGGTAGCGGAAATGAAAACGGGCGCATGTGCGCCCGTTCATTCATGAAACCGATTCGGCTCGGAATCAGCGATTGCAAACGTACATCGTGACTTCGAAGCCAAAACGCATTTCAGTAGCAGCGGGTTTGGTCCACATGATAGCTCTCCTCGTTTCGGTTGATTGAAGCAACAACGATATGTTGTTGTCCGTATGAGTACATTCTGCGCCGCAAGTTTGACTGCCGGCTTCTGCCTTATCATGATTAGGACCTCATGATTTTCATGAGTATCGCCGGTACCGGGATCCCGAATCGAGCATACTGAGAGACTTTTACTTTTGTTGTCCTCCTTTATACTTCCTGCTGGTTCGCAGCATGCACGAGAGCAAATCCATGAACAAAATACTAAAAAGCCTGATTTGGCTGGCCATCGCCATCATCGGCGCCGGTGCGGTTGGCGGCATCGCTCTGAACCGCGGCGAGAGCATCAACGCCATGTGGTTCATCACGGCGGCGGTTTGTATCTACCTCATCGCCTACCGTTTTTATGCCGTCTGGATAACGACCAAGGTCCTGCTGGTGGACGAGACGCGCGCGACGCCGGCGGAACGGCTGAACAACGGCCGAGACTATGTGCCGACCAACCGCTGGATCGTCTTCGGTCACCATTTTGCCGCCATCGCCGGCCCCGGCCCGCTGATTGGACCGACGCTGGCGGCACAGTTCGGTTATCTGCCCGGCACGTTGTGGATACTGATCGGTGCCGTGCTGGGTGGCGCCGTGCAGGATATGGTGACGCTGTTCCTGTCCACCCGTCGCAACGGCCGCAGTCTCGGGCAAATGGCACGGGATGAGCTGGGCCCGATAGGAGGTGTGGCCGCGCTGCTCGGCACGCTGGCCATCATGATCATTCTGATTGCGGTGCTGGGGCTGGTGGTGGTGAATGCCATGAAGCACAGCCCTTGGGCAACTTCCACCGTGGTGGCAACCATTCCCATAGCCGTCATCGTCGGTCTCTATATGCGAAGCTTCAGGCCGGGCAACGTGCTGGAGGCGTCCTTGCTCGGCGTCGTGCTGCTGTTGCTGGCGGTTGCGGCAGGCGGTTGGATTGACCATCATCCGGGAATGCGGTCGCTGTTCGACCATGACGGACTGCCGCTCGCCATCGGCGTCATTCTCTACGGTTTTGCCGCTGCCATTCTGCCGGTTTGGCTATTGCTCGCTCCGCGAGACTATCTGTCCACTTTCATGAAGCTGGGCACCATTCTATTGCTGGCAATTGCCATCATAGCGTTGCAGCCCGAAGTGAAAATGCCTGCCCTGACCCAGTTCATCGATGGCAGCGGGCCGATTTTCGGCGGTGCGTTGTTCCCGTTCGTATTCATCACGGTAGCCTGTGGCGCCATTTCCGGGTTCCACTCACTGATCGCGTCCGGCACTACGCCAAAGCTGCTTGCCAATGAGCGCGACATCCGCATGATCGGCTACGGCAGCATGCTGCTGGAGTCATTTGTTGCGCTGATGGCGATGATCGCCGCCACCGTGCTGGACCCGGGCGTGTTCTTCGCCATCAACAGTCCGGCGGGTGTGGTAGGGCGTGAGGCTGCTACCGCGGTGGCGACGATCAACTCCTGGGGCTATGCAGTGACGGTAGAGCAAATGGAGGCGCTGGCACGGCAGATGGGCGAGAGCACGCTGTTCGCCCGCACTGGCGGTGCACCGTCACTGGCGGTCGGCATGGCCAGCATTTTCAGCAGCGCCTTCGGACAAAGCCTGCTGTCGTTCTGGTATCACTTCGCCATCATGTTCGAGGCGGTCTTCATTCTGACCACGCTGGATGCCGGTACCCGTGTCGGGCGCTTCATGCTGCAGGACATTCTGGGCAACTTCTCGCGCCGGCTGGGTGAAACGTCCTGGTATCCGTCCGTCGTGCTCAGCAGCGCGCTGGTCGTGGGCGGCTGGGGGTATTTTCTGTACATCGGCGTCATCGACCCCAACGGCGGTGTCAACATCCTCTGGCCGCTGTTCGGGATTGCCAATCAGATGCTGGCGGCCATTGCACTCTGTGTGGGTACTGCCATCCTGATCAAGAGCGGCCGACTGAAATATGCGTGGGTGACCGGTCTGCCCCTGCTCTGGCTGGTGACCGTGACCAGTACGGCGGCGTGGCAGAAGGTGTTCAGCGCGGATGTGCGCATCGGCTTCCATGCCGCAGCCAACGATATGGCAGCCAGACTGGCGGCAGGCACGCTGACGCCGGAGCAGGTCAGGGTCGCGCCGCAGCTCATCTTCAATCAGCAGCTCGATGCCTGGCTCACCATGTTCTTCATCGCCGTGCTGTGGATTGTCATTCTCGACATGTTGCGAGTCAGTTACCGGCATCTGACCGGCAAGCCGGTGCCGGTGAGCAGCGAGACGCCGTATCAGGCGACCAGATTGGCCAGGGAGTAAACGTGGTTATCGGAAGAATATTTGCCATGCGCATTCGGGCTAGGGCCTGCGTTTGCCGCCCGGACAATCCGTCAGAGGGGGGATGCTGATGAAGTTCATGCATTGGTGGCATGTCTGCCGTGATTTCATGCGGCGTCTGTCCGGAGACGATGCCTACGAACGCTATCTCGAGCATTACGAGGCCATGCATGCCGAGACGCTGAACCCACCGCCCCGACTCAGCCGCAAGGAGTTCTTCGCCTACTGGCAGGAACAAAAGTGGAATGGGGTCAACCGCTGTTGCTGAGCCGGTATGTGAGTATTCGCTTTTGTGCGGGCCGGCTGGGACAGGGCGGTTGATCTGGGCCCGGGGTTACGATGCCTTGTGAGCTCGTGATGCGGACCAGTATAGCAGCCAGACGCCGACCACTATCATCGGCAGGCTGAGCCATTGCCCCATACTGAGATTCAGCGCCAATAATCCAAGGAAGCTGTCCGGTTCCCGCGTGAATTCGACAAGGAAGCGGAAGCTGCCGTAACCGAGCAGGAACAGTCCCGATACGGCACCGACCGGCCTGGGCCGGCTCGAATACCACCAGATGAGCGCAAACAGTACCAAGCCTTCGAGTGCGAACTGGTAGAGCTGGGAAGGATGGCGCGTCAGGGTATCGACATGCGGGAATACCATGCCCCAAGGCAGGTCGGTCGTGCGTCCCCACAACTCGCCGTTGATGAAGTTGCCGAGACGGCCGGCGCCGAGGCCGAGCGGAACCAGCGGTGCCACGAAGTCCATGAGCGCCAGCCAGCGTCTGCCGGTTTTCCTGGCATACAGCGTCATCGCGATCAGCACGCCGAGAAATCCGCCGTGAAAGGACATGCCGCCGCGCCAGATATGAAAGATTTCCAGCGGGTGGTCGAAATAATAGGCAGGCTGATAGAACAGGACATATCCCAGTCGCCCGCCGACGATGACACCGAGTGCGCCGTAGAACAGCAGATCGTCGATTTCTGCAGCCTGCCAGCCGGAATTGCCGGATTTCCTCGCCCGGTACCGGCCCAGCAGCAGAACGCTGGCGAAGGCGAGTAGGTACATGAGACCGTACCAGTGGATGGAAATCGCGCCGAAATGCACGGCGACGGGATCGAATTGCGGATGAATCAGCATGAGGGAAAAGTCTCGGGTTTTCGTTGATTTGGACAGGGTGACCGGAAAATTTAGGATAAAATAACCAAATTATAGAGTTATTTGAGAAGGTTTGAGATTTTCCATGCCAGCATATCGCTCACGTACCACCACCCACGGCCGCAACATGGCGGGCGCACGCGCACTTTGGCGCGCTACCGGCATGAAGGATGAAGACTTCAACAAGCCGATCATCGCCATTGCCAATTCGTTCACGCAATTCGTGCCGGGGCATGTGCACCTGAAGGACCTCGGTCAACTGGTCGCCCGCGAAATCGAAAAGGCCGGGGGTGTTGCCAAGGAGTTCAACACCATCGCCGTTGACGACGGTATTGCCATGGGGCATGGCGGCATGCTGTACAGTCTGCCGAGTCGGGACTTGATCGCCGATTCGGTCGAATACATGGTGAATGCCCACTGCGCCGATGCGCTGGTCTGTATTTCGAATTGCGACAAGATCACACCGGGCATGCTGATGGCCGCTCTGCGCCTCAATATCCCGACCATCTTCGTCTCCGGCGGCCCGATGGAAGCCGGCAAGGTCAACTGGCACGGCGAGCTGCGCAAGCTGGACCTCGTCGATGCCATGGTGGAAGCGGCCGACAACCATGTCAGCGATGCCGATGTGGCGGACATCGAGCGCTCAGCCTGTCCGACCTGCGGCTCCTGTTCCGGCATGTTCACCGCCAACTCCATGAACTGCCTGACCGAAGCGCTCGGTCTCAGCCTGCCGGGCAATGGCTCCACCCTGGCTACGCACGCCGCGCGCAAGCAGCTGTTTCTGCAGGCCGGCCGTACGATCGTCGAAATGGCCAAGCGCTACTATGAGCTGGACGATGACAGCGTGCTGCCGCGCAGTATCGCGACGTTCGCCGCTTTTCAGAATGCGATGAGTCTGGATGTCGCGATGGGCGGTTCCACCAATACCGTGCTGCACCTGCTGGCTGCCGCACATGAGGCCGGCGTGGATTTCACGATGAGAGACATCGATGCCATTTCGCGTCGCGTTCCCTGTCTGACCAAGGTCGCGCCGGCGACGCAGAAGTACCACATGGAGGATGTGCACCGTGCCGGTGGTGTCATGGGCATACTCGCCGAGCTCGATCGGGCCGGTCTGATCCATCGGGAATGCCGTACCGTGCATAGCCCGACCATGGGCGATGCGATCCGGCGCTGGGATATCATGACGACCACCGACGAGGCTGCGCTGCAGCTGTATCGGGCAGCGCCCGGTGGCATCCCGACCACGATCGCCTTCAGCCAGTCCATGCTCTGGCCGGAACTCGACACGGACCGTGCAAACGGCTGTATCCGCGACAAGGCGCATGCCTATTCCCAGGATGGCGGTCTGGCTGTGCTGTACGGCAACATCGCGCTCGACGGTTGTATCGTGAAGACCGCGGGTGTGGATGAAAGCATCCTCAAGTTTACCGGCCGTGCGCGCATATTCGAGTCGCAGGAATCGGCAGTCGAGGCAATCCTCGGCGACAAGATCGTCCCCGGCGATGTGGTCGTCATCCGTTATGAAGGCCCGCGCGGCGGACCGGGCATGCAGGAGATGCTGTATCCGACGAGTTACCTGAAGTCCAAGGGACTGGGCAAGGTTTGCGCGCTATTGACCGACGGACGTTTCTCCGGGGGCACTTCCGGACTCAGCATCGGCCATGTGTCACCGGAGGCGGCGGAGGGCGGCGCCATCGGACTGGTGGAAGAGGGGGACATCATCGAGATCGACATTCCGGAGCGGCGCATTCACCTCGCGGTGTCGCCAGAGGAACTGGAGCGTCGTCGCCAGGCCATGGAGGCGCGCGGAGCGCAGGCCTGGAAACCAGTCAATCGCCAGCGGCATGTTTCGCCTGCGCTGCGTGCCTATGCAGCGATGAGCACGTCAGCTGCCAAGGGCGCGGTGCGCGATGTGTCGCAGATAGAGAAATAACAACACGATAATCATGTAATGAAGCACGGACGGGCCGTGCATCGGGAACGATGCACGCTCCGAGTTCTTGCCTACACTTTGGAAAAGACCTTATAGCTATGGATATTTCATCAGCGGTGCTGGAGCGTGGTTTCAGCGAATATGTGTCTGAGCGTGCGCCTAATCATGATGTGCGCTTCGTCAAGGATGAGAATGGTCTCGACTACATCGAGATTGAGAACCGTTATGCGACCGCCAAACTGGCGTTACAGGGCGCACATCTGATGCACTGGCATCCGCGTCATACATCACAGCCGGTACTGTGGGTCTCGGATCATTCGCGCTACGAGCACGGCCGCTCCATCCGCGGCGGCATCCCGCTGTGCTGGCCTTGGTTCGGCGCCCACCCCACTGACAGTTCGCTGTGCATGCATGGCTTTGCCCGCGTTACGCCGTTTTCCGTCGTCGATATCGGCCAGCTGGACAATGGTCATACCCGAATCGTGCTGCAGATGCAGCACAATGAGAATGTGCAGCGCCAGCTATCCTATCCCTATACGCTGGAAATCTCGATGGAGATCGGCGATACCCTGTCGATCAGGCTGTCAACGACCAATCACGGCACGCATCCGTTCTTCATGGGCGAGGCGTTCCATACCTACTTCAATGTCAGCGATGTCGGCCGGATACGCGTGTCCGGCCTCGATGATACCGAGTACGCGGACAAGCTCCTGAATTACGGCAGAAGCCGTCAGCGGGGGGATCTGACGTTCAGCGGGGAGTTCGATCGCGTCTATGTCGGCACCCAGTCCACCGTCACCATTCACGATCCCGAGTACCGCCGCAACATCGTGATTCACAAACAGGGCAGTAACAGCACCGTGGTCTGGACGCCGTGGGAGACCAAGGCGCAGCAGATGCCGGACATGCCCAAGGATGACGGCTGGCGCAGGATGATCTGCGTGGAGACGGCCAATGCCATGGAGAATCTGGTCATGATCAATCCGGGGCATACGCACGTACTGGGCGTGGAATACGTCATAGAACCGGAACAGGCATAATCCATGGCCAACCGCCTCGCCGGCGAAACCAGTCCCTATCTGCTGCAACATGCGGATAATCCGGTCGATTGGTATCCGTGGGGCGAGGAGGCGCTGCAACTGGCAAAGCGGCTAGACAGGCCGATTCTGCTGTCGATCGGCTATTCCGCCTGCCACTGGTGCCATGTCATGGCGCACGAATCCTTCGAGGATGAGGAAGTCGCTGCAGTCATGAACGAGCATTTCATCAACATCAAGGTCGATCGTGAAGAGCGGCCGGACCTCGACCAGATATATCAGACCGCCCATCAGATGCTGTCGCAGGGTAGCGGTGGCTGGCCACTGACGGTATTCCTGACGCCTGACCAGCAGCCGTTCTTTAGCGGCACCTATTTCCCGAAGACGCCTCGCTATCAGCTGCCCGGCTTCTCGGATCTGCTCCGCCGGATCGCGGACTTTTACCGCGAGCACAAGGCCGAACTGATCGGGCAGAACGACAGCCTGATGCAGGCACTGGCACGCACCGTGCCGACCCCCGGCAGCACAGTCAGCGCGGACAGCGAAGTCCTGAAGACAGGGTTCATACAGCTCAGGGCCTCCTTCGATTTCCGTTATGGCGGTTTCGGCTTCGCACCTAAGTTCCCGAACCATGCCGACCTTGGATTCCTGTTGCGCTGTGCCCATGGCGGCAATGCCGAGGCCGGCAGCATGGCGTTGCAGATGTTGCAGAGCATGGCGGATGGCGGTATTTACGACCAGCTGGGCGGTGGTTTCTGCCGCTACAGCGTGGACGAACGCTGGCAGATTCCACATTTCGAGAAAATGCTGTACGACAACGGCCAGCTGCTGGCGCTTTACGCCGATGGCTGGCAACTGCTGCCGGACAAGCAGTGCGAGCAGGCACATAGGTTCGCAGAAGTCATGGAAGAGACGGTCGGCTGGCTGGTGCGCGAGATGCGTGATGCGGAAGGAGGAGCCTTCTACTCCTCGCTGGATGCGGATTCGTTGAATGCCGCGGGCGTGCCTGAGGAGGGCTGTTTTTATGTCTGGCGTCGCGACGAAGTGCGCGGCCTGTTGATGGATGACGAATATGTCGTTGCTGCCCGCTGCCTTGGCCTGGACCGCGCGGCCAATTTCGAGGGGCGGGCTTGGCATCTGTTCCACGCGGCCGAGGCCGCCGATGCGGAGGCGCACCTGCTGCAAAGTGCACGCCGCAAACTGTTCGAGGTAAGGGAACGGCGTCCGCGGCCGGGCCGTGACGAAAAGCTCCTGACCAGTTGGAATGCACTGGCTATCAAGGGCATCGCGCGTGCCGGTCGCGTGCTGGGTCGCCCTGACTGGATCATACTGGCCCAGGAGGCGCTGGATTATATCCGTGACCGGCTCTGGGTCGATGGCAGGCTGCTGGCGACAAGCCGCGATGGCCGGGCGCATCTCAACGCCTATCTCGATGATTATGCCTTTCTGCTCGATGCATTGCTGGAACTGATGCAGGCGCACTATCGCGGCAAGGATCTGCAATTCGCCTGTGAACTGGCCGATGCTCTGCTCGCAGGGTTCGAATCCGAAGCGGGCGGATTCTATTTCACCAGCCACGACCATGAAGTGCTGATTCATCGGCCGAAGACTGCCTACGACAATGCGACCCCGAGCGGCAATGGCATTGCCGCCGTCGCTCTGCAGCGGCTCGGGCATGTGGTCGGAGAGGCACGCTACCTGAATGCGGCAGAGAATGTGCTGAAGGCGTTCGACCGGGTATTGCACCAAAGTCCGGCCGCATGCCCCAGTCTTCTGCATGCCCTGCAGGAATATCTGGTGCCGCCTGCGATTCTGGTGCTGCGCGGCCGGCGGGAACGCATGGACATGTGGCTGCAGCGATTCAATGCCGAGTTTCATCCCCATCTTCTCATATTTGCGCTGGATGCCTCTGTCGGCGACCTGCCGCCGGCGCTGCAGCGTGCGTATTCGGACGATGTCAACGCATGGCTGTGCCGCGACGTTGAATGTCTGCCGGTAATGAACGACCCGGAAGCCGTACTGAATGCCCTGTCATCTCTGCGTTTTAATTGAATCGGGTCATTCTCAGGGGTATCATTCCGATGTTTCGAATGTGGTAAGCGGTAGTATTTGCATCACAAGAGACGTTTTGAAGACCGAGTTGAAGGAGATAGCATGAAAGCAACAATGATGACGATTGCCGCTGTCGGTACTTTGATGCTGGCTGTACAGGCAAACGCAGCAGATCCGGCCGAGGCGCTGGCGCAAAAGAGTGGATGTCTTGCATGCCACAGCGTTTCACAAAAGGTGCTGGGTCCTTCCTACAAGGACGTTGCCGCCAAGTACAAGGGCGACAAGGGTGCCGAAGCCAAGCTGATCGAGAAGGTCAAGAAGGGTGGCAGCGGTGTCTGGGGTCCGATCCCGATGCCGGCCAATAGCCCGCAAGTGAAGGATGAAGATATCAAGACTATCGTTCAGTGGATCCTGAAGATGTAATTGATAACAGACCTACGGTCTGTCGCAGAAAGCCAGTCCAAAAGACTGGCTTTTTATTTTTGCAACGTCCTCTTTTAATTGCCAATCAGCCCGATCAGCGAGAGAAAGATGCAGATGATGGCAATCGGTGCGATGAAGCGGATAATGAACCTCCAGACGGCATAGGCAATAGGCTCAAGGTCGAGTTCCTCGCGTACGTGCTGCGTATGCATGATCCAGCCGGCGAACAGCGCCATCATGAGTCCGCCCAGCGGCAACAGAATGGTGCTGGTGAGCTTGTCCAGCACATCGAAGATGCCGAGGCCAAAGACGAGTTTAACATCCTGCCATTCGTTGAAGGACAGCAGCACGGCGATACCCAGCAGCCAGTCGAAGATGCCGATCAGCCATGCGGACTGGATACGAGTGAGGCCGGTGTTCTCGGTCAGCCAGGCGATTGCCGGCTCCACCAGCGAAATCGCCGAGGTCCAGGCGGCGAACGCCACCAGCAGGAAGAACAGGGTGCCGAACAGGTCGCCTGCCGGCATGCTGCCGAAGGCGATGGGCAGGGTGTGGAACATCAGGCCGGGACCGGCACCCGCCTCCAGCCCGTTGGCGAAAACCAGCGAGAAAATGGCAAGACCGACCAGTATGCCGACGCAGGTATCGGCAACGGCGATATAGATCGTCGTGCGTGCGATAGAAACATGCCGTTGCAGATAGGAGCCGTACACCATGACGGCGCCCATGCCCAGACTGAGCGAAAAGAATGCGTGCCCCAGCGCCGCCAGTACGGCGGTAGGTGTGATCTTGGAAAAGTCGGGTGTGAACATGAAGTGGGCGGAACTGGAAAAATCGCCGACTGCCATGCTGTATCCGACCAGAATGAACAATATCGCGAACAGGGCGGGCATCAGTATCTGGCTGGCTTTTTCCAGACCGGCATTGACCCCGCGTGCGACCACGCCCAGGGTCATGAAGATGAACAGTGTATGCCAGAACAGGAGTTGCAGCGGTGAAGCCAGGAAATCATCGAAACTCGACTTGGCGGTCACACCATCCATGCCGCCGAATTCGCCACTGACGGCGCGTACGCTGTAATCCAGTACCCAGCCGGCGATGATGCTGTAAAACCCTAGTATCAGCAGCCCGGCGACCAGACCTGAGACGCCTACCCATTTCCAGAGATCGGATGCGTGCGCCTCGTGCGCCAATGACTGCATACCATCCACGGGATTCTTCTGCGCCCTGCGTCCCAGCATGATTTCGCACATCATGAGCGGAATGCCGATGATGAAGATGCAGGCGAGGAAAATGAGCACGAAGGCGCTGCCACCGTTGACGCCGATCATGTAGGGCAGCTTCCAGATATTGCCGAGACCGATTGCAGAACCGGCGGTGGCCAGCATGAATGTCCAGCGGCTACTCCAGGTACTGCGTTGCGTGATCCGGCTCATCTGCGATCATCCCCTGAAGAAGCGATCGGTCTCCGCCTTGACGACCTTGGATAGCAGCAGCAATCCGATCAGGTTCGGGATGGCCATCATGCCGTTCATCAGGTCAGAGAAGTTCCAGACGAATTCCAGACTGGTCGTGGCACCGACGATGACGGCAGCGATGAAGAAAATGCGGTATATGCGGATGGACCGTGGGCCGAACAGGTATTCCACCGCTTTTTCGCCGTAATAATTCCAGCCGATCAGCGTCGAGTAGGCGAACAGCGCTGTTGCCATGGCAACCATGACCGTCCCCGTATGCCCTAGAGTTTGCGCCATGCTGGCGCTGGTGAGCTCGGCAGCACTGACACCTTCCAGCCATGGTGTCGCGGTCAGGATGACAAGGGCGGTCATGGTGCAGATAATCAGGGTGTCGATGAAAGTCTGGGTCATGCTGACCAGCGCCTGACGCACCGGATCGTTGGTGCGGGCTGCTGCGGCAGCAATAGGGGCTGAGCCCAGGCCGGATTCGTTGGAGAAGATGCCACGCGCGACGCCGAAACGGATGGCAGCGGCAACGGTCGCGCCGGCAAAGCCGCCGCCTGCCGCAGCAGGGTTGAACGCATGATGGAAGATGAGCCCGAACGCATGCGGAATCTCCTCCGCATTCAGGATGAGCACCAGTAGGGAAGAGGCAATGTAGCCGACGATCATGAACGGCACGAGAAAGGATGTGAAACGCCCGATGGAGCGTATGCCGCCGATGATGACCAGAGCCGTCAGCAACATGAGCACGATACCGCTTGCCAGTGTATTGATACCGAAGGTGCTTTCGAGGATTTTGGCGGTGGCATTCGCCTGCGTCATATTGCCGATGCCGAAGGCGGCAAGCGCAGTGAAGATCGCGAACAGTGTCGCCAGCCATGGCATCCCTGCACCCTTGGCGATGTAGTACATGGGCCCGCCACGCATGCCATGCGGACCTTCCTCGCGGTATTTGACGGCAAGCACGGCCTCTGCATATTTGGTCGCCATGCCGACCAGGCCGGTCATCCACATCCAGAACACGGCGCCGGGTCCGCCCAGCGTGATGGCAGTTGCGACGCCGACGATGTTGCCTATGCCAACCGTGGCGGCTAGGGCAGTCATCAGTGCTGCGAAGTGGGTGATATCGCCCTTGCCGTGCGTTTCCTTGTGGAAAATCATGCGCAAGGCCATGGGTAGGGCGCGGAATTGCAGCCCTTTTAGCAGAATGCTCAGATAGAGGCCGGTGCCGACCAGCAGGATGAGCATGGGCGGTCCCCAAACCCAGCCTGATAATGTGGTGACGAGATTCTCTGCGGCATGCATGTCTTGTTGTTGCCCCCTGGCTGCGGCTTCAGGAACGATTATAGACAGATTTGCCGCATCGATGACATCGATTATGCCGTATCCTGATCCAGCCAGTCGCGTGCGATCAGGAAATCGCTGTACAGCTTCGCTTCCGCGCTGCCTTCCTCCGGATGCCAGTCATAGCGCCATTTGACGATGGGTGGCATGGAAAGCAGGATGGATTCGGTGCGTCCGTTGGACTGAAGGCCGAACAGGGTGCCGCGGTCATAGACCAGATTGAATTCGACATAACGGCCGCGCCGGTAAGCTTGGAAATCGCGCTCGCGTTCGCCGTACGGCGTGTCCTTGCGGCGCTGCACGATGGGCAGATAGGCGTTAATGAAAGCATCACCCACGCTGCGCATCATGGCGAAGCTCTGCTCGAAACCGAGCTTATGGAAGTCGTCGAAGAAGATGCCACCGACGCCGCGCGGCTCCTTGCGGTGCTTCAGATAGAAGTAGTCATCGCATTGCCGCTTGAAGTCCGGGTAGAGTTCTCTGCCGAACGGGATCAGCGCATCGCGGCAGGTACGATGGAAATGGATGACGTCTTCCTTGAATGGGTAATAGGGCGTCAGGTCCATGCCACCGCCGAACCACCATATGTCCGGATCGGTGCTGCCGTTCGGGGACTTGGCAATGAAGAAGCGGACGTTCATATGCACGGTGGGGACATATGGATTGTGTGGGTGGAACACGAGCGAGACGCCCGTGGCTTCCCAGGCGCGTCCGGCTGCCTCGGGATGGGCGGCGCTGGCCGATGGTGGCAGCCTGTTGCCCATGACGTGGGAGAAACCGATGCCTGCGCGCTCGAATACATTGCCCGCCTCGAGCATACACGAGGTGCCGCCGCCACCTTCGGGGCGTTGCCAGCTGTCGTGCAGGAAATGCTTGCCGTCCACCATCTGGACGGCATCGACGATGCGATTCTGCAGGTTCTGCAGGTATTCAAGAACGTCTTTCGTATTCATGCGGATATCCTGAAGTGATGATTCATGGGCGTATGATCTTGCCGCTGACCAGATCCTGGATGATGGAAGGCTTCTTGGCCCGACCTGTGCGGCCGGGGATGATGCGAACCCGGTTGCCGAACAGACGTCGGCATTCCCGGTCGGTTCTGGCTGGCCGGTGGCCGCTGCGGTTGGCGCTGGTGGAAACCAGTGCACCGCCTGATTCGCGGCACAGCCTGCTGGTCAGGGCATGACGGCTGACACGCACTGCCAGCGTCGAATGTTTCCCGGTCAGCCATCGCGGGCAATGTCTGGCTGCCGGAACCAGCCAGGTATGGCCTCGCGCTGGGTTGTGCCAGGATTGCTGCATCAGCTCGATTTGCATCTCGCTTAATGGTGCCATGTAGGGGCGTAGTCTGGCGAGTCGGTCTGCGACCAGAATCAATCCCTTGTGCTGTGGCCTGCCCTTCAGTTTAAGGATGCGCAGCACAGCCCTGCGGTTCATCGGGTCGCAGCCCAATCCGTAGATGGATTCCGTCGGGTAGGCGATGATGCCGCCGGATTTCAGGAAATGCCGCAGACCTCTTGCAGTCGCCATGAGCGGCTCGCCGCATCAGCCCTTGACGGCGCGATAGCCGATGTCGCTGCGGTACTGGGCGCCGTCGAAGCTGATGCCTTCGACCACCTGATAGGCAAGGCTTTGCGCGTATTTGACCGTTTCGCCAAGTGCGGTGACGCAGAGCACACGGCCGCCGCTGGTGAGTACCTTGCCGTTCACGAGTTTGGTTCCAGCATGGAAAACCTGGATGTCTTCCTGCGGCTTCGGCAAGCCCGTGATCTCATCGCCGGTGCGCGGATTCTCCGGATAGTTTTCCGCGGCCATGACGACGCCGAGGGCGACGCGACGGTCCCATTCGGCCTTGACCTCATCCAGCCTGCCGTCGATGGCGTGTTCGATGAGATCAACCAGATCGCTCTTCAGGCGCATCAGAATAGGCTGGGTTTCCGGGTCGCCCATGCGACAGTTGAATTCCAGTGTCCTGACGCTGTCATCCGCGGCGATCATCAGGCCGGCATAGAGAAAGCCGGTATAGGGGATACCGTCACTTGCCATGCCGGCGACGGTCGGTGTGATGATCTCGCGCATGACGCGCGCATGGATTTCCGGGGTGACGACCGGCGCCGGCGAATAGGCGCCCATGCCGCCGGTATTGGGACCGAGGTCGCCGTCCAGCAGACGCTTGTGGTCTTGGCTGGTGGCGAGCGGCAGGATGTTCTTGCCGTCAACCATGACGATGAAGCTCGCTTCCTCTCCGGTCAGATATTCCTCGATCACGACACGGGCACCGGCGCTGCCAAGTTTGTTGTCCGCCAGCATGGCGTCGATGGCGGCATGCGCTTCATCCAGCGACATGGCGACGACCACGCCCTTGCCGGCGGCAAGGCCGTCGGCCTTGATGACGATGGGTGCGCCCTGCCGCTCGACATAATCATGGGCTGCACCGGCGTCGGTGAAGGTGGCGTAGGCAGCGGTCGGGATGCCGTGCCGCATCATGAAGGCCTTCGCGAAATCCTTGGAGGCTTCAAGCTGCGCCGCAGCCTTGGTCGGGCCGAAGATGCGCAGGCCGGCCAGACGGAACGCATCGACGATCCCCTGCGACAGGGTCGCTTCAGGGCCGACTACGGTCAGATGGATGTCTTCCTTCTGTGCGAAGCTGACCAGATCGTCAATGTTCGTGATGGGCACGTTGACCATGTCCGGATCGAGTGCCGTTCCGGCATTGCCGGGCGCCACATAGACCCGGCTCACGTTTTCGTTCTGTGCAAGTTTCCAGGCAAGTGCATGTTCGCGGCCGCCACCGCCGATGACCATAACTTTCATTTCAGCTCCTCTGAGGCAGCCGCTGCGACTGCCGTGTAAGGTTTTCGGGTTTTCAAGTATCCCTGCAGGGCAGGATCAGTGCCTGAAGTGACGCACGCCGGTCAGCACCATGGCAAGACCGTGTTCGTCCGCTGCGGCGATCACCTCTTCATCGCGCATGCTGCCGCCCGGATGAATCACGCAGGCGGCGCCTGCTTCCGCCAGCACATCAATGCCGTCGCGGAACGGGAAGAACGCGTCGGATGCGACCACGGAACCTTGCAGGGACAGTCCTGCATTCTGCGCCTTGATTGCCGCAATGCGGGTGCTATCGACACGGCTCATCTGGCCTGCCCCTACGCCCAGTGTCATGCCGTTTCCGCAGAAGACGATCGCATTCGATTTGACATATTTGGCGACGCGCCAGGCGAACAGCAGGTCGTCCATCTGTTGCGGAGTGGGCTGCTTCTTCGTGACGACGCGCAGGTCCTCACGCCGAATCTCCAGATTGTCGGCCGTCTGAATCAGTATGCCGGAACCGACGCGCTTGATATCGTGGGAGTTGCGGCCCTTGTGCCATGCGGTTTCACCGCCCGGCGGCAGCGCGATCTTCAGAATGCGCACATTGGCCTTGGCCTTGAATATCTCCAGTGCATCGGCGCTGAAATCCGGCGCGATCAGCACCTCGACGAATTGCCTGGAGACGGCTTCGGCAGTCGCGCCGTCGATCGGCCGGTTGAACGCGATAATGCCGCCGAAGGCCGAGGTCGGGTCGGTCTGGAATGCCTTGCTGTACGCCTCCAGTGTCGAAGCGCCAAGCGCCACCCCGCACGGGTTGGCGTGCTTGACGATGACGCAGGCCGTGGTATCGAAGGACTTGACCGTTTCCCAGGCAGCATCGGCATCGGCGATATTGTTGTAGGAAAGCTCCTTGCCCTGCAGCTGCTCGGCCGTGACCAGCGAGCCCGGTGCCGGATGGAGATCGCGATAGAAGGCGGCCTGCTGGTGTGGGTTCTCGCCGTAGCGCAGGTCCTGAATCTTGACGAAGCGGCTGTTCGTCTGCCCCGGGAACGGGTTGCGGGTATTGTCGCTATTGAACGAGGACAGGTAATCGCTGATCGCGGCATCATAGTTGCTGATGCGGTTGAACGCGGCGACTGCCAGGGCGAAACGTGTTGCCTGGCTGGTCGCGCCGCCTGTGGAGCGCATCTCGGCCAGAACTTCGGCATACTGCGACGGGTCGGTCACGACCGCGACGTCCTTCCAGTTCTTGGCAGCGGAACGGACCATGGCGGGGCCGCCGATGTCGATGTTCTCGATGGCGTCTTCCAGCGTGCAGTCGGGGCGGGCGACGGTGGCCTCGAACGGATAGAGATTGACGACGACCATGTCGATGTTCGGGATATCAGCTGCCTGCATGGCGGCGACATGTTCCGGCAGTTCGCGACGACCGAGAATGCCGCCATGGATTTTCGGATGCAGCGTCTTGACGCGGCCGTCCAGCATTTCGGGGAAGCCGGTGTAATCGCTCACCTCGATCACGGGAATGCCGTTGTCACGGAACAGCTTGGCGGTGCCGCCGGTGGAAAGGATCTCAACGCCGAATTCATGGAGTGCCTGCGCGAATTCAAGAATGCCGCTTTTGTCGGAAACGCTGATAAGTGCTCTTTTGATCATGGCCATGTCGGAAATTTCGGAAGAAAAGAAAAGGAATTACTGAATGTTGTGCTGCTGCAGCTTCTTGCGCAGGGTGTTGCGGTTGAGGCCGAGGATTTCGGCAGCCTTGCTCTGGTTGCCGCCGGCGCGCTGCATGATGTACTCCAGCAGCGGCTTTTCCATGCAGTGCAGCACCATTTCATAGACCGCGTGCGGCTGCTCGCCGTCGAGGTTGTGGAAGTATTCGTCGAGTGCCGCCTTGACGCAGCTTGCCAGATCCTGTTTGCTCATCAGGCCGCCAATGCCTCCGATTCTGCGGTCTCGTCCACCTCGTATTGCAGGCGCTCTCCCTTTGTGCGCAGCTGTGCAAAGAACTCGTTGATGGCGGAAATCTGATCATCGGTGCTTTGCAACTGGTTCATGTGGTGCCTGAAGTTGGCGGAACCGGCAAGACCCTTGGTATACCAGGAAATGTGCTTGCGCGCGACGCGCATGCCGGTCAGTTCTCCGTAGAAATCGTAAAGATCGTGCAGGTGCTGCAGCATGACAGCGTGGATCTCGTCCACGGTCGGCGGCTGCAGGCGTTCGCCGGTGTTCAGGTAGTGCTCGATCTCGCGGAATATCCACGGTCTACCCTGGGCCGCACGTCCGATCATGACGGCGTCGGCCTTGGTGTAGTCCAGAACGAACTTGGCCTTTTCCGGGCTGGTGATGTCGCCGTTGGCGATGAGCGGGATGCGGATTGCCTGTTTGACTGCGGCGATCGTGTCGTATTCGGCCTCGCCATGATAAAGGCAGGCGCGGGTGCGGCCGTGAATGGCCAATGCCTGCACGCCGATGTCCTCGGCCATCTTCGCGACGGCGACGGCGTTGCGGTTCTGTTTGTCCCAGCCGGTGCGGATCTTGAGCGTCACCGGCACATCGACGGCATCGACGACGGCCTTGAGGATGCGCGCGACCAGCGGTTCGTCCTTGAGCAGCGCGGAGCCGGCCATGACGTTGCAGATTTTCTTGGCTGGACAGCCCATGTTGATGTCGATGATCTGTGCGCCGTTGTCCACGTTGTGACGTGCAGCCTCTGCCATCATCTTCGGGTCGGCGCCGGCAATCTGCACGGAAATCGGCTCGACCTCGCCTTCATGGTTGGCACGCCGCAGCGTCTTGGCGCTGCCGTAGAGCAGCGAGTTGGATGTCACCATCTCGGAGACGGCGAGCCCTGCGCCGAAACGCTTGCAGAGCATGCGGAAAGGACGATCGGTGACCCCCGCCATGGGCGCGACGACCAAATTGTTGCGTAGTTTGTACGGACCGATCTGCACGGGAGAATTCACATTCGTGTTGGGGAAACTGCTCATTTTATATGCAAATGCGCTGTCAGCAAACCTCATTGACCCCGTTTGCACGTTTCAGGGTGCGGTAGCGTTTTCCAGCCGTGTCAGCCAGGCGATGGCATGAGCCCGGGATTCCCCGCACATTTCCGGGCTAGGCTGCAGACCGCTGCAGCATGCCGGGCGCTCCGGCAGGCCGAAGATCCTGCAGCGCATGTCATCGGACAGCTGTACGCATCGCACGCCGGCCGGCTTGCCATACGGCATGCCGGGTATCGGGCTGGTGATGGAGGGGGCGATGCAGCAGGCACCGCAGTCGGGGCGGCAGTCCATGGTGTCAGTTCAGTTCAAGCCATTGGAATCCGGCGCCGCTCACACCCTCGCACAATTCCTTCATGGCGGCGTCCACGATGGCGGTGGGCCCCTTGATGCCGAGTTCTATGGTCCTCTGTGGTTCGAGTTTGGGCAAGCTGAATATACGGACTCCCGGATAACGCTCGAGCAGCCGGTTCATGAGGTCGATGAGCTGGCTCTCGATGCCGTCCAGCACGAGGATGGCCTGCTCGGCATGGTCGCGCTGGTGGAGCAGGTGGGCATAATGCGTGTCGAGCACCCAGTCGGTCATCGGCCAAGCCATCTGTGGAAAGCCGGGCATGAAGTAATGCGTGCCCATCGAGAAGCCGGGCACGCGATTGACCGGATTCGGGATCAGCGCCGCTCCCTGCGGTAGATCCGCCATCAGTATGCGCTTGGGGTAGGCCTTTTCGCCAAATTGTGCCTCGATTTCGGCGACGGCGCCCGCATGCCGCTCAAGCGGCCGGCCGGCCGCTGCCGCCGCTGCCTGTCTCGTTCTGTCGTCCGGTGTGGCGCCGATGCCGCCGAAGCAGAAAACGATGTCGGGCGTTGACATGCTGCGGCGCAGCGTTTCGGTGATCTGCGCGTCGTCGTCGCCGACGAACTCTGCGCGGGAAAGCTGCAGGCCGCGCTTGTCGAGGGTCTCGATCAGGCGCCGGAGGTGCACGTCTTCGCGTCTGCCCGAAAGAATCTCGTCGCCTATCATGATGGCCCCGAACTTCGGGACCGGATGCATCGTCATCGAACCGCTCCTCATTGACTTACAAGATGGCTTGAGCGTGTCAGCGGATTGTATCCGCATCCGGGCTCCTTGTGTCCGATGTGTCGCCGCAGCGCGGATGGCGCTAGAATGGATGCCTGAAAGCGCTTTGACATGTCATGAACGAAGAATTCTCAGATGACGATATCCTGTGCCCATGCAGCGGCACGCGCCGGGGTCAGATTCGGACCTACTTCCTGCTGGGACTGGATATCGATGCGATCTCGCGTAAGACGGGCATCCTGACCGGCTGCGGCGGCTGCGAATGGGATATCGCGGAATATCTGAAGACCCTGGATCCCGACTCGGAGATATAGTCACCGGGCCGCTAGTGGGCAGCCTCCCAGTTGCTGCCTGTGCCGATTTCCGTCAGCAACGGCACGTCCAGCTGTGCGACATTCTGCATTAGCTGCGGCAATGTTTCCCTGACCTGAGCCAGTTCCGCTTCCGGAACCTCCAGCACCAGTTCGTCATGCACCTGCATAATGAGACTGGTCTGCATTCTTTCCCGTTCCAGCCAGCCCTGTACGGCGATCATCGCTAGCTTGATCAGATCGGCGGCCGTCCCCTGCATCGGGGCATTGATGGCGGCGCGTTCCGCTGCCGCGCGGCGCATGCCGTTGGGGCTGTTGATTTCCGGTACCCAAAGACGGCGGCCGAACAGGGTTTCCACGTATCCCTGTGTCTTGGCCAAGGCCCGGGTGTTGTCCATGTATTCCCGTACACCGGGGTAGCGGGAGAAATAGCGTTCGATATAACTCGTGGCCGCGCTTCGCTCGATATTGAGATTCTGGGCGAGACCGAAGGCGCTCATGCCATAGATCAGTCCGAAATTAATGACCTTGGCATAACGGCGCTGCTCGCTCGTGACGGCGTCACGGTCGATGCCGAAGATTTCGGCGGCGGTGGCGCGATGGATGTCCTCGCCCGCGGCGAATGCCTGCAGCAGTCCCTGATCGCGTGACAGATGGGCCATGATGCGCAGTTCGATTTGCGAGTAGTCGGCGGAGACGATGTGGTATCCCTCAGGTGCGATGAAGGCCTCACGGATGCGGCGGCCTTCTGCGGTGCGAACGGGGATGTTCTGCAGATTGGGGTCAGAGCTTGCGAGCCTGCCGGTGACGGCGACCGCCTGGCTGTAGCTGGTGTGCACACGCCCGGTGTCGGGATTGATCATCTTCGGCAGCTTGTCTGTGTAGGTCGATTTCAGCTTGGCGAGGCCGCGGTATTCCAGAATGACCTTGGGTAGCGGGTAGTCCAGTGCCAGCTCCTGCAATACGTCCTCGTCGGTTGATGGCGCGCCGGACGGCGTCTTTTTCAGCGGCTTGATGCCGAGCTTGCCGAACAGGATTTCCTGCAGTTGTTTGGGTGAGCTCAGATTGAAGGACTGGCCGGCAAGCTCGTATGCTTGCTGTTCCAGCGCCATCATCTTCTCGCCCAGTTCATGGCTTTGCCTGTTCAGCATTTGCTGGTCGATCAGGACGCCGTGGCGTTCCATCCTGAACAGGATGTCCGATACGGGCATTTCTATGTCACGGTAGATGTATGCCAGCTTTGCATCGCTCTCTATCTGGGGGTAAAGCGCCTGATGCAGCTGCAGCGTGATGTCGGCATCCTCGGCGGCATAGGTGCTTGCGATATCGACGGCAACCTGATTGAAGCCGACCTGCTTGGCGCCCTTGCCGGCGACTTCCTCGTAGGTGATGGTTCTGACGCCGAGGTGTCTCATGGCGAGATCATCCATGCCGTGGCTGCGATGGCTTTCCAGCACATAGGACTGCAGCAGCGTGTCATGCTGAATGCCGTTCAGTGCGATGCCATGATTGGCGAGAACGTGTTGGTCATACTTGAGATTCTGGCCGACCTTCCGGATGGCTGCGTTTTCCAGAATCGGGCGCAGCTTCTCCAGTGCACGGTCGAAGTCGAGCTGTTGCGGCGCGTCAGCGTAATCGTGACGTAGAGGCAGATAGGCTGCCTCTCCCGGGGTGACGGCGAACGACATGCCGACCAGCTTTGCCTGCATCGGGTCCAGCGACGTGGTTTCCGTATCGAGGCAGAACAACGGTGCCATTTCGAGTTTCCGCAGCCAGAGGTCAAGGTCGGTTTCGCTGAGCAGCGTCTGATAGCTGCGCGACTGTACCGCTGCGGCAAACAGGTCAGTCGGCGACTGTTGCGCCGTTGGCTGCGGAGCGGCTTCCGACCGGCCGTTGCCGGTGCTCGCGGCGGCGGATTGCGGCAGGTCCAGTTCCCTGCGCCAGCTCTTGAAATCCAGGCGCTCGAACAGTGTGATCAGCGTGTCCCGGTCCTGTGGTCTGGGCGCGAGGTCGGTCACGCTTTCGCGGAGGTTGACGTCGCAACGTATGGTGATCAATTCGCGTGCGGTGGGTAGCCACGGCAGCGCCTTGCGCAGGTTCTCCCCGACCACGCCGCCGATTTCGTCTGCATGCGCGACGATGTTGTCGAGGGAGCCGTACTGCTTCAGCCATTTGACGGCAGTCTTGGGGCCGACCTTGTCCACGCCGGGCACATTGTCCGAGCTGTCACCGATCAGCATCAGGTAATCGACGATGAGGCTGGGGGGGACACCGAACTTCGCCTCGACACCCGCGACGTCGAGCACTTCGTCGCCTTTCCGATAGGCGTTAGGCATGGTGTTGACCAGCGTCACATGTTCATTGACCAGCTGTGCCATGTCCTTGTCGCCGGTCGAGATGATGACGCGCATGCCTTCGCGCTCAGCCTGTCTTGCCAGTGTCCCCATGACGTCGTCAGCCTCGACGCCTTCCTCGACGATGAGCGGCCAGCCGAGGGCGCGGATGGCGGTATGCAGCGGCTCGATCTGGGCGCGCAGGTCATCCGGCATGGCGGCGCGGTTGGCTTTGTATTCCGGATAGATGTCGTCGCGGAAGGTTTTGCCTTTGGCATCGAAAACACAGGCGCTATAATCGGCCGGATAGTCCTTGTGCAGGCGACGCAGCATATTGAGCACGCCTTGTATGGCGCCTGTGGGCTCGTTCAGGCGGTTGCGCAGGTCCGGCATGGCATGGAACGCGCGATACAGGTAGGACGAGCCATCGACCAATAACAACGTTTTCATATGGAATCCTGACTATGTCTGCTGCAAAAAAAATACCCAAGGTGATCGACCGGGAGCTGCTCGAGCAAATGCATCCGTCGCATGAGGCATGGCATGCATTCGAGATTATGTCAGAATTCGTTGACGCCACCGAACGTCTGAAGCAGATCATGCCTGCCGTCTCCATTTTCGGCAGCGCGCGTACGAAGCCGGACCATCCGCACTACAAGTTGGCGGAGGAAATTGCCAGAAAGCTGTCGGATGTCGGCTTTACCGTCATCTCGGGCGGCGGGCCGGGCATCATGGAGGCCGCCAATAAGGGCGCCTATTACGGCAAATCGCCCAGCGTCGGTCTCAACATCGTGCTGCCGCACGAGCAGGTCAGCAATCCATACCAGGATGTCAGTCAGAATTTCAGCCATTTCTTCATGCGTAAGGTCATGTTTGTCAAGAACGCCTCGGCCTATGTCGTCATGCCCGGCGGCTTCGGCACGCTGGATGAGCTGATGGAGGCGCTGACGCTGATTCAGACGGGAAAGTCGCGTAAGATCCCGCTCATACTCGTCTGCTCGGATTTCTGGCAGGGGCTGCTCGAATGGCTTCAGAGCACGCTGGTTGCCGAGGGCATGGTGTCGCCGGAAGACATGGATCTGATGCAGGTGATCGACGATCCTGACCAGATAGTCGAGGCGATATTCCAGCATTACGCGCATCGTGGGTTTGAGCCTTCGCCGAAGGAGATGCAGGCCCAGCTCTATCTGTAGCGGCGCAGGGAACTACTGCCTCAAGAATCCGGCGCAGTTTCCGGAGCTTTTTGATAGAATTCCCCTTAGTCATTCAATGGATGCCGAACCTATGCGCCGCCTGAATCCTCTGATAGCAGTTTTTCTGATTTTGCCGATGACGGCTCTGGCGGCGGATAACGTTCCGCCCGATCTGGAGCCGCTTCCGGAAGTACCGCCTCCGCCCGTCGTGCAGGACGGCGTGGATGAGCCCGAGGTGACCATCATCCAGAAGGACGGGGAGACGATAGAGGAATACCGGATTAACGGCGAACTGTACATGTTGAAGATCACGCCGAAGAACGGCGTGCCGTATTATCTGCAGAAAGAGGATCAGAACGGGGGCTGGTCTAGGTTCGACGGTCCGTCGCCACCTCTCAGCATCCCGAAATGGGTCATCTTCCGTTTTTAAATTGCAGGTTTCACTGAGGTAGGCTGGCGTCGGGCGGATATGCACGGCTGCCGGCCTTGTATTTATGGCCGTATATACCACCGTCACCGAAGAACAGCTGCGCCGCTGGCTGGAGGATTACCCGTTGGGAGAACTGCTGGAGTTCAAGGGGATCGCTTCCGGCGTCACGAACACCAATTACTTCGTCACGACATCGACCGGCCGCTACGTATTGACCCTTTTCGAAAAGAACACGGCGGAGGAACTCCCGTATTTCCTCGATCTGATGGACCATCTGGCCCTGCATGGCATCCCGTGCCCGGCACCCGTGCACAGGCATGACGGCCGGTCGCTTGGCCTGCTCAACGGTAAGCCGGCGGCGCTCGTGACCTGCCTGCGCGGAAAGTCGTTGGAGCAGGTGACGGTCGGTCACTGCAGGGAGATCGGCCGTGTACTGGCACGACTGCATGAGGCTGGCATGTCGTTCGACCGGCACATGGACAACCCGCGCGGCAAGGCCTGGCGGATCGCCACGGCGGTCGAGGTCATGCCGCTGATGGAGACCGGTGCGGCCAATCTGCTCAGCCGTGAACTCAAGTACCAGTCGAATCAGGTCATCGGAGCATTGCCGCAGGGCGTGATCCATGCCGACCTGTTCCGGGACAACGTACTGTTCGACGGCGACGAGCTGGGCGGCCTGATCGACTTTTATTATGCCTGCAACGATGTGCTGCTGTACGACATCGCCATCGCGGTCAACGACTGGTGCATCACTCCGGATTTCACGCTCGACCCCTATCGGGTGCAGGCGTTGCTGGACGGTTACGAGCAACACCGCAAACTGACCGATGAGGAGCGGGCGGCATGGCCGCTGATGCTGCGCATTGCCGCCGTGCGCTTCTGGCTATCGCGCCTTTATGATCAGTATTTTCCTCAGGAAGGCGAACTGATCCACGCCAAGGATCCGGAACATTTCCGGAAAATCCTCCAGAATCACATAGCGCAGCAGACGGAGGCCGTCGGCTGATGCAGGGTGCGGCGGAGAAGCGGCGCGACATGGGGCAGTTCAAGGCTGGGCTGGACTGGGTCTACCGTAGCACCTATCTGTTCCGGCAGAATCCGCCGAAATGGCTGATCCATGCGCTGCTGTACGCAGTTCTTTTCGTCATGCTGCCTTCGGTGCCGGCAATGCCGGTGCTGATCAGCCTGCTCATCATGCTGTTCTGGCCGACGTTCCTAGTCATGTTCATGGGCGTGTTCCGCGAGGCGGATGTCGGGCGTGAGGCGGAGCCGCGTGAGCTGGTGGAGGAAATCCGGCCGAATGCGGTGCGTCTGATTACGCTGGGCGGCGTTTTTCTCGCTTACGGCATACTGACCGGAGTTCTGATCAGGGATGAAGTCGCCGGGCTGAATGCGCTGCTAAGCAGCAAGGACGAGTCGGCGGCCGTCATGCAGCATTTGTCGCCGCTCATCATCAAGATGCTGCTGATACTGACGCCGATGATCATGGCCAGCTGGTTCTCGCCGATGCTGATCGGTTTTCACGGCTATGGCGTGCTGGAGGCGATCAGGTACAGCTTCTGGCAATGCTGCCGGTATCTGGTCGCCATTGCCGTTTCCTGGATGCTGTTGGGCGCGGCGCTGATCGCCGTCATGCTGCCGATCAGCATGCTGGTCGGCATCGTGGCCAGCATTTCGGTCCTGCTGGGTACGCTGCTCATGAGCCTGGTCGTGTTCATGTTGCTGTTGCTGGCAACGTATTTTCTGCTCGCCATCCAGTTCTACAGCTACCGGCACATCTATTACCGGCCGGCGGTCCCAATCCCTACCGGCGGACAAGAGGACTAGATCTTTTCCAGCTTGGCGTATTCCAGCGCCAGCCATTTGAGCCCTTCGCGGCCGAAATTGACCTGCACGCGCAGGTCATCCCGGTTTCCCTCGTAACCGACTACCACGCCCTGACCGAACTTGGCATGCTGGACGGCCTGTCCGATTTTCCATGGCATGGTGTCCTGCGAGCAGGCTGTCGAAGCGGCTGCCCGGCCGGGGTCGGACTGCGCCAGCCGCTCCGGATTGACCGTGGCATTCAGTCGCTTCAGCAATTCCTCGGGGATCTCGTCGAGAAAGCGCGACGGTATGCCGTAGCGCACCTGACCATGCAGCATGCGGCTTTGCGCATGGCTGAGATAGAGGCGCTGTCGTGCCCGGGTTACCGCGACATACATCAGGCGCCGCTCTTCTTCGAGCCCGTTGCTTTCATACATGCTCTGTTCGTGCGGGAACAGTCCTTCCTCCAGGCCGCTGATGAATACGGTCAGGAATTCCAGACCTTTCGCCGAGTGCACCGTCATCAGCTGCAGGGCTTCACGTCCGGCATCGGCTTGATGCTCGCCCGCCTCCAGGCTGGCATGACTGAGAAACTGCGTCAGCAGTGACTGCGTTTCGCCGTTCTCATCGACCTGTATGCCGATTTCCTGGTTCATGAAGGCAACGGCCGCATTGACCAGTTCATCCAGGTTCGCGATACGGTCCTCGCCATCCTTTTCTCCAGCGTAATGCTGGCGCAGCCCGGACAGGTTGCTGACGAGATCCGTCATTTCCGGCAATGTCAGACCGATGGATTCTTCCTGCAGCTGTCTGATCAGCGCGACAAAGCCGTCAAGGCCCTTGCCTGGTCTGCCTGTGCCGACCTTATGGACGGCTGCCTGCCACAGACTGCAGGATTGTTGGCGCGCGGTTTCCTGCAGTTGTTCCAGACTGCGTGCACCAATGCCGCGTGCCGGGAAATTGATGACGCGGAGCAGGGCCGTATCGTCATCCGGATTGGCGATCAGGCGGAGATAGGCGAGCGCATGCTTGATTTCGGCACGCTCGAAGAAGCGCAATCCCCCATACACCCGGTAGGGTAGGCCGGCGGTGAACAGCGCATGCTCTAGCACGCGCGACTGGGCATTGGAGCGATAGAGCAGGGCGATTTGACTGAGCTCCATCCCCTCGGCATGGAGCATCCTGATTTCATCGACGATGAAGTTGGCTTCGTCGATGTCGTTGTAGGCCTGATATACGCGGATCGGCTCGCCCTTGCCGGCGGAAGTCCACAGATTCTTGCCCAGACGGTTGCGGTTATGCGAGATGATGGCATTGGCGGCGTCGAGAATGTTGCTATGTGAGCGATAATTCTGTTCGAGTTTGACGATGTTCTGCACGTTGAAGTCGCGTTCGAGGTCGCGCATGTTGCCGACGCGAGCGCCACGGAAGGCATA
Organism: Methylophilaceae bacterium; assembly: GCA_036562645.1. Classification (GTDB taxonomy): domain Bacteria; phylum Pseudomonadota; class Gammaproteobacteria; order Burkholderiales; family Methylophilaceae; genus UBA6140. Next base: position 4,983 of record DATCJT010000053.1, on the reverse strand, counting down.
GATCGACTGGTCATCATCGCCGACCGCGAAGATGCAGTTCTCCTTGCCAGCGAGCAGCTTCAGCCACAGGTATTGCAGCCGGTTGGTGTCCTGGAATTCATCGACCAGAATGTATCTGAAGCGGTTCTGGTAATGCTGGCGGATGTTGTTGTCGCGGCTCAGCAGCTCATAGCAGCGCAGCAGCAGTTCGGCAAAATCGGCAACACCTTCGCGCTGGCACTGCTTGTCGTATTCCTCGAATATCTCCCGCATGCGCCGCGAATGACTGTCATAGGCCTCCACGTCATGCGCGCGCAGACCCTCCTCCTTGCAGCCGTTGATATAGCCCATGACCTGCTTGGGCGGGAACTTGTCCTCATCGACATTCATCGCTTTCATCACGCGCTTGATGCCGGACAGCTGGTCGGATGTGTCCAGGATCTGGAAGGTGGCGGGCAGGCCGGCTTCGCGATGATGCGCACGCAACAGACGGTTGCACAGGCCGTGGAAGGTGCCGACCCACATACCGCGCGTGTTGATCGGCAGCATGGCGGAAAGACGGGTGAGCATTTCCTTGGCCGCCTTGTTGGTGAAGGTCACGGCCATCAGGCCGTGCGGTGACACCTGTCCAGTCTGGATCAGCCAGGCGATGCGGGTGGTCAGTACGCGCGTCTTTCCGCTGCCGGCCCCGGCAAGTATCAGGGCGGACTGGTGTGGCAGAGTGACGGCTTCGAGCTGCTTTTCATTGAGGCCGGCAAGCAGATTGCCGGAGTCTGGCGGCATGTTCATGCCCGGTATTATCGCATGCAAATGGGCAATGAATCCGTCGTGGAAATGGAACTAATGTGGACTATGCCTGTCTTACAAACAGACGATGCTATCGTCTCCCGCTTTCCCTCCCTGAGCGGGTAAAGCCTTACTGACGAGGCTTCTCTTGCCCCGATTTCATCCCCTTAAATCGGGGCTTTTTTTGTGCGCGACTTTTGTTATGTTGCGACGTCTCGCCTTCGGCGTCCAGGATGAACTTGTGACCTGGGACGAGATGGCATCCGAAGTATATGCCACAATTTTTCAAGGAGTAAAGCATCAATGCAAAAAGCCCCGCAGGATGCGGGGCTTTTTGTCAGTTCTGCCTGGCAGTCTTGCCAAGCCTGTCGCATGAGGCGATGCCGATTACATCATGCCGCCCATGCCGCCCATGTCGGGAGCAGCAGGAGCGTCATCCTTCGGCAGTTCAGCAATCATGCAGGCGGTGGTCAACATCAGACCGGCAACCGAAGCGGCATGCTGCAGTGCGGTGCGGGTGACCTTGGTCGGGTCCAGCACGCCCATTTCCACCATGTCGCCATAGGTTTCGTTGGCCGCGTTGTAACCGAAGTTGCCTTCGCCTGCTTCCACCTTGCTGACGACCACGGATGGTTCGTCACCGGCATTGGCGACGATTTGGCGCAACGGCTCTTCTACTGCACGCAGAACGATCTTGATGCCGGCGTCCTGATCCGTGTTGTCCCCCTTGATCTTGGCGACGGCAGCACGGGCGCGGATCAGGGCAACGCCGCCACCGGCCACAATGCCTTCCTCAACGGCGGCGCGGGTAGCATGCAGGGCATCCTCGACGCGAGCCTTCTTTTCCTTCATTTCAACTTCGGTAGCAGCGCCGACCTTGATCACGGCAACGCCGCCAGCCAGCTTGGCGACACGTTCCTGCAGCTTTTCGCGGTCGTAGTCGCTGGTGGCTTCCTCAGCCTGCTTCTTGATCTGGTCGATGCGAGCCTTGATCTTGGCTTCCTGGCCGGCACCATCGATGATGATGGTGTTTTCCTTGCTGACTTCAATGCGCTTGGCTTGGCCCAAGTCTTCCAGTTTGACGTTTTCCAGCTTGAGGCCGAGTTCTTCGGAGATCACGGTACCGCCGGTCAGGATGGCGATGTCTTCCAGCATGGCCTTGCGACGATCACCGAAGCCGGGAGCCTTGACTGCGCAGGTCTTCAGGATGCCGCGGATGTTGTTGACCACCAGGGTAGCCAGTGCCTCGCCGTCGATGTCCTCGGCGATGATCATCAGCGGACGGCTGGCCTTGGCGACTTGCTCCAGAGCTGGCAGCAGATCGCGGATGTTGGAAATTTTCTTGTCGTAAAGCAGAACATACGGGTTTTCCAGCAGCGCAATCTGACGATCGGTGTTGTTGATGAAGTACGGGGACAGGTAGCCGCGGTCGAACTGCATGCCTTCCACGACGTCCAGTTCATTCTGCAGACCGGAACCGTCCTCGACGGTGATGACACCTTCCTTGCCGACCTTGTCCATGGCGTCGGCGATGATTTGGCCGATGGAAGCATCCGAGTTGGCGGAGATGGCGCCGACCTGGGCGATCTCCTTGCTGGTGGTACACGGCTTGGACAGCTTCTTCAGTTCTTCGACGGCAGCTTCAACAGCCTTGTCGATACCGCGCTTCAGATCCATCGGATTCATGCCGGCGGCAACGTACTTCATGCCTTCGCGGATGATGGCCTGAGCCAGCACGGTAGCGGTGGTGGTACCGTCACCGGCGATGTCGGAGGTCTTGGATGCGACTTCCTTCACCATCTGGGCGCCCATGTTCTCGAACTTGTCCTTCAGTTCGATTTCCTTGGCGACGGATACACCATCCTTGGTGATGGTCGGGGAACCGAACGAGCGCTCCAGCACTACGTTACGGCCCTTCGGGCCCAAAGTCACCTTGACGGCATCCGCAAGGATGTTTACGCCATTGACCATTTTGTGGCGAACTTCTTCGCCGAATCTTACGTCTTTAGCAGCCATTATCAGTTTCTCCTAAAAATCCTTGGTAAATGTTTGAAAGCAGGAACCGGCTTTCGTGAAGTGACCGCGCACAGCGCAGCCGGAGTCATCCTCAAGCCTCGATGACACCCACCAGTTCTTCTTCACGCAGGACCAGCAGCTCTTCGCCATCGACCTTGACGGACTGGCCTGCATACTTGCCGAACAGCACCTTGTCGCCGACCTTGACATCCAGCGGGATCAGCTTGCCGCTCTCATCCTTCTTGCCCGGACCGACAGCAATGACCTCGCCTTGATCCGGCTTCTCGGTTGCGGTGTCAGGGATGACGATGCCAGAAGCGGTAGTGCGGACTTCTTCCAGTCTCTTGACGATCACGCGATCGTGTAAAGGACGAATCTTCATGAATTGCTCTCCTTAGATGAAAACGAAAAGCCCAGCCTGCTTGTGCTGGGTTACGAGAAACGGGTCAGGGCTCTGTTGTTAGCACTCAAGCCCTTCGAGTGCTAATGATAAGGACGAGCATGTGGAATTTCAAGTGATGTATCTGAATTTTTTTAATTCGGGTGGTAGGTGGGCAGTTCTCGTTGTAGGCCGAAAACGCAATCCCTGCATACCTGCGTGCGACCCGATCCACGGCCTTACATCATGGAGAATGTTGCCCAGACGGTGAGCACTGTTGAAATACCCACCAGTCCGGTCAGTACGATTCTGGACCCGCGCATCTTTGTCCACAGCAATATGCCGGTAATCGAGAGCACGATGAATGCGCCGGCGATGGAATCGGCGAGCAGCACCCATGCCGTATTGGCACCTATGCCCTTGTGCATGCGGCTGATGAATGCCCAGATGTTGGCGTCTTCTCTCCTGACGGTGGCAAACTGATTGCCGGGGACGTATTCGGCGCGCACCATGGCGTGAGGCATGGCAAAAACGACGTCCCAATGTTCTGGTTGCGGCATGTCCTTGCCCATGAAGCGTGCTTCACTGCGCGGAGCTCCTCTGCGGCCTTCCTTGGACGGGAGCGGGTCGTGACGGATATCGAGCGTCTCCTGGATGTAGCGTGTGAACTCCTGAGCGTTGGCAGGCAGCGGCTGTGCCATGGGCAGCTGGATCTCTGAGACCTCCATTTTTGCTGCCGGGATCTTCATGGCTGCCCTGTGGTTCAGCAGAAAGCCGCTGACTCCGAACAATAAGCCCAGCAAGGCTCCCCATAGGCCAAGCCAGCCGTGAATCTTGCGCAGTGTGCGGATGGTTCTGCCACGTTGTACATTGGCACTGATCTTGTCTTGTTGAATCGCCTGCATGTGAAAATCAATGGTTCGGGGATGTTGAAAATACTGTCGTGCACAGGCTTAGGCGTCCGCCCAGCGCCTTAGCAGGTTGTGATATACGCCGGTGAGGCTGATGACTCTGGGGTCGTCGAGACCCAGTTCTGCAGCCAGCTTCTGGATGGAGACGTCCAGTTGGTAAAGCAGTGTGCGCTGACTGTCCTCGCGCACCATGCTCTGCAGCCAGAAGAAAGAGCAAACGCGGCATCCCTTGGTGACCGGTGTCACGCGGTGCAGGCTGGTGGATGGATAGAGTACCATGTGCCCGGCGGGCAGCTTGACCTGATGTATGCCGTACACATCCTCAATGGTCAGTTCACCGCCTTCGTATTCGTCGGGCTCGGAGAAGAACAGCGTACATGAAAGATCGCTGCGGACACGAAAGCTCGTCCCGCGCAGATAGCGAATGGCGTTATCCACATGTACGCCGAACGACTGGCCGCCTTCGTAGCGGTTGAACAGTGGCGGAAAAACCTTGTGCGGCAAGGCGGCAGCGATGAACAGCGGGTTGGCGCTGAGCGCGTCCTGGATCAGATCGCCGATCTGGCGCGCTACGGGGGAGTCCTCCGGCAACTGCATGTTGTTTTTTGCCATGGCTGCCTGAGCGCCGGATGTGACGTTGCCGTCCACCCACTCAGCCTGGTCCATGAGTTGCCGGCATTGCCTGACCTGCTCCTTGGTGAGAACTTCGGGTATTTCAATCAGCATATCCGTACTCCAACTTTGATCCGTCCGCAACGAGATGCCCCATGGAGGGGTTCTCCATGGGGCGACCGGTATAACGGCAATACTACATGACCGGCTGGTTTAGAACTTCATGTCCAATGTCAGGAAGGACAGTCGACCCGGTGCAACGCTGGCGAAGTGCCGTGTGTAGGTCTGGTTGTAATAGCG
>DATCJT010000050.1:0-4992 GCA_036562645.1 Methylophilaceae bacterium | reverse complement strand
GTCGCCCGCCTGCCCGAAGGCTTGATGAAGGCCCTCAAGGACGGCAACCCCCAGGCCACCGTGCTGTGTGTCACCCAGTTGCTGTTCGGGCGCTACCTGGCCGAACAGCGTCGCACCCATCCGGGCATGGGCCTCTACCCTGCCTGGAAAGCCTTTGTGGCCCGGCATCCCTATGCACGCACCATCGCCCCCACATCACTGGGGTTCGGCGGGGATAACCCCCCATGTCTGCAACCGCTGAATGAGGACTACCTGCCCGCCGAAAGCGAAGCCAGGGTGCAGCCCTACACGCCCGGCGCCCGCAACCCCACTGCCTGGTACGCCACCGACCCAGACGCTGAGCGCGCCATACTGGCGCTCGCCACCGGCTACGGCCATCTGCCGGCACCGGAAGCCCCGCTGGCGGACGAACCCGACGTGCTCGCCTTGGCTGAACGCTGGCTGCAGGCCGCCTGCCCACAGTGGTTGATGGGTTGGCGAGATATCACCAATGCGACCAATGAACGGACGGTGATTGCGTCGGTCGTGCCGTTGGCTGGCGTTGGCAATCAAATGCCATTGATGCTGTTCCCCGAAGGGGGAAACCGTGCACGATTCGCTGCGCTGCTCGCCAACCTGTCTGCGCTGGCCTTTGACTTTGTGGCACGCCACAAGACAGGCGGCACGCACATGAATTACTTCATCTACAAACAGCTTCCTGTATTGCCCCCAGACCGCTACACCGAAGCCGACCTCGCCTTCATCGTCCCTCGCGTATTGGAGCTGACCTACACCGCCTGGGATTTGCAGCCCTGGGCCGAGGAGTTGGTGAGCGCATGGAAAACGGAAACCGGCGACTGGAAGCCCGGCACCCCCGAGGCCATCCGCCGCTCGCCGCTCATCCCTTTCCCTTATGACCCCGACCGCCGCGCCACCCTGCGCGCCGAACTCGATGCCTACTACGCCAGACTCTACGGCCTCACCCGCGACGAGTTGCGCTACATCCTCGATCCGGCGGACGTCATGGGCGAGGACTACCCGTCCGAAACCTTCCGCGTGCTCAAGAACAACGAAATCCGCGAGTTCGGCGAGTACCGCACCCGCCGGCTGGTGCTGGAGGCCTGGGATAACCTGGAACATGAAGGAGTGCGTGCATGCTGACCCATTTGCACATCAGGAATTTCAAGGCTTGGAAAGATACCGGCCGAATCCGCTTGGCGCCGCTGACAATCATTTTCGGCGCAAATAGCGCGGGAAAGAGCAGCCTAGGGCATTTGCTGCTGGCTTTGCAGCAAACCGCGCGCTCAAGTGACCGCAGACGTGCATTGCATTTGGGGGATTCTAGTACCCTCATCGATTTGGGTACCTTTGAGGACTGCTTGCACGGACATGATCTGAGCCAAGCACTTGAATTTGAAATTGGTTGGACGTTGCCCAAGCAGCTTGAGGTAAAGGACCCCTTGGATCCGTTCAGACGCTATCAAGGTGACCATCTTCAATTGGCTGTCGAGCTGGTGGCCGGCAAGCTTCAGCAGCCTGAGGTGCGGTCCATGAAGTATGTGCTTAGCCAGGCCGACGCGTGCGTCTTGGATGTCAGCTTCCAGCGACGCGAAGACGGGAAATTCTCGCTCAGCTCGGATCGCTATTCATTCAAGATGGCAGACGGCCGGAAATGGCCGCTGGAGGAGCCAGAGAAGTTCTACCGGCTTTCCGATACGACCAACGCTCGCTTCAAAAATGCCGGTTTTATGGCTGATTTTGCCCTTGCAACCGAGGCATGTCTGGAGCGCTTGTCATACCTTGGGCCACTTCGCAATTATCCGAAGCGGATTTATCCATGGTCAGGAGAAACACCACCAAGTGTTGGCTCCATGGGCGAGCTCACAATTCCGGCAATTCTGGCGGCCGATACTGATGGGCGGCGCCTGAATAGATATGCAAAAGGCCATACCAAGGGTTTTTCCGAGTTTATAGCCGCATGGCTCAAAGAACTCGGAATGATCCACGACTTTGCCGTCAAGCCAGTTGCTGATGGACGCAAGGAATACGAAGTATTGGTGAGGGCTTATGGCGGCGCCCCCTTGGTAAAGATCACTGATGTAGGGTTCGGCGTATCCCAGGTATTGCCCGCATTGGTTCAGGTCTTCTATTGCCCTCCGAACTCTACGGTCTGGATGGAGCAACCTGAAATCCACTTGCATCCGCAGGTACAGGCAGAGCTGGCTGATGTGTTCATCTCGGCGACACAAGCGAGGGAAAATGGCAAGGAGCGCCATGTTCAATTAATCGTGGAAAGTCATTCAGAGCACTTCCTGAATCGCCTGCAAAGACGGGTTGCGGAGGGGCGGATTCACCCGGATGATGTGGCTGTCTATTTCTGTCGCCGGGCAGGTTCTGTCACAGAGCTGGAACCCCTGCGGTTGAACATGTTTGGTGATATCGAGAATTGGCCGGAGAATTTCTTTGGTGACGAAATGGCCGATATTGCAGGCAGAACATTGGCTGCAATGCAACTCAAGCAAAAACATGCCGAAGAGGTCAAGGAATGATGAAGGCGGTGATTGATACCAATGTGCTGTTGGTGGCCAACGGACAGCATGAGGGAGTGTCTCCAGCCTGTGTATCGGAGTGTGTGCGTCGATTGCAAGATATGCAGAAATCTGGTGTTGTTGTGATTGACGATGGATATAGGATTCTTCGTGAATACCAGAAGAATATCAATCTCAATAAAGGCAAAGGGGCGGGGTATTCTTTTCTGAAATGGCTCATGCAGCGATCCAGAAATTCTGATTGGATCGAGATGGTTGGGCTTACAGAAGTTGAGATGCATTGCTTTAACGAGTTTCCAGATCCGACCTTGGAACAGGAATTCGACGCTCCGGATCGCGTGTTTGCTGCTGTTGCAAACGCGCATCCAGAGAAGCCTGTCATTTGGCAAGCTGCCGACAGTAAATGGCTTGGTTGGTGGCGGGCCTTGAGCGCCAAGGGGGTTCGGGTGGATTTTCTGTGTCCAGAAGAAGCTTGCAATTTCTACCGTAGAAAATATCCAGAAAAACCACTTCCTGAGCTGCCCGCAGAGACGTGAACGATTTTTTTCGATTTCCACATACCCCCCATCTGGCCTGGCTGGGAAAAGGTGCTCCGCGCGACGACAAGGTGCTGGCGCCCGCCGAGGTTGCTGCGCTGCTGGCCAATGAGGTTGTGGTAGAAGAAAAGCTGGACGGCGCCAACCTGGGCGTTTCGCTCGCGTCCGATGGAGGCTTGCAGGTTCAGAATCGCGGGCAGTATCTGATGCCACCTTTCAGCGGTCAGTTTTCCCGCTTGCCGTCTTGGCTTGCCATGCACGAAGGTGGCTTGGTGTCAGTGTTGAAGCCGGGGTTGATTCTGTTTGGTGAGTGGTGCGCAGCACGCCATTCTCTGTACTACGACAATTTGCCCGATTTGTGGCTGCTGTTCGACGTGTATGATCGTGACAGTGGCCGTTTCTGGAGCGTCGAGCGGCGCGATGCGCTGGCCGCGACGGCGGGTTTGCGCTGTGTGCCGCGTCTGGCGCGGGGGCATTTTCGGCTGGATCAGCTGAAGCGCATGGTCGCCACGGAACGCAGCCGTTGCGGCACTGGTCCGCTGGAAGGTGTGGTGGTGCGACAGGACGCGGGCGACTGGTCCATCGCCCGGGCCAAGCTGGTACGCTCGGAGTTCACGCAGGCCATCGGCGATCATTGGCGAAGCCGGCGCATCGAGTGGAATCGATGCGTGGCGCCCAATTGAATTGGTCACGCCAAGTTGGACGGGCGCTTGTCATGCGAATGTTGGAGCTCAGCGCAAACCGGCTAGTGAGGTGGCGCGGAAGATTGTCCTGATATGTGGGTTGGGCTCCGGAGGCGAGAGCTGTGATCGAGCAGACGCGTATTGCCAAGGCGGCCTGCGATGCCGGTCTGGACCTTTCGCCGGTGCTGGAAGGCGAATGGACGATCTTTGGTTCCGCTGAGTTCCCAGTGAGGGTGGGCGTGGCCGTCATGCAGGCGGGCGCCTATCGCCTCGGGCTGTCCGATGCCAGGGTGGGAAGCCGGATTGGTGAGGAGTTCGAGCTTTCCGCTTGCCAGGGGGAGGGCGGTTGGGGGGCGTGCTTCGACGTTGATGGCTATGTGCGCCTGCACAGGATCCTGGCTCGGGTGATTCCCATCTCGCGTGCCTTGCATCAGGACGGCATGCAGGAGTTCCAGGCCAGGACGGGCGCCATGCCGGACGCGACCGAGGTCATGCGCGAGGTGCGGCAGCGCGTGGGCCAGGATGTTTTCCGGAAGACGCTGATCGGCTACTGGGGTGGGCGGTGCGCCGTGACGGGGCTGGACCTTGTGGATGTGCTGCGTGCGTCGCATATCAAGCCCTGGGCGGACTGCGCGACGGATGCGGAGCGGCTCGATGTGTTCAATGGGCTGCTGCTCGCCCCGCACCTTGATGCGCTTTTCGACAAGGGGCTGATCACCTTTTCCGACGACGGGCGGATGGTCCATTCCACGTTGTTGGATGAGGCGCGCATGCGGTGTCTTGGCATTGCGGAGCTGGCGATCCACAGGGTGCCGTTCATCGACAAGCACCTGCCGTACCTCGCCTGGCACAGGGCGAAGGTCTTCAAGGAATAACCCGGGAGCGGGAAGGGGCAGGAGCCGCGTAAGCTTCCCCGTCAAGCAGGCATTTCAAAAGTAGAACTTCCGGCGACGCGTTGGCGGTACTCGGCCGGGGTCAGATTGCCGAGCGAATCGTGGGGACGCTCCTCGTTGTACTCGAGCATCCACCAGTACGCGGCCTCGCGCACGTCGTCGAGGCGGGTGAACAGGTGCTGGTCCAGGACCTCCTCGCGGAAGGTCAGATTGAAGCGTTCGATGCAGGCGTTCTGGTTGGGCTTGCCGGGCTGGATGTACCGGATGGCCATGCCGTTGAGCTTGGCCCACTGCACGAAGGCCTCGCCCAGGAACTCCGGGCCGTTGTCGGTACGCAGGACCTGCGGCAGGC
>DATCJT010000042.1:0-4304 GCA_036562645.1 Methylophilaceae bacterium | reverse complement strand
GGGCCAGTTCAATTCCTGTACCGCGAATCGAACCCGCGTCCGTCGCGCCGACCACAAGCACACCCGTTTGCACTCATTCATGGGCACGGCGATCCGCCATGCGGCGAATGACGCCCACATTCACCGTAAATCATGCGGTGAATAACTTGCGCATGCGGAGATTGCAGGCCATAATCTCCGCATGAATAGCGGCGATTACAAATACATCTGGCAGGCCGACGACTGGCCCCGCTGGCGCTATGACCTGGCGGGCCTGGCCAGTCCCATGACGGCGCTGAGCCATGCCCTGGGCCGGCTGCTGGGCCGGCTGGCTGACGTGGGCATGGGCTTGCGTGATCAGGCCTGTCTCGCGGCCCTTACCGAGGACGTGCTGAAAACCAGCGAAATCGAGGGCGAACATTTCGATGCCGCCTCCGTGCGTTCCTCCATCGCCCGCCGCCTGGGCGTGGACATCGGCGCTCTTGCCCCCGTGGACCGGCACGTCGACGGCGTGGTGGAAATGGTGCTCGATGCCACCACCCGCTGCATGGCCCCGCTCACCCGCGAACGCCTGTTCGGCTGGCATGCCGCACTCTTTCCCACGGGCCGTTCGGGACTCGTCCCCATCCGGGTGGGCGACTGGCGTGATGACGCCAAAGGGCCCATGCAGGTGATCTCTGGCCCCATCGACCGCCAGCGCGTCCACTTCGAAGCCCCGCCCGCACGGCGTCTGGAGGCTGAAATGGAGTGCTTCCTGGACTGGGTCAACGCATCGACCGGCGAGCCCCTGCTCATCAAATCCGGACTCGCCCACCTGTGGTTCGTCACCCTGCATCCTTTCGAGGACGGCAACGGCCGCATCGCCCGCGCCATCGGCGACCTGCTGCTGGCACGCGCCGACGGCTGCCCCCAGCGCTTCTACAGCCTGTCCGCCCAGATCCAGCGCGAACGCCAGGCCTATTACGACATCCTGGAACGCACCCAGAAAGGCACGCTCGACGTCACCGAATGGCTCGGCTGGTTCCTTGCCACACTTCACCGCGCCGTGGACCATGCCCATCACGACCTTGATGCCGTTTTGGCCAAGGCCCGCTTCTGGCAACGCCTGGCAGGTCTGCCCCTGAACCCGCGCCAGACCAAGGTCCTCAACCGCTTGCTTGATGGTTTCGAGGGCAAGCTCACCACCCGCAAATGGGCCGCCATCGCGAAGTGCTCGCCCGACACCGCGTTGCGCGACATCAACGAACTGGTGGCCCGTGGCGTGTTGCGCAAGTCAGAGGCCGGAGGACGGAGTACCAGCTACCGGCTGAATGAGCCGAATGAGTTTGGGAAGTGATGTGCGACGAAGTGCGCTGGCCCAGCCGTTGTGGTTAGGTAGGCCTGATTTCGTGCAGTCGATTTCCGGGGCTTTTCAGGCCCATAAGGGCTGGAAACTGCGCTGATTTTTGAAGGTTTTCCTTTGTGGTCAATTGGTTATGTGGGTCCGACCCCGGGCCCCGGACCCTACCGCATTTGCCACCGTTTCCCGATGCCGGCAGCGGCCAGTTGCACGGTGTTACGCCCATGCCGCTGATTGACCGCATCCATGACCTTCATCAGGTGCAGGCTGGCCTCGGTGCCTTGGGGGGGTGAAGAGGCCTTCCTGGCAGGCCTCCCCATCCTGCAGGTCCGTTAGCATGCCCCCGGCTTTCTTATCGATAGCCTGCGCGGTAGAAGGCGTTCAGGGCCGTCATGGCCGCTCGGATCAGCTGGCGGGTGTTCTGTGTGAGGGTGGCAAGGGGCGGCAGCTGAGTTGACCGGGAGGTTGAGCTCCAATCGCTCTTCAGCGCATGAGGCCTATGAGAGACCGGTGACGCGACTGGCGGGGAAGTTGGCGGCAAAGCGACTGCCCTCCCCAGGTTTGCTTGTGATCTGCAAGGTTGCCTGATGGCGATTAAGCGCATGCTTGACGATCGCCAGCCCGAGCCCTGTCCCGCCTGCCTCGCGCGATCGCCCGCGATCTACCCGGTAGAAGCGCTCTGTCAGTCGAGGGATAAGTTTAGGGTCTATTCCGATGCCAGTGTCCTGAACAGCAAATTCGGCACCTTCAGCTGATATATGCCAGATCAGTGTGATTGCGCCGCCAGTGGGCGTGTAACGAATAGCATTGGATACTAGGTTGGCGAGTGCGCTGATAAGTTCTGATTCGGCACCAAGCAGGTTACCCTGGCCATCGCTAACAAGGCGAATATCGTGGCGGCCAGCGGAAAGCGCTATGGCATCTCTATAAAGCTTGTCAATTAGGCTAGCCATATCTACTGGCTTGTCTTCGGGCGGAGGGGATGACTCAATCGACGACAATGTCAGGAGATCCTGAATGATAGACTGCATGCGTTGAGACTGCTCGCCCATCAATTGCAGGTATTGGCGTCGCGAATCGGCGTCGAGTTCAATTTCCAGAAGTGTATCGACGAAGCCCGCAATTACTGTAAGTGGCGTGCGTAGTTCGTGAGAAACGTTAGCAACGAAATCACGACGCATGGTTTCAAGCTTATCGGTCTGAGTTATATCCTTTATCTGAAGTAGCCAGTGGTTGTCGGCGTAGAGGATCAGATCGAGCGAAAGCACGCGCTCGAAGTAGCGGTCGAGGCGCAGGATCAGCGGGCGCGAAAAATCGCCCTTGGCGAGGTAGTCGATAAAGCCGGGTTGGCGGACGATGTTGGCAATGGTGGCGCCACGGTCAGTGGCAGCGTCGATGCCAAGCAGGCGCTCGGCGGTCTTGTTGCAGAACTGGATACGGAATTCGCCGTCGAGCAGGACGATGCCGTCGTTCATCACATGCACGGCGGCGATCAGGCGGGCGATGTCGCGTTCGCGGTGCTCGATCTTCTCGAGCAGTTCCTTCTCGTGCCGGTAAAGGCGGCGAAAAACGGCGTCCCATTCGCCGTCGCCTTCCAGGCTGGAGTCGAGCAGCGGTTCGCGCGACCAGCGTTCGAGACGCGAGAAGTTACGGTAGTGCATCAACAGATGCACGCTCAGGCCAAAGTAGAAGAGTACCCAGCCCATCCAGACTTCACCGAAATAGCCGAGCAGAAAGGCGACTACGGTGGTGAGAAGCCCGTAAATCAGGGCGCGTTGCACTACGGTCAGGCTCCGCGGAAACGGTAGCCGGTACCCCGTACCGTCTCGATGCGCTCGTGGTGGCCGCTGGGTTCAAGCGCAGCGCGCAGGCGGCGAATGTGCACATCGACGGTACGTTCCTCGATGAAGACGTTGTCTCCCCAGACGTGATCGAGCAGCTGCGTGCGGGAATAGACGCGCTCGGTGTGGGTCATCAGGAAATGCAGCAGGCGGAACTCGGTCGGTCCGAGGTCGACCGGCTGGCCGGCTGCGAGGACCCGGTGGGTGGCCGGATTGAGTACCAGATCGGCGACCTCAACCGATTCACTGGAGAGATGCGGAGCGCGGCGACGTAGCACGGCGCGTACCCGGGCAACCAGTTCCTTCGGCGAGAATGGCTTGGTCACGTAGTCATCGGCGCCGACCTCCAGGCCCTGGATCTTGTCCTCTTCATGGACGCGAGCAGTGAGCATGATGATCGGCAGTTCGCGGGTGCGATCGTCGGCGCGGATCTTCCTGGCCAGGGAGATGCCGGACTGTCCCGGCAGCATCCAGTCGAGCACGACCAGGTCGGGCAGCTCTTCGCGAATGGCGGCCTCGGCCTCATCGGCGCTTGAGGCACGGACAATCAGGTAGCCGGCATGCTTGAGGTTGATGGCCACCAGTTCCTGGATGGCCGGCTCGTCCTCGACGATCAGAATCGTCGGTGTCACCTGGTGGTCTCCTTGATGTGCCGGATGTCGCGCCCTTCAACGATGTATATCACCTGTTCGGATATGTTCTTGGCGTGGTCGCCGATACGCTCGACGGCCCGGGCGATGGTGATGATGTCGATGGCGGTGGTAATGGTACGCGGATCTTCCATCATGTGTGTGATCAGCTGGCGTAGGATTGATTTGAACTCGATGTCTAGGTCGTTGTCAAGCTGGATAACCTGCCGGGCCTGGCCGGTGTCGAGACGGGCGAACGCATCGAGCGCCTGATGCATCTGGCTCAGGGCTGCTTCGGCAAGATGCCGGATGCCGGAGCCAAATTGTCCTGACTGATAGTCGTTACCGTATATGCGGCCAACGCCCTTGGCGATTTTCTTGGCCTCGTCGCCGCTGCGTTCGAGGTCCGTCACGATCTTGCTGACACCGAGCACGAGGCGCAAGTCCGACGCCGCCGGCTGCCTCCTCGCGATGATGTGGGCGCAATGGTCGTCGATGGCCTTTTCCAGTTCGTTG
>DATCJT010000041.1:0-1601 GCA_036562645.1 Methylophilaceae bacterium | reverse complement strand
GATGTAACTCGGGTCGGTGGAGTCCATCCACTCCACCGGCACCTGCGTTCCCAGATGCTGCAGTCGCAACTGCGCATAATCCAGGTCTCTGCCCTGTACCCACTGCATGTCATGCAGGCCGCGGTTATCGATGATCACCTTCTGGGGAGGATGGCTGCAAAGCGAGATGGCCTTGTCGAGCAACGGCTTGTATGGTGTCACCTTGCCAGCCCGAGATCCGGCATCAGCACTGACAATGACCTTGGGCCGAGCATCATCGATGCGCTGCGCTAGGTTGACCGAGGCAAAACCGCCAAACACGACCGAGTGAATCGCCCCGATGCGGGCGCATGCCAGCATGGCAAACACTGCGCTCGGTATCATCGGCATATAGATGAGGACCCTGTCGCCTTTCTTCACGCCCTGCGACTTGAGAATTGCCGCAAATGCCTGAACCTCATCAAGCAGTTGCCTGCGGGTATAGGTCCGCTCCTGATCGACTTCGGTCGACACCCAGATCAACGCAGGATTATCTCCCTGACTGTCAAGCCACCGGTCAATAGCGTTGTAGCAGAGATTAGTCTGCCCACCGACAAACCATCGGGAAAAAGGTGGATTGTCAAAATCGAGCACCCTGTCAAAAGGCTTATGCCAATAGACCCTCTGAGCCTGCTCGGACCAGAACTTTTCTGGCTCCCTGAGTGAACGCTCGTGTACTTGGGCCACCGTCGCCATGCGCTCTCCTCCTTTGCTTTATTATTGTGATGTTCATTGAGTGCCCTGCAGCCATCAGGGTGGCAGGGCAACACCAAGTGTCATTTTGAATCATCAAACTTTCGTGAGACTTGCACAATCACGCTGTCGGCATGGTTGGACAATCATGGTTTATACCTATCCAGTGTGCATATGCGACGCAAAAGCTGCAAAGGTATCGCTTATTCCATTCCGATATTTACCGTTCTGTCATACCTACTCAAACCTGCCTAAACAGGCTCAAAGCTGACTTCCTGCTTCGTAGAGGCCGGTTTCACCGCGCTCTTGCGAGTGCGGCCAGAGCCTTCCTCTCCACAGGCTGAAACCGTGGAACTCACGGCCATGTTTTTCAGGTTGATCGCGGCGTTCTCGTCGCGATCATGCGTGCTGCCGCACGCAGGACACGTCCATTTGCGCACCGATAGCGTCAGTGCGTGGAGCTTGTGGCCGCACGCCGAGCACAACTTGCTGCTGGCCAACCAACGATCCGCTACGATCACCTGACCGCCGCGCATCGACGCCTTGTACTCCAGTTGCCGACGGAACTCGAACAAGCCCATATCGGCGATGGAGCGGGCCAGATGGCGGCTCCTCACCATGCCGCGCACGTTCAGGTCCTCAATGCCAATGGTGTGGAATCGGCGCGTGAGGTCCGTCGTGAGCTTGTGCAGGGCGTCCGAACGGATCGCGGCAATGCGGGCATGCAACCTCGCCAGCTTCGCTTTCGCCTTCTTTCGGTTGGCCGAGCCTTTTTGCTTGCGGCTCAGGCTGCGCGAGAGTCGGCGCAGGCGGTTACTCAATGCCCGGTGCGGCTTTGGTCCGTGAATGGCTTCTCCCGTCGAGAGCGTTGCGAGCGCAGACACGCCCAG
>DATCJT010000032.1:0-2764 GCA_036562645.1 Methylophilaceae bacterium | reverse complement strand
CTGCCGCCATGAGTCGGGAGCTCCTCCACATCAAACACCTGCAGTCCATTTGCCTCAAAAATCGTGCTGACCGATGTCAATGAAAGATATGAGAAGTGTTCGTGATAGATGGTATCGAACTGTGCGTTTTGCACCAGTTGCATGAGATGCGGAAACTCGAACGTGGCCACGCCATGCGGTTTGAGAAGACGCGTAAAACCGGAGACGAAATCATTGATGTCCGGCACGTGCGCCAGCACATTGTTGGCCGCAGTAAGATCAGCCTGCCGTCCGGCGGCTGCCAGCCTTTCCGCCAGTGCGACGTCGAAGAATTCCTCGATGACCTCGATACCCTTTTCTCGCGCAGCCTGTGCCGTGCTTCTGGTCGGCTCGATCCCCAGACATGGTATGCCGGCTGCCTTCACATATTGCAGCAAGTAGCCATCGTTGGAGGCGATTTCCACTACATGCGAGTCTGCTCCGAGTTGGAATCTTTCCACCATCTTCCGCACATAGGCTTCCGCATGCCTGAGCCAGGAGGTGGAATAAGAGCTGAAATAGGCATAGTCCGCATCGAACAGTTCCTCGGCACCTGTGTAATCCTCCGTCTGCACCAGCCAGCACTGATCGCACACCATGACCTTGAGCGGGAACCATTTCTCCGGTGCCTTCATCTGAGCTTCGGTCAGATAGGCATTCGATGGCGGCGCGTTGCCGAGATCGACGAACGTCGTTGTTAATTCACTTTGACAGTGGCGGCATTTCATACTGCTAATCCTTTGAATTCTGCGGGAATCATGGGATGAGAACGGTCGCGCTCCGACATTTCGGTTATCTCCAGCGGCCATTGAATGCCCAGCCGCGGATCGGTCACATTGAGAGCGCCTTCTGCCTCCTTCACGTAGGGCGCCGTGTGGAGATAGATGAGCTCACAATCGGGCGTCAATGTCTGAAAACCGTGGGCAAACCCTTCCGGGATGAGCAGACTGCGACGATTCTCGGCGCTCAGGATCTCGGCATGCCATTGCAGGAATGTCGGCGAATCGCGTCTCAGGTCCACAGCAACATCGAATATCTTTCCGCGCAGGCAGCTCACCAGCTTGATCTCTGCATGCGGTGGATGCTGATAATGCATGCCGCGCACGGCACCCGATTTGGCCGTGTAGGTGTGGTTGATCTGCTGGATCGACTTTGTGAAGCCAAGCGCCGCGAACTCCTGCGCGCAATAGAATCTGCTGAAAAAGCCGCGGGCATCCTCGATCGGATTGCGCTGCACGATGGTTAAACCGGCAATGGGTGTTCTGATGAATTCGAGCTGTGACATCCCAATCACCCGGCGAGATCCTGGTAAGCCGCTATCTGGTTCATCGTCACCTGCTGCATGTCCTGCCCGCTACGCCACGCCGCATGCCATGCAATGGTCTGGTTCAATGCCGTCCCGAGATCCCAGCGAGGCCTCCAGTTCAGTCTGCTGCGTGACTTGCTGCTGTCCAGCTTTAGATAATTGGCCTCATGCACCTGTGCCTTGCCGTCGATCTGCCATGAGGCGCCCGGCGTTACCGCAACCAGATGCTCGACAATCCACTGCACCGTGCGCGCATCATCCTCTGAGGGGCCGAAGTTCCATGCCTCGGCATATTCGGCAGGAGCCTGATATAGGCTTTCAGCCAGCGAGAGATATCCTGACAGGGGTTCCAGCACATGCTGCCACGGACGAATGGCGTTGGGCGAACGAATCAGCAATGGCTTACCGGCATCGATCGCCCGCAGGAAGTCCGGTACCAGCCGGTCAGCAGACCAGTCGCCACCGCCAATGACATTGCCTGCCCTTGCGCTGCCAACCGCGACACCCTGCTCCGCCAGAAAGGAGCGGCGATATGCCGCTGTCACTATCTCGGAACACGCCTTGCTGCTCGAATAGGGATCATGTCCACCCAAGGCCTCATCTTCCCGATACGGCCAGACCCATTCCCGATTCTCATAGCATTTGTCCGTCGTCACATTGACGACAGCCCTGACCGAATCAACCCTGCGCACGGCCTCGAACAGATTCACCGTGCCCATCACATTGGTCGAGAAGGTTTCCACCGGTTCCGCATAGGAATATCTGACCAGCGGCTGTGCGGCGAGGTGGAGAACGATGTCAGGACGGGCGCCGCTCATCGCGTCATACAATGCCTGTGCATCTCGCACGTCCGCAATCGTATGACTTGCCAGCACGTCTGCCACATTCGCTACGGTGAACAGATTCGGAGTTGTGTTTGGCGCGAGCGCGTAGCCATGCACCCTGGCCCCCAGGCGATGCAGCCAGAGTGCCAGCCAGCCACCCTTGAAGCCGGTATGCCCGGTAAGGAATACCGTTTTCCCGCGCCAGAACTCAGCGTTCATGCCACACTCTCCAAGGTGCCTTGCCGCTCTGCCAGAGGTCTTCCAGCATGTTCTTCTCGCGCAACGTATCCATCGGTTGCCAGAACCCGGCATGCTTGAAGGCCATCAGCTGACCATCCCTGGCCAGTTGCGTGAGCGGCGCCCCTTCCCAGCTCGATTGGTCGCCATCGATATACTTCAGGCATTCCGGAGAGAGCACGAAGAATCCGCCATTGATCCACCCGCCATCGCCCTTCGGCTTTTCAATGAAACCCAATACCTGATCCTGCTCCATGCTGAGCGCACCGTAGCGACCGGGCGGCTGCACCGCCGTCACGGTAGCCAGCTTGCCGTGGGCCTTGTGGAAAGCCACCAACCTGGTCACATCGACATCGGCAACGCCATCACCATATGTGAA
>DATCJT010000021.1:0-2057 GCA_036562645.1 Methylophilaceae bacterium | reverse complement strand
GACTGGCGGCAAGAAGTCTGTTGCCGAAAGAATCCTGTACGGTGCCTTCGAGCAGGTTGAGCAGAAGAGTGGTAAGAATGCGCTCGAAGTGTTCACGACTGCAATCAACAACCTGCGTCCTGTGGTCGAGGTGAAGAGTCGTCGTGTCGGTGGTGCCAACTATCAGGTTCCGGTCGAGGTTCGTCCGAGCCGTCGCAGTGCGCTGGCGATGCGCTGGTTGCGTGAGGCGGCTCGCAAGCGTGGCGAGAAGTCCATGCAGTTGCGTCTGGCGGCCGAGATGATCGAGGCTTCCGAGGGTCGTGGTGCTGCGATGAAGAAGCGTGAGGAAGTGCATCGTATGGCGGAGGCCAACAAGGCTTTCTCGCATTTCCGTTTCTAGGCTTTTTTAGTGAATTGTTCTTTTAAAGAAAAGTTAGGTAATTACCGTGGCTCGTAAAACTCCCATACAGCGATATCGCAATATTGGTATCAGTGCACATATTGATGCCGGCAAGACAACGACAACCGAACGTATCTTGTTCTATACCGGCGTAAGCCACAAGTTGGGCGAGGTGCATGATGGTGCGGCCATCACCGACTGGATGGAGCAGGAGCAGGAGCGTGGTATTACCATTACATCCTCCGCGGTGACCTGTTTCTGGAAGGGTATGGACAGAACCATGCCCGAGCATCGCATCAATATCATCGACACCCCGGGGCACGTCGACTTCACTATTGAGGTTGAGCGCTCCATGCGTGTGCTGGATGGCGCCTGCATGGTGTACTGTGCCGTCGGTGGTGTTCAGCCGCAGTCCGAGACTGTTTGGCGTCAGGCCAATAAGTACAAGGTGCCGCGTCTGGCATTCGTCAATAAGATGGACCGCACGGGTGCCAACTTCTTCAAGGTTGTTGAGCAGATGAAGACGCGCCTCAATGCGAATCCGGTGCCTATCGTGATTCCGATCGGGGCTGAGGATACTTTCAAGGGTGTTGTCGATCTGCTCAAGATGAAGGCCATCATCTGGGATGAGGCTTCGCAGGGCATGAACTTCGAGTACCAGGACATTCCTGCTGACCTGGTGGAAGAGGCTGGTAAGTGGCGTGAGCAGATGGTGGAGGCTGCTGCCGAAGCTACCGAAGAGCTGATGAACAAGTATCTCGAAACCGGCGAGCTGTCGGAAGAAGAGATCATTCAGGGTCTGCGCATTCGTACGATTGCAGCTGAAGTTCAGCCCATGATGTGCGGCAGTGCATTCAAGAACAAGGGTGTGCAGCGCATGCTGGATGCGGTCATCCAGTTCCTGCCGTCGCCGGTCGATATTTCGGATGTGGCCGGCACCGATGTCAATGAGCAGCCTGCAACTCGCAAGGCCGATGACGATGAGAAGTTCTCTGCTCTGGCATTCAAGCTGATGAGCGACCCGTTCGTGGGTCAGCTGACTTTCGTGCGTGTCTACTCGGGTGTGCTGCGCAAGGGTGATACCGTCCTGAATTCGGTCAAGGGTCGCAAGGAGCGTATCGGTCGTATCGTGCAGATGCGTGCGAACGAGCGTATCGAGGTTGATGAGATTCTGGCCGGCGATATTGCTGCCTGTATCGGTCTCAAGGATGTGACCACCGGTGAGACGCTGTGTGATCCGGATCATCCGATCGTGCTCGAGCGCATGGCCTTCCCAGATCCCGTGATTCACGTTGCCGTTGAGCCGAAGACCAAGTCCGATCAGGAAAAAATGGGTATCGCGCTCTCCCGTCTGGCTGCCGAGGATCCTTCCTTCCGCGTGCGCACCGACGAGGAATCCGGGCAGACCATTATTTCCGGTATGGGTGAACTGCACCTCGAGATCATTGTGGATCGCATGAAGCGCGAGTTTGGCGTCGAGGCCAATGTCGGCGCTCCGCAAGTCGCGTACCGCGAAGCGATCAAGAAGAAGGTTGATGTCGAAGGCAAGTTCGTCAAGCAATCCGGTGGTAAGGGTCAGTATGGTCACGTCTGGATTACCATGGAGCCGAACGAACCGGGCAAGGGCTTCGAGTTTGTTGACATGATCAAGGGTGGTACCGTTCCACGTGAATACATC
>DATCJT010000018.1:0-2142 GCA_036562645.1 Methylophilaceae bacterium | reverse complement strand
CGGCAAGGGTGCTTCCGAGACGATAGCGTATAGGGGTGCCGCAGATTCTGCGCGCGATTACTTGGTACGTCCAATACGCAGGCGTCGGGAAAGCCTCGACTGCGCCCCACGGTACGCCCGGTAGCGCCTCGGCTTCGGGTGGAGGCAAATCAACCTTGATGACTGCTGACCCTGTGAACACGGCTGCTGTCTGCATCATGGTGTACGTGGGGCGTGTCCGAATTTTTGTGTAAACGGGATGTTGTTTACGCCTGAGGGATCCGCTCCTCAAACTGGATGGTAAATCGAGTCAGGGCGGCCTTCCAATCGCGGATCGGCATGGTCCATTTCTGGCTGATGTTGCGCAGCGCCAGATAGAACAGTTTGAGCAGGGCCTCGTCGCTCGGGAAGGAGCCTCGGTTCTTGGTCAGTTTGCGCAGGCTCATATTGACCGACTCGATGGCATTGGTGGTGTAGATCACCTTCCGGATCTCGGGCGGATAGTCGAAGAACGGGATGAGCCTTGCCCAGTTACGGCGCCAGGACTGCCCGATGGGCAGATAGTCGGCATCCCACTTGGCCTCAAACTCCCCGAGTCGCTGCTCGGCCTCTTCGGCGGTGGCCGACTGGTAGATGCGCTTGAGGTCGGCCGCCACCTCGGGCCGGCGCTTCCATGATACGTAGTTGAGGCTGTGGCGCACCATGTGCACGATGCACAACTGCACCGCTGCCTGCGGGAAGACGGCCTCGATGGCCTCGGGAAACCCCTTGAGCCCATCGACACACGCGATGAAGATGTCTTGCACGCCCCGGTTACGCAACTCCGTCACCACCTGCAGCCAGAACTTGGCCCCCTCGCTCTGGGCCAGCCACAGGCCCAGAACCTCCTTCTCGCCGTTCAGGCTCACGCCGATGGCCAGATACACCGCCTTGACCCGCACCGCCCCCTCGCGCACCTTCACGTGGATGCAGTCCAGATAGACGATGGGGTAGAGCGGATCGAGCGGCCGGGCCTGCCAGGCTTTGACCTCCTCGGCCACCGCGTCGGTGATCGAGGAAATCAGGCTGGGGGAGACTTCGGTGCCGTACATCTCCTCCAGATGGGCCTGGATCTCGCGCACCGTCATGCCCCGCGCGTACAGCGAGATCACCTTGTCGTCAAAGCCGCTCCAGCGCGTCTGGTGCTTGGCGATGAGCTGCGGTGTGAAGGTGCCGTGACGGTCGCGCGGCACTTCGATGGGCAGCTCGCCAAACTCGCCCTTGAGCGTCTTGCGACTCTTGCCGTTGCGGGTGTTGCCGGACGCATTGGCCACCGGCTCGTGTTTGCCGTGACCAAGGTGTGCGGCCAGCTCCGCATCGAGCGCCTTCTCGACCAGCAGCTTGGTCAGCTGCTTGAGCAGCCCGTTCTCGCCAATCAGGTCCTCGGGTTTCTGATACCCCGCCAACAGGCTGCTCAGCAGCGCTTCGGGTACTTCGTGCTTCTTCGTGTTCATGGTGTCTCCGGACAAGACGGCAGTCTCCTGCCAAAAGTCCGATTACACAAAATTCAGCACACGCCCGCACCGCGCGCGCTGCGCTTGCCAATTTCATGCCTCTATTCGCCGGCGGATTAGTGCCATTCCCGGCGTTGTCAATCCAGCCCTCGAGTGGGGACGATCGAGTGGTGAGGCACCCGATCAATCCGATTCCGCTGAAGCATCATCTTCTTCCTCCACGTCCTCTGGCGACACGATGCGCAGGTACTCGGCGCGCACCTCGTCCAGCAGCCGGCTCCCGCTTGGATCGAGCCGCCAGAATTCCCAGCCATTCCTCGACTTCTGACAGATATAGAAGGCGGCGCTGGAAGGGCTTTCAAATGCTTTCCCTTCCACCTCGATGAGGCCATCCGAACGGATCCAGCCAGAGTGGCCACCGTACTTTCCAGGCTGGGAGTAAAGAGCTTGCCCCGGCGCGATCAGGCCTGCACCGATCAGGTCGGCAATCTCCACCGTGATGGAGGTGTCTAGCGGCTCGTGCTCGATCCTGACCTTATGACACGGCGGGACCGGCCAGATGGCGAGAATTGTTTCGACCATCTGCTTCGTGCGTGCGTCGATGCCGGCCTCATCCCATTGCTTTAACGAGTACTCCTTCAGCAGCTTGCTGTTCAGAAGAACCACATCC
>DATCJT010000004.1:0-1814 GCA_036562645.1 Methylophilaceae bacterium | reverse complement strand
GCCACCAGCAGCGCGGCGGTTGCGATGAAACCGTCGATCAGTATGATGCAGCGCAGTTCCGCCGCTCTCAACATCGCACCGACCATCATGGCGATCTCGAAACCGCCGAACGCGGAAAGAACGCTGAGCGGTGTATCCCGTCCCTGATGCAGGCTGACCGCCCTCTCGATGACCGCTGCCTTGCGTTGCAGCCCGGCATCGTCGAGTCCCGTGCCCCTGCCGACGCAGTCGCGTACCGGTAGTCCGCACAGCACGGCCATCAGTGCCGCCGCCGAGGACGTATTGCCGATACCCATCTCGCCGAAGGCCAGCACATTGCTGCCGGCCGCCACCTCCTGCGCGACCAGGTTGGCGCCGGATTCCAGCGCCTGACGGCACTGTGCTTCCGTCATCGCCGGCTCTCGGGCGAAATTGCGCGTCCCCATCGCCACCTTGGCATCGATCAGCTGCGGATGCGACGCGAATACGTGGTTGACCCCGGCATCCACCACCCGCACCGCCATGCCATGCTGTCTGGCAAAGACGTTGATGCCGGCACCGCCGGCCAGGAAGTTCATCACCATCTGCTGCGTCACGGCCTGCGGATACGGGCTGACACCCTCCTCGACGATGCCATGGTCACCGGCGAAGACCATGACGACGGGACGCTGCAATTGCGGCGTCAGGCTGCCCTGCACCAGCCCGATCTGCAGCGCCAGCGACTCGAGCCTCCCCAACGCGCCCAAGGGCTTGGTCTTCTGGTCGATGCGCGCCTGCAGCGCAGGCTGTAAACGATGGTCCGGAACGGAAATATTGAAATTCATGCCTGAAACACCTGAACAAGACCTGCGAGCATACGCGAGCAGAGAGAAATTTTGAACCACCGGAACAAATTCGACCAAGTTGTTCCGATACATGACACGAAATGAATTAGTTTGCTATAATGCGGCCTCTTGTGAACCGGAGACCGGTTCAGCACGAGGCCAGGTAGCTCAGTTGGTAGAGCAGCGGACTGAAAATCCGCGTGTCGGCAGTTCGATTCTGCCCCTGGCCACCACTTTTCAGCGCCCAACCCTCTCCGGTTGGGCGTTTTCATTTGCGAGCCCCCGCCGCGGCGCGGGGTTCAGGCCGGTTCTGCGTGTGCTGCGTCCCATTGCCGGGGGCGCCTGAATGGGGCAGGTTCGACTCTGATCCGCCCTCTCTTCTCTCAAAACCTGCGCCAACTTCCTCGCCGGAGCGCACGCAGAAGGCCTTGCGCGTCAATGACCTGTGTATGCGTCGTTGCGGGAGGTTGCCCGGCACGCTTGGTGATGCAAAGCCTCATGTGAACCGAGAGTCGCCAGAGTCGCACTAACGCCGCCGTCCCGCCTTGGCAGGGGCAACGAAGAGGTTGAAGCAGAAAACGTGGACTGTGACCTCCCGTCCGGCATCTTCGCGGGATCGAAACACGAAGCGCCACTCGCCGGCAGGCTGTCCCGACTTTTCCCGCAAGAAGTTCGAGTGGGCTCTCAACGAGGCCGTGATCGTCTCCTGTATGCCTGCAAATCCAGCGACCCCCTTGTTGAAGAGTACGAGCGATGCTTTGCAGTCGCGCCATGTCAGGTAATCCAGCAATTGCTCAAGCGCGCTTACCAGCACTTGTTCGCCTCCCCACAGCTTGCACTCGGCCACGAACGCTGAACGGGTTTCTTCTTCTATACGGATATCGGTCTTGCCGTAGTGACGGAAGACCTCTCCGGCAGCGCGTCCTTGATAAACGCTGTTCAGGCTAGCCAAGAGAATGTCTCTCAGGCCCTCTTCACCAAGCGCCTGATACGTCTGGGGCGTACCTTCAA
>DATCJT010000163.1:0-13623 GCA_036562645.1 Methylophilaceae bacterium | reverse complement strand
CAATCTTAAAGACAGCCGCCGCAGTTGTCAACGGTCTTGTTGCAAAAGATAACAACGGCGCCGTTGGCAGGGGTGTCCGGCCTGTATCCAAGTCCATCATTCTTCATGGAATTTGGCCGTTTCAGCGCCGTAAAAATTTTTTCAGTGGTTTCAGCTTGCGCTTGAATTCCACCTTGGCGTTGTAGAGATGGAATGGAATACGGTGCAGGAGGCCGAATTCCCGCCCCATGCCTGCCATGTAGATCTGCATGAAGCGGTTGCGTCCCTCAGCATGCAGTTTGTTGCAGATGCGGGTCAGATCCGAGATGCGTTTGGACAGGTCGGTTCTGTGCAGGTAGAAATGTGCGCGGCCGGTGTCTATCAGCGAGAATGCGAGCCTGCCGTCCGCAAGGCGGTTGACCAGCACGTTGCCGCCGGAGAGGTCGCGGAAGAAGGTGCCGCGACCATGCATCAGCAATAGAAAATCCGCCAGCTGACTGTAGATTTCTTCCTGCGTGATGCCTTGATATTCGGTGGCGCCGTCGGCAAAGGCGGAGAAGATGTCGCGTACGGAGAATTCGGCAGGTACGTATTCGCAGATGTAGTAGTTCTGTGTCAGCGACCGGTCGTCTGTCAGCTCGAAGCATGCGACAGGCCGCGCGGTTTCCACACCCCTGCGCAGAAGCTCGCAGGCTCCGTTCCAGCTGCGCAGCGCTTTGGATGGCTTGTGGCGGTCGAGCAGGCGCTTGTGGGGATGCATGCGTACCGGTTTCTTGATGACCAGTTTTCTGGATGGGTCACGTGGATCCGGGATGGTCCAGACGGCATTGCGCGCCTTGCGCAGTATGGTCTCTCTGGGTGGCGGCCCGATCTCGGCAGGGTTCAGCGTAGCGCGGAGCAGGGTGGCTTCTTCTTCGCTTTCTGCCACGATGACGCCGCGCCAGCCGTTCTCCCGATAGAGAAAGTACCGTTTGCCGATATGGTTGTGCAGCACAAGCCCAGGGAGCGTGGCAGCATGCGGGTTGATGTGGATTTCCGAGATACCTTGCCAGCACAGGTAAATGGGTGTTTCGCAGGCAAAATCGACGAGGCTTGGGAGTTCGGCGCCGTCACGCGTGACGCAGACGGCCTTTTTCAGGTCGTCTGCCACATAGAGGTCGCGCAGCGCCACGGCATGCTCGTTGGTTGTCCATACGGCATGGATCAGCCTGTCGTCCTTGCGGAATGCATGTACCTCCAGTCCGTCGATGTCATCCAGGCAGCCCAGATAGTGACTACCGGGGATGAGCCGGGCAAACGTCCTGTAGGCATCGAATGAGGGCCGGTTTCTGAATTCGTTGCCGAGCACGGAGGCATAATGCGTGATGCGCTCCAGTTTCGGATAGGTTTCCGAGCCGTCATCTATCAGTCCTTCCCGATAGCAGACCAGCGGTCCCCAGCCGACGCGCTGCAGGGCGCCGGAAGCTGCGCACAGCAACATATAGCGGGCGAGATAATCTGCCTGCTTCTGCTCGCCATCCGCGAACAGACGATGGATGCGCGGCAGCGTCCAGAAGGCGGAGGGGGAGATGAGTCGCGGTACGCCGAAATGCTGACCGATCTCCTGCAGCACGAAGGCTTTCTTGACCAGCCGATAGCCGCCCAGCGACGCGAGACGGCGTCCCAGGATCTTGTGGTCGTCGATTTCCGGTTTGATGCAACGTTCGGAAAAGAGGTTGTCGGTATGGATGTCTGGGAGCTGGTTTCTGGCTTTCAGTATGGACAGCAGCCCGATGTTGTAGAAGGGTTCGAAATCCGTGATGTTCGGACCCGCCAGACGGATGTCGCGTCTCCTGACTTCATGATAGGCGATATCCCATGCGGCGAGGAATCCTTCCAAGGTATATCCTGCCCAGCGCTTGCGGTTGATGGTGGAACCGACTTCGAGCAGGTCGATATGGCTACCGAATCTGTCCAGCACGTCCTGCAGGAACTGCTGCCATTTTTTCTGCGCGGCAGCGGTCTGCATGGCGCGCGCCTCATCGAAAGGCTGCACCAGATGCAGCATGACGCGGTATCCCAGTGCCAGCAGTCTTTCCAGCAGCAGCGCCGTGTGGTTGTCGAGATCACCGTATGTGAAATCCAGCCGGACCTGGCGTATGCCTAGTTCCTGCAGCCGGGCAATGATCAGGTCGTCAGTCGTCGGATCGCCGGAAGTGGCGATGCCGACCAGGCAGAAGTCGGCGGGAATCTGCTGACCGCCTTGCGGGTGATAGCCTTTTCTCGAACGCAACCTGCCACTCAGAAGATAGGCGAGATTGGCGCGCAGGAACTGCCAGGCTGGAGATGAGATCGTCTTCAAAACGCTACGGACCTGAGACGCAAGGAGGCGGCTTAACCCCGGATGTTTGACTGGGGCTCGAACTGCGTCAGCTCGACGCGCGGTTGCGGCTGCCAGCCGACCTTGCGGTGTTCCGCCACGACATTGGTGAAAATGCCGCCGCGCACGTAGAACTTCGCGGTAAGGCGCATGAATTTCGGATCGAGTGCCGCTACGAGGTCATCCAGGATGCGGTTGGTGACGTCCTCATGGAAGCAGCCTTCGTTGCGGAAGGACCAGATATAAAGCTTGAGGCTTTTCAGCTCGACACATTTCCTGTCCGGGATATAGTCGAGATAGAGTACGGCGAAGTCCGGCTGACCAGTCTTTGGACACAGGCAGGTGAACTCCGGGATTTCCATGTGGATGTGGAAGTCGCGCTCCGGCTTCGGGTTGTCGAAAGTCTCGAGCTGTTTGCTGGGTTGACTGGACATAATGGCTACCGTATAAATCCGAATATGGTCGAAACCCAGCATTATACAGCGATTCAACCCACTGTCTGCCGCCAGAAAACGACTAGCAATTGCGCCTGACACGACTCAAACTCGCCGGATTCAAATCCTTTGTCGATGCGACCACCCTGCATCTGCAGGGGCAGCGTGTCGGCATCGTCGGTCCGAACGGATGCGGAAAGTCCAATGTCATGGAATCCATCCGCTGGGTGCTGGGCGAATCCAGCGCCAGGGAAATGCGCGGCGATTCCATGCAGGACGTCATCTTCAACGGCTCCGCCAATCGCAAGCCGGTTTCCCGCGCCAGTGTCGAGCTGATCTTCGACAATAGCCTGGGCGGTGCCAGTGGCGAATGGTCGCGTTATGCCGAAATCTCGGTGAAGCGCGTCATCGAGCGGGAGCGTGGCTCTAGCTATTACATCAATAACACGCCGGTGCGCCGCCGCGATGTGGCCGACTTGTTCCTCGGCACGGGACTGGGCGGCCGCGCCTACGCCATCATCGGTCAGAATACGATATCACGCATCGTCGAGGCCAAGCCCGAGGAGCTTCGCGTATTTCTTGAGGAAGCGGCAGGTATATCCAAATACAAGGAGCGCCGGCGCGAGACCGAGCTAAGATTGCGCGATACGCGCGAGAATCTGTTGCGGGTCGAGGATATCAGGCAGGAAATCGACAAGCAGATCGTCCGGCTGGAGGCGCAGGCGGCGATAACGCAGCAATACCACAGGCTGCAGGACGAGCTGAAGCTGGCGCGCGGGCAGCTCTGGCTGTTGCGCAAGCGCGATGCCGGTTCCGCATGGGAGAAGGCAAGGCGTCAGGTCGAGAAACTGATGAACGATCTGGAAGCGCAGATGGCCAATCTGCGTCGGACCGAAAGCCAGCTGGAAGTCCTGCGCCAGCAGAACTTTGCCGCCAACGAGGCGGTTCAGCAGGCGCAAGCCGGATATTACGAGGCCAATGCCGAGGTTTCCAGTCTGGAACAGCAGGTCAAACATACCCAGGAGGCAAGGGAACGGCTTGTCCAGCAGCTGCAGCAGATCACTGCGCAATCGGAGAAGCTGGAGCAGCAAAGGCAGCAGCTGGAAGCAAGTCTGGTCGAGGAAAGGCAGAAGCTTTCGCGGGCCGAGGCGGACGAACAGCAGGCAGGCGAACGGCTGGCGAAGCTGCAGGCAAACCTGCCGGGACTGGAAGCTGCCGTGGCAGATGGCCAGCGCCGCTTCGGTGAAGCGCAGAAGCTTCTGATGGAGACCGAACAGGCTGTGCGGTTGGAGAACACACAGCTGGGGTATGTGGATCGCAACATCGAGGAATTGCAGCAGCGACTGCAGAGGTTGCAGGCAGACCTGGAGGCACTGCATGTGCCGGATATCGGAAAGCTGGATGAAGCACGTCGTACATTGCAGGTATTGCAACAGCAGCTTGCGCGGCGCGAACAGGAGATTGCCGCCGGCAGGCAGCAGGAACAGGAGCTGGCCGAGAACATCCGTGCCATGCGTCAGCAGCAGCATGATGTGCAGAAGCAGGTCGCACAGCTTGAGGCACAGATCCATTCGTTGCAGAAGATTCAACAGTCCGTGGGGCAGGAGTCCAAGATGGACGACTGGCTCAGGCATCATGGACTAACACAGGCGGAACGTATCTGGCAGAAGTTGACCATTGCTTCGGGCTGGGAGACGGCGCTCGAGGCGCTGCTTGGCGCAAGGCTCAATGCCATGCTCGTGTCGGCCGTGCCGCAACCGGGCTTCTCACGCACGCAAGGCACGGTGGTGCTGGCCGAGACAGGCGAATCGCAGGAAAACTCCACGCCGACCATCGACGGCCTGCGGCCGCTGCTTTCCGTTATGGAGCATATGGCGCCGGAAATCGGTGCGGTCATGCACGACTGGCTGGGCGGAGTCTATCTGCTGGAAGATGAGACGCATGTGGAGGAGGTACGCCGGCAGCTCGGGCCGCGCCAATGTCTGGTGACACGCAACGGCGATATCTATGACCGCCATAGTCTGACGATTCACAGTCCGCAAAATGCGCTGCACGGCGTGCTGGAACGTCAACGCGAACTGGAAGGCCTGCAGGCCATGCTGCCGCAGGTGCAGAAACAGGCGATGGCGCTTGCCGAACGGCTGAAACGGACCGAGGATGCGTTGAATCAGTTGCGGCAAACGCTGCACGAGCAGCAGCAGTCCCTGCGCGGCGACAGTCAGCAGGAGAACCAGATCAAGCTGGACATCCAGCGGCAGGAACAGCAGCTACAGCATGTAGAGGAACGCAGAAAGGCGATACAGGACGAGCAATCCGCCTTGCAGGGCAGGATCGAGGCAGCACGGCAGAACAGACTGGAAGTGCAGGAGAAGCTGAGACGGGCAGAGGGGAGAGTGCCATATCTCAAGGCGGATTTCGAGCAGGCGCAGAGGGCGAGAGAACAGTTGCAATCGACCTTGAGCCGTGCTCGCCTGGACCTGCAGAACGCAGAGCATGCATTGCAGGAGACAGTGTTCAATAGAAAGATTATATTAAATAATATCAATCAGATATCAAATAATATTAAATCTGTTTGTGAGGAAATACAGGCGCTGGCACAGCGGCTCAGGGAGGCTCGGGAAATGCTGGATGCAGCCAGAATGGAGGGCCTGCAGGCCAATCTCGAACGGGCGCTGACCTTGAAGCAGCAAAAAGAGGCTGAACTGGCGACGGCGCGCGACCAGCTTGCCGAGACGGAGGCCGCCTTGCAGGACATGGAGCGCAATCGCATGCAGAACGAGCAGATACTGCATCCGATGCGCGACAAGCTGGAGCAGTCGCGCCTGCAGGAGCAGGAGGCGCGGCTGCATTTCGAGCAGTGTAGCGCGGAATTGAGTGCCATCGAGATCGATGAGGCGATGCTCGCCGAACAGTTGCCGGCTTCGGCCAAGGCGTCGGGGCTGGAGCAGCGCGTTGCCGGACTTGAGCAGGAAATCGAGGCGCTGGGACCGGTCAATCTGGCGGCGATACAGGAGCTGGCGAACGAGCGCGAGCGCAAGCAACATCTGGACAGCCAGTCGCAGGACCTGAACGAGGCGATCATGACGCTCGAGGATGCGATACGCCGTATCGACCGCGAAACGCGCAACCGACTGCAGCATACCTTCGACGAGGCAAACCGGCATTTCGCCGAGCTGTTCACGGTTCTGTTCGGCGGCGGTCAGGCGCGGTTGGAACTCTTGGGCGATGAAATCCTGGATACCGGCATGCAGGTGTTTGCACAGCCGCCAGGCAAGAAGAATAGCACCATCCATCTCCTATCCGGCGGAGAGAAGGCGTTGACGGCATTGGCACTGGTGTTCGCGCTGTTCCGCCTCAATCCGGCGCCATTCTGTCTGATGGATGAGGTCGATGCGCCGCTCGATGACAGCAATACCGAGAGATTCTGCAATCTTGTGAAAAAAATGTCCGAGCGCACGCAGTTTTTATTTGTGAGCCATAATAAAATAACCATGGAAATGGCTCAGCAATTGATCGGCGTGACCATGCAGGAATCCGGTGTGTCACGCATCGTCGAAGTCGATATCGAAGCCGCCATGCGCATGCATGAAGAAGTAACGGCCTGAGGCTGGAGAAAAAAGAAACATGAGTGATTTACAACTGGCTTTGCTGCTGTTGGGTGCAGTCATCATCCTGGTCGTGATCGCATTCAACTGGTGGCAGGAACGCAGGCTGAGAAACGAGGCAGCTAGGCATTTCGAGGCGCCGCGCGGTGATGTGCTGATGGACGACGATTTTCAGCTCGACCCGGATGCGATTCTGCGTGAGGAGTCCCGCGATTTGAAGAGACTTGCGACTGACGACTTCGATGCGCTCAGCATTGGGGAGGACAAGGCTGAAGCGGCACAGGCTTACAGCGCGCCTGCCGGGACAGATGACACCATTTTAGAGATGGAAAGCCTGACGCCTCCGGTGGAAGCCGATGACTTCGCGCAGCTTGATGAGGAAACTGTCCCTACGGTGCCTGCAGAGGATGGGGCAGCATTCAGAAGTTACGAAGAGCACGCCTGGCAGAGCGATTCCGTCACCGAATCGGTTAGGACGGCTGAAAGTGAGCCTGGCCTCGATGAGGAGACGGAAGGGCAGGCTGCCGGCATGCTTGCACTGAGTCCGGAAATCGACGGCCGTATCGACCTGATCGCCGTGCTGCATCTGCCGCAGCCGGTCAGTGGTGCCAGGCTGCGCGAGTTTCTTGTCTCGGTTACGGATATCGACAAGGCCAAGTACCTGCACGGACTTGATGCCGACGGCAACTGGGCTCTGCTGACACGTGAGCAGGAAGCGATGGAGTTCGGCAAGGTGACCTGTGCCGTACAGCTCGCGGATCGTTCCGGATTCATTTCGCGCAGCGCCCTGGACCGATTCCAGCACGAGGTTGAACGTATCGGCCACAAACTGAACGCGCAGGTCGAATGGCTGAATCAGGGCGATGCTTTGCAGCAGGCCAGCGAGCTCGATCAGTTCTGCATCGAGGTGGACAAGATGGTCGGCTTCCATCTGGTGCAGGGCGGCAACGGACCGTTTACCGGGACCAAGTTCCGCGGGCTGGCGGAGGCCAGTGGCATGGTGCTTGGCACGGACGGCGGATTCCATAGCGAGAATGAAGCGGGGCTGCGCCAGTTTTCTGTCTTCAACCGGGATAATTATCCGTTTAGTCCGGAAATGCTGCGCACATCCGTCATCCATGGCGTCACCTTCCAGCTGGATATCCCGCGTGTTGCCAATTGCATCGAAGTTTTCAATCAGATGGTGCTGACTGCGCGGCAGATGGAAAAGAGCCTGGGGGCCATGCTGGTGGACGACAATCAGCGTCCGCTCGGCGAGACGGAAATCGAAAAGATCCGTCAGCAACTCAAGGCCATCCATGCCAGGATGGTGACATGGGGTATCGTGCCGGGCAGTCCTTCCGCACTGCGTCTGTTCTCCTGAATCCGATGTCGCACCACGAACAAGCTGCCCGGCAGATCGAGGCGCTACGCAGGCAGATACGTCAGTACGACTACGAATACTATGTGCTGGACCAGCCGTCAGTGCCGGACAGCGAATATGACCGCCTGTTCCGCGAGTTGCAGGCCCTGGAGCAGGCGCATCCCGAACTGGTCACAAGTGATTCACCGACCCAGCGCGTCGGCGGTGCTCCATTGCCGGAGCTGGCTGCCGTGCGTCATCGTGTTCCCATGCTCTCGATCGAGACCGAGACCGATATCTCTCCCGAGGGAGCGCGCGCGTTCGATGCCAGAGTCCGCAAGAAACTGGGCTTGAACGACGACGATCCGCCGGTCGAATATGTAGCCGAATTGAAGTTCGATGGTCTGGCGATCAGTCTGCGCTACGAGCATGGGCTGCTGGTGCAGGCGGCGACGCGCGGCGATGGTGAGGTCGGCGAGGACGTGACGCAGAATATCCGCACCATTCGCCAGATACCCCTGCGGCTCGAAGGTGAAGCTCCGGAGATACTGGAGGTGCGCGGAGAGGTTTACATGAGCCGCCCGGATTTCGAGCGCTATAACGAGAAACAGCGTGCTCAGGGCAAGCCGACGCTGGTCAACCCGAGAAACGGGGCTGCCGGCGCGGTGCGCCAGCTTGATTCGCGCGTTACGGCCCAGCGCATGCTGTCGTTCTTTGCCTACGGACTGGGCGAGACCCGGGGATGGGATGATATGCCGGAGCGGCATAGTGAGCTACTGGACAGGTTGCAGCGGTTCGGTTTCCCGGTCTGTGCCGAGCGCATCGTCGGAGTCGGGCCGGAGCCGCTGGTACAGTTTCATCAGGCCATCGGCGCCAAGCGCGACAGCCTGCCCTATGACATCGATGGTGTGGTTTACAAGGTCAACCTGCTCAGCCTGCAGCGCGAGCTTGGTTTCAGAAGCCGCGAGCCGAATTGGGCGGTTGCCCACAAATTCCCCGCCCAGGAGGCATTGACCGAGCTTCTGGCAATCGATGTGCAGGTTGGGCGCACCGGCGCCATCACGCCGGTCGCACGGCTCAAGCCCGTGTTCGTCGGCGGCGTGACGGTGACCAACGCGACGCTGCACAATCAGGACGAGATCGACCGCAAGGATGTGCGTGTCGGTGACACGGTCACGGTGCGCAGGGCAGGGGATGTCATTCCAGAAGTGGTGGGCGTGGTGAAGGACAGGAGACCACCCCATGCCAAGCCATATCATCTGTTGGAGGCCATCGGGCATCGCTGCCCGGTCTGCGGGTCGCATGTGATCCGTCTCGAAGGCGAATCGGTGGCGCGCTGTAGCGGTGGCCTGTTCTGTACGGCGCAGCGCAAGCAGGCGATTTTGCATTTTGCGTCGCGGCGCGCCATGGATATCGAGGGGCTGGGTGAGAAACTGGTGGATCAGCTGGTCGATGGCGGATTGGTGCATACACTGGCCGACATCTATCGACTGGATGTGCCGACCTTGGCAGGGCTGGAGCGCATGGCGGAAAAGTCGGCGCAGAACATCATCGATGCACTGGCGAAGAGCCGCAAGACCACGCTGTCACGCTTCATATATGCGCTCGGCATACGCAATGTCGGTGAGGCCACTGCCAGAGACTTGGCACGCCATTTCGGTAGCCTGCAGAAACTGATGGACGCGGATGCGGAGATGCTGCAGCAGGTGCCGGATGTCGGCCCGGTCGTCGCCGATTCCATCGTACAGTTCTTCGGAGAGGCGCATAACCGTGAAGTGATCGATGCGCTCATTGCCGCCGGGGTTCATTGGGAAGAGTCACAGGAGGGTAGTGCGGATGGAGTGTTGCGCGGCAAGACTCTGGTGTTGACCGGCACTCTGCCCAGTATGTCGCGTGATGAGGCCAAGGCCTTGATCGAGGCGGCGGGAGGTAAGGTGGCCGGCAGTGTGTCACGCAAGACGGATTATGTCGTCGCCGGCAGCGAAGCTGGCAGCAAGCTGACGAAGGCGCATGAACTCGGTGTCACTGTGATCGACGAAGCCGCCTTGCTGGAGCTTTTGTCGGATTGAAGCAGACGCAATTATTCATGCCGCGACTGATCGGCATCGCCAAGACGGCAGGTGAGGCCATCATGCGGGTCTATGCCGGGCCGTTCGATGTCGAGAGGAAGAACGACGATTCTCCACTGACTCAGGCGGATATGGCGGCGCATCGCATCATCGCCGGCGGGTTGCAGCAGATGGCGCCGGAGATCCCAGTCCTTTCCGAGGAATCGGATACGATTCCCCATGAAGTGCGCAGACAATGGCAACGCTACTGGCTGGTCGATCCGCTCGATGGCACGCGGGAGTTCATCAAGCGCAACGGGGAGTTTACCGTCAACATCGCGCTGATCGAGGGTGACAGTCCTAAGATAGGCGTTGTTTACGCACCGGCACTGGGGCTACTCTATTATGCCGACGAGAACGGCGCGTACAAACAGCGGGATGGCGGTCCTGCCGTCGCTATCCATGCGCGCGAGCTTACGGTCGGTGATATTACGATTGCTGGCAGCAGGTCTCATGCCGATGCCAGGCTGCAGCGCTTCATTGAGAACGTGGAACGGAAACTTTCCCCGGTCAGATTAATCCCAATGGGAAGCTCGCTGAAAATCTGCATGGTGGCGGAAGGAGCGGCAGACCTTTACCCGAGACTGGGGCCGACATCCGAATGGGATACCGCCGCAGCTCAGTGCATACTGGAAAGGGCGGGCGGATCGCTAAGAGATGCTGCAGGCAAGCCCTTGTCGTATAACCGCAAGGAGTCTCTGCTCAATCCGGATTTCCTTGCGGCAGGGGCGACTCCGCACGATTGGTGGCAATATCTGTAGTAGCAGCAACTTTCGGCATTTGATGCAATGACAGACCGGGGCAAGAGTATGTGTGCTCATGGTCCGG
This sequence comes from Methylophilaceae bacterium, assembly GCA_036562645.1. Classification (GTDB taxonomy): domain Bacteria; phylum Pseudomonadota; class Gammaproteobacteria; order Burkholderiales; family Methylophilaceae; genus UBA6140. Next base: position 2,968 of record DATCJT010000163.1, on the reverse strand, counting down.
ACAAGGAGCGTCAGCATGAGAATCGCCAGAAAACCGGATATCCCGTCCTCTGAAATCACACCGCGCGAGGTGTTCGAGAATCGCCGCCATTTTCTCAAGGCTGCCGGGTTCTCAGTCGTTGCTGGCACGTTTTCCGGTCTGCTTTCTGCAGATGCGCTGGCAGCGAGCGAAAGGCGCAGAATTTCCGATCTCAGCAAGACGGATTACGGGCGTGACGAGAAGCTCACCAGCTACAAGGACATCACTACCTATAACAACTTTTACGAGTTCGGCACGGACAAGGGCGACCCCGTCGTTCATGCGAAACTATTTAAACCCAGGCCATGGACGGTATCGATCGAGGGCGAGGTCAGGCAGCCAAGGCAGATATCGATCGAGGACATATTCAAGCTGGCGCCGCTGGAAGAACGCATTTACCGCATGCGCTGCGTGGAAGGCTGGTCCATGGTGATACCCTGGGTAGGCTTTCCGCTCTCCAAACTGATCCGTTTGGCAGAACCGACCGGCAATGCCAGATTTGTGGAGTTCGTCTCACTGGCCGATCCTGCGCAGATGGCCGGTGTCCGTATCCCGGTGCTGGATTGGCCTTATACCGAGGGATTGCGCATGGACGAGGCCATGCATCCGCTGACCATTATGGCCGTTGGTCTCTATGGTGAGGTATTGCCAAATCAGAATGGCGCCCCGATGCGCCTGGTCGTACCGTGGAAGTACGGTTTCAAGGGTGCCAAGTCTATCGTCAGCATCCGCTTTACGGAAAAAATGCCGGTGACTACCTGGATGAGGGCCGCACCGCACGAATACGGCTTTTATGCCAACGTCAATCCTGAGGTCTCGCATCCGCGCTGGAGTCAGTCCTCGGAACGTCGAATCGGAGGAGGGCTGCTGTCCCCCCGCATCAAGACGCAGCTATTCAACGGATATGCCGAGGAAGTGGGGCAGCTGTACGCCGGTATGGACCTGCGCAAGCACTTCTAGCAACATGGTGTGGCGACAGGTCAGTGGAATGCAGCTGCTGCGGATCAAGGCCGTGCTGTTCATGCTCGCACTGGTGCCGCTGGCGCGACTGTTCTGGCTCGGTTTGAACGATGATTTGACGGCCAATCCGGTTGAGTTCATCGAACGTTCAACGGGCACCTGGGCGCTGGTTTTTCTGCTGACGGCATTGGCGATGACTCCGCTCAGGTTGATTTCCGGTATCGCATGGCCCGTACAGTTACGCCGCATGGCAGGGCTGTTCATGTTCTTCTATGCCTGTCTGCATTTCCTTATTTATCTCTGGCTGGACCACTGGTTCGATTGGCATGAAATCGTCACGGATATCATGGAGCATCCGTATGTGCTGGTCGGTTTTTCGGCATTCCTGCTTTCCATCCCGCTGGCCCTGACTTCAAGCAACGCCATGATGCGACGTTTGGGATGGCGCTGGAGACAATTGCATGCGATGGTTTACCTGATCGCCGTGCTGGGCGTTCTGCATTTCTTGTGGTTGGTCAAGAAGGACATCCGCGGACCATTGGCGTATGCGCTTGTTCTTGCACTGCTGCTTTCCGTCAGGCTCTGGTTTCGCTTTTTCAGACGAGTGGATTTGAGGCGGGGGTAGATTTTGTCGGGCATGTCGTTGCCGAAAGGGAAGGATTGATAATGTAAAATATTAAAAAATTATTTATATATATTTCATATAGATAAATAACGAATTTTCATAAGTCACATTAAAAAATAAGGGCATTTTGATTGCCTACATGGTACTTATCGGGGAAAATCTCGCAATTACAAATCGTGCTGCCGATATCGGCAGCCCATAACAATGATTTTTGAGACATTTTAGGAGGTACCATGCAAAACCAGATCGATATTTTTCTGATGTCATTGAACGATTTCTGGGCGCAGGTTGCCACGTTCTTCCCCAAGCTGCTGGCGGTCATCGTCATTCTGTTTTTTGGCTGGCTTTGTGCAAAGGCTGCCTGTGTCGTCGTCAAGCGTATTCTGGGACTGGTACGGTTCGACCAGTTTGCTGACAAGTCCGGACTTGAGCAGTTCCTCAGCCACAGCGGTGTGGACCTCACCATGAGCGGTGTCATCAGCATGGTGGTGTACTGGCTTGTGATTCTGCTGTTCGTCATCACCGGTGCCAACTCTCTGGGCCTCACCGAGGTCGCGGTTATGCTGAACGCGCTGGCAAACTATCTACCCAGAATCATCGTCGCCATCCTGATCCTGATTTTTGGCACCTTGCTGGCTCGTTTCGTCAATCGATTGATTTTCGCCTGGCTGCATGGCATCAAGTTCGACGGCGCACTGACGATCAGTACGACGGCCGAATACTCGATTCAGATCTTTGCCTTGTTCGTCGCACTGGAACAGCTGGGAATCGGCACACAATTGCTGACGGCGCTGTTCGTCATTGTCTTCGGTGCGATTTTCCTCGCGCTGGCGATTGCCTTCGGCCTGGGCGGCAAGGAACGCGCTGCACGCATCCTGGATCAGCTGGATAAATCCAAGAAGTCCTGACGTCTTGTTGGGAGTGGGAGGAGTCGCGCCCTGAGAGCATGAAAGCCTCAGGGCGTTTTCTTTATACGCATAATTTTACATAATATACATTATGCGAAATTGAGACGATGGCTAAAATCGATGCGCATCATGGCATTTTCTCCATCATGGTGATCAACCGAGCACCACGGTCAACGGCATGATGTACAGTCAAGTGAAAAATGCAGCGGCGTTTTGGTCTATAGGGCGCGGAGTGCCAGAGGTGGAGCTCGACATGGTAATGCTCGCGAGATACGCCGTGCCGATTAGATATGCCGTCAGGCCAGCATTAAGGGGCTTAAACGCCCCTTAATAATCCCCATTATCACATCCGTCCGGTGGCTTGATTTTGTGCATTGGTTATTGCTGCCCGGCACCATTGGCATAAATATATTTTGTGAGTTTCGCCTTCATACCTGTACGTGCCTGTGATTTTGCA
>DATCJT010000162.1:0-20488 GCA_036562645.1 Methylophilaceae bacterium | reverse complement strand
TTCCACACCTTTTTCATTCTCGCCGGTGTCGCCGTCTTCCTGCCCATGACGAACCGGTTCGCGCGCCTGGTTGAGCGGCTGCTGCCGGAAGTCGAGGATGATCTGACGCAACGGCTGGACGACAGCCTGCTGAACATTCCGGCCGTGGCGCTGGAAGCCTCGCAACGCGTGATCGAACAGGTCACGGCACAGTTGCTCAGGCTGTATGGCGAGGTACTGGCGATGGCATCGTCCACCCCTGTCGTAGCCGACCTGCAGCGCATCGGACGCGCCCTGGACCGCACTTTCGACTTCGTCACGCGTATCCAGCTCTCACCGGAGCAGAATGCGCAAGTCGGGCAGCGCATTGCCCAGCTGCATGCCATCGACCATTTACTGCGTCTACGCCATCGGCTGAGCGATCTTATGGGCGCCAGGGTCGATTTCGGTAATCCGGTTTATCAGACCGCCCTGCAGGACACGCGCACTGTGATGCATCTGGTGCAGCGTGCACTGGCGGAAAAGTCGCTGGCGCGCTATCAGCAGGACATCGAGCGCGAGGTCGAGCGGCTTGCGGAATTGGTGCGCAAGGCGCGCCACGAGATTCTGCTGAATGCGATACCCAATGGCAGAACGCCGGGCCCGCTCTATACGACCGATGTGTTCCGCTGGATGGAGCGCACCGGCCACCATATCAGCCGCATTTGCCACTACCTCGCGCAGGGTCGGCCGGGTAACGGTGCACTTGAGCAGGCGCCAGGAACAGAGGAACAGAAATTGGAGGAGAACGGCGGCAGCTTTGCCGACGATATCCGTATCGATGGGCGGTAGAAACGGGGCAATGCCCCGTTTTTTTATGGGCTGTTGCGCCCTATTTCAGTTCGATCGACTCGATCACGACCGGCTGCGTCGGCACATCGCCCGGCCATACCGGAGAACGCGAGATTTTCTCCACGATGTCCATGCCGTCGATCACCTTGCCGAAAACGGCATAGCCCCATCCCTTCGCATCCTTGGACTTGTGATCGAGAAAGGCATTGTCCGCGACGTTGATGAAGAACTGTGCGGTGGCGGAATGCGGGTCGTCCGTGCGTGCCATGGCGATGGTTCCCGTCAGGTTCTTCAGGCCGTTGTCGGCCTCGTTTCGGATCGCAGGGCCGGTTGGCTTCTCCTGCATGTCGGCGGTCATGCCACCGCCCTGGATCATGAAGCGCCGGATGGTGCGATGAAAGATGGTGCCGTTGTAATGGCCGCTTTTGACGTAGCCGAGGAAATTCTCCACGGTGACGGGCGCCTTGGCACTATCGAGTTCGACGACAATGGGGCCGAGACTGGTGTTGATCTGCACCGTGGGTTCAGCCTGTGCGCTTAAACTCGTCAGGCAGGCCAAAGCAAAAAGAAAGCGTTTCATCGACATGAAAAATCCTTCTTGGGTTGTGTCCGGAAAGTCATTCCATAGGCTGTGGGCGCGGACCGCATGGTGTCTGGTGAAGATGCGTTACTTCCAGCCGCCGCCGAGCGCCTTGTAAAGCGCGACGCGGTTGGCTGATTCCGTCAGGCGGACGCTGATCAGTTCCAGCTTGGCTGCATACAGCTCGCGCTGCGCGTCGAGCAGGCCCAGATAGCTGTCCACGCCGCTGTTGTAGCGAGCCTCCGAGAGCATCAGGCTGGCTTCGGATGCCTCGACCAGCTTGCGGTTGGCATCGACCCGCTCGGCCAGCGTGGCTTTCTCCGCGAAGGCATCTGCGACTTCACGGAATGCCGTCTGGATGGCTTTTTCATATTGCGCCACGCTGATCTCGCGCTGCACCTTGCTGGCTTCCAGATTGGCGCTCAGCCTGCCAGCCTCGAAGATGGGCAACCGGATCTGCGGGATGAAGTTCCAGGTGCTGCCGCCGTGGCTGAAGAGGTCACTCAGTGAATCACTGGCAACGCCCGCGCCTGCCGTCAGCGTGACGCGCGGGAAGAATGCCGCGCGCGCGGCGCCGATGTTGGCGTTGGCTGCGCGCAGCGCGCGTTCGGCCTGCAACACATCCGGGCGCTGCGTCAGCACTTCGGAGGGGATGCCGGCTGGGATTTCCGTGATGCCGGTCACGGCGCTGCTCAGATTCGCTGGCAGCAGATCGGCCGCGACCGGTGCGCCCACGATCAGCGTCAGCGCGTTGATGTCGCGCGCCTCCTGCGCCACATAGCGGGCGACGTCGGCACGGGCGCTTTCCATCAGTGTCTCCGCCTGCCGCACGTCCAGTGCCGAGCCTACGCCGATCTCATGGGTGCGGCGTATCAGCTCATAGGATTTCTGCCTGGTTTCGAACGTGCTGCGCGCCAATGCCAGTCGCTCCCGGTCGGCTGCCAGTGTCAGCCAGGCGTTGGCGGTTTCGGCGACCAGACTGATCTGTGCGCTCCGGCGTGCCTCCTCCGTACCCAGGTACTGTTCCAGCGCCTGCGCGTTCAGGCTGCGGATGCGGCCGAAGAAATCCAGCTCATAGGCGGAAAAGCCGATCGTGGCGCTGTACTGATGGGTCGTGCTGGCCTCCCCGCTCGGGCTCAGATCTCCCGGCAGACGCTGCGCCGTCTCGGAGCCGGTGATGCCGACGCTAGGGTACAGGTCGGCGCGCTGTACGCGATAGAGCGCACGCGCCTTTTCGATGTTCAGCGCTGCCACGTGCAGGTCGCGGTTGTTTGCCAGGGCGAGCCCGATCACTTCACGTAGCTGCGCGTCGGCAAAATACTCCTGCCAGGAAATCTCGCTCAGAGGCGTCCCAGCCTGCGCCTGTTCCGCATAGGGGAAAGCGTCGGGCACGGGTGCTTCCGGTCGGGAGTATTCCGGTATCAGGCTGCATGCGCCGGTCGCTGCAAGTGCGATGGCGACAGCCAAAGGCTTCAGTCTTGTCATTGCTTGTTCTCCTCGGCAGCGTTATCTGCCGTGCCGGAAGCATTCGCCGCCGGCTTGTCCTTGAAAATCCTCTTGATCACGACATAGAACAGGGGAACGAAGAAGATCCCGAGGGATGTCGCTGCAATCGTGCCGCCCAGAACGCCGGTGCCGATCGCGTTCTGGCTGCCCGAGCCGGCACCGGTTGCCAATGCCAGCGGCAATACGCCGAAGCCGAAGGCGAGTGATGTCATCAGGATCGGCCGCAGACGCATGCGCACGGCTTTCAGGGTCGCCGTGATGAGATCAAGTCCGGCCTCCATTTCCGACTTTGCGAATTCCACGATCAGAATCGCATTCTTGGAGGAAAGCCCGATCGTGGCCAGCAGGCCTACCTGGAAGTAGATGTCGTTGGACAGGCCGCGCCCGGTGGCTGCCAGCATCGAGCCAAGCACGCCGAGCGGCACGACCAGCATCACCGCGAACGGGATCGACCAGCTCTCGTACAGGGCGGCAAGACAGAGGAACACGACCAGCAGAGACAGTGCATACAGGGCTGGTGCCTGTGAGCCGGATGCGCGTTCCTCATACGAGGTGCCGGACCATTCATAGCCGATACCGGGCGGCATCTTGGCCATGATTTCCTCGACCGCAGCCATCGCGTCACCGGAGGACAGGCCAGGTGCGGCCTGTCCCAGCAGTTCCACGGAGGGCTGGCCGTTGTAACGCTCGAGGCGCGGCGGCCCGTAGGTCCAGTGTCCGGTGGCGAAGGCGGAGAACGGCACCATCTCGCCCTTGTCGTTGCGGATATACCACTTATTCAGGTCTTCCGGCGTCATGCGCGCTTCCGCAGTCCCCTGCAGATATACCTTCTTGACGCGACCGCGGTCGATGAAGTCGTTGATGTAGCTGCCGCCCCAGGCGGTAGACAGGGTTTCGTTGATGGCGGCCACGGATACGCCGAGTGCACCGGCCTTGGCATGGTCGATGTCCAGGCGGAATTCCGGCATATCCTCCATGCCGTTTGGACGCACGCCGACGAGACGCGGATCCTGTGCTGCCATGCCGAGGAACTGATTGCGGGCTGCCATCAGCGCCTCGTGACCCATGCCGACACGATCCTGCATCTGTACGTTGAAGCCGGTCGATGTACCCAGTTCAAGCACAGGTGGCGGCACGAAGGCGAACACCATGGCTTCGCGGATCTGCGAATAGGCCGCCATGGCTCGTGCGGCGATGGACTTCACATCCTGTCCCGGTTTTTTGCGCACGCTCCAGTCCTTGAGGTTGACGAAGGCGATACCCATGTTCTGGCCGCTGCCGCCGAAGCTGAAGCCCGCCACTGTGAAGATGGCCTTCAGGTTGTCCTTTTCATTCTCCATGAAATGCTGCTCGACCTTCTTCAGCACTTCGATCGTGCGCTCCTGGGTGGCACCCGTAGGCAGCACGATCTGGTTGAAAAGAATGCCCTGATCCTCATCCGGCAGGAAGGAGGTCGGCATGCGCGTGAACAGGAAAGCGAGCACGGACAGGATGGCCACATAGATGAGCAGGAAGCGTCCAGTGCGTTTCAGGATGCCGTTGACGGCAAATTCATAGCGCTTCGTGTTGCGCTCGAACATGCGGTTGAACCAGGTGAAGAAATAGCCGAACAGCCCTTCCTCGCCGTGGCCGTGACCTTTCTCGACCGGCTTCAGCATCGTTGCGCACAGGGCAGGCGTGAAGATGATGGCGACCAGCACCGACAGTGCCATGGCGGCAACGATGGTGATGGAGAACTGGCGGTAGATCACGCCGGTCGAGCCGCCGAAGAACGCCATCGGCACAAAGACGGCGGACAGCACGAGGCCGATGCCGATCAGCGCGCCCGTGATCTGATCCATGGATTTCTTGGTCGCTTCCTTGGGTGGCAGGCCTTCTTCCGACATCAGGCGCTCGACGTTCTCGACGACGACGATGGCGTCGTCCACCAGCAGACCAATCGCCAGTACCAGACCGAACATGGTCAGGGTGTTGATCGAGTAGCCGAATGCCGCCATCACGCCGAAGGTGCCCAGCAGCACGACCGGAACGGCGATGGTGGGCACCAGTGTCGCGCGTAGGTTCTGCAGGAACAGGTACATGACCAGGAACACCAGGATGATCGCCTCGATCAGGGTCTTGACGACTTCCTGAATGGAGATCTTGACGAATGGTGTTGTGTCATAGGGCACGAGCGAGATGACGCCGGGTGGGAAATACGGCTTCATCTCGTCCAGTTTTGCGCGTATCGCATCGGCGGTTTCGAGCGCATTGGCGCCGGGGGCCAGCTTGATGCCGATACCAGCCGCCGGCTTGCCGTTCAGGCGGCCGACGATGCCATAGTTCTCCGCACCGATCTCGATCTTTGCGACCTCGCCCAGACGCACCTCGCCGCCATCCTCGGCGCTGCGCAGCAGAATGTTGCGGAACTGGTCCGCAGTCTGCAGACGGCTTTGCGCAGTGATGGTGGCGGAAAAGCCCTGGCCGGGCACCGCAGGTGTGCCGCCGAGCTGGCCGGCGGCGACCTGCGTGTTCTGTGCACGCACGGCTTCCTTGAGGTCGGCGAGCGTCAGATTGTATTGCGTCAGCTTGGCCGGATCGGCCCAGATGCGCATGGCGTACTGCGAACCGAAGACCTGAACCTCGCCTACGCCCGTAACACGGGAAAGTGGATCCTGCACGGTGGCGACGAGAAAATCCGCGAGGTCGTAGGCGCCCATGCTGCCATCTTCCGACGCGAAGCCGATCACCATCAGGAAGTTGCGGGCGGACTTCGCCACGGTGATGCCCTGCTGCTGCACTTCCTGCGGCAACAGCGGCATGGCGGCCTGCAGCTTGTTCTGCACCTGCACCTGGGCAATATCGGGATTGGTGCCCGACCTGAACGTCAGCGTGATCGTCGCGCGGCCAAAGCTGTCGCTGGAGGAGTTCATGTAAATCAGTCCGTCCAGCCCGGTCATCTTCTGTTCGATGACCTGCGTGACGGAATCCTCAACGGTCTTGGCCGACGCACCGGGATAGTTGGCGTTGATCGCTATCTGTGGTGGTGCGATCGCCGGATACTGTGCCACCGGCAGGCTCAAGATGGAGAGGGTGCCTGCCAGCATGATGACGATGGCAATGACCCACGCGAAAATGGGGCGGTCGATGAAGAAACGGGCCATGGTCAGCTACCTCACTCGGCCGTGGCCGGTTCTGTGTCAGCTGGCTCAGCTTCCTGCGGGCTGACCACGCTGCCGGGACGTGCAATCTGCAGACCGGCCACGATGACGCGCTCACCCGGGTTGAGCCCTTCGGTGATCACCCATTTGTCCTGAATCGACTGCGCCGTTTTCACGGTGCGGGCTTCCACGGTGTTTTCGGCGTTCACTACCAGCACGAACGGATTGCCGCGCGGGTCGAAGCTGACCGCAGCATGTGGCACCAGGATGGCATCGTTGTTCACGCCCTGCGTCATGCGCGCACGCACGTACATGCCGGGCAGCAGCAGCCCCTTCTCGTTCGGGAACACGGCGCGCAGCGTGACACTGCCGGTGCTCGGGTCCACGGCCACTTCGGAGAATGCGAGCTTGCCTTCCTTCTCGTAGATGCTGCCGTCCTCAAGCACCAGCTGCACGGCGACGGAGTTGTCGCTGGCACGCTGCAGTTTGCCCTGCTCCAGCTGACGCTGCAGATGCAGCAGTTCCGCGCTGGACTGGATCACATCGACATAGATCGGGTCCAGCTGATGCACGGTCGCCAGCGGCTCGGCCTGATTGGCGGTCACCAGGGCGCCGGGCGTGACGGCGGAACGCCCGATACGGCCTGAAATGGGGGCGACCACGCGCGTGTAATCCAGATCGATTCTGGCCTTGTCGAGCGCTGCCTTGGCGGCTGCGACCTCGGCTTCTGCCTGCTTCAGCGCCGCTGCGGCCTCGTCATTGGCCTGTTTGCTGACAGCCTCGATCTTGACCAGTTCGGCATAACGCTCCGCCTTCAATCTTTCCGAACCGACGGTGGCCTGCGCGCGTGCCAGGTTGGCCTTTGCACTATCGTAGGCCGCCTGATAGATAGACGGGTCGATCTGGTACAGTAGCTGCCCCGCCTTGACATAGGAGCCCTCCTCGAACACCCGCTTCTGGATGATGCCGCTGACCTGTGGGCGGACTTCAGAGACCTGGTATGGGGCGGTCCGTCCGGGCAGCTCGATGACGGCCGGCACGCTTTCTGCGGTTGCGGTGATGACCGTGACGGCGGGCGGTGCCGGCGGGGGTGCCGTATTCTCACCTTTTCCGCCACATGCAGACAGAATCAGGGCAGATGCAACTGCGAGGGTTCTAAGCTGTGACATATCAGTCCTTATTGGGCTTGTTTTTGGGTGTTACTTGAAAGAGACCTGCGCCTTTGGCTGGCCATCCGGCTTGGGGCGAATGGTAGCGGCGCAACAATATCTTTCTGGAAAGATAAGTTTGCGATATTATCTTTCTCGGAAGATAATTGCAAGAAACTTTTTGATGACAACCACTTAAATCATGCATAAAAAAATCACTTCGGTCCTGGATGCACACCAGAAATACTGGCCGGAGACCTATTACGACCAGCTTCTACCGCTAAGGTTTGCGCTTTTCTATGCCCAACTGGAGCACCATACGCGTGCCGCCAAGGTGATTGCCTGCAGCGGTCTCAGCGTGGTCGAGTTCGACGTGCTTGCCACCTTGCGCCGCTCGCCGCCGCCGCATGTGCTGACGCCGTCCGAGATCCAGCATCTGATGCTGATCAGTTCCGGCGGGCTGACCAAGGTATTGATGGAACTGGAACGAAAAGGTTTTGTTTCGCGCACCTGCAACGAATGCGACCGGCGCATCAAGCCGGTCATACTCACCGAAAGTGCGCTACCGCTGCTTGACGGCATCATGCGCGAGCTGGAGAGTGAATTCAAGGACTGGGTCAACAAGTCGCTGACCACGGAAGAGGTCGATCAGCTCACCAATTTTCTGATGCGGTTGATTGGAAATAGCGACTAGAGCACGAAATCCGATTTGAGGGCTTTGATTCTTAAGAAATTAATTAGGAAGAAGTTCTTTCCCGATATTGACCGGGAATCTCAATGTTGAGACATGTGGCGCGTTTCCTGCATTCTCACTGCGGCAAGTATGCCGGATAAGGCGGTCAAGGCTGCGACCAGCCACAAAGCACTCATCAATCCGAACAGGTCGGCAACGATGCCGGAAATCAAGGCGCCTGCCGCATATCCCAAATCCCGCCATAGGCGGTACACCCCCACGGCGGAAGCCCGCCAGGCAGGGTTGACGACATCCCCGATCGCCGCCAGTAACGCTGGATAGACCATGGCCGTGCCGGCACCAAGCAGAATCGAGCCGGTCAAGAACGATACAGGGCTCTGGATGGATGCGATCATGCCTATGCCCAGCGCCTGTATCCACATGCCGGCAACGATGAACCGCTTGCGCCCTACCCGGTCCGAAAGCGCTCCCGTGAACAGCTGAAAGATACCCCAGGTGGCGGGATAGATTGCTGTCAGCCAGCCGACTTGCGACAACCCCATTCCCGCAGCGGCGAACACGACCGGGAACAGCCCCCATGCCATGCCGTCATTCAGGTTGTTGACCAGACCGGCCTGAGTGATCGAGGAAAGATTGCGGTCGCGTCATGTGGTGCGCCAGAAGATCTCGCGCTGAGAGGGTATTTCTGTATCTTGATGTTGAGGATGCAACGACATCTCATGCCGCGCATGATGATGCGTCTCCCGCACCAGCAGCACGGACAGCAGCAGGCCTGCCAGCGTGAATGCTACCCCCAGGTAGAACGGCTGCGGGCGGAGCCCGTAATGCGCCGCGATCCACCCGGTACCGAACGCCGCCAGTCCGACTGCGACGTATCCGGCAAATTCATTGATGCCCATGGCCAGCCCGCGATTCCTCGGACCGGCCAGATCGATCTTCATGATGACGGTGGTGGACCAGGTCAGACCCTGGCTCACTCCCAGAAACAGGTTGGCCAGCAGCACCCAGTTCCAGGAGGGTGCCCACATCAGCAGAAACGACACCGGTACGGCAATCAGCCAGCCAGTGATGAGCAGGGCCTTGCGTCCGTAAACGTCGGAGAAACGGCCGGCGAAGTAGTTCGTCAGCGCCTTGGAGACACTGAACACCACGATGAAGGCGAGGATGGCGGTATGTGCCGCCAACTGGAAATCCTGCTCGGCGATGGCCGGCAGGATGGTGCGCTCCATGCCGATCATGGCGCCGACGAACGCATTCACCAGAACCAGCAGGGCAAACTGACTCCAGTTCGCCCTCAGGCCCAGCTTGATTGTCACAGACTGACTAGACACGCATAAAAAAGGGCTTCGCAGCCCCTTTTTAACTCGGACCTAGCCGCACTTCGATTCGCCGCAATTGAGGCAGGTCAGGCAGCCGTCCATCACGATCGCTGCCTTGGTTTGGCACTTGCTGCAAAGCTGTGCGCCAGCGGGAAAGCCTTCGGCGTTGACCGCTTCGTGGGCGTTCTTTTCTAGGTACTCCGCCTTCTTTTCTTCAATCAGCTTTTTCTGATGCTCGTCAGGACCTGACTTTTTCAGCATGCCGATTTCCTGCAGGTGCTGCTCCAGCACCTCGCCGATCTCGGCCACCAGACTGGGGATGTATTTGCCGCCCTTCTTGAAGTAGCCGCCGCTCGGGTCGAACACGCTGTGCAGTTCTTCCACCAGGAACGTGACATCACCACCCTTGCGGAATACGGCCGACATGACGCGGGTCAGGGCGACGATCCACTGGAAGTGGTCCATGTTCTTGGAGTTGATGAAGATCTCGAACGGACGGCGGTGTTCCTGCGGCGTGCCCTCGTTCATGACGATGTCGTTGATGGTGATGTAGAGCGCATGCTCGGTTACCGGCGTCTTGATCTTGTAGGTGTTGCCGACGAGCTTGTCCGGACGGCTCAGTGGTTCGCCCAGCTGCAGGATCTCGGCGGACTGCGGCGCGGCTGCAGGGGCTTGTGCGGGCACATCCTTGGCCTTGTCTTCTTCGGTAACGACACTGTAGCCGGTGATTTTCTTATCGATCTTGATAGCCATGTTTCTCTCCTTGGGCAATTCGTCCGTCAGAACTTGCCGTAATAACCTTCCTTCAGTGCGTCGTACAGATTGGCGGCGGTGTGGGTTTCGCCGTCGTATTCGATCTCATCGTTGCCCTTGGCCTCGATGACGGTGCCGTCCTCCAGCGTGAACCTGTAGGTGGTGTTCTCCAGGTCCTTGTCGGTGACCAAGACACCCTGGAACGCTTCCGGATTGAAACGGAAGGTGGTGCAGCCCTTCAGGCCCTTTTCGTAGGCATAGAGGTAGATATCCTTGAAGTCCTCGAAATCGTAGTCGGTCGGCACGTTGATGGTCTTGGAAATCGAACTGTCGATCCATTTCTGTGCGGCGGCCTGGATGTCCACATGGGCCTTGGCCGGGATCGTGGAGGAGTCCACGAAGTAGTCCGGTAGCTTTTCATCCTCCTTGTCGCTGAACGGCATGGCCTTCGGGTTGACCAGTTCGCGATAGGCCAGCAGTTCGTAGGAGAAGACATCGACCTTTTCCTTGGTCTTCTTGCCTTCGCGGATGACGTTGCGCGAATAGTGGTGCGCGAACGATGGTTCGATGCCGTTGCTGGCGTTGTTGGCGAGCGACAGCGAGATGGTGCCGGTGGGCGCGATGGAGCTGTGGTGCGTGAAACGCACGCCGGTCTTGGCGATCTCCTTGCGCAGGCTTTCCGGGAACTGCTGCATGTAGCGGCTGTAGCGGCCCAGCAGCACTTTGCCCTTGACCTTGGAGCCGATCTTGATACCGTCCGCCTTCATCTCAGGACGCTTGGCCATCATGTCGGCGGTGACGACGAACTCCTCCTCCATGATCGGAGCCGGACCTTTTTCCTTGGCGAGCTCGATGCCGACCTGCCAGCCTACCTCGGCCATGACCTTGGTCACCTCTTCGGTAAACTTGATGGAGTCGGCCTCGCCGTATTTCATTCTGAGCATGGTCAGTGTGGAGCCAAGGCCGAGATAGCCCATGCCGTGACGGCGCTTGCGCATGATCTCGTCGCGCTGCTGCTGCAGTGGCAGGCCGTTGACCTCGACCACGTTGTCCAGCATGCGGGTGAAGATGGCAACCACTTCGCGGTATTCGTCCCAGTCGAACCAGGCCTGATCGGTGAATGGCTGACGCACGAACTTGGTCAGGTTGATGGAACCCAGCAGGCAGGCGCCGTAAGGCGGCAGAGGCTGCTCACCGCACGGGTTGGTGGCGCGGATGTTTTCGCAGAACCAGTTGTTGTTCATCTCATTGACGCGGTCGATGAGGATGAAGCCGGGTTCGGCGAAATCGTAGGTGGAGGTCATGATGACATCCCACAGGCGCCGTGCGCGGATGGTCTTGTAGACGCGGCAGGCGACCTTGCCGTCGGATTCGCGCGTCAGGTACTTGTCCTTGACCGGCCATTCGCGCCAGACCACCTGACTTTCGTCATTGAGGTCGAGCTTGTCCGCCTCGGCTTCGCTGGACGTGACCGGGAAGGCCAGCTTCCATTCGGTGTCGGCCTTCACCGCTTCCATGAACTCCTTGGTGATCAGGCAGGACAGGTTGAACTGGCGCAGGCGACCAGCTTCGCGCTTGGCCTTGATGAAGTCGGTGACGTCCGGATGCGAGATGTCGAAGGTCGCCATCTGTGCGCCGCGGCGGCCGCCGGCGGAAGAGACGGTGAAGCACATCTTGTCGTAGATGTCCATGAAGGATAGCGGGCCGCTGGTGTAGGCGCCGGCGCCGGCGACAAAGGCACCCTTGGGGCGCAGCGTCGAGAATTCGTAACCGATGCCGCAGCCGGCCTTGAGCGTCAGGCCAGCCTCATGCACCTTCTGCAGGATGCCGTCCATGCTGTCATCGATGGTGCCGGAGACAGTGCAGTTGATCGTGGAGGTCGCGGGTTTGTGCTCCTGTGCACCGGCGTTGGAGGTGATGCGTCCGGCCGGGATGGCGCCGCGGCGCAGGGCCCAGAGGAACTTCTCATACCAGTATTCGCGCTTTTCCTCGGTCTCCTCTGCATCGGCCAGCGCGCGTGCCACGCGGCGGTAGGTGTCGTCGATGGTCGCGTCCAGGCATTCGCCCTGCTTGGTCTTCAGCCGGTACTTCTTGTCCCAGATATCGAGGGAGACGGATTGGATCGGAACTTCTTTTTCGGTCTCTTGAGACATTTTCACGGCCTTGAGCATGGAGCGCATCCTTCCTGAGTTAGCTGGACATTCTTGTTCGTTGGAGGTTCTGGTTTGGCCGATCAGTGTATGGGCCAAACCACAATATATTGTGATTTTTTGTAACGTTATGTCATTACGTTGGGTTCGTCAACCTTGAAATGTTCCCGAAAAATGCACCCGGCCACGCCCCGGAACGGGGCATTTTTCGCAACATCCTGGTATATCTGGCGTTGGCCCATGGTGAGCCCTCGCTTACATTTCTGAAAAATATTTTTCTGGATTTTTTTGGTGCAGATGATGTATGAGAAAATCCGTCCATGCCCAGAATGCTCTATACCCTGCTCCTTTACCTGCTCCTGCCGCTGACGCCATTGAAACTCCTCTTGCGCAGCCTGCGCCAGCCAGCGTACCGGCATCATCTGCGGGAGCGCTACGGTTTCTATTCCATCAGGCCGGCAGCTCCTGTCATCTGGCTGCACTGCGTTTCGCTGGGCGAGACCCGTGCCGCCGCGCCGTTGGTGCATGCGCTGCTGGCACAGTACCCACAGCATCGTATCCTGCTCACCCATGCGACACCGACCGGGCGCGAGGCCGGGGAGCAGCTGTTCGGTGACCGTGTCGATCGCGTGTATCTGCCATACGATACGCCGGGCGCGGTGGCACGTTTCCTCGACCATTTCCGTCCTGTGCTCGGCCTGTTGCTGGAAACCGAACTCTGGTTCAACCTGATTGCTGGTTGCCGTGCGCGCGGCATACCTCTGCTGCTGGTCAATGCGCGCCTGTCCGAGCGTTCTGCACGTGGTTACGGTAGGGTGCCCAATCTGACGCGGCAGGGATTGCAGGGACTGTCCGGTATCGCGGCGCAGACAGAGCAGGATGCGGAGCGCCTGCGCCGACTGGGCGCGGAACGGGTCGCGGTCTGCGGCAATCTCAAGTTCGATGTCGAGCCGCCGTTCGGTGCGGCGGAGGCCGGTGCCGCACTACGCGCCCAGTTCGGTGAGCGGCCGGTGTTCCTGGCCGCAAGCACGCGCGATGGCGAGGAGGCGCTGGTACTGGATGCCGTGCGCAGGCTGCAGGTGCCAGGTCTGTTGACGGTCATCGTGCCGCGCCATCCGCAGCGCTTCGATGAGGTCGCCGCCCTCCTGCAGCGGCGCGGGCTGCGACTTGCGCGCAAGGCGCAGCTGACGGGCAAGTTGCCGGCGGATGTCGATGTGCTGCTGGGCGACAGCATGGGCGAGATGTTCATCTATTATGCGGCCTGCGATCTGGCCTTCATCGGCGGCAGTCTGCTCCCACTGGGCGGTCAGAATCTGATCGAGGCCTGCGCCATGGGCAAGCCGGTGCTGATCGGTCCGCACACGTTCAATTTCGAGCAGGCGAGCGAGCAGGCCATCGCCTGCGGAGCCGCCCTGCGCGTGGCTGACGTGGATGCTCTGGCGCAGGCGGTGCAGCATTTGTTGGAGGATGTGGAAGCGCGCGGCCGCATGGCGGCAGCGGCAAGGGCATTCAGCACCAGCGCTACCGGCGCGACGCAGCGCATTGCGATGCTGGTTGCGGAATATCTGAGAGGGGCTGGATCGACGTCAGGCCGGCAGCGCTAGCGGATCAGCCTGCTCAGCGACTTGAATGTCTCGCCTTCGGCCTTACCCAGCCATTCGAAAAGCACGGATTCGGTATTGCTGACGATGATGCCGGCCTGACGGAGGCGGCTCATGGCGTTGGCCTTGTTGGCCGGATTGCGGGACAGCACGGCATCCTCGACGACGAACACCTGCCGGCCGTGTTCCTTCAGTGCCAGCGCGGTCTGCAGCACGCAGATATGGGCTTCCATACCGGCCAGGATGACCTGCGGGCGGTCGTCTGCCAGTCTGCACTGAAAGTCCGGTTCGTCGCAGCAGGAAAAGGCGGTCTTGCTTATCGCAGGTGCGTTCAGCAGTGGCAGCAGATCCGCGCAGGTCGGTCCCAGCCCCTTGGGATACTGCTCCGTATGGATGACCGGCACTTCCAGCTGGTTTGCGGCCTGCAGCAGTATGGAGGTCTGTTTCAGAACCAGCTTCATGTCCTCTGCCGGCATGGCGTTCGCCAACCGTTCCTGCATGTCGATGATGACCAGCTGGCTGTCGTCGGTATGGCAGATCGATTGGCTTCGCATGGCTGTCTGTCCGTTCCGTTGGTTGAGTTCAGTTTCCGGCGACGAGCTGCCGGTTTATATCGGCAAGATCGGTCTCGGTCAGCAGGCCGCTCGCGTGCTTGAGTCGTATCGAGCTGATCAGGTAGTTGTAGCGTGCCTGCAGCAGGTCGCGTTTGGCGGTGTAGAACTGCTGCTGGGCATTGAGAACATCGACGCTGGTGCGTACGCCGACTTCGTAGCCCAGCATGGTGGAATCGAGCTGGCTCTGGCTCGATACCAGCGCCTGTTCATAGGCGCGGATCTGGGCCACGCTGCTGCTGACGTCGAGAAAGGCCTGACGCGTGTCGAGATCGGCCTGGCGTCTGGCCGCCTCCATGTCATCCTGTGCCTTCTGCAGGTTGGCGGCAGCCTCGCGCACGCGCGAGCTGACGGCACCGCCCTCATAGATGGGAATGGCGAGCTGCAGGCCGACCGTGAAGTCCTCGAGGTCGGTGGCGAAGCCGCTGGCGCTGCCGTTGTTGCGGCTTTCGCTGTAGCGGGCGACGGCATCCAGCGTCGGCATGTGGCCAGCGCGCATGCGTTCGACCTCGCGGCTGGCGATCTGATAGTTGTGCTGCTGGATGGCCAGCGCCAGGCTGTTCTGTTGCGCCAGTTCGACCCAAGTCTGCATGTCGTTCGGCTCCGGCAGACTGGGTTCGAGGTTTTCGCGCACGGTGGCAAGACCCTGCGGCATTGTGCCGATGATGGCCTGCAACGCGCGCTTCTTGATTTCCAGCTGGTTGATGGCGGCGATTTCCTGCGCGCTGATCAGGTCGAAGCGTGCCTGCGCCTCATTGACGTCGGTGATGGTGGCGGTGCCGACGTCGAAATTGGCCCGCGCCTGCTCCAGCTGGTTCCGGATGGCGGACTTCTGGGCGTGAATCAGCTCGATATTGTCCTGTGCCATCAGCACGTCGAAATAAGCCTGTGTGACGCGCAGCATCAGATTCTGGCGATCCAGCATCAGCTGGCGCTCAGCCTGCGACACGATCAGCTTGGATTGCTGATACTGCACCATGTTGTCGCGCCGGAACAGCGGCTGCGTGACGTTCAGGCTGTAGTTCCAAGTATCGAAGCGCTGGCGGCCGCTGCCGCCGACGGGATTGCCGCGGGCATCGAGGCCGCTGCCATCAATGTCACGTTCGAGATTGGTGCGGGATTCACTGTAGTCACCCGTGAAGGTGATGGTCGGACGGTAGAGCGCCTTGCCCTGCTCCAGTTTCTCCTGGGCGGCGAGATTGGCGCTGCGTGCGGCTGCCCAAGACGGGTCCTGTTCCAGGGCGCTCTGGTACACGGCAACGAGGTCCAGCTTCGCTGTCGTCTCCGCACTCGCCGGCATGGCGGCAAGGGTAGCCAGTAGGACCAGCGCAGACAGCAGCAGATTCCCGGAGGTCATGAATTCCCTAGAACTGGAAACGATCCGGCTGCGGGGCGTTGATCAGGGGTGGAACGCAGGTTTCGAAGATGACGTCGCGCCGGAAGCCGTCCTCGCTGACGCGACGGATCATGGTCGCCTGCATCACCGGCGCAGTGCCGGTAATCACGAACATGCGGCCGCCGACCGTGAGGCTCTGCTGCACGCTTTCCGGACAAAGCGGCAGCGATCCGGTGAAGACGATGACGTCATACGGTGCTGCGTCCGGCCAGCCTTCGGCGCCGTTGCCGACCACCAGCGTCACGTTATCGATGCCTGCCTGTTCCAGACGCTGCTTTGCAGCGACGCTCAGGGACTGGCTTTGTTCCACGCTGATCACGGACTTCGCCAGTTTGGCAAGGAGTGCGGTGAAATAGCCGCTGCCGGTGCCGATCTCCAACACCTTGTCGCTCGGCCGGATTTCCAGTGCCTGTAGGATACGGCCTTCCAGCTTGGGAGCTAGCATGGTTTGCCCTTCGCTGATGGGAATCTCGATGTCGGCAAAGGCGAGGCCGGCATATTGCGGCGGCACGAAATCCTCGCGCGGCACTTCCTTAAGCAGCTCCAGCACCCTACTGTCCAGCACTTCCCAAGGGCGGATCTGCTGCTCGATCATGTTGAAGCGGGCCAGCTCGCGGTAATCCGTCCGCGGCTTGTCCGAATGCTGTCGTTCGATTTGCATGGCGTTGTTCAGGTAAAAAACGAATCGTCCGATTATAGCCCAGTGCAGGACGGTGTGAATCTGCAAGTTGTTCTTTGGTTGCGGAAGGTTGCGTGTGCGGAATCGTGATATCGGGTATCGAGACTGCCTGTCGTGCCTCGGTCAGTGGATTGGGATAGATAAGAAGCTCATGTGCCGGCTTGCCTGACCATCGGGATGTAAGGCGCGACAATGCCCTGCAGGGAATGCTGCCGGCCAGGCAGTCGGGGTTTTTAAGTCTGGGTTAAGGTTATAGGGAGTAGATTCCAACCATCAGAGATAAATGACGGCAGGGAAGACGGCGATGGCGAACACGATCAGGATCCATTCCATGCCCCAGCGTTCCAGATGTCCGGTCATGTGCAGGATGATCGCGAGGATGGCGCTGATGTTGAAAAGTATGTATAGTATGATGGTTCCTGATCCTGTGTCCTTGTATTACCGTTGGCCGAACGTAGTAACATCAAACTTGGTGACGAAACTACACGGAACATGCATTCCAGACATCTGAAACTTCCAGCATGGCTGATCGTGTTTTGGCTCGTCAGCCTGCAGATACTGGCACCGTTCGTCCACGCCCACATGGGTGAGGACGGCATGGGGCACGCCAGCTTCATGCATCTGCATACGGCTGTCTTCCCTGCACATCACGCCCATGATACAAATCCTGTGCTGGAAAATCCACATGGGCCGCATCAGGTCCTGTCGGTTGCCCAGGGCATTCCGAGCAAGAGCGGTCAGACGGATGCTCTGGACCTGCTGCCCGTCGCTTTCGCTGTTTTGTCGATACTCCTGCTGACCGTTCCGGTCAGCGTTCCTTCCCGCCGGAGTCGGGTGTATCCGGTTCCGCATTATCGACTTCCTCAACCACAAGCACCACCTGCCTTCTGATTTCATTCCGATCGTATCCGCGCTCCCGACATGGGGCCGGATGCGTGCCGTGGCCAGTACTCGTCTGGCCGCTGCATATGAAATCAGGAGGGTGACATGACTATCCATTATCTGATGCGTTCCATGGCCGGGCTGGCCTTGTCCATGGCACTGCTGCTGTCTCCGACCATGGCAGAGGAGCCGGCACATCAGGACCCGCTGGAAGCGGATCCGGCACTGACCCTGCAGGAGGCGCTGCAGCTTACGTTCAATCGCAATCCGCAGCAGTTTCTGCTGCAGGCACAGGGACTCGGGCTGTCAGCGCATCGCCTGTCCGCCGGCAGCCTGCTGCCGAAGGCGCCGGCGTTCGCGCTTGGCCATCAGAACGATGCGCTCGCGAGTGGCCGCGGCGAGCGCGAATGGCAGGCCGATGTGGAGATTCCGCTCTGGCGGCCCGGCCAAAAGGCAGCGCGCCGACTCGTCGCGGAGCATGCCGAGGAGGATCTGCAGGCAAGCCGCGCCCGCCTGCTGCTGGAGGTGGCAGGGCAATTGCGGGATGCCGTGTGGGAATTGAAGATGGCCGAGAACAGGCTGGAACTTGCGCGTCGGCGTCATGAAACGGCGCAGGCACTGCAGCAGGACGTCGAGCGCCGTCAACAGGCCGGCGAACTGGCGCGTACCGACGTCATGCTGGCGCAGCAGGAGACGCTGCAGGCGCAGTCCGATCTGGTGCGTGCCGATGCCGAGGTGAATCATGCCCGGCATCGCTACACGATGCTGACCGGGCTGACGCGCATCCCGGTGAGGCTGGAGGAGGCGCAGTCGCCGCTTGCCACCTTCAGCGAGACGCATCCCTACTGGCAGGAGGCCGAAGCCAGGGTGAAGCTTGCCGAGCAGAAGCGCAATCTGGCCGCCGTGGAGGGGCGCGACAACCTGCAGCTCGTGGTCAATGCGCGTAGTCAGCGCGGTGCCTTCGACAATGCCTACAACGACAGCGTCGGCTTTAGCATTCGCATCCCGCTCAGTAGTGAGAGCCATGTCGCGCCGCTCGTGGCCGCTGCGGACATGGAGGTGGCGCAGGCGGTAGCCGAGCGTGAACGCCTGCGCTATCAGCTGGAAACCGCCATGCACGAGGCTGAGCACAACCTGACCACCACGCGCAGCGAACTGCGGATCGCCGTCGAGAATGAAGCGATCGCCCGGGAAAGCCTGCGTCTCGCCGAGAAGGCCTTTCAGCTCGGCGAGATCGATCTGGTCGTGCTGCTGCGGGCCCGGGCGCAGGCCATCGGATCCGCTCGCGCATTGAGCGAGCGCGAGATACAGCTGCAATGGGACATCGCCCGTTACAACCAGGCCGTGGGAGTATTGCCATGAACACGAACAAAAGCATATTTGCGCTATGGCTCACCATTCTGCTGGCGCAGCCGGTGCCAGCGGCAGAGCCGGTAAGGAATCCGGCGTCGGACCCGGCAGACGCGCAAATCGTCATCACGCCGGCCCAGCAACAGACTGCCGGCATCCGGGTGGTACCGCTCGAAGTCGGCGGTGCCCTAGCCAGCCAGCGGTTCGCCGGTGAAGTGGTGATTCCGGTCATGCAGGAGCGCGTGGTGACAGCGCCGCAATCCGGTCTCGTCGCCGAACTCAAAGTGGCTGCCGGCCAGACAGTGAAAAAGGGCCAGCCGCTCGCCAGAATCAGCAGCCCGGAGATGGTCGTCCTGCAGAGCGAATATCTGCAGGCGCTGACCCGGCATCAGCTGGCAGCCGACATGCTGATGCGCGATGAGGAGCTGTATCAGGAGGGCATCATCGCCGAGAGGCGTTTTCTGGCGACCCAGAGTCAGCATGCCGAAGCCTCGGCCGTGTTGGCGCAGCACCGACAGGCGCTGCAGCTTGCCGGCATGAGCGATGCCGCCATCGCCCAGTTGCAGAAAAGTGGTCGCATGAACAGCGGCCTCACTCTGACGGCGCCGATGGACGGCCAAGTGCTGGAGCAAATGGCAAGGACGGGGCAGCGCGTGGAACTTTCGATGCCGCTCTACCGCATCGCGCAGCTCTCTCCGCTCTGGGTCGAGATACGTGCGCCGCTAAAGTTGCTGGATGTGCTGCAGCCAGGGCTGACGGTGAAACTGCCGCAGGCCGGGGTGGAAGGGAGACTCATCAGCGTCATCCGCAGTGTCAACCGCAACGACCAGACGCTGCAGTTGCGTGCCGAAGTGACGGCAGGCGCGGAAAAGCTGATACCGGGGCAATACGTGGAGGTCGAGATCATGTCGTCTGATGCGGCGGCGCATGGTCGCCCGGTTTACGTGCTGCCGAAGGCGGCCGTCGTCAGAAGCGGCAATGCCCATTACATCTTCGTGCAGAACGCGCAGGGGTTCATCGCGACGGCGGTCGAGATATTGAGTGAGAAATCCGGCAAGGTGGCGTTCCGGGCCGACCTCAAGGGCAACGAGCAGGTCGCCGTTGCCGGCACGGTCGCGCTCAAGGGCAAGTGGTTGGGCGTGGGGGACGAATGATGCTGACTCGCCTGATACAGTTCGCGCTGACCCAGCGTCTGCTGGTGATGGTGCTGGTGGTCCTATTGCTGGGGCTGGGGATCGCGTCCTTCCGCGCCTTGCCGATCGACGCCTTCCCCGATGTGTCCACGACGCAGGTCAAGATCATCATCAAGGCGCCGGGCATGACGCCGGAGGAGGTGGAAAGCCGTATCACCTCGCTGATCGAGGTCGAGATGTTGGGCCTGCCGCGGCAGACCATGCTGCGCTCGGTCGCCAAATATGCGCTGACCGACATCACGGTCGATTTCGCCGAGGGCACCGATATCTACTGGGCGCGGCAGCAGGTTGCCGAGCGCCTCAACGCGGTCTGGGACAGCCTGCCGGACGGCATTTCGGGCGGCATCGCGCCGATGACCACGCCGCTCGGCGAGATGTTCATGTTCACCATAGAGAGCGACACGCTGAATCTGCAGGAAAAGCGCAGTTTGCTCGATTGGGTGATCCGTCCACAATTGCGTACCGTGCCCGGCGTGGCCGATGTCAATGCGCTGGGCGGGCTGGTGCGAACCTTCGAGGTGATTCCGGACAATGCTCGCATGTACGCGCATTCGGTCACCCTGCAGGACCTGCAGACGGCATTGACGCAGAACAACAGCAACGACGGCGCAGGCCGTCTGGATGACGGCGAGGAGGCGCTGCTGGTGCGCTCCGAAGGCCGCTTCGTGACGCTGGA
>DATCJT010000159.1:0-32630 GCA_036562645.1 Methylophilaceae bacterium | reverse complement strand
CAGCACAGCTGCCGGCAGCTGTGCTGCGGGTCTGGCATCACGGCATGGCTGTTCCGGATCCAGAATTCCCTATCTCATGAATGGTTATTTTTCATATCTATTCACTATCAGATTATCCCCCCAAGATAATCGATTGCATCGTCGGTGCCGGCTCCCTACAGTGATACTAGCGGCCGAGCGTATTCATGTCGAGGCGTGAGTCGGATTCGGTGCCAGGGCGGCCATAGGCGAAATGCATGCGTATGGTCGTATGCATTGACAGCCATAGGGGAGGCTGACCCAGGATGAAAAGCTCGGTTTGTCGGTTCGGCAGTGTGCTTCTGGCACTTGGCAGTCTGGCGCCTTGTCACGTCTGGTCTGCGGAGGATCAGACCATGGTTCCGGAGGTCGAGCAGTTGCGTCAACAGCTTGATGATCTGAACCGGCGATATGAGGCGCAAGGGGCAGTTCTGCAACAGCTTTCTCAGCGACTGCAGCAGCTGGAGAGTTCCGCACAGGTGCGTCCGGTGCGCGCAGTCAGAACCGTTGCGACGGCAGACGAGAGCACGGATCCAGACGGCGCCGTCTCCGTCCAGCCGGTGCCGGACGCGGGCGAGACGGTCGTGAAGGAAGCGCCTTTGTCGCGCAGCGCGGAAGCAGTCTATCGCGAACAGAATGCGCTGTTCGAGAAAACCTTCACGCTGGAGACCGGCGTGACCTATACCCATTCGGACAGGCGCCAGCTCACGCTGGAAGGGTTCCTGGCGCTGGATGCCATTTTTCTCGGCAGGATCAATCTGGACAGGGTGAAATCCGATATCGTGCAGTTCGATGTCACTGGGCGTTACGGCATCACGGAACGCCTGCAGGTGGATTTCAACCTGCCGTTTCTCTATCGATCATCGACCTATGAATCCGGCGGTGTCGGCGGCAGCGCGCCGACGCTCGGTGACCATGACGTCAGCAATTCGGACTTGGGCGATGTCAGCGCCGGCATTTACTACCGGCTGTTTCCGGAAACGCAGACCAGTCCGGATGTGGTGATGAATGTCAGGTTGAAGGCGCCTACCGGCAAGGATCCTTACGGCATCAAGTTCAGGACGGTGCCAGACAACAACAACCTGTCCGCGCCGGATGAGCTGCCGACCGGAAACGGTGTGTGGACCCTGTCTACCGGGTTGACGTTCGTCAAGACGGTGGATCCGGCCATACTGTTCGCCAATATCGGCTATGCCTACAACTTTACCCGCAGGTTCGGCGACATCAGCGGCGATCCGAATCTGAAGATAGCCGGAGACATCGATCTCGGCGACACGATCCAGCTCGGCGGCGGCCTCGCGTTCGCGTTGAACGATCGCATGAGCTTCAGCACCTCCTATGCGCATCGGTTCACGCGCAAGTCGCGCATCAAGCAGAACGGGCAGTCCTGGGTCAGTGTCGTGGGGTCCGATTCCAGCTCGGGATTGCTGAATTTCGGGGTGACCTATGCAATGACCGACCGGCTGTCCATGGTGACCAACGTGGGCATCGGTGTGACGCCTGATGCACCGGACGTATCCGTCGGAATCAAGTTCCCATACAACTTCTGATCCCATGGCGGTGTAGGTGCTGGCAGACCGTTACGGCCGAACGAACACTTCGTATTTTCGAACGAGGGAGTATAGTGCAGTAGTGCTGGAAGCCAATATCTAGAAAAACATACGGGGGGATGAGGTGGCGATTCAAGCATTGTTCCGGCATGTGCCGATGCCGGAAGGCTGTACCGTGTGCGCCGGCCGTCGGCAAGGCATGTCGCCATGGTGAAGCGGCGCGTTCCCAGTCGGAAACGGCTGTCTGAAGATGTAGCCGCAAGGGGCATGCCGGCACGGGGTTGGCCTCGCGATTCGGCAGCAGACACGGATAGTCCGTATCTTGATTTCTTCGAACTGGCGCCCAACGGCTGTTTCATCCTCGATGCCTCGGGAAAAATCATGGACGTGAACCGGGCAGGTGCCCGGTTGCTGGCAATGGACAGGGATGCATTGCGGCACGATGACTTTTCCCGTTATGTCGCACCCGACTGTCTGGAATTGTTCCAGTGTCGGTTACAGGATGCCGGAGACGGTTCCGGGCCGCAAAGCTACGATCTGCAGATCATCCGGTCGGACCATGAAACACACCGCGTGCATGTCGATGTATCCGTACAGCAGACACCAGATGACAAAAGTGTCTTTTATCTGACCGTAAGAGACGAGCGTGAACTACAGCCGGCCGTGAGCAGGCCATGGGAGCACAATAAATATATCAGGAGCCTGTTCGCCCATGCCGCCGGTTCCATCATCGTGTGCGATGTATCGCTCCATATCGCGATGGTGAATCCGGCGCTGGAAAAGCTGACCGGGTACGTTTCAGACGAACTTGTCGGTCTGCCAGTCCAGCTGCTTTTGCCTTTTGATTGCAGCTGTCTGCGCATGCAGGATGAGCGGCCATCGGAATCACCGGCGGAAAGGGTCACCATGCATCATGTGCATGGTTCCGTCAGATTTGTCGCCTGGGTCTCAATGCCGATCCAAGCCGAGGATGGCGAGACAGTCAATGGCATTCTGATTTACGGGCAGGACATCACGGAACGTATCCAGATCGACCAGTGCGTTCACTTTTCTCCCCATGCACTGGATGTGCAGATGGGCAAGGCGGTGCTGGATGCCGGGAAGAGGGTCAAGCATGCCAATGCATGTTTCTGCCGCATGGTCGGCCATGCCAGCGACGAGGTCGCAGGCCGGCCGGTGGCATCGTTCTTCGGCACAGGGCAGGACGATGATGCGCTGTTTTCCGACATCTGGGCCGCGGTGGGGCGCGAACATTATTGGCAGGGTGAGATGTACCTGCAGCACGGGGACGGCGGGTTTGCTCCGGTTCTCATGACGGTTTCCGCCATTTTCGATGGTCGCGGACAGACCGCGCATTATGTCGCATCACTGCTCGATATCAGGCAGCAAGAGGCAATAGACCTGCCACAGGACGAGCAGCAGCCTGGGCAATTGTCCGAGGCCGTCGTAGAGTTCGGGCACGGCATGGCCGGCACGGAGGATGCCAACAGCATTCTGAAGGCCATGATCAGGTTGCGCGAGATCGAGAGTCAGGAAGCCAAACGCAACCTGCTGCTCGAACTGGAGCAGGAAGTCCTGCCGTTTCTGGACAAGCTGAAGAAGATCAGCGGCAATCCCCGGCAAATGCGGTTATTGGAGATTCTGGAGGCGAATCTCCAGCGTCTGGCCGCATCACACGGGAGTCTGGTGGACGGTGTCTCGGCCTACCGCAGCCTGACGCCGAAGGAAATACAGGTGGCATCAATGGTGAGGGAGGGCTTTTCTACGAAAGCCATCGCCGCAACACTGTCGATCTCGCCGGAGACGGTCAGTATTCACAGAAAGAATATCCGCAGAAAGCTGGGTCTGGAAAACAAGTCGGACAATTTGCGCAGCTACCTTGTCGCGATGGTATTGAGTGCATGAGTTCTGAACTGCCGGGATCGGATGGTATCCCGATTAACAATCTTTAATCTTTCCTTGATGTATGTCAAACAAATAACCCGCCATTCCCAATATGCTGCACACGTTTTCTGCCTTCGGAGAATCATTCCGGCGGGCGCTTTTACGGAAAGCCTGAGCACTCAAAATCTCGCGGGGCATCCAACCATTTTGACAGGAGACAGTTGTGGCCATTTTGTGGACCGATGATCTGAATATTGGTATTGATGTGATCGACCGTCAGCACAGGAGAATCGTTGACTACATCAACGACCTGGAGCTTGCGAAAGCCAAGCAGGACAGGGAGGCAGTCGGCAAGGTGTTGGAGGAACTGGTTGATTATACGATGTCGCATTTTGCCTTTGAGGAAAGCCTCCAGGAGGAGGCGGGATACAAATACTCCAAACCGCACAAGAAAGTGCATGATCTGTTTACTCGACGGGTCAACGACTATATAGAGCGCTTCAAGCTGGGTGATGATATCGTTGACGAGATTCACCATACGCTGACATCCTGGCTAGTCAATCACATTCGCCGGGATGATACGGATTATGTCGCTGCCGTACGTGCCAACATGTTGGGTGTGATCGCCGAGAAGGAAAAGAGTAGCGGGGGAAGCTGGATCAGCCGCTTCTTCAAGAGGTAACTACGGTCACTATAGAGAACCATAAAAACGCCGGCGTTTGCCGGCATTTTTGTATTCGGTATCAATCGAACTGTGCCAGTGAACGGTTGACGGCGATGTAGGAGCCCAGCCAGCTGAGAAAGACCGTGCTGGCGATGATGGTGAGTCCGGTCTGTATGGATGGCAGGTCGAGCCGGAAGCCACTTGCATAAAGTTCCGCCAGCTCGGCGACAGTCAGGTTGAACAGGCTGATGATGCCGACCAGCAGCAGCCAGGCGACAAGACCGCCGCCCAAGCCATAGATGGTACCGGCATAGAGGAAGGGTCGGCGGATGAAGCTGTCGGTGGCGCCGATGAGCTTGCTCACCTCGATTTCCTCGCGCTGGGTCAGTATCTGCAGGCGGATAGTGTTGCCTATGATGACGACGAGGGCGAAGCCCAGCAAGGCGACCAACACCATGATGCCCTTCTGGCCGAGCTGCAGGATGGCATTGAGACGCTTGATCCAGTCGGTATCGACCTGAGCGAGTTCCACACCATCCCATTGCTGCAGCTCTTTCTGCAGTTGCTCGATTTCCTCCGGCGTGAGCGGCACGGGTATCAGGAAAAACGCATCCGGTAAGGGGTTGCGTTCCAGATTGCCGGCGATGGCGGCGGTGTCGGCATTCTGCTGCAGATTCTCCCAGGCTTCATCCCTGCTGACGAAGCGATGTTCCTGAATCCTCGGATGCGCGCGGAGCTTTTCTCCGATGTCGTGGATTGTCCCGCTATCGATATCCAGTTTCAGGAACAGGCTGATCTGCGAATCGCTTTGTATGTCGCCGGCCAGCCGGTTGAGGTTATCGACGATGACGTATAGCGTGCCCGGCAGGCAGAGCGTGACACCCATCAGCATGAACATGAGGAAGGTCGCCAGCTTGTGCGACCTCATCCGGCGCGTGACCTGGCTGAATGCCTGCGCGTGCTGGTTGAGCCAGACCCTCATGCCGTGGCTCCTACGGTGCTGCCGGTCTGACTGGTCAGGCGGCCGTGACTCAGCGTCAGCACCTTGGCCTGCGGCTTGATGTCGCGCACATCGTGCGTGGCGATGATGACGGTGACGCCGACCTGCTGGAATGCGTTGAATAATTGCATGATCTCGCGCGCGTAGGTTTCGTCCAGATTGCCAGTCGGCTCGTCGGCGATGAGGACGGCGGGGCGGCTGACGACGGCGCGGGCGATGGCAAGACGCTGCTGTTCACCGCCCGACAGCGTGATCGGCATGGCCTTTTCCTTGTCGAGCAGGCCGACCTTGTCGAGTGCGGCGCGCACGCGGCGCGCTGCCTCGTTGCCGCTGATACCATTGATGTGCAGCGGAAGCACGACGTTGTCGAAGCAGTTGCGGTCGTACAGGAGCTTGTGGTCCTGAAACACCAGTCCGAACTTGCGTCGCAGGAACGGCACGGCGGCACTGCGTAGATGGCTGATGTTCTGCTGATTGATCAGCACGGTGCCGCTGGTGGGGCGTTCGAGCGCGGCGATCAGCTTGAGCAGGGTGCTTTTGCCGGCGCCGGAGTGGCCGGTGACATAGACCATCTCGCCCTGTTCGATGTTGAAGCTGACGTCCTGCAGGGCTTGGTTGCTGCCCGGATAGCGCTTGCTGACCTGATCGAAGCGGATCATGCTGATCTGGATTTCCTGGGCGAATGAATGAGCATCATTGACATGAAGTTATCACGAGAACATGGCCTGCACAAATTCGTCGGCGCTGAACTGGCGCAGGTCGTCGATACCCTCGCCGACGCCGATGTAGCGGATCGGGATCGGCCGCGCCTGTGCGATGGCGGCGATGACGCCGCCCTTGGCCGTGCCATCCAGCTTGCTTAGCACGAGGCCGCTGACTTTGAGCGCATCGTCGAAGGCCTTGACCTGGGCAACGGCGTTCTGACCCGTGTTGGCATCCAGTACGAGCAGGATCTCGTGCGGCGCATCCGGCAGCGCCTTGGCGATGACGCGTTTCACCTTGCTGATCTCCTCCATCAGATTCAGCTGGGTCGGTAGTCTGCCGGCCGTATCGGCCAGTACGATGTCGATGTTCTTCGCCTTGGCCGAGTTGACGGCATCGAATATGACGGCGGCGGCATCACCGCTTTGGTTGCTGACGACATGCACGCGGTTGCGTTCACCCCATGCCTGCAGCTGTTCACGGGCAGCCGCGCGGAAGGTGTCACCGGCGGCGATCAACACCGATTTCCCCTGGGACTGGAACAGATTTGCCAGTTTGCCTATCGTCGTGGTCTTGCCGGCACCATTGACACCGACCAGCATGATGACGAACGGTCGATGCGTGCCGGTATCGAGCGGCTGCTGCAGTGGCAGTAGCATCTCCGTCAGCGCCTGCTTCAGTGCCTCCTTGAGCTGGCTGGTGTCGTTCAGGCTCTGGCGTTTGACGCGCGTCCTGATGTCGTCGAGCAGGGTCTGGGTGGCGGGAATGCCGACATCCGAGGTGAGCAGTATGGTTTCCAGTTCCTCGTAGACATCCTCATCGATCTTCCCGCCGCTGAAAAGCCCTGCGAGCTGGCTGCCGAGCTGACTTCTGGTCTTGCTGAGTCCGCGCTTGAGCCGTTCGGTCCAGCTCAGCGTTGGAGAGGTTTCCTCGGCAGTGACTGCGCCATCGTTCCGTTCCTCTGGCGCTGCTGCGGCAGGGTTTTGTTCCGCCTCGGCAGTCGGTGATTTGTCTTTTTTGAATAGATTGAACATAAGCGTCTATTCTAGTCCCAATCAGCTTCCGGTTAAATGGCTATAATGCGGCGTTCGGCTTCCGTGGTTGAACCACGGGACATGTCATCCGGTCAGAATCGGAGTTTCGCATTTCATGGAGCACTAACTGCAGTGCCGGACCAGGGCATTCGCAATTCAAGGAGAACGACAAGGTGATGTTTCGAAGTCTGATTTGGTTGATGGCCATGTTGCCGGGACTGTTGCATGCTGCCACGCACGAGTTCACGCTCGATAACGGCATGCGCATCATCGTGCAGGAGGACAGGCGCTCGCCGGTCGTGGTGTCGCAGGTCTGGTATCGTGCCGGTAGCATCGATGAGGTCAATGGCAAGACCGGTGTTGCCCATGTGCTGGAGCACATGATGTTCAAGGGAACGAAGCAGATCGGCCCCGGGCAGTTCTCCCGCATGATCGCGGCCGCCGGCGGTCGCGACAATGCCTTCACCGGCCGCGACTATACCGCCTACTATCAGCAGCTGGAGAAGTCGCAACTGCCGCTTTCCATCCGGCTCGAGGCCGATCGCATGCAGAATCTGGTGCTGACTGACAAGGAGTTCGCCAAGGAGATCCGCGTGGTCATGGAGGAGCGCCGCTGGCGGACTGAGGATAAGCCGCAGGCCAAAGTCTACGAGCAGTTCAACGCCGCGGTCTATCACGCGCATCCCTACGGCCGACCTGTCGTCGGCTGGATGAACGATCTGGAGAACATGACGGCGGAGGATGCGCGCGACTGGTACAGGCAGTGGTACACGCCCAACAATGCCCTGCTGGTCGTGGTCGGCGATGTCGATGCGCAGGAGGTGTATAAACTGGCGAAGCAGTATTTCGGGCCGATCAAACCGCGCCCCATTCCCGAGAGAAAGCCACAGCGGGAGCCGGAGCAGCAGGGCGAGCGCCGTATCGTGGTGAAGGCGCCGGCGGAGCTGCCTTACGTACTGATGGGATTTCGGGCGCCGGCCCTCAACGATCCGGCAAGCGACTGGGAACCCTATGCGCTCGAGCTGCTGGCCGGCGTGCTGGACGGCAACGCTTCTGCACGTCTGAATCAGGAACTGGTGCGCAACAGGCAATTGGCGGTCTCCGTCGGTGCCGATTACGGCATGCTGTCACGTGGCCGACAGAGCCTGTTCATGCTGGATGGCACGCCCAGCGAGGGCAGGACCGTGGAGGAACTGGAGCAGGCGCTGTGGCAGCAGGTAGAGGAGATCAAGCGCTCGGGCGTGCTGCCGGAGGAACTGCAGCGCGTGAAGGCGCAGGTCATCGCGGCCGACGTCTATCAGCGCGACTCCATGTTCTATCAGGCCATGCAGATCGGTCAGCTGGAAACCATGGGTTATTCCTGGAAGATTCGTGACGAATATCAGGCGCGGCTTGAGGCGATCACGCCCGAACAGGTACAGCAGGTGGCCCAGAAGTATCTGGTCAGGGATGCGCTGACCGTGGCGATCCTGGATCCGCAGCCGATGCAAGCTCAACCCAGAAAGACTCAGGTGAACCCACATGTACGTTGAACCCGGAAAATTCAGAAATCTATTCCTTGCCGCGATCGCGCTGGTTCTCAGTCAGCCGGTGCTGGCAGCGGTCAAGATCGAGCACTGGCAGACCGGTAGCGGTGCCGCTGTCTATTTCGTCGAGAACCGCGGCTTGCCCATCGTCGATATCAGCATCGAATTCGCTGCCGGCAGTGCCCGTGACAGCGAGGTCAAGGCCGGCCTGTCGGCCATTACCCGTCACATGATGACGACCGGTGCTGGCGGCATGAGCGAGGAGGAAATCTCGAAGCATCTTGCGGATGTCGGCGCCGTGCTGAGTGGCGAGCATGACCTTGACCGGGCGGGCTTCAGACTGCGGACGCTGAGCAAATCACCCGAGCGGGAGCGGGCGCTGGAGGTGTTCGGCAGGATAGTCCAGCAGCCGGATTTCTCCGAGGCCATCCTGCAGCGCGAGAAGACCCGGGTGATCGCCGGGCTCAGGGAAGCGGCGACGAAGCCGGATGTCATCGCCGACGAGGCGTTCATGAAGGCGGTGTACGGCAGCCATCCTTACGGTTTCGAGAGTACGCCGGAATCGGTGGCCGCGATACAGCGCGAGGATCTGGTGCAGTTCTATCGCACCTATTACGGTGCAGGCAATGCCACCATCGCCCTGATTGGCGACCTGAGCCGGGCGGAGGCCGAAACGATCGCCGAACGGTTGACGGCGGATCTACCGAAGGCGCCGGTGCCACCGGCATTGCCGGCAGCGGAGCCGCCGCTACAGGCGCAGGAGCAGCGCATCGAGCATCCGGCCAGCCAGTCGCACATCTTGATCGGCTATCCCGGCATGCGGCGCGGCGACCCGGACTATTTTCCGCTTTATGTCGGCAACTATATCCTTGGCGGGGGCGGCTTCGTCTCGCGCCTGACGACGGAGGTGCGGGAGAAGCGCGGCCTGGTTTACAGCGTCTACAGCTATTTCATGCCGATGGCGGCCGAAGGTCCGTTCCAGATCGGTCTGCAGACCAAGAAGGAGCAGAGCGAGGAGGCGCTGCAGGTGGTGCGTGATACGCTGAAGACTTTCGTGGAGAAGGGCGTGACGGAAGCAGAGCTGAAGGCGGCGAAGCAGAATCTGATCGGCGGGTTTCCGCTACGGCTCGACAGCAATGCCAAGATACTCGATTATCTTGCCGTCATCGGCTTCTATCGGCTGCCTTTGAGCTATCTGGAAGACTTCAGTCGGGAAGTGGACAAGGTGACGGCGGCCCAGATCCGGGATGCCTTCAGTCGCCGCATCCATCCCGACCGCATGGTGACCGTCATTGTCGGCGCAGCGCAGAAATAGGCCGGCCGGACAGGCGGCCAACCAGGTCCGCATCAGCGCCGGCGAATGGCGTTCGCGTCAGCTGCGCTTTCCTGATGCGGCAGGACTGCGGCCGACCCCGGATCGCGTGCGCCAGACCGTGTTCAACTGGCTGGGACAGGACATGCACGGCCTGACCTGCCTGGATCTGTTCGCCGGCACCGGCGCCATGGGGTTCGAGGCATTGTCGCGCGGCGCCAGGTCCGTGACCATGGTGGAAAAGTCGGCCGCCGTCTACCGCGCACTGTGTGACAACCGGCAAAAGCTGCAGGCGGAACGGGCGCAGATCCTGCATCAGGATGCAGAGGATTTTCTAGCGCAGAACCGGCAGCGTTTCGACCTGATTTTCTTCGATCCGCCTTACGGCCAGGGATGGCTGGACAAACTGCTCCCGAACCTGGGCCGCCATCTCGCTACGGACGGCGTTGTCTATGTCGAGGCGGAATACGTGCTGACCGATACGGAAACATGGCAGGTATACAAACACGGCAGGGCGGGCAATGTTTGCTATCACCTGCTAAAATTCGCGAATGACGAATAAAGCCATCTATCCGGGGACATTCGACCCGATCACCCGCGGCCATGAGGATGTCGTGCGCCGTGCGGCACGCCTGTTCGACGAGGTGGTCGTCGCCGTGGCGGAGAGTCACAGCAAGCAGCCTCTGTTCGATCTGGACGAGCGCGTGGCGCTGGCGGCCGAGGTGCTGGCCGATTGCCCGAATGTACGCGTGACAGGTTTTACCGGTCTGTTGATGCAGTTTGCCCGGGAAGAGCGTGCGCAAGTCATTATCCGCGGCCTGCGTGCCGTTTCCGATTTCGAATACGAGTTTCAGCTGGCTGGTATGAACCGGCGCCTTTATCCCGAGCTGGAAACGCTGTTTCTGACGCCGGCCGAGCAATACATGTTCATTTCCGCCAGCCTGGTGCGTGAGATCGCCAGACTGGGCGGCAATATCGGCGAATTCGTGCCGCCTGCGGTCGATGCCGCCATCCGGCGAAAATTCAAGGAATGATGTCATGGCGCTGATGATCACCGATGAATGCATCAATTGCGATGTCTGTGAACCGGAATGTCCGAATGGTGCGATTTACCAAGGCCCAGAGATCTATGAGATCGATCCTGATCGCTGTACCGAATGCGTGGGCCATTTCAGTAAGCCGCAATGCCAGCAGGTCTGCCCGATCGATTGCATACCATTCAATCCGGACCGGCGTGAGACGCAGGAGGAGCTATACGCCAAGTTTCTGAATCTGACCGCCAACAAGGAATCAGCAGGAGGCTAAAAGTCATGCGCTTGTTACATACCATGCTCAGGGTCGGCGATCTGGAACGGTCGATCGCATTTTATCGCGATGTGCTGAAGATGAAGCTGTTGCGTCGTCACGATTTTCCGGAAGGCATGTTTTCGCTCGCTTTCATGGGCTATGGCGATGAGAAGGATCACACCGTGCTGGAGCTGACCTACAACTGGGGCACGGAGCATTATGACAAGGGCAATGCGTTCGGCCACATCGCGATCGAGGTCGATGACGCTTATCAGGCCTGTGAGGAAGTCCGCAAGGCCGGGGGCAAGGTGGTGCGTGAGGCGGGGCCGATGATGCACGGCACCACGGTGATCGCCTTTATCGAGGATCCGGACGGCTACAGGATCGAGTTCATACAGAAGGGCACCTACTGACTACCGACACTCGATGACCACGGGAGGCCGGCATGATCTCAAGTGTGATTCACGGACTGGTCTGGCCTGCCATACCCAATCCCGGGCATGCTACTTTGCTGGCGCTGCAATTTCAGTTGGAGCAAAGCCAGTGGTGGAGCCCAGAACAGATCGCTGCCCACCAGATGGAGCAGGCCAATCTCCTGCTGGCGCATGCCGCAAGAACGGTTCCATATTATCAGGGATACCTGCCGGATATCCTTGCCGCCAATAGCGGCAAGCTGGACTGGGAAAGCTGGCGCCGGATACCCGTGCTCGAGCGCTCTGATATCCAGCGCCACAGCGAGGCGCTGGTCAGCCGGGAGATACCGCAAGGCCATTTGCCGGTCTCCGCCGGGAGGACTTCCGGCTCGACCGGTCGCCCGATAGAGCTGCTCAAGACTTCCGTCACCGGGCTCTTGTGGTGCGCCCTCACCTTGAGAGGGCATCTGTGGCATGGACGCGACCTGACGGCAAAACTCGCGACGATCAAATTCTTTCCTCGCCCTTTGCCTGAAGACGGGTTGGAAATGAATTCCTGGGGGCCATCGACCGAGATGTATGCCAATCAGGGTAAGGCTGCGGTGTTCAGCGTACATACCGCAGTCCCCAGACAGCTGGCCTGGTTGCAGGCACAGAACCCCGATTACCTGTTGAGCTATCCCAGCAATCTTGCGGCATTGGCCGAAGAGAGTCTGAAACAGTCCATCCGGCTGCCTGCATTGCGGCAAGTGATCGCCATGGGTGAGATACTCACGGAACGGCAGCGCGCGCTATGCCGTGAGGCCTGGGGCGTGGAGATCAAGGATATCTATAGCGCTGAAGAGATCGGATACATCGCGCATCAGAGCCCGATGGATGAGTCCTATCTGGTACAGGCCGAGCATGTCATCGTCGAGGTGTTGGACGAGCATGGGCAACCGTGCAAGGCCGGCGAGGTCGGTCGCGTGGTCGTGACAACCCTGAATAATTTTGCCAAGCCTTTGATTCGTTATGCTATCGGGGATTATGCCGAAGTCGGCGAGCGTTCATCCTGCGGACGCGGCTTGCCCGTACTGAGGCGTATCATGGGGCGCACGAGAAACATGTTCATCAAGCCCGGTGGCGAAATGTTCTGGCCAAACCTGCCTGTGCTTGCGCCGGAATTCATGGCGCACATGCCTCCTGTACGCCAGTATCAATATGTGCAGAAGGCGATAGACTGGATCGAGATCAGGGTGGGGGCAGAGGCTGCCTACCCGGTGGAAATCGAGCAGGCACTTGTGAATGCGGTGCATCGCGACTTCGGTTATCCCTATCGCGTCACCTTCAGTTACATGAAGGAAATCCCGCGGGGTGCCAATCAAAAGTACGAGGAGTTCGTCAGCGAATTATGACGTGCTGATACACAGTCTCGTCGGCCCATGGAAAACGAGATTGCGGCGCATGCACACGTCATCGACTCTCCAGCTGTCCGGCAATCTGTTGACCAGTGTTTTCAATGCCAGCCGCAACTCCATTCTGGCTAGATGCACGCCCAGGCAATAGTGGATACCATGACCGAACGTGAGTTCCGGGCCGGAATTCTTCCTGAAGGGATTGAATTCCAATGGCTGTTCGAAACGCCGCGGATCGAGATTGCATGCGGCTGTGGCGATTACGACCGAATCGCCGCGACTGAAAGTCGTATCGGCGAGCGTGATATCCTTCGCCGCGGTGCGGATTCCCGTGAACTGCAATGAAGTGTTGTAACGCTGTGACTCCCGGCAGACGGAGTCTGCCAGACGATGATCCGCTCGAACCTGGTGCCATATTCCACGCTGCTGGTGCATCATCAGCATGAGGTTGCCGATGGCGTCGGCAGCAGTTTCCTGTCCTGCAAACAACAGCTGGATCAATAAATCGATTCGATCCTTTTCCGGCATTCCGGCTGCGGCAAGGCTGGCAGTTAAGGTGTCTTTCCTGGCCTGTCTGATTTCCCCTGACAGAAAATCTCTCAGTTCATCCATGGCTCTCAGCGCCGGGCTGTAGTCGTAAGAGCCGACATGAAAGTCCATGGCGTTCGCGAATTCGGTCATCAACCGCTTGAACCAGCCGATTTCGGGCGGCGTGATGCCGATCACCCTGCAAATGACGCGTAGCGTCAAGGGATAGGCAAACAGCCACATCAGATCGAACTCATCTTGTGTCAAGGCCGAATCGAGTAGGTCGTTGCATTCCTGCTCGATCGATTGTTCGAGTGGCTGAACCGATTGCTCGCGGAAAAAATGGGAGAGTGCCAGGCGTTTTTCTGTATGCTGCGGCGGATCCAGGAATAGTGGCCATTCGGTCATGGACTCCCAGAACTGGCGTGCGCTGCCGCTGAAACTGCTCAACGGCGCAGTACCGTATATGGTACCTCTATCATGGAGGAATTGATCGCTGCGCAGGATGGCGAGCGCCTCATCATAACCGATGACATACCAGCATTCGCCGAATTCCGGTAAGGGGGCGCTGCCACGCAGCACAGTACCATGCGGATGCAGGGACTGATAATAGTCATGGCGGTCGGCGGTCAATGCCACCTGGTAGAGGTCGAGATACATTATTGAAGTGCCTTGTAGAAGCCGATGGCGTAGCCGCCGGATGCGCGATCTTCGGCCATGAAAGCGGGAAGAACGGCGGTAAATCTGCAATTCAGCGCATGCTTGTAGAAGCTCAGCACCGGATCCTCCTGCCACGGGATGTCGAGGTCATTTGATGTGGTGGCACCGGATGTCAGATTGTCGATGGCAGCCCTTAGCGGTGTGATGGATCGGTTCTGCGCCACCCCATCGTCGTCACCGGCATAGCTGGGGCAGCGGCTGGCGCCGACTAGATATTTACAGCCGTCGGCGATCAGGATGTCGATGCCGGAGGCGATGAGGGAGAGGCCGATATCGGCACCTTTTTTTGTTTTTCTGATTGCCGGGGCAAGAGCGAAATTGTAGACGTAAGCGGCGTTCGATCCCGGATAGCTGGGACGATTGGCGAATGCATCGAAATCCTTTGGGTATGGGTGATGCAAGCCGGGATCGAACATATCGTATCGCCAGGCTGCGATCCCGATCAGGGCATCATGTTGAAATGCGCCAAGCATGATATGCTGAATCGCCAGACGCTGTCTGATCGTGGCGGCGCTGGCGCGAAGGCCATGGGGCCATGCAATCGTTTCCAGAAACAAGATGTCGTCGATGTCTGCGATACTCAGCCGCCGGTAACTGACTGTCATTGGGAGATCGATGTCCGCGCCTTGGCTCTCTATCCAGCTGTTTCCCTTGATCAGGTAATGCAATGATAAATCTACGGAAAATCATAGCATGTGGAGTGATTCTGGAATGCGGCGGCAATAAAAAAACTGGCACTTAACGTGCCAGTTTTCATTTGCCCGATTATTGGAAGAAGTTCTTCATCTTGTCCAGCCAACCCTTCGCACGCGGGCTGTGCTTGCCGGAGTCGCGGAGATTGATCTCTTCCAGCTCGCGCAGCAGCTCCTTTTGGCGCTCGGTTAGTTTGACCGGTGTTTCCACCACGACATGGCATAGCAGGTCGCCAGGGGTATTGCTGCGCAACGGCTTGATGCCTTTGCCGCGCAGGCGGAAGATGGCTCCGGTCTGTGTCTCCGGCGGAATCTTCATCTTCGCATAGCCGTCCAGGGTCGGGATCTCGATCTCGCCGCCCAGCGCCGCCGTCGTGAAGCTGATCGGCATTTCGCAATGCAGATTGGCTCCGTCGCGCTCGAAGATGTCATGCTTCTTCAGATGCACGACGACATAGAGGTCACCCGGAGGCCCGCCGTTGACACCGGCTTCGCCTTCACCGGACAGGCGGATGCGGTCGCCGTCATCGACCCCGGCAGGGATCTTGACGGACAGGGTCTTGTGTTGCTTGACGCGGCCGCCGCCATGGCAGGTGGGGCAGGGTTCCTTCACCATCTTGCCGGTACCATGGCAGTTTGGGCAGGTCTGCTGCACCGAGAAGAACCCTTGCGTCATGCGCACCTGACCATGTCCACCGCAGGTGGTACAGGTGGTCGGGCTGGTTCCGGGGCGTGCGCCGGAGCCGTGGCAGGTCTCGCACTCGGCCATGACCGGAATGCGGATCTTGGTTTCGGTGCCGCGTGCGGCATCTTCCAGCGAAATCTCCATGTTGTAGCGCAGGTCGGCGCCGCGATAAACGTTGGAGCGTTGACGCCCGCCGCCGAAGATATCGCTGAAGATGTCGCCGAAGGCATCGGCAAAATTGCTGAAACCATGAGCTCCGCCGGCACCACCCATGCTCGGATCGACGCCTGCGTGGCCGTATTGGTCATAAGCTGCGCGTTTTTGCGGATCCGACAGGATCTCGTAGGCCTCCTTGGCTTCCTTGAAGTTTTCTTCCGCCTTGGGGTTGTCCGGATTGCGGTCCGGATGGTATTTCATCGCCAGTTTGCGATAGGCCTTCTTGATCTCGTCATCGGAAGCATCGCGGTTGACGCCGAGGATTTCGTAATAGTCTCTTTTGCTTGCCATCTGGTCTCTGCCGATAAATAAAGCACACTGGATAGTGCCATCCAGTGCGCTTTATGGTCATTGCATCATGCGGGGATTACTTTTTATCGTCCTTGACTTCTTCGAATTCCGCATCGACGACTTCAGCATCCACGGTCTTTTCTTCAGCCGGTTGAGCGCCACCAGCGCCCTGCTGGGCCTGTTGCTCTGCGTAGATCTTCTCGCCTAGCTTCTGTGATGCCTCCATCAGGGCATTGGTCTTGGCCTCGATATTGGCCTTGTCATCGCCCTTGATGGCCTCTTCGGCCTCCTTGATCGCGGCTTCGATCTTTTCCTTCTCGCCAGCGTCCAGCTTGTCGCCATGTTCGTTCAGCGACTTCTTCACGCTGTGGATCATGCTGTCAGCCTGGTTACGGGCATCGACCAACTCACGCAGCTTGCGGTCCTCGTCTGCATAGCGGGCGGCTTCCTCTTCCATGCGCTTGATCTCTTCCTCGCTCAGACCGGAATTGGCCTTGATCGTGATCTTGTTCTCCTTGCCGGTCGCCTTGTCCCTGGCGGAAACGTGCAGGATGCCGTTGGCGTCGATGTCGAACGTGACCTCGATCTGCGGCACGCCGCGTGGAGCCGGTGGGATGTCGGTCAGGTTGAACTGACCCAGGCTCTTGTTGCCGGAGGCCATTTCACGTTCACCCTGCAGCACGTGGATGGTCACGGCCGACTGGTTGTCTTCGGCGGTCGAGAACACCTGCGATGCCTTGGTCGGGATCGTCGTATTCTTCTTGATGAGCTTGGTCATGACGCCGCCCAGGGTTTCGATACCCAGCGACAGCGGAGTCACGTCGAGCAGCAGCACATCCTTGACGTCACCTTGCAGCACACCGCCCTGGATGGCGGCACCGACGGCCACGGCCTCGTCCGGGTTGACGTCCTTGCGCGGATCCTTGCCGAAGAACTCCTTGACCTTGTCCTGCACCTTGGGCATACGGGTCTGGCCACCCACCAGGATGACATCGGTGATGTCCTCGACCTTGATGCCGGCATCCTTGAGTGCGATGCGGCAAGGCTCAATGGTACGCTCGATCAGGTCCTCGACCAGGGATTCGAGCTTGGCGCGCGTGATCTTGACCACGAGATGCTTGGGACCGGTGGCGTCGGCCGTGATGTACGGCAGGTTGACCTCGGTCTGCTGCGACGAGGACAGCTCGATCTTGGCCTTTTCGGCGGCTTCCTTCAGGCGCTGCTTGGCCAGCAGGTCGTTGCGCAGGTCGATGCCGTTTTCCTTCTGGAATTCGTCAGCCAGATAGTCGATCAGGCGATTGTCGAAATCCTCACCGCCGAGGAAGGTGTCACCGTTCGTGGAAAGCACTTCGAACTGGTGTTCGCCGTCGATCTCGGCGATCTCGATGATCGAGATGTCGAACGTACCACCGCCCAGGTCATAGACCGCGATCTTGCGGTCGCCTTCCTGCTTGTCCATGCCGAAGGCGAGGGCGGCAGCGGTCGGTTCGTTGATGATGCGCTTCACTTCCAGGCCGGCGATACGGCCGGCATCCTTGGTGGCTTGGCGCTGGCTGTCGTTGAAGTAGGCCGGTACCGTGATGACGGCCTCGGTCACTTCTTCGCCGAGATAGTCCTCGGCGGTCTTCTTCATCTTGCGCAGCACTTCGGCGGAAATCTGCGGCGGTGCCATTTTCTGGCCGCGCACTTCGACCCAGGCATCGCCGTTGTCGGCCTTGACGATGCTGTAGGGCATCAGGTCGATGTCCTTCTGCACCTCGCTCTCTTCGAAGCGGCGGCCGATCAGACGCTTGACTGCGTAGAGGGTGTTCTTGGGGTTGGTGACCGCCTGACGCTTGGCCGGTGCACCGACCAGAATCTCGCCGTCTTCCTGATAGGCGATGACGGATGGTGTGGTGCGGGCGCCTTCCGCATTCTCGATGACGCGCGGCTTGCCGCCTTCCATGACGGCAACGCAGGAGTTGGTGGTACCCAGGTCAATACCGATGATTTTTCCCATTTGTATGTATTCCTTATGAAAATTTTGTGAATTCAGAAATCCTATGTTCCGGATGTGGGGATGCTCGTTCCGATTTCAACCTTTTGACATCCGGACGTTCTATTTCGCCTTGGTGACCATGACCAGGGCAGGACGCAGGATGCGGTCGTTCAGTGCGTAACCCTTCTGCAGAACCTGGGCTACGGTATTCGGCTCGGCATCCGATTCGACGGTGCCTATGGCCTGATGCTGGTTGGGGTCGAACTTCTGGTTGACCGGATTGATTTCGACGATATTGAATTTCTCGAAGACGCTCAGCAATTGCTTGGCGGTCAGTTCGACACCGGCGCGATAGCTTTCCACCGATGCGTTCTCGACATTGAGTGCAGCGCCGAGGCTGTCCATGACGGCGAGCAGTTCGCCAGCGAATTTCTCCAGCGCGAATTTGCGCGCCTTCTCGATATCCTCCATGGCACGACGACGGATGTTCTCGCTCTCTGCCTTGGCGTATAGTACGGCAGCCTGCTGTTCCGCCAGTTGCGCCTCGAGTTCGGCGATACGATCTTCCGCTGTCTGCTCGGCCGGGGCAGCCTGATTCTCGTCAGTGGCCGCGGCCTGTTCCGGATTCTGGTTTTCTTCTTGCTGCATGGATTTACCTCTGATGATTGAACGCAATAATTTGCCAAATGGGGATGGGTTTCCGGATTTCAAGACCGTGACCCGGAAGAAATGAGTCCATGATCGCGCAACGTTTGTATGACCAGGTCGGTGCATGGCATTTGCTGTCGGCCGCCAAGATTGACGGCGATGGTGTCCCTGCCCGGATGGACACCGGTCAGGGCAGGGTCGGTGTCGGTGTAGATGGCTACACTGGGTATCTTCAGCGCGGTTGCCAGATGCATGAGACCGGTATCCACGCCGACGGCGGCATGGGCGCGGGCGATGATGCCTGCCAGGCGGTCGAGTCCGAGTCTGGGCAGGACGATGGTGTCGGGGGTATTCGCTGCGATTTCGGCAGCACGAGCATGCTCGGCTTGCGAGCCCCAGGGCATGGCCAGGCTCAGTCCATGCATGTGCAACCTCCGTGCAAGGTCTATCCAGTGGTCGAGCGGCCAGAGTTTGGAGTCGCGGCTGCTGCCGTGCAGGCCGATGATGTATTCCGCCGGCAGTTTCAGGTCGGATACGTCGGCAGTGGCGGCAATGCCGTAATCGGGTGCCGTGTCCGGTACCGGATATCGCAGCGCCTGCGCTGCCAGCTGACGGATGCGCGGCACGGCATGCTGTGCACGTGAGACGGCATGGCGCTGGTCGTAAAGGCAGGAAGCCAGCGGCTCGCGTATGGAATGGCGATCGTAGCCATGCCGCGGCGCCTTGGCCAGACGGCAGATGAGGGCACTTTTCAGCAGACCCTGTGTATCCAGCACCAAGTCGTACGGCCTGGATTGCAATTGCTGCCTGAATGTGGAGATTTCATGCCAGGTCTGCGCCGTGAACGGCTGCTTGCGCCAGCGGCGCAAGGCGACGGTCAGAACCCGGTCGACATCCGGATGCAGGTGCGGAATGTCGGCAAAGCTTTCTTCCACGACCCAGTCGATGGCCATGTCCGGATACTGGTCACGGATGTCGTGGATGACGGGCAGGTTATGGATGACGTCACCGAGCGAGGTGGTTTTGACGATGAGCATTCGAGGCATGGGCAGCATTTTCGCATACAATGTGCCCTTTATTCAGCGGGTGTGTGGATTGAGATTCGCGTTTCTGATTTTCAAGTACTTTCCCTTCGGCGGCATGCAACGCGACATGCTGCGTATTGCCCGGGAAGTGACGAAAAGGGGCCATCAGGTCGAGATTTTCACGATTTCGTGGGACGGTGACCTGCCGGAAGGCGACATTCGCGTGCATGTCATCCCCGAGCGCGGCCTGTTCAATTACATCAAGTACCGGCGCTTCATCGCCGAGGCCTACCGGAGGATTGCGGCGGCCGGGCCTGCCTTCGACCTGATCGTCGGGTTCAACCGCATGGACGGCCTCGATGCCTATTTTGCCGCGGATCCCTGTTTCATCGCACGTGCGCATGAACAGCGGAGCTGGCTCTACCGCCTGACACCGCGCTATCGCTGGTTCGCACAGTGCGAGGAGGCGATATTCCGGCCGCAGGCGGAGACCGAGATTTTGCTGCTCTCCGATATCGAAAAGCGGCATTTCCAGAAATGGTACAGCACCCAGGAAGACCGCTTCCATTTCATTCCGCCGTTTCTGGCGCCCGGGCGCTTCGAACTCAAGGACAAGGCGGCCATGCGCCGGCATCTGCGCGAATCCTTCGGGTTCGGCGCGGACGATTTCGTCTATCTGCTGGTCGGTTCCGGATTCGCCATGAAGGGGCTGGACCGCACCATCCTGGCGCTGGCGTCACTGCCCGCAGACAAGCTTGCGAACACCCG
The DNA here is from genome assembly GCA_036562645.1 of Methylophilaceae bacterium. Taxonomy (GTDB): domain Bacteria; phylum Pseudomonadota; class Gammaproteobacteria; order Burkholderiales; family Methylophilaceae; genus UBA6140. The sequence continues at coordinate 12,295 of DATCJT010000159.1, read as the reverse complement.
GCTGGTCGCTGTCGGTCAGGACAATCCCAAGCCTTTCATGCGCATGGCGGAGCGGCTGGGCGTGGCCGACCGGGTGGTGATTTCCAGAGGGCGGCCGGACATCCCTGAGCTGATGCAGGGCGCGGATGTCTATGTGCATCCGGCCTATCGCGAGAATACCGGGCTGGTGATTCTGGAGGCGCTGGCCTGTGGTCTGCCGGCGCTTGTCACGGCGACCTGCGGTTATGCCTTCCATGTAGCGGAAGCTGATGCCGGTCTGGTTGCCTCCAGCCCGTTCAGTCAGGAGGATTTCAATCACCTGTTCTTGCAGATGATGGAAAGCGGCGAGCGCGACAGGTGGAGCCGCAACGGCCTCGCGCATGCACGTAAGCTGATGGCGGCCAACGATGGCAGTGCTGAGGCGCGCGTGCTGATCTCCGTAGCGGAAAAGAAGCGTGGGGTTGCCGGTCGATGAGGCTGCACGAGCACATCGAGGCGCCGCACTGGCTGCACCAGTTTTTCATCGGCCGGGACACGTTCGACAGCATCATGCAGCTGCAGGGCGAGGTGTTCCGTGATGTGCCCGGGCGCAAGACTATCCGTGTCCGTATCGGCGGCAAGCCGTATTTCGTCAAGCAGCATTTCGGCGTCGGCTGGCGCGAGATATTCAAGAATCTGACGAGCGCCAAATGGCCGGTGCTGACAGCCGCCACGGAGTGGCGGGCCATCGCCCGGCTGGAGCAGCTGGGTATCCCGACCACGCCGGCGGTGGCCTACGGTGTGCGCGGGCTGAATCCGGCAAAGCTGCAGTCATTCCTGATCACGGAGGATTTGGGCGACATCATTTCGCTGGAGACACTCTGCGCTGGCTGGCGGGAGACTCCACCTGACCCGGGGTTCAAGCGCAAGCTGCTGATCCGGACAGCCGAGCTTGCCCGCAAGCTGCACGACGGCGGCATGAACCACCGTGATTTCTACATCTGCCACATTTGCCTGGACAACGCGAGGCAGGCGCAAGGGGAGATCCATCTGTACCTGATCGACCTGCATCGGGTCGGTATCCGCCGGCGCATCCGCTGCACGGATCGCATGAAGGACATGGCGGCCATGTATTTTTCCAGCATGGATGCCGGGCTGACGCGGCGTGACTATCTGCGTTTCCTACGCCATTACTGTGACCGCGACCTGCGCTCGGTTTTCGGAACGGATTCCGCGTTCTGGCGCCGGGTTGCGGCGCGTGCGGTCAAGCTGTACGTGAAGTTCCATGGCAGAATGCCGGAAACGGTCATTTAGCGGGGAGAGGTTTTGCAGGACTTTATTTCCGATACATTCCGGCAGGTGCTGGCATCGCACCGGCTCGACGGGTTCGAGCAGTTGTGGCGTTATGACGGCGACTGGTTCGAAGCCCCGAATCATGACCGGGGTGGTTGGAGCGGCGTCAACCGGCTGGTGCTGGAGCGGGATGGCGCAAGCCCACTCGTGCTGTTCCTCAAGCGCCAGCAGAATTACATGCGCCGCAGTCTGCGACACCCTTTGCGCGGAGTTTCGACCTTCTACCATGAATACCGCAACATCCGCTATCTGGCGGAGCGCGGTGTGCCGGTTCCCACACTGGCTTTCTTCGCGCAAAGACCATCGCCGCAGGGAGTGCAGGCGATTCTCATGACCGAGGAGCTGAGCGGTCATCTGTCGCTGGATAAGGTGGTCGGCATAGCGATGAACGGTACGACGCATACCCACAGACAGAAGCGCATGCTCATCGCAAGCGTCGCATCCACCGTGCGTGCCATGCATGCCGCTCGTGTGCAGCATAGAGCGCTCCATGCCAAGCATCTTCTGGTCGATATGCGTGACCCGGATGTGCCCAGGGTGGTGATCATCGATTTCGAGAAGGCGCGAGTGAAATGGCTGTTTCTGCTGCATGGTGTGCGTGATTTGGCCACCCTCAACCGTGACCTGTGCGGACTGAGCAATGCGGCGCGCATGTGTTTTTTCAAGCAGTATCTCGGTGTCGAGAAACTGGGATTCTGGTCCAAGCTGCTGTGTCGGCTGGTGGTCAGACGTAGTCGCAAGCGGCGTCAGCCGCCGTCCGTATCGGCGGCGTCGGCATGATCTGGATTTGCGCATGGTTGATTTGGCCGAGATTTCCCGTCAGGTGACGGATACGTCGTTCGATCTGCCGTTGGCGGACGGCAGCCGACTGCGTCAGCTACGTCCGGTCCGTGTCGTGCCAGGCAGGCGTCTGGTATGCCGCGGCGAATGGGACGGCAGACGTATTTACGTCAAGCTGTTCATCGGCACATCCGCCGCAAGGCATGCGGAGCGCGACGCGGCGGGCGTCCGGTTGCTGCGGGAGGCGGACATAGCCACGCCGGAATTGCTGCATGTGGGTGTCGTTGCGCAAGGCGAAGGCGTGTCCGCCCATGTGCTGGTCTTTGCCGCGATCGAGGCGGGCGTGAACGCGGAGGAGCTTTGGCGGCGGCTGGACGAGAACGGAAGACGGTATCTGGCCGAGGCGCTGGTGGTGACGGTGGCACGACACCACAATGCCGGACTCCGGCAGACCGATCTCTACCTGAAGAACTTCCTGGTCGAGGATGGCAGGATCTACAGTCTCGATGGTGATGGCATGCGGCGTCTGCCGCTCATTCGTGCTCGGCATGCGGCGCTGGACAATCTTGCCATACTGCTATCGAAATTCGATGTGCTGGAAACGGACGCCTGGCTGCCGCATCTGTTGCGGACGTATGCCGAGCATCGAGCGTATCACGCTCTGCCCGATCTGTATGACATGGCAAGGCGGGTAGCGCGATACCGGCAGGGGGCGGTGCGAGCCTATGCCGAAAGAAAAGTGCTGCGGCAATGCACGGATGTCGTCGTGCGGCATGACTGGCGACGATTCCTGGCCGCTGTACGTACCAGTGCTGGGACGGGGCTGGTGCGGAGACTGTGGCAGGATCCGGACGCGTTGCTCGAGGGCGAAGGCTGCCGGTGTCTGAAGAGCGGCAATACCTGTACGGTCGGCCTGATGCAGGATGATGACCGAAAGTACGTGGTTAAACGTTACAATATCAAAAGTTTCCGGCATTGGATCGGCAGATTCTGGCGCCCCAGCCGAGCCGCCGCATCATGGTGCAATGCGCATCGACTGCTGATGTACGGCGTCGTCACGCCGCCACCCGTCGCGCTGCTGGAGTGCAGGTTCGGTCCGCTGCGCGGCCGTGCCTATTTCGTAGCGGCCTATGTCGATGCGCCGGATATCGGCCAATGGCTGGAATCCGATGCCGTTACGGATGCGCAGAAACTGGCAGGTCTGCGGGCGCTGGCGCGGCTGATGTACAAGCTGCAGCGCCTGCAGATCGTTCATGGCGACATGAAGGCCAGCAACATCCGCATGGATGGAACGCAGCCGGTGCTGATCGACCTCGACAGTATGCGCGAGGTGCGCTGCCGGCATCTGTTTGAGCGCGGACATGTGCGCGACCTGCGGCGGCTGTTACGCAACTGGGACGGGCAGTCCCGCTGGCGGCAGGCGCTGGCCGATGCCCTGACCGAGGCTTATGGCGTCAGCGCACTGCTGGCGCGGGTGCTGCGTCATTGAGCCTGTGTTTGCCAAATTTACTTGAACCATTCTAGTGAGTCTTGAAGCATGATTATTCTAGGTCTATCCGGTGCGCTTGGACACGATCCTTCGGCCGCCATTCTGGTTGATGGCCGGATCGTCGCAGCGGCGGAGGAAGAGCGTTTCATCCGTGACAAGCACGCTAAGAACCTGTTCCCTTACGAGGCGGCCAAATACTGCATGAAGGAAGCCGGCGTGCGTCCGGAACAGGTCGATGTCGTCGCGTTTCCGTACGGCGAGATCCCCATCAGTTCGGCAGCGCGCTGGCATTACGCCAAGCGTCACTGGTATGCGCCGGACCGTGCTCTGGACGCCATTTTCAACGGCAATCGCCGCTATCGCCGCAATCGCGACAAGACACTGGCTCTGATGGCGGACCTAGGCATCACCAATGCGCGCTTTTTCCCGGTCGAGCACCATCTGTCGCATGCCAGCAGTGCCTATCACTTGAGCGGCTTCAAGGAAAAGACCGCAATCGTCGGCATCGACGGTAAGGGTGAATATGCTACGACCTTCTTCGGCTACGGCGAGAACGGCAAGATTCACAAGATCAAGGAATTCTATGACCCGGACTCGCTCGGTGGCATGTACGGTGCCATCACCGAATATCTCGGCTTCGAGATGCTGGATGGCGAGTTCAAGGTGATGGGCATGGCGCCTTACGGCGACCCGAAGAAGTTCGATCTGTCGCGACTGGTCAGCTTCAAGGATGGCGAACTGAGGGTCAACACCCGCTATGTCAATGTCGTCGGCCTACGCCGCTACAAAGAAAACGGCAAGGGTTACTACTTCACGCCCGATCTGGTGGACTGGCTGGGCCCCAGGCGGCAGGGGGACGAGATCGATGATCCCTATATCCATTACGCGGCTGCGGTGCAACAACTGCTGGAGGATGTCGCTCTGGAGATGATCGACTATTACGTCGGCGACATCATCCGCGAGACCGGTCGTATTGCGATGGCCGGCGGTGTTGCGCTCAACGTCAAGCTCAACCAGCGCATCATAGCGCTGCCGCATGTCCGGGAGCTGTTCGTGCAACCTGCGTCCGGTGACGCCGGTACCTCGCTCGGCGCAGCCACCTATGCCGCCGTACAGCTCGGCGAGTCGGTGGAGCCGATGCAGCATGCATATCTCGGCCCGTCATATACGACGGAGGAATGTCTTGCCGCGTGCGAGATGCATCCGGCCAAGCCTGTATTCAGGCGTATCGAGGATGTGCCGCGCAAGGCGGCCGAGATCCTGGCTGCCGGCAATCCGCTCGCCTGGTTCCAGGGGCGCATGGAGTTCGGTCCGCGCGCCCTGGGTTGCCGCAGCATTCTGGGCGACCCCAGCCAGCCGGGCATCGCCGACCGTATCAATGCGCAGATCAAGTATCGCGAGCGCTGGCGCCCATTCTGCCCGAGCATGCTGGACCGCGTCGCGCCAGATATCCTGCAGACGACCCATCCTGCGCCCTACATGACGTTCACCTTCGATGTCGCCGAACACTGGAAGGCGCGTATCCCGGAAGTCGTGCATGAGGACGGCACTGCGCGTGCCCAGGTCGTCACGCGCGAAACCAACCCGCGCTACTACGCCCTGATCGAGGAACTGGAAAAGCTGCGCAATGTGCCGGTGGTGCTCAACACCTCGCTCAATCGTCGTGGCGAGCCGATGATCTGCAGTCCGACTGATGCGCTGAACATGTTCTACGGCTGCGACCTCGAATATCTGATGATGGAAGACGTGCTCGTGACCAAGTCTTGAGCTTGTCTTAGTGCATTATTTGCAAATTTTTCTTGACATGTCGGGGCTTTTTTGCGGTGGAAGCGCGATTTGACCGCGCTCCGGCATGACTGCATAATCGAAATCTGTACCTAAGTTTTTCGGCGGTTGTTTATGAAACAGTCCTTGATTGAAATCACCCAGCGTATCCGGGAGCGCAGCGCTCCGACCAGGCAGGCCTACCTGCAGCGGATGGAGGCCGCCATTGCGAGGCCGCGCGGTGCGGATCGCATGGGTTGCGCCAATGTGGCGCATGCGTTTGCCGCACTGCCGAGCAATGACAAGCTGCGCGTCGTGGCTGAGCGTGCCCCGCACATCGGCATCGTGACGGCTTACAACGACATGTTGTCGGCACATCAGCCGTATGAAAGATTCCCTGACATCATTCGCGACGAGGCGGCCAAGCACGGCGCGACCGTCCAGGTTGCTGGCGGTGTGCCGGCCATGTGTGACGGCGTCACCCAGGGAGAGCCGGGCATGGAGCTCAGCCTGTTCTCGCGTGACACGATCGCGATGAGCACGGCGATTGCGCTTTCGCACGACGTGTTCGATGCGGCGCTGTTGCTCGGCGTCTGTGACAAGATCGTCCCCGGTCTTCTGATCGGCGCATTGCATTTCGGGCATCTGCCCTGTGTGTTCGTCCCGGCCGGTCCGATGGCGAGCAGTAACATGAGCCATAGCGAGAAATCGACCGTACGAGAGCATTATGCACGCGGCATCGTGGGTCGCGGCGAACTGCTGGCGGCTGAGTCGGCAGCCTATCATGGTATCGGTACCTGTACATTCTACGGTACGGCCAACAGCAATCAGATGCTGTTGGAAGCCATGGGGCTGCATGTACCGGGGTCCGCATTCGTTCATCCGGCTTCGGAGCTGCGCGAGGAGCTGACCCGTGAGGCAGTGCGCACGGCGCTTTCCATCACGGCAGGTCAGCACAGGTTCACGCCGATCGGCAGGCTGGTCGATCCGCGCGTCATCGTCAATGCGATGGTGGCGCTGATTGCCACTGGCGGCTCGACCAATCACCTGATCCACTGGGTTGCCGTGGCCCGCGCAGCAGGCATCATCATCGACTGGACGGACTGTGCCGAACTGTCGCAGACGACACCGCTGCTGTCCCGCGTCTATCCGAACGGCAGTGCCGATGTCAATGAATTCCAGGCCGCGGGCGGCACCTCATTCATCATTCGTGAACTGATCGATGGCGGCTATATGCATCCGGATGTTACCACCGTCGTCGAAGGTGGGCTACATGAATATGCCAAGGTGCCGGAGCTCGTGCGCGATCGTCTGGTATGGCGTGACCTACCGAAGAAGACACCGAATGACAAGGTCGTCCGCAACGCGGATTCCCCGTTCAGCGAGACAGGCGGCCTGAAGCTGCTGACGGGCAATCTGGGACGATCCGTCATCAAGGTGTCTGCCGTGCCCATCGACCGCCATATCATCGAGGCACCTGCGATCGTGTTCACGACGCAGCAGGAATTGCTGAATGCGTTCAAGGCCGGTGAATTGGAACGCGATTTTGTTGCCGTGGTGCGCTTCCAGGGACCCGCTGCCTGTGGTATGCCGGAACTGCACAAGCTGACGCCGCCACTGGCAGCCCTGCAAAACAAGGGATTCCGGGTCGCCATCGTGACCGACGGCCGCATGAGCGGGGCCTCGGGCAAGGTGCCGGCAGCTATCCACCTGAGTCCGGAAGCGCTGCATAAAGGTCCGATCGCCAAGGTCAAGACCGGTGACATCATTCGTCTGGATGCCATCGAAGGCACGCTCAATGTCCTGATCGACGAAGAGACCTGGGCTGCACGGCCTTATGCGACGATGAGCGAAAGCCAGATGCTGGAGAATTCGCACGGCATGGGGCGCGAACTGTTCGGCGGCATGCGCAAGAACGTCAGGTCGGCTGAAGAGGGTGCCATCACCTGGCTGTAAAGTGAGTGATGCCGGATGTGGCTCGGCGTGCGGTCAGGTCCGCCTCCGATACCCCGTCCGGATTTCCGATGCCAGGCATCCTGATTACCATTCGTAAATTTTGAGAGATCTTGTCAGCATGAACACATTAGATTTAGCCAATCATGGGCCGGTGATTCCCGTCATCGTCATCAACAAGGTGGAGGATGCCGTGCCGATGGCGGAAGCCTTGCTGGAAGGCGGTATCAAGGTGCTTGAGGTGACCTTGCGCACCTCCTGTGCACTGCAGGCCATGGAAGCCATTGCCAAGGCTGTGCCCGAAGCGATCGTCGGTGCTGGCACCGTGCGCAGCGTCAAGGATGCGCAGGCATGCAAGGACGTAGGCTGTCAGTTTGCGGTGAGCCCAGGCTACACCAGTGAGCTCGGGCAGGCAGCTCGCGCCATGGGATTGCCGTTGCTGCCCGGCGTTTCCACCGGCAGCGAAATCATGACGGCCAATGCCGATGATTACTATTTCCTCAAGCTGTTCCCGGCAGTTGCCGTCGGCGGCATCAATCTGCTCAAGGGGTTCGCCGGTCCGTTCGGTGACGTCAAGTTCTGCCCGACTGGCGGCATCACCGTCGAGACTGCGCCGCAGTTCCTTGCGTTACCAAACGTCGTGGTCTGCGGCGGTACCTGGCTGACGCCGGCCGATGCAGTCGCGGAGAAGGACTGGAAGCGCATCACACGGCTGGCCAGGGAGGCCAGCTCCATCAAGGCTGCCTGACGGACTGGGGCGGGGCGTGGCTCCGCCCGGTTGCCGAACTGATGATCGACCTGTCGCGATATAAGACGCTGGTGTTCGATTGTGACGGCGTCATCCTCGACTCGAACCGGCTCAAGTCGCAGGCCTATTTCGACACTGCCATTGCCTTTGGCGCCAGTGAACAGCAGGCAAGGGCGCTGATGGATTATCACATCCGGCTGGGCGGTGTTTCCCGCTATCCCAAATACCGTTATTTTCTGACCGAGATCATGGGACGGCCGGTGCAGGAAGAGGACATCCGTTTTCTGCTCGACCGCTTCGCGCAGGAAATCCAGCATGGTCTTCTGCACTGCAGGGTTGCCGAGGGTCTCGAGGAGCTGCGCGCACGCTGTGCGAATACGAACTGGATGGTCCTGTCCGGCGGTGATCAGCAGGAGTTGCGCCAGCTGTTCAGTGCGCGCCGGCTGGACGGCTTATTCGACGCCGGCATATTCGGTAGCCCTGACAACAAGGATGATGTGCTGGCCCGAGAGCTGAGTCGTGGCAATATCCGGAAGCCGGCACTTTATCTTGGCGACAGCCGCTATGACCATGAGGCCGCCGTCGCTGCCGGACTCGATTTCGTTTTCGTCAGCAGTATGACTGAATTCGATGGCTGGCAGGAATATTGCGCAGCGCACGATATCCCCGTTATCGATCAGCTTTCCGCATTGCTGCAGGATTGAGTTCCCGATGATGCGTCGCAGCCAGCTGTTGAGTGCCGCGGAATTCAGTGCGATGCTGCGTGATGCCCGCATCCTCGAGCAGGATGAACGCGGCATTAAGGTCATGCGGCTCGCGAGTGGCGATATGCTCAAGGTGTTTCGCGTGCGTGGCAGGTTTAGCATTGCACGCATTTATTCCTATGCACGGCGCTTCTGCAGCAATGCTGCGCGATTACGCCGGCTCGGTATCCCGACCGTAGAGGTCAAGCAACTGTTTCATCTGGAGACACCGGCAGAGACCGCTGTGCTCTATACGCCACTGGCCGGGGAGACGCTGCGCGAAAGACTCGAGCGTAGCACCTTGACCGCTGATGAACTGTACCGGCTGGGCAGTTTCGTTGCGCTGCTGCACCGGCACGGCGTCCATTTCCGGTCGCTGCATCTGGGTAACATCGTGCTGTGTGCGGATGGCGGAATGGGTCTGATCGACATCGCGGATATGCGCATCTATCCATGGCCTCTATGGTGTATGACGCGGTGCAGGAATTTCAACCATCTCCATCGCTATCCTGAGCAGATACGGGCATTGGGCGAAGCCGGCTGGCTGCGCGTAGAGGATTCATATTTTGCCAATGCGGGGCTGTCATCCGCGTGTGAACGCCGTATCCGCGATCATCTGAGGAAGATATCGGCGTTTCCGGCGGAATGATTTGGTCTATGTTATGGATTATGATGCCGGAAAACAGAAAGACACCGGGCATATCCGCCGAATAGCCGCGAAGGGGAAAGAACAGTCAATGCATTATCTGGTGATAGGTGGCGCAGGCTACATCGGCTCACATATGGTCGCGCTATTGCTCGAACAGGGGCATCGTGTGACTGTGGTCGATGATCTGTCGAACGGTCATCGCGATGCCGTGCTGGGTGGTGAGCTGATCGTGCGGGATTTCTCCGATCGAGCCTTTCTTGATGGGCTGTTCAGCGGACAGAGGTTCGACGGCGTTTTTCATTTCGCCTCCAGAATACTGGTCGGGGAATCGGTCGGCCAGCCAGGAAAATACTATCGTGACAACACCTTCGCGACACTGACGCTATTGGAGGCGATGCGCGACCATGGCATAGACCGGCTGGTGTTCTCCTCGACAGCCGCGGTCTACGGCGAACCAGACTATGTTCCGATCGATGAGCAGCATTCGTGCAAGCCAGTCAATCCCTACGGCGCATCCAAGCTCATGGTGGAAACGATGCTGGGGGATTTTCGACGCGCTCACGGTTTGAATTATGTCGCCCTGCGCTATTTCAATGCCGCCGGTGCCGATGCGAAGGGGCGTCTCGGTGAGCGGCACGAGCCGGAAACCCATCTGGTCCCGCTGGCGATCCGGGCGGCCCTGGGGAAGATGCCGCCGCTGAAGTTGTTTGGTGATGATTACGACACGCCTGATGGCACCTGTATACGCGACTACATCCATGTCGAGGACCTCTGCGACGCACATCTACTTGCCATGCAGTACATGCAGGACGGCGGTGAGCCAATGGCTTTCAATCTTGGTAACGGCGCCGGTTACAGCGTCCGGCAGGTGATGGATGCCGTGGCCGCCGTCGGCGGCAGGGAAGTGCCGTTCGTGACCGCGCCTCGCCGGCCGGGAGATCCGGCCCGTTTGGTCGCGGATGCTACGCGGGCGCGCACCATGCTCGGCTGGCAACCCAGATATGCCGATCTGGAGGATATCATCCGGCATGCCTGGCAGTGGGAGTGTCGTCAGGGGGAATGAGTGTGCACGTCCTGCAGATCAGCCATTGCTACTACCCCCCCTTTCTTGACTGCTCGCGCCAGTACGCGGCCCTGTTCAAGGATAGCGGCATCAAGGTCACGACGGTCTATCTGACCGGCACTCCGGATGATGAGGTCGTCCAAGTGACGGCATCGGATGAGGTCATCTTCCTGGGCTACGAAAGCCGGGAGGTTGGCGGATTGAAGCTGGATGCAATCAGAAGGGTGCGTCAAATCGCGGCAGAGAAGGAATATCGTTTCTGCATTGCACACCGGGCCAAGCCGACCTATGTTGCCCTGCTGGCGACACGGCTGCCGGTCGTCAGCGTTCGTCACAATTTCGGCGATTTCGACCGATACGGCCGCCGCCTTCTGGTCAATCTGTTCCGCCGCCGTCTTTTGCTGCTCGGCGTTTCCAACGCCGTGCGTGACGAAATGCGCGCGCGCCTGCCGCATTGGTCGCATGACCGGATAGAAACGCTATACAACCGTATTGATGTCGAGGCAGTTAAGGCCGAACTGCTGGACAGGGGTGAGGCGCGCCGGCTGCTGGACGTGCCGGCGGACGCCTGGGTGGTCGGCAATGTCGGACGTCTGCATCGTGACAAGGATCAGGCGACACTGATTCGCGGCTTTGCCAGGGCCTTGCCGCAACTGCCGGAGAACAGCCTGTTGCTGATCATGGGTTCGGGACCGCTGGAGCAGGAATTAAAGAAGCTGACTGCCGAGCTGGGCGTTGCGGACCGGGTCCGATTTGCCGGGCAGGTGCCGAACGGACGCAGATATTTCCGTGCATTCGATGTCTTTGCGCTGACTTCCGACCATGAGCCGTTCGGCATGGTCTTGCTGGAAGCGATGGCGGCGGGCTTGCCGATCATCTGCAGTGATTGCGGTGGTGGGGCGGAGGTCGTGCAGGGCATAGGCTGGCTTTTCCCCTTATCGGATGTGCATGCCTTGGCGGACAGATTGCTGGAAGTCGCTGGTCTGGACGGCAAGTGGAATCCGCTTGCCATGTTGCAGAGTCTGGAAGAGCATTTTAGCGATCAGGCTGCCCGTGTCAGGTTCAGGCAATTGGCGTTGGCTACCGGATTGCTGACCGACTGCTGCAATGAAAAGATCGGCGAACCATGAATCCGTACGGGCAGGGAATCGACGATTGAAGGTTTATGATGCAGATTGAGCACTTGGACGCAAGGTCCGTCGGCAAGGTTCTGATACTCGATGGTATCGGCGGTGTACCGCTGGGCAGGGAAATGCGGCAGGCGTTCGAAGCATCAGGAGTCGAGTCCTGCCACTACGATTGCCATATGCTGGATCGCATACCGTTTTATGGGATACGGTCAGGCATTTCCAAGCTGCTCAACAGATGGGACGGCATGGATGAATTCGTTCAGCTTCCCAGAGTGCATCCCGATGCCATCCTCGACATACTGGACAGGGAACGGCCGCAGGCGATACTGGTGATCGGCTTCATCTACAAGTTCGTCGAGCCGCGCTGGCTGAGGCAGGTCGCCGACCAGTTCGGCTGCCGTCTGTATCTTTACGATACCGACAGCTGTAATCTGTACTCGAAAAGGCGCGAGTTCATCTTTTTCCTAGAAAGGGAATTGGTCGTATATGACCGGATTTTCTCATTCTCGGAAGTGACGACGAATTTCTTCCGTCGCTGCAAAGGACTGGATGCGCATTATTTGCCGTTTGGCGCGGCCGGCATCGATCTGCCTGCCGGTGTCGAAGAGCGTCGGGATGTCCTGTTCGTCGGTAGCGGGGACCTACGGCGCATCCTGCTATTGGAA
>DATCJT010000157.1:0-1919 GCA_036562645.1 Methylophilaceae bacterium | reverse complement strand
GGGCAAGCTGTTCAACAGGCGGAGCATCGCCATCGCCCTTGCTGCCGGCCAGCGCGGAGAAAACCCGGGCATGCAGCTCTCGCCGCCGTCGTTTGAGCAGGCTGGCGTAGCAGACCTCCTGAAACAGCGCATGCCGGAAAGCATATATCGGCGTCGGGGGATGCGTCACCGCCCGGATGAATTCCTGCGTCTCCAAACCCTCCAGGGCGGCCTGCAATGACTCCGGCGGCATCGCGTTGAGCGCCCCCAGGATGTCGGAGCGGAATTGTTCGCCTAGCACACTGGCAATCTGCAACAGGGTTTTAAGATCAGGCGGCAGATGATCGACGCGCTCGGCAATCAGCGCACTCACTGAATCCGGCGTATCCAATTTGCCAGGCTCACGCATAACCTCCAGAGCGCCGATCTCTCCTGTGAGCGCACCGGACTCCATCAAGGCATGGATGCTTTCATTCAGGAAAAGCGGATTGCCCTGGCTGCGCGTCAGCAACAGATTCCGCAATGTTCGGCTGGCAGATTTGGCTACCAGCCGGTCAATTAACTCATCCGTTTCTGCGGCATCCAGCCGTTCCAGCCGAAGCGTGCGATAGGTCGGCTTTCCATTCCAGGGTGCTTCGAAATCCTGCCGGAACGAAACCAGCAGCAAGATACGGTGCAACGCGATAGCATCGGCGAGATTGCCGATCAGGTTAATCGTGGCTGAGTCTGCACGCTGCACATCCTCGATCACCAGAATAAGAGGACGCCGCTCGCTTTCCCGCAGCAGCAAGGAGCGTACGGCAGAAATCGTCATGTGATTGCGTACCTCCGGATTCAGAGACAGCCAGTCCGGCGGTGGAGCGACGGTTTCCAGAAGATCGGCCAGAGGAACCTCCAGTCCCAAGGAGTCCAGGCCAAGTTCTTGTAGCCGCCGCAGAAGGGCGGGGTGCTTCTCGGGACCTGAGAGATTTGCCAACCCCAAAATGGCAGTCAGCAGGTCTCGCACTGGATGGAAAGGCACGGTTCCCGAGTAGCGTTCCAAGGCGGTACGGAAGATCGATGCTGAGTCTGCATGGAGTTCAAGAAAGGTTTCGATCAGTTTGGATTTGCCGATACCGGCTTCGCCAGCAATGCCGATGAAGCGCCCTTTGCCCAAAAGGACGGAGCGAAGAGCGCCGCCGAGATCGACGAGTTCTGAAGCACGTCCGACAAAGACGGAATCTTTCGAAGAACCAGCCGATGGCCGCTCTCGCGCACCGCAGAGCTCGAACAGCTCGATCGGCTCGTCCAGTCCCTTGATGGCGACAAAGCCGCGGGAGCGGGTCAGCATGTCGCGGTCTACCAGCTTCTGTGTTGCTGCCGTAAGCAGGGCTCTTCCGGGTTGGGCGGCATGTTGCAGGCGAGAGGCAATGTGTACGGCAACGCCTGTGGCGTCATATTCGCTGTTCAAGTCGTTGGCCGATTGTCCTACCACAACCAGCCCAGAATGCAGACCGATGCGGACATTAAGCGGCTGTATATCAGCTGACATCTGTTGCACGGCCTCAATAATGCGTAATGCAGCGTGACAGGCTGCGACGGCATGATCTTCCCGGGCTGTCGGCGCGCCGAACAGCACCATCAATCCATCGCCCAGGGTCCGTGCAACGGTACCGCCGCAGGAATGCACCGCTGCCGTCATCACACCCAGGGCTTTGGACAGAAGCTCATGCGCCTCTTCCGGGTCGGAGTCCCTGATGGTCATCAGAGAGTCGATCATGTCGACGAACAGGATCGTGACTAATTTGCGCTCGGAGGGATGCAACAGAAAGCTAAGTCCGCCGGTCGCCATGCCTGCAGCCAGGATGGCAGCGCCGCAGAAGCCGCAAAAACGTGCCTGCGGCGCGCAAATCTGGCCGCATTCCGGGCATGCCGAAGGCGCAGACTGGCCGCAGCTGCCG
>DATCJT010000149.1:0-1954 GCA_036562645.1 Methylophilaceae bacterium | reverse complement strand
CGGCAGTGTTGCCGCATATTTCCCTGAGGCCAATGACTTGTGCCCGATGGAATATCACGATCCAGACAGTGGCATCCCTTGCTACAAATCAGTGCCAGTCAACCTGCGCATTGTCACGTAACAGACAATCCCCCATGTCCGTCAATACAGGCATGGGGGATTGTTGAAGAAATAATTCTGCTATTTTCTAGGGAAGGTCTGAAATACTCGATTTCACGTGTTCAAAAATCGATCTGACGACCCAATTGTTCAAAAATGGTTAAAAATTGCTCAAACAATCGCCACTTTCAGGGTATTTGGACCCCCCCCTCTGTCACAATAGATGTCCGCTCGGTTGATTTGGAAATTTGAGGGGGCGGACGGAGTGAAGCAGTGCCCAGCTACAGCGCAGAATTCAAAGAACAGGTGGTCAGAAAGTTGATGCCGCCGCACAATCAGACGGTGGCCGCTGTGAGCCGTGAAACCGGCATCTCGGAGGCCAGTCTCTATAACTGGAAGAAGCAGTTTCGAGCCAAGGGATTTATTGTGCCCAAGAAGTCGACGCAGGCGGATGAGTGGGATGCCAAAGCCAAACTGACTGCAGTGATTCAGACGGCCGCGATGAACGAGTCCGAACGCTCGGAATACTGCCGTGAGCGCGGACTGTATCCCGAGCAGATCGACGCCTGGCGTGAAGCCTTTGAGAGTGCGGATACAGAAGCGCCGGCCAGCAAGGCAGAGTTGGCTGCAGAGCGCAAGAAAAGCCGTGCTCTGGAGAAAGAACTACGCAGAAAGGAGAAGGCGCTGGCTGAAGCTGCCGCGCTGCTGACGCTGTCAAAAAAATGGCAGGCCATCTGGGGCACGAACGAGGACGATTGATTCCGTTGGAGGTGAAACAGATGGCCATTACCCTGATTGACGAAGCAGTACGGGCAGGCGCTCGCCAGTCACGCGCCTGCGTAACCATTGGTGTGAGCTGTCGTACGCTACGCCGTTGGCGCAGTGCACCGACGTTACAGGATCAACGCAAGGGCGCACCGAGAAAACCCTGCCCCCACGCATTGACCCCCCAGGAGAAGGCGGCCATTGTGGCCGCCTGTAATAGCCACGAACATCAGAGCCTGCCGCCGTCGCAGATCGTGCCGCGCCTGGCCGATCAAGGCGTATACCTGGCCAGCGAGTCAAGCTTCTACCGCGTGTTGCGTGAATATGGCCAAGGGCATCGGCGGGGCCGGGCACACCCCCCGCGCAGCGTCTCGCGGCCCCAGGCCTGGGTGGCTCATGCCCCGTTGCAGGTCTGGAGCTGGGACATCACATTTTTGCCGACGACGGTGCGCGGCCAGTTCTATAGGCTGTATCTGGTGCTGGACGTTTACAGCCGTATGATCGTAGGCTGGGAAGTACATGTTGACGAGCGTGCCGAACATGCCGCCACCCTCATCACGAAGGCATGCATGCGTCACGGTGTACGCCGCGAACAACTCGTGCTGCACGCAGATAACGGCTCGCCCATGAAAGGGGCCACAATGCTGGCGACCTTGCAGCGGTTGGGCATTATGCCTTCGTTTAGCCGCCCGTCGGTCAGCGACGACAACCCGTATTCCGAGGCATTGTTCCGGACATTGAAATATACGCCCGCTTATCCGAGCAAACCGTTCGCGAGTCTCGAGGACGCACGTCGATGGGTGCTGCGCTTCGTGACCTGGTACAACACCGAGCACCGCCACAGCGCCATCAAGTTCGTGACCCCGGCGCAACGCCACTACGGACAGGAGGCGTTGTTGCTGCAGGCGCGTCAACAGGTTTACGAGGCCGCCAGGCAGGCCATGCCCCAGCGCTGGAAAGGACGTCCGACACGCGATTGGCGACCCGCCGCCGAGGTCTGGCTCAACCCCGAAAAGCAGAGCACTCACGCACAGCGAAATTTAGAGCATGTAGCCTGAAGAAAACGGACATCTTCTTTGACAAACACCGG
>DATCJT010000147.1:0-2615 GCA_036562645.1 Methylophilaceae bacterium | reverse complement strand
GGCAAGAACCTGTTCGCAGGCAACGGCTATGCCGGCCTCAGCGAGTTCGCCCTGTACTACATCGGCGGCATCATCAAGCACGCCCGCGCGCTGAACGCCATCACGAACCCGAGCACCAACTCCTACAAGCGTCTGGTGCCTTACTTCGAAGCACCGGTCAAGCTGGCCTATTCCGCCAAGAACCGTTCGGCTGCCATCCGCATCCCGTTCGTACACGGCGACAAGGCCCGCCGCGTCGAAGCCCGCTTCCCGGATCCGACCGCCAATCCCTACCTCGCCTTCAGTGCCATGCTGATGGCCGGTCTCGACGGCGTACAGAACAAGATCCACCCGGGTGAACCGGCAACCAAGGACCTCTACCATCTGCCGCCCGAGGAAGATGCGCAGATCCCGACCGTCTGCTCTTCACTCGAACAGGCGCTGGAGGCATTGGACAAAGATCGCGAGTTCCTGACCCGCGGCGGCGTCTTCAGCAACGACTGGATCGACAGCTACATCGAGCTGAAGATGGAAGAAGTCAACAAGCTGCGCACGACGCCGCACCCCGTCGAGTTCAGCATGTACTACAGCTGCTGATTCCGCACGGACGCAGCAAGGGCGGCATGCCGCCCGGACAGGAAAAACGGCAGCACACGCTGCCGTTTTTCATATGCGCCCGGTACGACATCCAGTCAACCCGCCACGGTTCCTTGTCGTTGCCTTGACGGCATGACTCCACTACACTCCATCATTATGGGAAGACCGCGCATGAAACGTTCTCTGACGTCGTTTATACTGGCAGCCACGGCCATGGCCTGGATGCCGGCCGCCTCTGCCGAAATCTACAAGATCATCGACGAGAATGGTCGCGTGACCTATACCAACGTGCCCACAAAAGGTGCCCAGAAACTGGACATCGATCCGCCGCCCAAGAATGGTGCATCCACCCCCAGCCGCGAAACCAGGACACCATCCCCTTCCGACTTTCCGCGTGTTGACCGACAGACGCAAAGCCAGCGCGACGATACCCGCAGAAAGATCCTGCTGGAGGAGCTCGAAGCCGAACGCAAGGCTCTGGAGGAAGCGAAGAAGGCCTACGAGGAAGGCGCATCCAAGCCAGAGGTCTATCGTGGCGCGGACGGCAAGACCTATCGCAACGTCGCCAAGTTCGAAGAGAAGATGAAGCAGTTGCAGGCCAATGTTGATGCCCATGAGAAGAATATCGAACTGCTGCAGAAAGAGCTGGAAGCGCTCAAATAAACTTTCCGCCGGAACACGGGTTCATGGCCTGGCTTTTGCTTAGCCTAAGCTGCCATGGATCAAACCACTCCCTCATCATTTGCCGGACTGGAACATCTCGCGACGGCCGTCATCCTGCTCGACAGAGAGCGTAAGGTCGTCTATGCCAACCCCGGGGCGGAAGTCGTGTTCGCACTCAGCGCGCGCCAGATTCGCGGCCTCAATATCTCGCAGGTGTTCCCCGATTGCGAAATCCTGCACAGCGCACTGGAAAACGCCATCAGGAACCACAGCCCGTTCCGCGAGCATGAGTTCCTCATCACCACCCTGCGCCAGAACTCCTTTGCCGTGACCTGCACCGTCACGCCGGTCGACCTGCCGCCGGCCTGCCTCGTGCTCGAATTCCAGCAGATGGATCAGCAGCTACGCATCGCGCGCGAGGAACGCATGCTGATCCAGCAACAGGCCAATGCCGAACTGCTGCGCAATCTGGCCCACGAGATCCGCAACCCGCTCGGCGGCCTACGCGGTGCCGCACAACTGCTCGAACATGAGCTGCCGCAAGTGAGCCTGCGCGAATACACCCAGGTCATCATCAAGGAGGCGGATCGCCTGCAGTCATTGATGGATAGACTGCTCGTCCCCCACCGCATACCCAAGTATGAACCGACCAACATCCACGAGGTCCTGGAGCGCGTTCGCAGCCTGCTGCTGGCCGAATCCCCCAATGGGATCACCATCAAGCGCGACTACGACATCAGCCTGCCGGAACTGATCGGCGACCGCGAGAAACTGATACAGGCCGTTCTCAACATCGCCCGCAACGCGGCGCAAGCCATGCGGCAGCAAATCAGCGCGGGGACGCATGCCGAGATCATCTTCCGCACGCGCGCGGAACGGCAGGTCACGCTGGCCAGAAAGCGCTACCGTGTCGCCATCAAGCTGCAAATCATCGACAACGGCCCTGGCGTTCCTCCGGAGATACGCGACCGTATCTTCTTCCCGCTCGTTTCCGGCACCGAGGGCGGTTCCGGACTGGGACTCACGCTGGCGCAGACCTTCATCACGCAACACCATGGCATGATCGAATGCGAGAGCCAGCCGGGACACACCTGCTTCACCATACTGCTACCGATCGAAAGCACGGCCATGCACTGCACGCTGCCGAAGCAATAAACCGCAACAGGAAACATACCAATGAAACCGATCTGGATCATAGATGACGACAAATCCATCCGCTGGGTGTTTGAAAAGGCCCTGGCCCGCACGGACATGGAATTCAAGACGTTCTCTTCCGTGCCGGAAGCGCTGAACGCGCTGAATCGCGAGGAGCCGCAGGTCGTCGTCAGCGACATCCGCATGCCCAACGGCTCCGGCCTCGACTTCCTGCAGGAGAT
>DATCJT010000145.1:0-81191 GCA_036562645.1 Methylophilaceae bacterium | reverse complement strand
ATCAGTCGATGTTCCCCATCTTCGATACGGCAGATGCCGACCTGAACATCGGCAGCCTGTTCCTGGAAAATCAGTTCACCGGAAACGACCGCATCAACGATGCCAACCAGCTCAGCCTGGCACTGACCACGCGCATGATCGACGCCAGAACCGGTCAGCAGCGGCTCGCCGCCATGATAGGGCAACGTTTCTACTTCTCCGATCAGAAGGTCACCATGCCGGGCGCGGAAAAGCGTACCAACAACAGCTCGGACATCGTCACCGCCGTTACCGCCAGACTAACCAACCACTGGAACATCGATGCCGGATGGCAATACAACACCGACCGCTCGGCTACAGTCAAATCCAATATCAGCGCAAGGTACAATCCGGAACCGGGCAAGGTGCTCAATCTCGGTTACCGCTACACCGAAGATCGCCTGGAGCAAATCGATATTTCGGGTCAATGGCCGCTGGCACCTGGCTGGTATGGCATCGGACGATGGAATTACTCCTTTTTCGAGAACCAGCCGATTGAAGGCATCGTCGGTCTGGAATACGATGCCGGCTGCTGGCAGGCACGCACCGTCCTTCAGCGTGTTTCGACCGCGACCGCGGATGCCAACTATGCCTTTTACTTCCAGCTTGAACTTGGGGGTCTGACATCTATCGGATCCAACCCGATGAATCTCCTGGAACGCAGCATCCCCGGTTACAGTCCAAGCGGTGAAATCACCGACTCATATGATCCAGCCAAAGAGTAACGCCTCATGAAGCCAACATTATTCCGCATCCTACTCATTCTGTGTCTGGCAAGCCCTTTGCTGACCAGCCAGACTCGGGCAGCTGAGGAAATCCACAAGATAGACCGCATCGTCGCCATCGTGGATCAGGCCGTGATCACCGAGAACGAACTGATCGACCGCATCCAGACCGTCCGTAGCCAGATGGAAAAACAGGGCGCGAACGTGCCACCCTCGGACGTGCTGCAAAGACAGATACTGGAGCGCCTGATCAACGACCGCCTGCTCTTGCAGTATGCGGCACAGACCGGCATCCGCGTTGACGACACGCAGCTGGACAGAACGGTCGAACGCATCGCCGAGCAAAACAAGCTGACCCTGTCGGAATTCCGTGCAGCGCTGGAGCAGGAAGGCATCAGCTACCGCAAGTTCCGCGAGGATATCCGCAACGAAATCACCATCGCCCGGTTGCGCGAACGCGAGGTGGAAAACCGCGTCAACGTCACGGAAGCGGAAATCGACAACTATCTCACCACGCAATCCGCACGCGGTGATGTGCAGGACGAGTATGAAATCGGCCACATCCTCGTACGCACCCCCGAGAACGGCTCGCCGGAAGAACTGCAGAAACTCAAGGAAAAGGCCGAGGAAGCCCTACAAGCCCTGC
Organism: Methylophilaceae bacterium; assembly: GCA_036562645.1. Lineage (GTDB taxonomy): Bacteria > Pseudomonadota > Gammaproteobacteria > Burkholderiales > Methylophilaceae > UBA6140. The sequence goes on along the minus strand of DATCJT010000145.1, from coordinate 79,802 downwards.
GCGACGGCATGCCGTTCGCTGAAGTCTCCGCCCGTTACTCCGACGCCCCCAATGCGCTGGAAGGCGGCAGTCTGGGCTGGAGAAGCGCGAGCCAGCTTCCGGACCTGTTCAACGAGGCCCTGAAGTCGATGCAGCCGGGCCAGCTGAGCGAGATCCTGCGCAGCCCGAACGGTTTCCACATCCTCAAGCTGAACGACAGGCGCGGTGGCACCTCGCCGCTGGTGGTCGAGCAGACCAGACTGCGCCACATCCTGATCAAACTGAGCGAGGTCGTTTCCGAAAGCGATGCGCAGCAGAAAATGCTCATGATCAAGGAACGACTAGATCATGGCGGCGATTTCGCCGAACTGGCCCGCCAGTATTCCGAGGATGCTTCGGCCAACAGCGGCGGTGACCTCGGCTGGGTCAACCCGGGTGACACAGTGCCGCAGTTTGAGCAGGCCATGAACATGCTGGCCTCCGGCGAAATCAGCGAACCCGTGCGTACGCCGTTCGGCTACCACATCATCCAGGTGCTGGAACGACGCAAGCAGGACATGACGCGGGAAGCAGCCCGCTTCAAGGCGCGACAGGAGATCCGCGCCCGCAAGGCGGAAGAGGCCTACGAGGACTGGGTGCGCGAACTGCGTGACCGTGCCTACGTCGAACTGCGCCTGGAAGACAAATATTGATCGCCGTCGAACCACGAGGGATACGGGTTGATTAGCAGACTGCCTCGCATCGCCGTGACGGCCGGTGAACCTGCCGGCATCGGTCCGGATCTGTGCGTGATGCTCGCGCACCATGCCGTTCCGGCTGAAATCGTCGTCATCGCCGATGAAATCGTGCTGCTGCAGCGCGCTGAATCGCTCGGGCTGGAATTACGCATCAAGCGTGATCAGGGGCAACGGCATGCAGGTGACGGCAGCCTGCAGGTCATGCATCTTGCGACCGCCCAGACTGTAGAGCCCGGCCGTCTCAACTGCGCCAACAGCCAGTATGTCCTCAGCACACTGTCCACGGCGCTCGAGGGCTGCCTGCAGCACCGCTTTGATGCCATGGTGACAGCGCCCGTGCACAAGGGCATCATCAATAAGGCGAAAATCCCATTTACCGGGCACACCGAATTCCTGGCCGAGCACAGCAAGACCGGAAAAGTGGTCATGATGCTGGTCGGCGGCGGTATGCGGGTCGCCCTAGCCACCACGCACCTGCCGCTGAAGGATGTCAGCGCAGCCATTACGTCGGAAAGCCTGGAATCCACATTGCGCATCCTGCACCACGACCTCATGCGGAGATTCGGTATCGCCGCGCCGCGCATCCTGGTGGCAGGGCTGAACCCACACGCGGGCGAGAACGGCTATCTGGGCACCGAGGAGATCACTGTCATCGGCCCCGTTCTGGAGAAATTGTGCAAGGAAGGCATGAATCTCGTCGGCCCGCTGCCGGCTGACACCCTGTTCACACCACGCCATCTGCAGCAAGCCGACTGTGTGCTTGCCATGTATCACGACCAGGGGCTTCCCGTGCTGAAGCACGCGAGCTTCGGCGGCGGCGTCAACGTCACGCTGGGACTGCCCATCATTCGTACTTCGGTCGACCATGGCACGGCACTCGATCTAGCCGGCACCGGTAACATAGAGACCGGCAGCCTGCTCGCCGCGATCGGGCTCGCCATCGAAATCGCACAGCTATCCGGCCGATCACACTGAATGAGACATATCCCGAAGAAGCATTTCGGTCAGAACTTTCTGACTGACCCTGCCATTATCAACAGCCTGATCGATACGATACAGCCGCAGGCAGACGACCTCATGGCGGAGATCGGTCCGGGCCTGGGTGCACTGACAAAGCCCCTGCTGGCAAGATTGAAGCACCTGCACGTGGTGGAATTGGATCGCGACATTGTGCACTGGATGCAGAACCATTACCCAGCCGAGAAAATCAGCATCCATAACATCGACGCGCTGAAATTCGACTTTTCCGCACTCGCACAGGCATCCGCCGGCTCGGCGAACACAAGAATCCGGGTGGTGGGTAATCTGCCCTACAACATCTCCACCCCCATCCTTTTCCATCTGCTCGATCAGGTTGATGCCATCTCCGACATGCACTTCATGCTGCAGAAAGAGGTCGTCGAGCGTATGGTCGCCGAGCCATCCAGTCCCGCCTACGGCCGCCTGTCCGTCATGCTGCAGTATCGCCTACATATGGAAAATCTACTGACCGTGCCACCGGAAGCGTTCAACCCACCGCCCAAAGTCGAGTCCGCATTCGTCCGCGCCATGCCGTACGATGCGCCGCCGTACCCGGCCACCGACGAGGCACTGTTTGCTCGCGTCGTCCAGACCGCGTTCGCACAGCGCCGCAAGACGCTGCGCAATACGCTCAAGGGCATGCTCGACGATACCGGCTTCGCTGCGCTCGGCATCGACCCGCAGTTACGGGCGGAAAACCTGCCGGTACGCGCATTCGTCGACATCGCCAACCATCTTGCGGAAGATGCGGGCGACTGAACGCATGTCCGCCTGATATAATGGCGTTTCAGAAGGGAGACCGTTTCATGAGAGTCATACTGCTCGGTGCACCGGGTGCCGGAAAAGGTACCCAGGCCACCTATATCAAGGAAAAATTCAACATTCCGCAAATCTCCACCGGCGACATGCTGCGCGCCGCCGTCAAAGCAGGCACGCCACTCGGGCTGGAAGCCAAGAAGTACATGGACGCGGGTGCGCTCGTGCCGGATGAGGTCATCATCGGCATGATCCGTGAGCGTATCCAGGACAGCGACTGCAGGGACGGCTTCCTGTTCGACGGCTTCCCGCGTACCATCCCGCAGGCCGAGGCCATGCGGCAGGCCGGCGTCGATATCGACTACGTCGTCGAGATCGATGTGCCAGACGAGGAGATCATCAAGCGCATGAGCGGCCGTCGCGTGCATCCCGCCTCCGGCAGGACCTATCATGTCATGTTCAATCCGCCCAAGGTTGACGGCAAGGACGATGTCACCGGCGAGGACCTGGTACAGCGTGAGGACGACCGTGAGGAAACGGTCATGAAGCGTCTGCAGGTCTATCACAACCAGACCAAGCCGCTGGTCGATTATTACTCGGGACTGGCGCAGCAGGGTGGCAAGGCGCCCAAATACGTCAGGATCTCCGGCGTCGGACCGGTTGACGAGATCAAGCAGAAGATATTCGAAGCCCTGTCATGACGTGCCCTGTAGGGCACTGTGCAAAAAAGCATCCTGCGGGATGCTTTTTTGTTGCTTGTGCGACCGGCTCACGCCTATCCCGGGCCAGAGCGGAAACGACCGCCGCCCAAGCTGGATTGCACGCATGACGGTCCGGCCCGGCAAACGCAAGACATTCGCCTTCAGGGTATAATCCACATATTTTCAACCAGAAGAATCCCGACCTCATGCAACAGCAGTATCCATTCCGCGAAATCGAACAGGCCGCACAGCAGAAATGGGAGAACGATAACGCCTTCCGCGCCGAAGCCGACCCTTCCAAGCCAAAATACTACTGTCTTTCCATGTTCCCCTATCCCAGCGGCAAGCTGCACATGGGGCACGTGCGCAACTACACCATAGGCGACGTGTTGGCCCGCTACCACCGCATGAAGGGTTACAACGTGCTGCAGCCCATGGGCTGGGACGCCTTCGGCCTGCCGGCGGAGAATGCCGCCATCCAGAACAGGGTGCCACCGGCCAAATGGACCTGGGACAACATCGCCTACATGAAGAAGCAGCTGAAGTCGCTGGGGCTCGCCATCGACTGGAGCCGCGAACTCGCGACCTGTCAGCCGGAATATTACAAGTGGAACCAATGGCTGTTCCTGCGCATGCTGGAAAAGGGCATCGCCTACAAGAAGACCCAGATCGTGAACTGGGATCCGGTGGACCAGACCGTGCTCGCCAACGAACAGGTCATCGACGGCCGCGGCTGGCGCACGGGCGCGCTAGTCGAAAAGCGCGAGATTCCGGGCTACTACCTCAACATCACGCGCTACGCGCAGGAACTGCTGGATGACCTCGACAAGCTGCCAGGATGGCCCGAGCGTGTGAAGACCATGCAGGCCAACTGGATCGGCAAAAGCACAGGCGTGCGCTTCGCCTTCACGCACGACATCAGGGATGCCGACGGGAAGCTCATCGATGACGGCAAACTCTGGGTATTCACCACGCGCGCCGACACCATCATGGGCGTCACCTTCTGCGCAGTTGCCGCCGAGCACCCACTGGCGACGCATGCCGCGCGTAGCAATCCCGAACTCGCCGCCTTCATCGAGAAATGCAAGCAGGGTTCGGTCATGGAGGCCGATCTCGCCACCATGGAAAAGGAAGGCATGGACACCGGCCTCAGCGTCACCCATCCGCTGACAGGCGAGCAGGTGCCAGTCTGGGTCGGTAACTATGTGCTGATGAGCTATGGCGAAGGCGCAGTCATGGCCGTGCCGGCGCACGACGAACGCGACTTCGCCTTTGCCAAAAAATATAACCTGCCCATCCGCCAGAGTATCGCCGTCAAAGGCGAAAGCTTCTCGCTCGATGCCTGGCAGGAATGGTACGGCGACAAGTCGCACGGTGTCTGCGTCAACTCCGGCAAGTATGATGGCCTCGGTCATGAAGCTGCAGTCGATGCCATCGCCGCCGACCTCAAGGCCAAGGGGCTGGGCGACAAGCAAGTCAACTGGCGCCTGCGCGACTGGGGCATCTCGCGTCAAAGATATTGGGGCTGCCCCATCCCCATCATTCACTGCGACAACTGCGGTGACGTGCCGGTGCCGGACAATCAGTTGCCGGTAAAACTGCCGGAAGACTGCGTACCAGACGGTTCCGGCAACCCGCTCAACAAGTGCGAGGACTTCCTCAACTGCACCTGCCCGAAATGCGGTGTACCGGCCAGGCGCGAGACCGACACCATGGACACCTTCGTCGATTCCAGCTGGTACTACGCGCGTTATGCCAGTGGCTTCAGCAATGAGCGCATGGTGGACGAACAGACCGGCTACTGGATGCCGGTGGACCAGTATATCGGCGGCATCGAGCACGCCATCCTGCATCTGCTCTACTCGCGCTTCTGGAGCAAGGTCATGCGCGACCTGGACCTCGTCGATTACGATGAGCCGTTCGCCAACCTGCTGACGCAGGGCATGGTGCTGAATCATATCTTCTCGCGTCGCACCGACAAGGGCGGCATCGAATATTTCGCGCCGGAAGAGGTCGAGCTGGTACATGACGAGAACGGCAAGGTCGTCGGTGCGAAGCTGCTCGCCGACGGCAAGCCGGTGGACTTCCAAGGCATGGGCACCATGTCCAAGTCCAAACGCAACGGCGTCGATCCGCAGGCGCTGATCGACCAGTATGGCGCCGACACGGCCCGTTTTTTCATGATGTTCGCCTCTCCGCCGGAGCAGACGCTGGAGTGGTCCGATAGCGGCGTCGAAGGCTCGCACCGTTTCCTCAGGCGTGTCTGGGCATACGGCCATACGCTCGAAAGCGCAATCTCGCATGCGCTTCCGGCGAAACTGACCGGCAGCCTCGCCAATGCAAGGCGCGAAATCCATGCCACGCTCAAGCAGGCCGTCTATGACCTCGAACGCAAACAGTTCAACACCGTGGCCTCCGCCGCGATGAAGATGCTGAATTCACTGGAAAAGCTGCAGAAGGATGCGGAAGACGGCTGGCAACCCGTCGCCACCGAAGGCTTCTCCATCCTGCTGCGCCTGCTGTCGCCGATCGCGCCGCACATCACGCAGGCGCTGTGGAGCGAGCTGGGTTACGGTGACGACATCCTACGGGCCGAATGGCCGCAGCCCGACGAATCGGCGTTGGTTCAGGACGAGATCGAACTGGTCATCCAGGTCAACGGCAAGCTGCGCGGCAGTATGACAGTCGCCCGTAGCGCGGACAAATCTGCGATAGAATCACAGGCAGTGGCGCATTCGTCCATCCAGAAATATCTGGAAGGCGTGACGGTGCGCAAGGTCATCATCGTGCCAAACAAACTCGTCAACATCGTCGTGGGATAAGTCATGCAAGCATTCCGTCTGTCGCGCATCCTGCTGCTTTCCGTCCTGCTGGCCCTGACCGCCTGCGGGTTCCACATGCGCGGCACGGCGGACCTGGCGTTCAAGACACTCTACATCCAGGGCGGCAACCTGACCATCAAGAAAGACCTCATACGCTCGCTCAAGGTCAACGGCGTCACCGTCGTCAATGACCCCAAGCAGGCCGAACTGCTCCTCGACCTGATCCATGAACGTCGCCAACAGAACATCCTTTCTTTGAGCGGCGGCGGTCTGGTGCGCGAATACGAACTGGTCTATTTCGTCGAGTTCCGCCTGCGCAATCCTGACAGCGAGGTCTGGGGTCCCATACAAAGAATCGAGGGGCGGCGCGACTACTCCTATGACGACTCTCAGCTGCTGGCCAAGCAGTTTGAGGAGGAACGGCTGTATGAGGATATGCGTGTCGATGCCGTGCGCGAGATCATGCGTCTTCTCGTCGCGCAAAAGCCGAAGAACCTATGACTGGGTGCGACCATGCGCCTGCCACCTCAGCAACTTGAACGCCATCTGGCCCAGGGTCTGCAGGCCTGTTATGTACTGACCGGCGACGAACCCTTGGCGCAGCGCGAATGCCTGGATGCCATCCGCCAGGCCGCGCGTGCGCGGGGATTCAGCGAACGTACCAGCCTGACGGTAGACCGCTACTTCAACTGGCAGGAGGTCACCTCCTTCGGTCAGTCGAGTTCATTGTTCGCAAGCCGCCGCATCCTCGAAATCAGCATCCCTTCCGGCAAGCCCGGCACGGACGGCAGCAAGCATCTGCAGGAACTGGCTGCCAATCCGCCAGTGGATACCGTCTCCATCATCATCCTGCCGAAAATCGACTGGAAGGAACAGAAAAGCGCTTGGTATGCCGCTCTGGAAAATTCCTGCGTCGTGCTCGTGCTGGAGGAGGTGCCGCCCGCCCAGCTATCGAAATGGATCGCCGGCCGCCTGGCGCAACAGCAGCAGACCGCCGACGCGGAAACCCTGGAATTCATCGCCCATCAGGTGGAAGGCAATCTGCTCGCGGCGCATCAGGAAATCCAGAAACTGGGGCTGCTCTATCCGCCGGGGCAGCTAAACGGTCCCGACGTGCGCGCCGCCGTACTCAACGTATCACGCCACGACGCCTTTCAGCTCGGCGAGGCCGTGCTGGAAGGTGACGCGGAACGCACCGCACGCATTCTGCAGGGGCTGCGGGACGAAGGCGTGCAGCCGATTGCCGTCATGAATCCGCTGATGTGGGTACTGCGCCCACTGGTCAGGATCAAGCACGCGGAAGCGCGCGGCGAGAGTCTCAGCAACGCCATGCAACAGGCAAAAGTCCGCTACAATCAGCAGGCACTGTTTCAGCGTGCGCTGCAGCGACTCAGCCTGCGCCAGCTACAGGCCGCCCTGTTCCGGCTGGCGGAAATCGACAAGACCGCGAAAGGACTGATCCACGGTGACGCCTGGCTGGAGATCTCCCGCCTGTGCTTCGGTCTGGCGCGGGTCGCAGCAAGAAGCCGCTCAAGAGAACATCGATAGGAACGTTATGGACATCAGACAGTACATGCAGGACCTGGGCGCTGCCGCACGCAAGGCGTCGCGCGAGATGGCACGCGCCTCGACCAACACCAAGAATCTGGCGCTGACCACGATCGCCGCCGCCATCCGCCGCGAGAAGGCGGCCCTGATCGAGGCCAATCAGGCCGATCTCGAACAGGCACGCGCCAACGGACTCGAGGCCGCAATGCTGGATCGCCTGACACTGAGCGAGAAAGCCATCGCCACCATGGCGGAAGGGCTGGAACAGATCGCCGCCCTGCCCGACCCTATCGGCGAGATGAGCGACTTCAAGTATCGTCCTACCGGCATCCAGGTCGGCCGTATGCGCGTGCCGCTCGGCGTCATCGGCATCATCTATGAGGCCCGCCCCAATGTCACCGTAGATGCCGCCGGCCTGTGCATCAAGTCCGGCAATGCCGCCATCCTGCGTGGCGGCTCGGAGGCCATCCACTGCAACCGTGCGCTGGCAGCACTGGTGCACGAAGGGCTGGAAGCCGCCGGTCTGCCCAGAGCGGCCGTGCAGGTGGTGGAGACCACCGACCGCGCTGCGGTCGGTGAGCTCATCACGATGAAGCAGTATGTCGATGTCATCGTGCCGCGCGGCGGTAAAGGCCTGATCGAACGCATCTCGAACGAGGCCCGCATCCCGGTCATCAAGCATCTGGATGGCAACTGTCATGTCTATGTGGACGACAATGCCGATGCAGCCAAGGCGCTGCGCATCATCGAGAACGCCAAGACCCAGCGCCTCGGCACCTGCAACACGGCAGAATCCCTGCTCATCGCTCGCAACGTAGCACCTGCGCTGCTACCCGCCATTGCCGACATGCTGACTGCTAAGGGGGTCGAGATCCGGGGCTGCGACGAAACCCGGAAGCTGGTGCCGCAGGCCAAGGCTGCGACGGAAGAGGACTATTACACCGAGTATCTGGCCGCCATCATCTCGTGCAAGGTGGTAGAGGGACTGGACGAGGCCATCGAGCACATCAACAAATATTCGTCGCAGCATACCGAAGCCATCATCACGGAAAATTACGCGCACGCCCGGCGTTTCCTGCGCGAAGTCGATTCCAGCAGCGTCATGGTCAATGCCTCGACGCGCTTCGCCGACGGCTTCGAATACGGCCTGGGCGCGGAGATCGGCATCTCCACCGACAAGCTACACGCGCGCGGCCCGGTCGGCCTCGAAGGACTGACCTCGCTCAAATATATCGTGCTGGGCGATGGCGAAGTGCGCAGCTGAACCGGCCGGCCGCAGACTGGTCGGTCTCCTCGGCGGGACGTTCGACCCTATCCACCACGGCCATCTGCGCATGGCCGAACAGCTTGCCGATGCTCTGCTGCTCGACGAAGTCCGTTTCATTCCCTGCGCCAATCCGCCGCACCGCGAGACGCCGCTGACATCCGCCGCCGACCGCAGCGCTATGGTCCGGCTGGCCATCGCCGGCAACCCTCGCTTCATGCTGGACGAGCGCGAACTGCAACGTAGCGGCGCCTCCTACACGATAGACACGCTGCTCTCGCTGCGCGCGGAACTGGGCGACGAGACAGCACTATGCCTGTTCATGGGCAGCGATGCCTTCATCGATTTCGACCGCTGGCATCGCTGGCGGGAGATTCCTGGGCTATGCCATATCGTGCTCGTCGAAAGGCCGGATGCGCCGATGACGGCGGCCTTGCGGCCGGAACTGCAGGCGCTGCTGCGCGAGCGCGGCACCGACCAGGGTAGCGCGCTCACCGCCTGCGCCGCCGGTCATGTCATGATCCAGCACATCCATGCGTTGAACATTTCGGCAACGGCGATTCGTGACGATTTGCACGCGAAACGCAGCCCCCGCTATCTGCTGCCGGATGTCGTGCTGGATTTCATTCGCAGCAGGCAGCTTTACCGCTAGAATTTCGTCATCGGGAACCCGCTTCATGCCCATGAAACGCTCGCTGATCATCGTCATACTCGGCAGTCTGCTGCTCGGTGCCTGCGGCATCAACCCGGTCACGAAGAAGCGCGAGTTGCAGCTCATCTCAGAACAGCAGGAGATCGTCATCGGCGAACAGAACTTCATGCCGGCACGCCAGTCGCAGGGGGGCGACTACATCGTGGACCCGGAACTGACGGCCTACGTGCAAAGCGTCGGCCAACGCCTCGCCGCCGTCTCAGATCGGCCGCTACCCTATGAATTCGTTGTGCTCAACAGTTCCATACCCAACGCCTGGGCCATGCCCGGCGGCAAGATCGCCTTCAACCGTGGTCTGCTCTATGAACTCAACAGCGAGGCCGAACTCGCCGCCGTCATGGGACACGAGATCGTCCATTCCGCTGCCCGCCATGGCGCAAAAGGCATGGAGCGTGGCATGCTCCTGCAGGGCGCAATCATGGCCGTTGGCATCGGCGCCCAGAACAACGATTACGCCAACCTGATAGTCGGCGGCGCCCAGATCGGAGCCCAGATCGTCTCCTCCAAATACGGCCGTGATGCCGAATCGGAAGCCGATTACTACGGCATGCTCTACATGAAAAGGGCAGGTTATGACCCGGCTGCCGCCGTCAGTCTGCAGGAAACTTTCGTTAGGCTGAGCGAAGGCAGTGAAACGGGCTTCATCGAGGGTCTGTTCGCCAGCCATCCGCCGTCACAGGCACGGGTCGAGGCCAACCGTAAGACACTGGAGGAAATCGGCGCAGGCGGGGAATGGGGCAGGGAGATCTATGCGCAGAAAGTCGCCAGGCTGAAAGCCACCCAACCCGCCTACAAGGCCCATGACGAAGCCGTGGCGGCACTCGCCAAGGGCGACACGGACAAGGCACTGACGCTGGCAAGACGGGCAATCGCCATCGAACCGCGCGAGCCCAGATTCCAGGACCTGCTCGGCGATATCGCCCTCTCCAAAAAGAATTTCGACGAGGCGCTGAAACACTATGCCGAAGCCATCCGCATGCAACCCGACTATTTCAAGCCGCATATCCAGAGCGGCATCGCGCTCTACAACAGCGGCCGCAAGCAGGAAGCCGAAGCCTATTTCAAACGCAGCATAGAGCTGCTTCCTACCGTACCCGCCCATTACTTCCTCGGCGACCTGGCCGAATCGCGCGGCGACTTGAAAAGCGCAATGCAGCATTACCGGACGGCGGCGGATTCCGCTTCCGAGATCGGCAAGGCTTCGGCGCAGCGCCTCATCCGTCTCGACATGCCGCAGAATCCGGAGCGCTATCTGAAGGGACTGGTGCAGACCGACAGCCGCGGCAATCTGTATGCCGTCGTACGTAACCCGACCGAAGTCGGCATCAGCCGCGTGCAGCTACGCGTCGTGCGTTTCGACGCGAAATCGGGCCGGGCCGTGCAGCAAAGCAGCCCCATGGTGCTGAACAGGTCACTGGCGGCTGGTCAGCAAGGAAGCCTGCTGGTTCCGGGCGTCCGCCTGAAATCGCAAGACGAGCTGCGGCTCTACCGCGTCGTCATCGAAAACGTGCACGTCACCGACTGACGCCAGCCCAAACCGAACCGGCCGGTAAATCCAGATATTCCGCCACTTGCCTGAAATCGCCCGCGGTCAGATGCGGCACCAGCCCCAGACAGGGTGCATCGATACGCTGCCGTAGGCTGACCAGATTGTCCTCCAGACGCGCCATACCGGCATCGACGACATTGGCGACCCATCCGGCGAGTGGCAATCCTCTCGCCTCGATAGCGGCAACGCTCAAAAGCGCATGATTGATGCAGCCCAGCCGCATACCGACGACCAGGACGACCGGCAGGCCGAGCGCAGCGGCAAGGTCACCCATGTCCTGCCTGTCATTCAGCGGCACGAGGAAGCCGCCCGCTCCCTCCACCACCACCAGCTCCGCCAGCGCCTGCAGGCCGTCGTATGCCTCCAGCACGCGCTCCGTTGACAGTTCGATGCCGGCATCACGGGCGGCGAGATGAGGCGCGATGGGTGGCGCGAACACATAGGGATTGACCAGCGCATGCGGCGCATCGACATTGGCGGCCGCGCGGAGCTGCCGGACATCCTCGTTCAGCAGGCCGCCTTCAGCCGGTTCCGCGCCGGAAGCCACCGGCTTCATGCCCGCCACGCGCTTGCCGGCTAGCACGATCTTGTGTATCAGCGCCGCCGCAATCATGGTCTTGCCGACGCCGGTATCCGTACCCGTGATGAAATAGCCCTGTCTCATGATGGCAACCGTCTTCTCGGCTGGAACGTGACGGGAGCCAACCCCTCGCCGGATGACCGCTCCACCTTCCATGCATGCCCGTACACCACCTCGAAAGTGGCGGGCAGCTTGCCATCCCGGCGGAACTGCTCGTACCGCTCCGCCACATGGCGCAGGAAGCCCTTGCCCAGCAGCCCGCGCGGTCTGCCGTCGGTTGCGTTATGCGCACCGATAGCCTTGAGATCACGCATGACGCCGAGCACATCGTCATACGTCAGCGTGAAATGCTCGACATCCAGGACCGGCGCGCTGAAGCCGGCGCGCACAACGGCATCGCCGATGTCGTGCATGTCGATGAAGCGGCTGACATGCACATGCTCCGGATCGGTCGCCGTGGCCTGACGCAGTTCCTTGAGCGTATCCGGTCCGAAGGTGCTGAACATGAGCAGCCCTTCCGGCCGCATCACGCGATGCATCTCGCCGAACGCTGCGTCGAGGTCGTTGCACCACTGGATGGCGAGATTGGACCAGAGCAGATCGACCGTCCCGGCGGCAAGCGGTAGCCGCTCGATGTCGGCGCAGATGCCGCTCTGTCTGCCCAGCCCCAGCAATCGCTGCCTGAGACCGCGCTGTTGCGCGGTCTGGCGCAACATACCGAGTGCGATGTCGAGCGCCAGCACATGGCTTTGCGGAAAACGCCGGCCCAGTGCCCGGCTGGCATGCCCGGTGCCGCAACCGGCATCGAGAATGCACTGCGGCGAAATCTTGACCAGATCGAGCCGCTCCAGCATACGCTGACGGACTTCCGCCTGCAGCACTGCGGCGGCATCGTAGGTATCGGCAGCACGGTCGAAGGAGGCGCGTACTCTCGCCTTGTCGATTCGGTAAACGTCTTGCATCAGGATTCCAGGAATTGCAGCAGCGCATCAGTGAACTGCTCGCCGTGAGAAAGGAAAGGCGCATGCGATGCGCCGGCAATCACGCGCAGACTGGCATTCGGCAACCGGCTCGACATCCAGTTGGCGGCCTGCACCGGCGCCAGCGTATCGCGGTCACCGTGAATCAGCAGGGTCGGCGTCTTCAGCAAGGGGATCTCGGGTCGCAGATCGTTCTCCAGCAGGATGTCCAGCGCTTCCTGCAGAACCGTGACCGACGGCGCCGGCCGTTCCTCGAAGCTGGCACGCAGCTGCCTGACGATGCTGCGCGTATCACGCGACCCCATGCACTGCAGCGTCAGGAACTTGATCATGGTCGGGGCGTAATCGACACTGACTTGCAGGGCAAAATCACGGAACACGTCGGCGCTGATGCCTTCGCGCCAGGCGACCTTGCCGGACTGGTTGACGAAACAAGGTGTGCTGCCGACCAGCACCAGGCGCCGCACACGCTCCGGCTGCATCAGCGCCATGCGCATGCTGATCAGCCCGCCCAGCGACCAGCCGCACCAGTGCGCCTGCTCCGGCAGATCCTGCAACAGCCGATGCGCGGTCGACTCCAGATCCAGCCGCGGCAACGGCTCACTCAGCCCCATGCCTGGCAGGTCCACGACATGCAGACAGTATTGCCGGGCCAGTCGCTTCACCAGCGGCTGCCAGACCGCTCCGTTCATACCCCAGCCGTGGATCAACACCAAATGGCCGGATGCCGCTTGTGGCGAACCGTAATGTTCGATATGCAGATGCGTGCTCATACCAGCTCCCGTTCAGCCCGCTGCAGCGCGTCCGCCAGACGATCGAGGTCGGTCAGCGCATGTGCCGCCGACAGCGAGATGCGCAGGCGGGCGGTCCCTACCGGTACCGTGGGCGGCCGGATTGCCGGCACCAGGATGCCGTGCCGCTGCAAATATTCGCTCAGCCTCACCGCCTCCTGATTGTCGCCGACGAGCAGCGGCTGGATGGCGGTATCGGACGGCATCAGCTGCCAGCGCTTCAGCTGCAGGTGCTGCTTCAGGCGTGCGATGAGCGCATGCAGATGACTGCGGCGTGCCGCGTCCTGTTGCATGACATCGAGTGCCGCCAGCGTGGCGGCTGCCAGTGCCGGCGGAGTCGCCGTCGTATAAATGTAGGTTCTGGCCTGTTGCAGCAGATATTCGATGACCACCTGCTCGGCGGCGACGAAGGCGCCCGAGACGCCGGCTGCCTTGCCCAGGGTCGCCATGTAGATGATGCGCGGCGAGCGCAGGCCGAAGTGACTGAGCACACCGCGGCCCTGCTCGCCCAGCACGCCGAAGCCGTGCGCATCGTCCAGCATCAGCCATGCATCGTAACGCTCGCATAATCCGAGCAGTTCCGGCACCGGCGCTAGGTCGCCATCCATACTGAAAACGGCATCGGCTATCACCAGCTTGCGCTTCGCCGTGCTCGCGGCAAGCTGGCTTTCCAGCTGCGCAAGGTCGTTGTGCCGGTAGCGCTGCAGATCTGCGCGTGCCAGCACGGCGGCATCGTTGAGCGAGGCATGATTGAGCTTGTCGGCAAAAATGGCGTCGCCACGGCGCATGAGCGCTGTCACGACGCCGACATTGGCCATATAGCCCGAGGAAAACGCCAGTGCAGCAGGCAGGCCGACGAAATCTGCCAACGCCTGTTCCAGCGTCTGGTGCCATTGATGATGGCCCGTGATCAGATGCGAAGCACCGCTACCGACCCCGGCAGCGGTCAGCGCCTGTCGTGCGGCATCGACCAGCGCCGGATGATTGGCAAGACCGAGATAGTCGTTGCTGCAGAAGGACAGCACTTCCGTATCATCGGCGCGGATGTGCACGCTCTGCGGGCTTTGCAGCAAACGGCGACGGCGCAGCAGTCCCTGCCGCGCACGCTCGTCCAGCTCGGCCTGCAATTCGGCGAACAATTGCCCGGTCACGTCCCCGCCCCTGCCGCGCGAAACGTGTCAGGCTGCCGGATGCAGGCCCAGCCTAGCGAACAGCCGCTTGTCGGCTTCCGCCTCCGGATTGCCGGTGGTCAGCAGCTTCTCGCCATAGAAGATGGAATTGGCGCCGGCCAGGAAGCACAGCGCCTGTATACCATCGTGCATGCTCTGCCGTCCGGCGGACAGGCGCACGTAGCTCTTCGGCATGGTGATGCGCGCCGCCGCGATGGTGCGCACGAATTCGAACGGGTCCAGTTCCTCGGTACCGTACAGCGGCGTACCCTCGACCTGGGTCAGCAGATTGATCGGTACACTCTCCGGCGGACGTTCCATGTTCGCCAGCTGTGCGATCAGACCGGCACGCTGCGCACGTGATTCGCCCATGCCGATGATGCCGCCACAGCAGACATTGATGTCCGCCTCACGCACGCGCTCCAGCGTGTCCAGCCGGTCCTGATAGGTGCGCGTCGAGATGATGTCGCCGTAGAACTCCGGCGCGGTATCGAGATTGTGGTTGTAGTAATCGAGGCCAGCCGCCTTCAGCTGCTCGGCCTGCCCCTCCTTCAACATGCCCAGCGTCGCGCAGGTCTCCAGCCCCAGCGCCTTCACCTCCTCGATCATCTTCAGCACCGGCTCCAGGTCACGCTGCTTGGGTCCGCGCCAGGCGGCCCCCATACAGAAGCGCGTGGCGCCGCTTTCCTTGGCGGCACGGGCCGCAGCCAGCACGTCTTCGAGATCCATCATACCCTCGTTCTCGACACCGGTATGGTAACGTGCCGCCTGCGGACAGTAGCCGCAGTCCTCGGGACAGCCGCCGGTCTTGATCGATAGCAGCGTGCTGATCTGCACGGCGTTGGGGTCGAAGTTCGCGCGATGCACGGTCTGCGCGCGATGAATCAGGTCGCTGAAGGGCAGCTCGAACAGCTCCAGCACCTGCGCCACGGTCCAGCGCTCAGGCGTCTGCGGCGCCGGCTTGTTCTTCCTGATGGAGCTAGCGTCCACCACAATTTCAGACATGCTCATTGTCGTTTTCCTTAGTGTTCGTCCGATTCGATTTCAATGTCCTGCCACGGCTCCTTCCTGGCCCGAATCAGGTCGCGGATGCCGAACGGCACGACGACGAGGATGCAGGCCGCCCAGATCACCAGCGCCAGTGGAATCCAGCCTCCCATCGCCTTGGATAGTTGTGGGCTAAAATTCAGCAGCACCACCAGCGAACCGACCACCCCGTAGAAGCGATAGCCGGAATAGCGCAGAAACTCGCACACGCGGGGATTGGGATGATGCGCGGCGGCTGCGTAAACGAAGATCGACGCGGCAATCCAGAACAGCATCGGAATGATGGTCGGCATCAGCAGCACGGCGAGGATGGAGAAGAAAGTGAAGGTTTGCGCAGCGCGCATCTGCTGCTTGGCGGTAATGATTTTGGTGGCCATGGTGTTCTCCTGTTTTGCGCGATTATACCCTGTTAAGGGAAAAAGCCGACATTGATTAACTACAGATCAATATTTAATCAGTTGTTATTCCCACAGCAGTGCCTGCTTTGCGCTGGCGGCAATGGCGGCGAACTGGCCCTGTGCAGATCCTGCCTCGAAGATCTGCCCTGGCACGGGCCGGATGCCTGTCCGCAATGCGCGCTGCCCGCGCCAGGCGGCCAGACCTGCGGCCGCTGCCTGCAATCTGCACCCGCGTTCGACGCGACGCGCGCCCTGTTCCGCTACGCCTACCCGCTGGACGGCATGCTGCAGCACTACAAATACCGGCAGCAACTGGGCCTCGCCGGGACCTTCGGCACTCTCATGCTGCAGTGCTTCGACTGCCGGACCGCCTTCGACCGCATCATTCCCATGCCGCTGCATCCGAAACGCCTGGCCGAACGCGGCTTCAACCAATCACTGGAAATCGCCCGTCTGCTGGCAAGGCAGCTGAACATCACGCTCGACACCAGATCCTGTCACCGCATCCGCTTCACACCACCGCAAGCCAGCCTTCCACACAAGGCACGCATCAGGAACATGCGCGGCGCCTTCCGCTGCGATGCTGCACTGGAAGGTCAGCACATCCTGCTGGTGGACGACGTCATGACCACCGGCGCCAGTCTGCACGAGCTCGCCGCCACGGTGAAAGCCGCCGGCGCTTCCCGTGTAGAATGCTGGGTCATCGCACGCACGCTGAGCTCATAATGTTTCACATCGTCCTGTTCGAACCCGAGATTCCGCCCAACACCGGCAACATCATCCGTCTCTGCGCCAACACCGGCGCCCACCTGCATCTGGTCAGGCCGCTCGGCTTCACGCTGGAGGACACGCAACTCAGGCGCGCCGGGCTGGATTATCACGAATACGCGAGCCTGCAGGTGCACGACAACTGGCAGGCATGCAAGGCGACGCTGGCCGGCCGGCGCATGTTCGCACTGACCACCAAGGGCAGCGCACGCCATACGGAACACCGGTTCAGGGCGGAGGATGTCTTTGTCTTCGGTCCGGAATCGCGCGGCCTACCGGACGAGATCCGCGCGGAGTTCGATGCGGCTCACAGACTGAGGTTGCCCATGCTGCCCAACAGCCGCAGCCTCAATCTCTCCAACTCGGTCGCCGCCCTGCTGTACGAAGCCTGGCGGCAGAACGACTTTCAAGGCGCGGTCTGAAGATGCTCAGCCTTCCAGCCGCATGTGCATATACACCGCAGCCGCGCCGTAGGTCGCCATATCCGCGCACGTGATAGCTGCTTCCCGGAATCCGTAGCGTTCCCAGAACCGGTCAGCACCGTTGACCGCAGTCAGACAGGCATGGCGGAAACCCAACCGCCGCGCCGCATGGAAATAGGCCTCGATCAGCCTGCCCGCAACGCCTGCGCCGCGCGCATCGGGGTGCACGGCAAGGTCATGCAGGTACAGTGCATCGGCAGCAAGTGGCACCAGGTATTCCTCCCCATGCAGCGGTGGTGGACTGTCCGCCTCAGCCGGTACGGCCACCAGATAGCCGGCTGGCGCTTCGGCAATCCGCGACATGAAGCATGTTGCGGGCGAGGCCTCCAGCTTGGCGAAGAACGAACGGCGCGACTCCAGCTTGGCCGCATCGTAGCAAAGCGTCTGTATGTCGAGCACGCCCGTCAGGTCTTCAGGCCGCATCGGATGCACGGCAACCAATCCTTCCGTCTTCACCACGACACCCGTGTTTTACAGCGCCTCACACTCGACCGGCACCATGCGGCCGATTTCAAGGCGGAGCGCATCTCCCTTGCCGCGTATCGATATCGGCCCGTTCGTGTACCAGAAACCGGATGCCGCAGGCTGCTGCCTGAGTTCGATGTCCTCGCCGTTACGCGTCAGTATCGCCGCCTCCCGCTCCGTGAGAAAGCGCACCTTAATCTGCTCACCGTTGGCGCAGCGGAAATCCGCCGTCACCTCCTGCGAATCAACGGGCACTGCCGGCTGGGTGGCACAGCCTGACACAAGCAAAAGTGCGGAAAGAAACAGGCGGAAGGTCATGAAATTCTCCTAAAAAATCGTTACAGCAAGGGGTCTATGAACTACGACTATTGTTCAATTCCGCCAATAACTCGGTAGCCGTCACTATCTTAGGGTTATACACAAGACCTTTAGCCTTACTTACTGATCTTCTCAACCTAAAATCCAGAGTAAGGAAATAGTCAGCGCAATTTACCTCTGCGCACCATAAAAAATAGGCGTCAGCAAGCTGATTATAGTTATAGCACGTCCCTTGTAGCCCACCCGCATACCTAGCCAACTCTAAAAATCTAGGATTCTTTAAACGGTGAAGAAAGTTGTGAAATCGATTTTTGGTAGGTCCAGAACTCAACCAACTCGGCACACCCAATGATGTTTCGAACGCTGGCGGTCTGTTAGCATAGCGAATATGACTGCCATAAAATAATTCAGAGAATCCCACTTTATGTACCTCTGAATAAATATTCTCAAAATCCGTAATCAGGGTAGCTTCAATTTGCTTTAACTTAGCTGCCAGCTTTGGCAAGCACTCAATTTCTTTTCTAAGTTCTTCACCCTGAGCAGGCTTCTTATGAATAGTTTTAATTGACCCCCTTCTAACAAGCGACTCGCCGGGCTTTGCTCCTCCAAAATAAATAACTGAAGTACGGTATGTAGTCGCAGAATGCTGAAAGATATTGCTATCCAGGAAAACTTTCATGACATGTTTAGAGATGAGGGCTATAACCCTATTGATCATACCGCAGCCGCCACAAAAAACATGGGCATCGTGTTAGTGCATAACTCACTTCTGCCACTGGTCGCTTTTCAGCAGATGGCGCACGGGGACCATCAGCAGCAATAGACCCAATGGCACGAGGAATATCCTCTCGGCCCAGGGATGACGCTCCAGCACGGCCTTGCGAGTGCTGCCGTGAGGATGGTAAACCGTCACCACCCGCCCGACGGGATAGTTCGCCACGTCTGCCTTAGCCGTCTCCTCGACCTGCTGATTCCAGCCCAGCCAGCGGCCATAGGCGACAGCCACCCGGACTTCCTCACCATCGTCGGTGAACCTGGCTTGGATTCTCGGGTACACGCTCCTGTGCTTTCTCGCACTCATGCTCCACGACAGCTCCGACTCCGTGATGACCGCCTCCCGCGCCACCCATGATTCCGTCTGATAACGCTCCCATGAACTGAGTACCCCGGTCGCCACGGCAAAAAAGCCGAGGAAACCGCAGGCGGGCAAGCAGCAGGGATCTTAGGGTGTGGTAGAGGCTATAAAAGCGACGGTGTCGGGTGGGATGTTCATTTTCCCGTCACCAAGCTGCTTATGGATTTGGGTTCACCTCCGATCGCATGTTGCATCTGATTAAGCAACATCGAAATACCAAAGTCCTCTCCCCATTGCCAGTAATAACGTGCTTGCTGACTAATGTTCAAGGACGCAAATATTTGGAACTTAGCGATTTGTGGAAAAACGCGCTGTGCCGCTTGATATGAAGCACTGTCAAGCTCATTGAAGTAGTTTACTCCTAGGTTAGGGTAGTCAAAGCTTCTTACAATCTCGCCAACAACAGTACACGCCGCTGTAAAGTGCGCCAAATCAATTATATCGAGCGAGAAATCCTCTAATGAAAGGTGGGCAGCAACACGATTGGCATGCTGTATCAGAAGTCCTATGCGCTTTTGTAGTTGTCCAGCGGATTGAAGCAATTCCGTTTCGGATTTAGAGCATTCAGAAAAGAACCGCCGTAGAAACTTTAAGGCCGTATAGCATTCGTCAGTACCCCGTCCAGAAATCCTAGCCCAATATTCTGCATGCTCAGCAAGTGTAGCATCTGATGTTTTGGAGAAATTTGCCCCAGTAAGATCCAGCTTTGATGAATTATCAAAGAGCTTTCGACAGCTAAGTGTCAACGTGTTGAGGTCAGAAAACTCAGAGTAGGCCTGAGCAATCTGAAATGGATAGTCATTTGATTTTTTAGCTGCGTCAAGTGCAGATACTGAGCCAAGAAAGTGATAAAACGCTGGAACACAGAGAGAAGCGCGCGAGAATACACCTCTTAAGAACTGAATTGAACGCATAGTGCCTGCGAGTTTGAACGGCGGACCTGTTCTCAGCATTCGTTCTGAGCGAGCAACAAGATCGTCTCTCTCGCCATTCTTGAAAGTAAGAATGATCTTCGTAGCCATAATCGGGCGCCTAGCGTCGGAAAAAGCTCAACATAAAGTAAAGACGTTAAACAAGATAATTTTCAACCAGGATTCAGTTTTCTCCTGATTAGATTAAACGCCTGTTTCATTTCCCTAGCAAGTACAACAACTTACTGAGTTCAATCTTCCATCACCAGCTCACCGCTGTTCCATTCCTCGATGAGCTTCCGTGCCACATCCGCATCTTCATCCGCGACCATGATGCGCATGAGGCCGAACGCCGGCAGTTCGCCGGCGCCGCCCTGCAAGTATTCACCGGCAATGTGCGACTGGATGCCAGCCTGCGACAGCAGGCCAGCGATGAGATTGGCCTCGATGGAATTGGCGGGTTCGTAAATGGTGCGCATCAGGTCTCGAACGCCAGTTGCAGTACCCTGATCATGGCATGGTGGTCGAGCACGCCTGCGCTCTCGCGCAGGCTGTGCATGGCCCACATCGGGCAGCCGACATCGACGCCGGCCATGCCGAGCGCGGATGACACGATAGGCCCGATGGTGCTGCCGCAGCCGAGGTCGGTGCGGTGCGCATATTGCTGGTACGGCACACCGGCTTGTTCGCACAGCAGCATGAAACGCGCCGAGGTCTCGGCATCCGAGCTATAGCGCTGGTTGACGTTGATCTTGATCACCGGCCCGGCGTTGACCATGACCCTGTGCCCTGGCTCGTAGGCATTGGGGAAGTTCGGATGATAGGCATGCGCCATGTCGGCGCTGATGATGAAGCTGCGCGCACGGGCGGCGATCCGCATCTCCTCGCTCAGC
This sequence comes from Methylophilaceae bacterium, assembly GCA_036562645.1. Taxonomy (GTDB): domain Bacteria; phylum Pseudomonadota; class Gammaproteobacteria; order Burkholderiales; family Methylophilaceae; genus UBA6140. The sequence goes on along the minus strand of DATCJT010000145.1, from coordinate 58,777 downwards.
CCCTGGGCGGCGGCAATCCGCGCCAGCACGTCGGCGATGAAACTGCCGCCGGCGCCGCTCGCGCTTTCGCTGCCGACCTCCTCATGGTCGAACAGCGCACAGACGGCGGTGGCCTGCGGCGCATTTGCCTGCAGCAGTGCCGTGATGCCGGCATGGCAGGATGCCAGGTTGTCGAGCTGGCTGTCGGCGATGAATTCCTGCTCCGCGCCCCAGAACACGCCGGGCTGTGTGTCATAGACGCTCATCTCCCAGTTCAGTATCTGCTCCGACTCCACATTGAGCTGCGCTGCCAGCAGCTGTAGAAAGGTCTGGGCGGCGGTTTCGCCGTCCCTGGCAAAGCCGAGGATGAGCGGCAGTTCGTTCTGCTTGTGCAGTTTCAGGCCCTGCTCGTTCACGTCGCGGTTCATGTGGATGGCTAGATTGGGCAGCCGCACGAGCGGCTGTGTGAAGCGCACCAGATGCGTCTCGAATCCCTGGCCGCTACGCACGTTGACCCGTCCGGCCAGGCTCAGGTCGCGATCGGTGAAGGTCGCCAGTATCGGTCCACCATAGACCTCGACGGCCAAGCGCGCGATGCCGTCCGTGGCATAGGCGGCCTTCGGCTTGAGGCGTAGCCCAGGCGAATCTGTGTGAGCGCCTACTATCCTGAAACCCGCTTCACTGACAGGTTTCTCCCCAATACGGAAGACGATGATGGAGGCATCCTTGCGACTGACGAAATAGCGGCCGCCTGGCCGTAGCGTCCATGCCTCGTGCTCATGCAGGCGGACGAAGCCTTCTGCAAGAAGACGCGTCTGAATACTGCTGACGGCATGCCACGGACTCGGGCTGGCGTCGATGAAATCCAGCAGTTCGCGTGCATGGGTTCTGGCGATTGAAGGAATCGAAGTCATTGAAATTTCCATCGGCTTGGGTTTGCATGTCGGGTGACAGCAGGCGTAAGCTATCCCCATTGCGACCCATTCTAATGGATGATGAATTATTTCAGGAAACTACCGGGATTCAGGCGCTCGCCCAGCGGGCTGGAATGGCGCATTCTGCGCAAGCTGCCGCGCATCGTGCTGCTCGGCACGTTGCTGCCCATCGCCCTCGTCGGCTTGCTCTATCTAGGCGAGCTGCTGGAGCCCGCGCCGCTCGACAGGATCAGGATCTTCACCATCGCCGCCCTCATCCTGTTCTGGACCTTGATGGTCATTCTCGGCTTCGGCGCATTCATCGTCATGGTCATGAAAGGGCCGGCCTATGTCGCCGATCCCTATTATCCACCCGATTTCAAGGAACGCGATGAATGACTCGTTGCGCATGCCATAGACAGCTCCACGCCGCGTCTACTCCTGCTCCTTGTTCTCGTTCTCGATGAAGATATCCTGCACCAGCTCCAACCGGAGCAGCGGGCTATCCAGTTCCAGGAACCGCTGCTTCTGGATGAGCGGCAGGTTCAGAAGCTCGATCCAGCGATTCGCCACCCAGCCACAGTCATCGAACCGATAGGGTCTGGCGATGGGTAGCGTATCCTCGTCGAAACCGTGCTTGAGCAAGGCATCGATAACGTGACGCAGATTCTGCGACGTCCGCATCAGGTCCTCCGGTATGCGGATCTCGACATCGTCCGCGATGGCCGTCACCTCGCCCAGCCACAGGCCATCCGCCTGCTGCGCCGCGGCATGGACCATAAACCGCTGCCCGGCAAGGCAGCGGATGTTGATGAGCCCGATCTCAGGCACGTCGAAATCGACGATGCGCACCAAAGTCCCCACCGCGCAGAACGGGAAGCGTCCGTCCGCATCCTCGATATCCGCGACCACGCCGAACTCACCATTGTCGCGATAGCATCTTTTGACCATGTCCAGATAGCGTACCTCGAAGATCCTGAGCGGTAGCAGCCCCTGCGGGAAGACCACGGTCGGAAGCGGGAACAGGGGAATCGGTCTTCTATCTGCTGCGGTATTCAAGGGCATTTCTTCCGGTCAATGCTGGCAACTGCCTTCAATTCTAGAACTTTAATGCACGGAATGTGTCATCATAGCTATCGAATTTGCACGAAATAGCGGCAAATTTGCTGTAGACTCCCAACTTACCCGGGAGTACTGTAGAATCCTTAACTGGGTCAACCACCTGTCAACAATCAACTGGGAGAAATCGATGAAACTCTGGTCAACGATACTGGCCGCCTTGTTCGCAATGGCACTGCTCACCGGTTGCGGTCCGAAGGAAGAAGCCGCACAAGTTGATGAATCTGCTTCGGTACAGGAAACTACGCCGGTAGAAGAAGCCGCACCGGCAGAGGAAGCCGCACCTGCCTCCAATGAACCCGGTGGCTATGAGCCGAGCGACGATGAACGCGTCCCTCCGTATGAGGAGACTTCCGGCAGCTGATGCTCCAGCTGATTTTTCCGGTTCAAAAGGCCAACCGCATGTTGGCCTTTTTCATGTCCGGAACTCCCGCAAAGACAACCAGTCTCAGCATGCACTCACGCAGTAAATTCACGGCTTTCGGCCGGTCGCAACTGCACCAACCTGGTTCATCCGGACCAAGTTGACTCCAGAGCCAGGCGCTTTTGCCTGGCGTTTAAGCCGTCATACGGCCTTCATAATTCCCTGGCACACTCCATGCTTGAAATTCTGATGCTGGAGACAGAAATTTTGTCTTACCACATGGAAAGGAGCCGTCATGCTACTCGTATTGCTGTTACTGATTCTCGCATTGCTGCCGCTGGCGCTGACCAGCGAACTGCCGCAACTGATGATCGTCAGCATTTATGCAGGGCTGGCCAAGCTGCTTGTGCTTGCATTGGCAATGATGGTCATCACGGTCGTCGTGCGTCGCCACCGCATAGCCGAGTGGCGTGCCGAGCGCAAGCGCAGGAAGAAGACACACCTGCCGGCAGGCATGTCGGGCGCCACCAGCTGATGACGCAGAAGCAGAAAGGCCAGCAGAACTGCTGGCCTTTCCACATGCGCGGCAGCAATCAGGCCTTGGCCAGCGCCTGATCCAGGTCCTCGAGAATGTCGTCGATGTGCTCGATGCCGATGGACAGGCGCACCATGTCTTCGGAGACGCCTGCCTTTTCCAGCTCCTCCGGCGACAGCTGACGATGCGTGGTCGAAGCCGGATGGCAGGCCAATGACTTGGCATCACCGATGTTGACCAGACGGGTCACCAACTGCAGCGCATCCTGGAAGCGAGCACCACCGGCGCTACCACCTTTGACGCCAAAAGTCAGGATGCCGGAGGCCTTACCGCCCATGTACTTATCCACCAGCTTCTTGTCCGGATGGTCTTCCAGACCTGCATAGTTCACCCAGTTCACCTTCGGATGCCCCTTCAGGAACTGCGCGACACGCAGCGCATTGTCGCAGATGCGTTCCATGCGCAAAGCGAGCGTCTCAATCCCCTGCAGAATCAGGAAGGAATTGAATGGCGAAATCGCAGCGCCGGTGTTGCGTAGCGGCACGACGCGCGCGCGGCCGATGTAAGCGGCAGGACCCAGTGCCTCGGTATAGACCACGCCGTGATAGGAAACGTCCGGCTCATTGAGACGGCGGAAGCGCTCCTTGTGCTCCGCCCAGGGGAATTTGCCGGAATCGACGATGGTACCGCCGATGCTGTTGCCATGGCCGCCCAGATACTTGGTCAGTGCGTGGACGACGATGTCTGCGCCATGCTCGAACGGACGGCACAGATACGGCGACGGCACCGTATTATCGACGATGAGCGGGATTCCGTGCCGGTGCGCGACCTCGGCCAGCTTTTCGAAATCCGTGATGTTGCCGAGCGGATTGCCCACGGACTCGCAGAAGATAGCCTTGGTTTTGTCATCGATCAGCCTTTCGAAGGCCTCGGGATCGCGGTAATCGGCAAAGCGCACGTCGATGCCGTATTGCGGCAGCGTATGGGCGAACAGATTGTAGGTACCGCCGTACAGCGTGGAAGCCGACACGATGTTGTCGCCGGCCTCGGCAATGGTCATGATGGCATAGGTGATGGCCGCCATACCGGACGCCAGCCCCAGCGCACCGATGCCGCCTTCCAACGCCGCAACGCGCTTTTCCAGCACGTCCGTGGTCGGGTTCATGATGCGCGTATAGATATTGCCCTGCACTTTGAGGTCGAACAGGTCGGCACCATGCTGAGTATCATCGAACGCATAGGACGTCGTCTGATAGATCGGCACGGCAACGGCCTTGGTGGTCGGGTCGGGCGTATATCCCCCATGTACGGCTATCGTATCCAGCTTCATCTTTATCCTCCGGAATGGGCGGTCGAACTGCGCCCGATGTTGTTATTGAGACGATCGATTCTAAAGGCTAGAAGCATCTTAGGCAAAACAGCCGTAGCCTTGCCGCCCGGAAATAGTACAATCGCAGAAAAACTTCCGCACCTTGCATAACAAACAATCTAGAGGAGCAAGATGAGCGAACACCTGGAATTATTGGATCAGGCGAAAAGCACCGCCGTCGATCTGGCCATCCAGTTCGGACCCAAGGTCGTCGTGGCCATCATCATCATCGTCATCGGCTTCTACGTCGGCCGCTGGATCGGCGGCATCAGCGACAGGGCGCTGCAGAAGCTCAATCTCGACCAGCCAGTGCAGGACCTCCTGATCCGCATCATCCGGCTCATCGTCCTCGGCCTATTCATCATCATGGCCCTGCAGAATCTGGGCATCCAGCTCTTGCCGCTGATCGCCGGACTGGGTGTTGCCGGTGCAGGTGTCGCGCTCGCCATGCAGGGCGTGCTGGGCAATCTGATGGCCGGCCTTACCATCATCTTCACGAAACCGTTCCGGGTCGGCGAATACATCTCCATCGGCGACGAAGAAGGCCAGGTCCACTACATCAGCCTGTTCTCCACCACGCTGGGGCATTACGACCTGTCGCGCGTCGTCATCCCCAACCGCAAGATCGTCGGCGAGATCCTGCACAACTTCGGTGAGATCCGCCAGCTCGACATCCGCGTCGGTGTCGCTCATGACACGGACCTGAACAAGGCGACCGCCATCATCGATGAGATCCTGAAGGAGAACACGCGCGTACTGGATACGCCTGAACCCGTCGTCATCGCCAACAAGCTCACCAGTTCCGCCATCGAGCTCTCGGTCAAACCATGGATCAAGGTACCGGATTACATCCATGCCAAGGGCGAGGTCACCAAGGCCATCGCAGAAGCCTTCCGCCGTTACGGCATCGTGATTTCGCGCTCACAGCACGAAATCCACATCGTGGAAGAAAAACCGGACCAATAAAAAACGGCACCCAAGGGTGCCGTTTTTTGTACATCGCAGAAGCGGGATCAGCCGCCGATTTCGTACAGCACTTCTTCCGGATCGTCGATTTCCCCGGTAATGGCGTTGACTTCGACTTCCAGCACGCGGCCATCCTTGGTCAGGATGTCGAACTCGTAGGCCACACCATCTGACTCGATCTCGTACTCGATCTTGCTGATAGTGCCAGGATACTTGGCGAGCGCAGCCTTTACCGCGTCAGCCAGGGAAACCTTGGCCTTGGAGATGAAAGCCGGATCGTTGCCAGTTGTCTCACCTTCGGTTTCGAGCACCTTGCCGGTCTTGGCATCGCACTCGACTTCCCACTGCTTACCGTCGTTGCCATCGATGTCCAGCTCGTACTGCACCTTGCCGTCCTCGATCTCGCCACGCACGGATGTGATCTTACCCGGGTAGAGCTTTTGTGCCGCCTTGACGCAAGCACCGAGCGCGTCATGCGTGTCTGCATGTGTGACCGGGATGGCCGCAAGGCTGAATAATGCTACCAGCAAAATATTCTTTTTCATGATTGTGATCTCCATTACCGACAGTTAAAAGTGACTTCTTGTTGCTTTTACTACTTTATTCTCCGGCAGCGCTGCCACATTGACTTATATCAATGATTTTTATCAGAATTCAATGCCCTGCATCGCCTGCCGGTTTTTGTACCGGATTCAGAACCAGTCTCTGCTGACTCGTCTTACCTCACCAGTCTTGGCATCGATATCGACCTCCCATTCAACACCAGCCGCATCGATAATCTCGAATTCATAATCCCATCCGGAAGACCAATCGCGGTCGTCTAGTTCGACCTCGATGATGGTGCCCGGCTTGGCTGCCAGCGCCTTGCTGGTGGCTTCCTCCAGGCTGATGAGACCTGCCGCCTTGGCGATCAGCGCCATTTTGGCCGGGTCATCGCCCGCAAATACAGAACTAGCAAGAGTCAGGCCAAGTACCGTTGCCAGACAGGAAATCTTGTGTCGGATTTGCATGATGTCACTCCTTGTAAATTTGTATGACAGGAGGCATTCTGCTCCTTCAAGCTTAATTCACCCTGAACGACACGCATGCAATGAAAAAATTTTGACCAGCAAGCAAAACAAGCAAAAGGGCTAGCAAATGCTAGCCCTTTTCGTTCTTTGGTGGGCTGTGCGCGACTCGAACGCGCGACCAACGGATTAAAAGTCCGCTGCTCTACCAACTGAGCTAACAGCCCGAGTAGCTGGAACACTCTGCCAGCCACGGAAAGGGCGAGATTATCCTGAAAACCACCTTTCCCGTCAATGAGAATCAACGGGAGCCGGGGCATATGCACCTCAATCTCCCGTCGGCGAAATGCGGAATGTCTGGACATTCGCCAATTGCCGCAACGCCACCGCAAGCAGGGATAGATTCTCCGGATTGTTGGTGCGGATGATCATTCTGTACTCGAATGAAAGGTGGTCGTCCGAAACCCGGTAACTCATGTTGGCAACGGTGAAACCGTTTTGTGCCAGGAACTCCCTCAGCTCCGGTTCAGGCATGACGTTGTTGCGGTCGAAGCGGATGGAGTGGTGAGCGTAGTAATGGGATGGCAGTTTCGCTTCGATCCAGCGGAAGAATGAAAGGATGCCGATGGTGAAGATCGTGGCGAGGATGGCCGGCGTATAGAATCCGATTCCCAGCAGGATTCCGATGGCTGCTGTGATCCAAATTGACGCAGCCGTGGTCAGCCCGCGCACGGAGAACCCCTCCTTGAAAATCACCCCTGCACCGAGGAAACCGATACCTGTCATGATGCCCTGCGCCATGCGGGTAGGATCCGTACGCACGGTGTCCATCGGCACGCCTGGCAACCACTGCCACTGGTAGAGCGTGACCAGCATCAGCAGGCTGGATGCCAGACACACCAGCGTGTGCGTCCGAAACCCCGCAGGACGACCATGAAAGCTCCGTTCAAGCCCGATGATTCCTCCCGCCACGAGCGCTGACGCGAGGTGAAGAAATATTGTGAGAAGTTCGGTATCCATTCCTGGCCTCCAATCCGGATAAGCGGTTTATGTGCGCAACTGTTGTGAGATTCAATCTTAATCGATTTGACATACAGCCTGACTAAGACATGAGCCGAAAGCCACAGTATTTGCATGCTCTATCCATCTTACATACCGGTTCAACACAATACGGGCATCGCTGACGGGTTTCTGATAAAGGACGTACCGGAATACTACTTGCACTTCTTTTACTGGTGTTCCATACATTGAGTCTTCCGCAATGGCTGCAGGTCGCTCGCAGGGTATTGGTAAATCCGACAACCAACCAGGCTGGGATCCAGGCACCGAAAGTGATTAGCGAAATCAGTAGATGTTGAATATGAGACGTTGACTGGGCAACATGAATCGTTTGCCCATTACAGGTTCTGCAAAACCTCACAGATTGTGATGAACACATAAGCTGCTCCCCAATTGAATCCAAACTCCAGACTCTTGCGAGTAACCGGATATAGCCTTTTATTGACCACTTGTTTTTTCTGCCATTATTACGGCAAGTTTTTTATCAAATTAAACTGCTAAGAGGCCGCATCGAGCCTGTAGCCCCCAGCATCCCTATATCCCTTTTCTTGACCTATTCCAATGAACACCGGGTCAGTGAAAACGCTTTCATCCGACCCCGATGGAGCGCTTGCGCAAGATTGCTTTTGGAAGCTGTATTTTGATTAAAGAGTTTTTCTCTCGATGCGAAATGCAAAACAAAAAGGCCTACATTTCTGTAGGCCTTGTCTTCTCCGGCATCCAATCCTGCTTTGGCAATATTCAGCGAAGCCCCGGGAACCTGCCTTGCATGGCACGCATGATCTTGCTCATGCTGCCCTTGGAAAACATCTTCATCATTTTCTGCGCATCCTCGAACTGCTTGAGCATGCGGTTGACCTCCTGCACCGGCACGCCGGCGCCATCGGCGATGCGGCGCTTACGGGATGCCTTGATGATTTCCGGCTTGCGTCTTTCCAACGGCGTCATGGAGTTGATGATGCCCTCGATGCGGCGTAGCGCCTTGTCGCCGGCCTCGCTGTCGATCTGCCCTGCCATACCGGCGACATTGGCAGGCAGCTTGTCGAGCAGCGACCCCATGCCGCCCATGTTGCGCATCTGCTGCAGCTGCAGCTTGAAATCGTCAAGGTCGAATCCCTTGCCGGACTTGACCTTGTCCGCCAGTTTCTTCGCCTCATCCAGATTGACTTTCTTCTGCGCTTCCTCGATCAGGGACAGCACATCGCCCATGCCGAGCACGCGTGACGCCATGCGCTCGGGATGGAACGGCTCCAGCCCATCGACCTTTTCGCTGACGCCGATGAACTTGATCGGCTTGCCTGTCACATGGCGCACGGAAAGTGCGGCACCGCCGCGCGCATCGCCGTCGAGCTTGGTCAGCACGATACCGGTCAGCGGCAGTGTCTCACCGAAAGCGCGTGCCGTATTGACCGCATCCTGACCCTGCATGGCATCGACGACGAACAGGGTCTCGACCGGCTTCAGCAGCGCATGCAGGTCGCGAATCTCGGCCATCATCGCCTCATCGATGGCAAGACGACCGGCGGTGTCGAAGATGACGACATCATAAAAATGTCGCTTGGCGTAATCCAGTGTGGCTGTCGCGATATCGAGCGGTTTCTGGCTGGCGTTGGAATCGAAGCAGTCAACACCCAGACCTTGCGCCAACGTCTTCAGCTGGTCGATGGCGGCAGGGCGATAGACGTCAGCACTGGCGAGCAGCACCTTTTTCTTCTGCTCCTTGAGTAGCCGCGCCAGCTTGGCGGAAGTCGTGGTCTTGCCGGAGCCCTGCAGGCCGGCCATCAGGATGACGGCGGGCGGCACCGCCGCAAGGTCCAGACCGACGCCCTGTGTGCCCATCAGGGCCGTTAATTCCTCATGCACGACCTGGATGACGGCCTGACCCGGCGTCAGGCTCTGTAACACCTCGCGGCCCTGCGCACGCTCCTTGACCCGGGCGATGAATTCCTTGACCACGGGTAAGGCGACATCGGCTTCGAGCAGCGCCATGCGCACCTCGCGCATGGCGTCGGCGATATTGTCCTCGGTCAGGCGGGCATGACCGCGCAGGGTTCTGATGACGCCGTTCAGTCTGCTGGTGAGATTTTCTAACATTCAGGAGCCTCTTGTTGGATTGCCGCGCGCCACTTTCCGAACAATGACGCCGTTAACTTTCACTTGTCTCGCATGCTATAGTGTCAGCAAAACTAGAATTTTAACTCATACAAGCATTGCCAATGACTTCATGAGCGCGTTTTTGCCCTATCTGATCGTTGCCCTGATCTATCTGCTGACCGCCATCGATTTCTGGCGCGGCAACAAACGCCCGTCCGCAGAGCGCAAGCTGTACCGGCATTCCATCGTCATTGCTGCCGGTCTGACACTGCATGCATGGCTGCTGTGCAGCAGCATTTTCATCGATGTGGGTGATCGGACCGGCCTCAGCCTCGACCTTAGCAGCGCGCTTTCCCTGGTATTCTGGCTCACGGTCCTGATCTATTGGATCAGCGACATCCGCCAGAACTACAGCAGCCTGCAGGCCTTCGTGCTGCCGCCGGCCGCGGCGTTCGTGCTGCTGCACGGCGGCATCCATGAAACCAATGTACTGCCCTACACCCATGAACCGCTGTTCCTTGCGCACCTGGTCGTCGCCCTGCTGGCCTACAGCCTGTTTACCTTCGCCGCGCTGCATGCGCTGCTGATGGCTGCGGCGGAACGCAGGATGCACAACAGGCCGAGCCTGGTCGGACTGTCGGACTTCCCGCCGTTGATCACGATGGAAAGAATGCTGTTCCGCGTCATCGGCACGGGGTTTCTGCTGCTGACCCTGACGCTGGCGAGTGGAATACTGTTCTCGGAACAGATCTTCCAGCAGCCGATGCGATTCAATCACAAGAATCTCTTCACGCTGCTGTCATGGCTGATTTATGCTGGCTTGCTGTTCGGCCGTTTCGTCTACGGCTGGCGTGGCCGCACCGCGATACGCCTGACGCTGGCCGGTTTCGTTCTGCTGCTACTGGCCTACGCCGGCACCAAGTTCGTCATTCAGTTCCTGCTGCGCTGAAGCTATCAGCCGGCAGCCTTAACGCAGACTGATGATCGGCCAGCCGTTCCGTTCGGCATGGGCGCGCAGCACATCATCCGGATCGACCGCCACCGGCTGCTTCACCAGACGCATCAGCGGCAGGTCGTTGTGCGAATCGCTGTAGAACCAGGTCGTATCGAAATCCTCGAGCTTCATGTCGCGGGCCTGCAGCCACTCCTGCAGACGTGTGACCTTGCCTTCCTGGAAACTCGGCAGACCGGACACATTGCCGGTGAACTCGCCGTCGATCTGCTCCGGGTCGGTGCCGATCAGGTGCTCGATGCCGAACTCCGTTGCAATCGGCCGCGTCACGTAGCTGTTGGTTGCCGTGATGATCATCAGCAGATCGCCGTTGGCCTTGTGCCGGTTCACCAGCGCCCGCGCCTTGTCCGTCATCATCGGCTTCACCTTGCATTCCAGATACTGCTGACGGAGCTCGTCCAGCAGAGCGCGTGGATTGTCCGCCAGCGGCTTCAGCTGAAACCTGAGAAAGGCGTAGATGTCGAGCCGACCGGCCTTGTAGTCCTCGTAGAACTCGATATTCCTTGCCTCATGCTCCTCACGCTTCAGCAGTCCCTTCTCAATCAGGAATTGTCCCCATTGAAAGTCGCTGTCTCCAGCCAGCAAGGTGTTGTCCAGATCAAATATTGCCAGATTCAAACCATTCCCCAATTCATCAAGTTTTCGATTCGGTCCTGTGAGTTATCACCATCAGAACGGCGACGATGATGATGCACAGGGCCGCGATTTCACGTGCGTCAACGACCTCTTGCGCGAGCCAGACACCCAGCAGCATCGCCACCACCGGGTTGACGAAGGTATTGCTGGTCGCGAGCGCAGGCCGGACATTCTTCAGCAGATACTGATAGGCGCTGTAGGCCATCATGGAACCGAAGAATATCAGGAACATCAGGGACCACAGCGATCTTGCCGAGATCGTGGCAGGCCATGACTCCCCGGACAGCAGGCTCCACACGACCAGCACCGCACCACCGGACAGCATCTGCGCCGCGCTCGCCATCAGACCGGTCGGCATGGGTAAACGCTTGCTCCAGACCGAGCCGAACGCCCAGCTGAGCGTCGCCAGCAGTAGCAGCAGGGCACCCGTCGGACTGGCGCGTAGTGCGCCGCTGCTCGCCAGCACCATGGCGCCGGTCATGCCGAGCACAACGCCAAGCAATTCGCGCCGGCTGTGCGCTTCACCCCAGATGCCGGAAAAGATCGCGATCCACAGTGGCACCGTCGCCACCGCCATGGCCGCCGCACTGCTCGAAACGGTCTGTTGCGCGACCGCAACGGCGCCATTGCCGATCGTGAGCAGCAATACGCCGACGACGCACGCTCCCTTCCACTCCCTGGCGCTTGGCGCAGCATAGCCACGCCAACGCAGAAAGGCATAAAGCAGGCCACCTGCCGTACAGAAGCGTATCGCCGCCATCATGAACGGCGGGAAGCTCTCGATGGCAAAGCGCATGGCAAGATAGGTGGCGCCCCAGACGAAATAGAGCGTCAGCAGACACAGAATGACCAGTAGACGTCTGGAGCCTGTCACAGACGAATCGCTCATGGTGCCGATGGCTCAGCACCCTGCAGAAAGGGAACGGAATGCACGCATCCGTTCCGACTCATAGCAGATAGTTTCCTGCCGCCTCCGGCTGATAATGTATGGCCTCGATCTGCAGCTCGTGCACACCGCTCGGCATTTGCCAGCTGATGCGATCACCGACGCGGTAGCCGAGAATGGCCATGCCGAGCGGTGCCAGAACCGATATACGGTTCTGCGATGCATCCGCGTCTTCCGGAAACACCAGCGTACAGGTGATTTCCTTGCCCGAGGTCAAATCCTTCAGCGTCACCTTGGAATTCATCGTGACGACATCGGCCGGCACCGTCTCCTGACTCACCTCGGCACAGCGTGCCAGTTCCTCTTCCAGCTGGTCCAGCGTTGCCGGCACCTCCTCGCCGCGCCTGCGCATCTGCTCGGCCATGGCGAACAGCCGGTTCATGTCATAACTGGTGACTTGTATCTTGCCTTGCGGCAGTGCTGAATTCTTCATGACTTCAATCTCTCTATACCTGTGGATGCGCGCGCTCGGATTTCGAGAGCAGCTTGTTCAAACCGTTGAGATACGCCTTGGCCGAAGCCACGACGATATCGGTATCGGCACCCTGTCCGTTGACGATACGACCGCCAAGCGAGAAGCGGACGGTCACTTCGCCCTGCGCGTCGGTGCCGCTGGTGATGTTGTTGACCGAATACAGCTGCAGCTCGGCACCGCTGTTGACGATGGACTCGATCGCCTTGAAGGCGGCATCCACCGGCCCGCTGCCATCGGCCTCGGCCGTCTTCTCCTGACCGTTTTCGGAGATGGTCACCTTCGCATGCGGAACCTCACCGGTCTGTGAGCAGACGTTCAGGTACACCAGTTTGAAGGTTTCCGCCGCATCGCTGATGAACTCATCGCTCACCAGAGCATGCAAATCCTCATCGAAGATCTCGGACTTCTTGTCGGCGAGATCCTTGAACCTGGCGAACGCCGCATTGAGCTGTTCCTCACTCTCCAGCTCGATGCCCAGCTCCTTCAGGCGTGTCCTGAAAGCGTTGCGGCCCGAAAGCTTGCCGAGGGTGAGCTTGTTGGTGCCCCAGCCCACGTCCTCCGCACGCATGATCTCATAGGTCTCGCGGTGCTTGAGCACGCCGTCCTGGTGGATCCCGGACTCATGCGCGAACGCATTGGCACCAACCACAGCCTTGTTCGGCTGTACCGGATAGCCGGTGATGCTGGAGACCAGCTTGGAGGTCGGCACGATCTGCGTCGTATCGATCGTGGTTTCCAGATTGAAAACATCCTTGCGTGTGCGGACCGCCATGACGATCTCTTCCAGGCTGGCATTACCGGCGCGCTCGCCCAGACCATTGATCGTACATTCGACCTGGCGTGCCCCGTTCAGCACGGCAGAGAGCGAATTCGCTACCGCCATGCCGAGGTCGTTATGGCAGTGCGTGGACCAGATCACCTTGTCGGAATCCGGCACGCGCTCGATCAGCTGGCGCATGCGTTCGCCCCACTGCGACGGAATGGAATAGCCGACCGTGTCCGGTACATTGATGGTCCTGGCGCCTGCCTTGATCACGGCATCGAACACCCGCACGAGGAAATCCATGTCGGAGCGCACGGCATCCTCGGCCGAAAACTCGACATCATCGGTGTATTCCAGCGCCCATTTCACCGCCTGCACCGCGCGCTCGACCACCTGGTCCGGTGTCATGCGCAGCTTGTTCTCCATGTGGATCGGTGATGTCGCGATGAAGGTATGGATGCGTCCCTTCGCTGCCGGACGGATGGCCTCGCCCGCCCTGCGAACATCGTTCTCGCTGGCGCGAGCGAGCGAACAGACCGTCGAGTTCTTGATGACTTCGGCAATCGCGCGGATCGACTCGAAGTCGCCCGGACTCGCCGCGGCGAAGCCGGCTTCGATGACATTGACCCCGAGCTTCTCCAGTTGGCGCGCGATGCGCAACTTTTCCTCTTTGGTCATTGCCGCGCCCGGGCTTTGCTCGCCGTCACGCAAGGTGGTATCGAAAATGATCAGCTGGTTGTTTTTCATAATCTTTCCGTCATTCTGTGCTGCAAGCGTCTGCCTGCCTGAATCAATGAATTCTATCGCCTTCCTTTTCAGATGGCGTAGCGTTTGTACATCGGATTGGGGGGTATGGTCTCTGTGCGCTGCTTAGCGCAGCAGGAACAGGCGCTGCAGATGTGGGCGCAGGAGGGATGGCAGGATCGCGGCGCGCACGCTGACAGACTGCTCTGCAAGGCAGACAGTCCCGACTGATGAAACAATGCACGGATTCGCGATCATAATGGGTGCAATATAAAGGTTTTACGTCAGAATGACAACCTCTGACGCATCAGACTTTCCCCATTTCGATCAGGACTTTCCACTCTTCCGTTTCTGCAGGCGGTTCCGGCCCCACATGACATAGCCGGAGAGTGCGTAGCCGAGGGAAATGATGAACAGCACGACCGGCGGACTGTAGGAGATCAGCACAATCGCCAGCACGATGAGCAGAATGACGATGAACGGCACGCTGCGGCGCAGATTGATGTCCTTACCGCTGTAGAACCTGAGGTCGCTGACCATGGACAGACCGGCGAACACGGTGATGCACCAGGCCAGCCATTTCATGTGAATGAGGTCGAACAGCAGGCCGGTCCCTGCCACGCGGTTATCGAAGGAGATCCAGACCAGACCTGCCAGCAGAGCGGCGGCAGCCGGACTGGGTAGTCCCTGGAAGTAGCGCTTGTCGCTCTCGTCCAGGCGCGTATTGAAGCGGGCAAGCCGCAGTGCGGCACATGCACAATAGATGAATGCCGCGATCCAGCCCAACTTGCCGAGCGGCTTCAGCGCCCAGACGTAAAGCACCAGCGCCGGCGCCACACCGAACGACACCATATCTGAAAGGCTGTCGTATTCGGCGCCGAACGCGCTTTGCGTGTTGGTCATGCGCGCCACCCGGCCGTCCAGCCCGTCCAGCACCATGGCAACGAAAATGGCTACGGCGGAATGCTCGTAATTGCCATTCATCGCCTGCACGATGGCGTAAAACCCGGCAAATAGCGCCGCGGTCGTGAACAGATTGGGCAGAAGATAGATGCCGCGCTCGCGCAAGCCGGCCTCTCCCGTGGAACTCCTGCGGTGATGCGTCGGGGACAGATTGTCAGCCATGAATCTCGCTTCCTGAAAGAGGAATCTAGTATAGCAAAGTGCGGAAAAAGCGAGATGCCGGGAGGCGGGGACAACGCGGTGACGGCGATATGGTAGTATCGCGGCTTCCGTCTATCGTTACAATCCTATGCAATTCTCCCTTTCCCATCAGGATGGTGCCGCAAGACGCGGCAGACTCGAACTGGCGCACGGCGTCGTCGAGACACCCGCCTTCATGCCGGTCGGTACCTACGGTTCGGTCAAGTCGATGTCGCCGACCGAGGTCCGCGACATCGGTGCCCATATCATACTCGGCAACACCTTCCATCTGTGGCTGCGACCCGGTCTGGAAGTGATCGCCGCCCACGGTGGCCTGCATCGGTTCATGGGATGGAACGGACCGATACTGACCGACTCGGGCGGATTCCAGGTCTGGAGCCTGGGCGACCTGCGCAAGATCTCCGAGGAAGGCGTCAGATTCCGCTCACCGATCAACGGCGACAGCTGCTTCCTCACACCCGAAGAGTCCATGCGCATCCAGAAGGTGCTGAATTCGGATATCGTCATGATATTCGACGAATGCACGCCCTACCCGGCGACACATGCCGAGGCGGAAAAGTCGATGCAGCTGAGCCTGCGCTGGGCGGCGCGCAGCAAGGCCGCGCACGAGGGTAACCCGAACGCGCTGTTCGGCATCGTACAGGGCGGCATGTATGAGGATCTGCGCGACATCTCGCTGCAAGGCCTGATGGATATCGGCTTCGACGGCTACGCCATCGGTGGCCTCTCGGTCGGCGAACCCAAGGAAGACATGCTCCGCATCCTCGCCCATACCGCGCCGCGGATGCCGCAGGACAGACCGCGCTACCTGATGGGCGTCGGCACGCCTGAGGATCTGGTCGCCGCCGTCAGCACCGGCATCGACATGTTCGACTGCGTCATGCCGACCCGCAACGCCCGCAACGGTTGGCTGTTCACACGCCATGGCGACATCAAGATCAAGAACGCGCGCTACCGCAATGACACGGAGCCGCTCGATGCCGACTGCAGCTGCTACACCTGCCGCAATTTCACCCGTGCCTACCTGCATCACCTGTTCCGGCTGGGTGAGATCCTGGGCGCGCGCCTCAACACCATCCACAACCTGCACTATTACCAGGAACTGATGGCCGGCATGCGCAGCGCCATCGAACAGGGCACGCTCAGCCGCTTCGTCGAGGAATTCAAACGTCAGCGCAGCAGTCTATGCTAGAATCCAGCGATTGTTTTTTGACGTTTGTTCAAGTCATCCATCGCATTATTTGAGAAAGGTTTACCGTGTTGATCAATTCCGCTTTCGCTGCCGATGCAGCCGCCGCCGCTCCGAACTGGACCAGCTTCATACCGCTCATCGTCATTTTCGTGCTGTTCTGGTTCATGCTGATCCGCCCCCAGATGAAGCAGGCCAAGCAGCATCGTGCCATGGTCGCCGGCCTGCAGAAGGGAGATGAAGTGATCGCTGCCGGCGGTATCGTGGGCAAGATCACCAAGGTCGGCGAGGATTTCGTCGATATCGAGATCGCACCGGAGATCAGCATTCATGTGCAAAAGCACGCCGTACAGACACTGCTTCCCAAAGGCACGCTGAAGACACTGTAACGGCGTTCGCATGCCCGTTCCGTCAATCCAACCCGGCTATTCAACGACTCAAGCTACGCGAGCCATACCATGAATCGTTATCCCCTCTGGAAGAACCTGCTGGTCATCGTCGTGGTGGCACTGGCCGTCCTCTATTCGGTGCCCAATCTGTTCGGCGAATCCCCTGCGGTGCAGGTCAGCTCGTCCAAGAACCACATCCAAATCGATAACGCCCTGCTCGCCCGCATCGAGAACGGATTGAAGGAACAGAACATCGAGTATGAGGCGATCTTCCTCGATGCGAACGGCATCAAGGTGCGCTTTGCCAATCCGGATATCCAGATCAAGGCCAGGGACGTGCTGACCCAGCTGCTGGGCTCGGACTATGTCATTGCCCTCAATCTGCTGTCCCGATCACCCAGCTGGCTCACGAGCATAGGCGCACAGCCGATGTATCTCGGCCTGGACCTGCGCGGTGGCGTGCACTTCCTGATGGAAGTCGATATGAATGCTGCCATGGTGCAGGCGGCCGAACGCTATGTCGGAGATTTCCGCTCAGCCTTCCGCAAGGAAAAGGTCGCTTACCGCGGCATCTCCCGCGAAGATCAGTCGGTCATCATCCGCTTCTCCGACCCGGCAGAACTGGCCAAGGCGGAAAAAGTCATCAAGCGTGACTATGCCGATATCGCCGTCCGCACCGGCGGCACCGGCAATGATTTGACCCTGACCGCCACGCTGAGTCCAGCAGCGCAGAAGCGCATTCAGGACTTCGCGCTCAAGCAGAACATGCAGACCCTGCACAACCGCATCAACGAGCTCGGTGTCGCCGAACCCATCATCCAGCAGCAGGGTTCCAACCGCGTCGTGGTGCAGCTTCCCGGCGTGCAGGACACCGCC
Organism: Methylophilaceae bacterium; assembly: GCA_036562645.1. Classification (GTDB taxonomy): domain Bacteria; phylum Pseudomonadota; class Gammaproteobacteria; order Burkholderiales; family Methylophilaceae; genus UBA6140. Next base: position 41,177 of record DATCJT010000145.1, on the reverse strand, counting down.
AAAGCCAAGGAAATCCTGGGCCGTACGGCCACGCTAGAGATCCGCATGGTGGATGAGGAAAGAAGCGATGCGGTCACACTGGAGAATGCGGCCAAGGGGCAGGTTCCATTCGGCACCGAGTTCTACATCGACCGCAATGGACAACCGCTCCTGGTCAAGAAAAGCGTGGTGCTGACCGGCGATTACATCACGGATGCAGGCCCAGGCCTCGACCAGCAATCCGGCGAATCCGTCGTCCACGTCACACTGGATGGCCGCGGCGCCGGCATCTTCAAGCAGGTGACACGCGAAAACGTCGGCAAACGCATGGCGATACTGCTGATCGAAAAGGGTCAGGCCGAAGTCATCACCGCGCCGGTCATCCGCGAAGAGATCGGCGGCGGCCGCGTACAGATCTCCGGCATGGCCAATATCAAGGAAGCCACCGATGTCGCATTGCTGCTCCGCGCTGGCGCGCTGGCCGCTCCGATGGAGATCATCGAGGAGCGCACGGTCGGCCCCAGCATGGGTGAGGAGAACATCAAGCGCGGCGTGAATGCCACCCTGTGGGGCTTCATCGCGCTCGCCTGCTTCATGGTCATGTACTACATGCTGTTCGGCGTCGTATCCGTCATCGCACTCACGATCAACTTGGTGCTGCTGGTCGCGCTACTTTCCGTGCTGCAGGCCACGCTGACGCTGCCCGGCCTCGCCGCGATCGCGCTCACGCTGGGCATGGCGATCGACGCCAACGTGCTGATCAATGAGCGCACCCGCGAGGAACTGCGCGCCGGCCTCAGCCCGCAGGCTTCCATCAAGGCGGGTTACGAGCGCGCTTGGAACACCATCGTCGATTCCAACGTCACGACACTGATCGCAGGCATCGCCCTGTTCATGTTCGGCTCCGGCCCCGTCAAGGGCTTCGCCGTCGTGCACGTGCTCGGCATCATGACCTCCATGTTCAGCGCCGTTCTGGTTTCCCGCGCCATCGTGAATGCCATCTACGGTTACCGCCGCAAGGTCCAGAAACTGTCCATCGGCTGACATGGTCATGCCAGAACGCCTGCGAACACCGCAAATCATTTAAGAGCTGAAGATCATGGAATTTTTCAGGATTAAGAAAGACATCCCGTTTATGAAGTATGGCCGCCTGACGACGGCCATCTCGCTCATCACGTTCATCCTGGCTATCTACTTTCTGGCGACTAGGGGTCTGAACCTCGGCGTAGACTTCACCGGCGGCACGATGATGGAGGTCAGCTATCCGCAGGCAGCCGACCTGAGCAAAGTCAGGTCCGCAGTGCAGAGCCTGGGGCTGAGTGACGTCACCGTCCAGAACTTCGGCACCAGCCGCGACGTGCTCATCCGTCTGCCGCTGACACCCGATCTCTCCATCGCCCAGATTTCCGAGCAGGTAATGGCGGCACTACAAAAATCCGACCCCGGCGTCACGCTCAGCCGGGTGGAATCGGTCGGCGCGCAGGTCGGCCAGGAGCTCTATGAGAATGGCGCCCTCGCGCTGCTGCTGGTCTGTCTCGGTATCCTGGTCTATCTGTACTTCCGCTTCGAGTGGCAGTTCGGTCTGGCTGCAGTCATCGCCAACTCGCATGACGTGGTGATCATCCTCGGTTTCTTCGCCTTCTTCCAATGGGAATTCAACCTGACCGTGCTGGCAGGCGTGCTGGCCGTGCTCGGCTATTCGGTCAACGAGTCCGTCGTGGTGTTCGACCGCATACGGGAGAACTTCCGCAAGATGCGTAACGCAACGCCGGCACAGGTCATCGACAACGCCATCACGCGCACGATGTCACGCACCATCATCACGCACTTCTCGACCGAGCTCATGGTGGTTTCCATGCTGATTTTCGGCGGCGAGACCCTGCACGGCTTCGCGCTCGCGCTGACCATCGGCATTCTGTTCGGCATCTACTCTTCCGTCCTGGTCGCAAGCCCGATCGTGCTCTACCTGGGCGTATCGCGTGAAACATTCGTGCCTGTCGAGAAAAAGGCTACAGCAGAAGACGCCCTGCCCTGATACCTTCCATCCGGGCGGAGTGTTCTTGACAAATCAAGTCATTCCGCCCGACACTAGCAGCATCGCATAACCGAATCCCGACACTTGGACCAGATTCCCTTACCGTTGCAGCTTGGCGCGCTCGCCATGCTGCTTCTGTTATCCGCGTTCTTCTCGATCTCCGAAACCAGCCTGATGTCGGTCAACCGCTACCGGCTGCGTCATCTTGCGAAAAGTGGCCAGCGCGGCGCACGCTTGGCGGTTTCCCTACTGAATCAGACCGATAAGCTGCTGGGCATGATCCTGCTCTGCAACAACCTGGCAAACGCAGCCGCGGCCACGCTGGTCACCGCCATCAGCATCCATCTGTTCGGCAGCGGCGAAATCGTCCTGATGCTGGCTACATTGGCCGTCACGTTCGCCATTCTGGTCTTCAGCGAGATCTCGCCCAAGGTGTTTGCCGCTGCCCATGCCGAGCGGCTTGCGCCCTTATGCAGCTATCTGCTCTACCCCCTGCTCAAGTTGCTGACCCCGGTGGTATGGTTCGTCAACCTGTTCGTGCAGGGCCTGTTACGCATGCTCGGCATCAAGGTGAATTTCGCCGAGAGGAATCAGGGCGTCTCCATGGAGGAGCTCCGCAGTATCGTGCTGGAAGCCGGCAGCTACATCCCGCACAAACATCGTGCCATCCTGCTCAATCTGTTCGAACTGGAGAAAATCACGGTCGATGATGTGATGACTCCCCACACACAGATTGAATCCATCAATCTAGCGGACCCACCGGAAGAGATACTGCAGCAGCTGACCTCCAGCCACCACACACGCCTGCCGGTGAAAGAGGGCCAGAACGAGGAAATCATCGGTATTCTGCACCTGCGCAAGGCCATGCGCCTGCTGCGCAACGGTACGTTGGACCTGGAAGAGCTGCGGGAAATCATCACGGATCCCTATTTCATCCCGTCCGGCACTCCGCTGTACACACAGATGCAGCAATTCCAAGAGAACCGCCAGCGCATCGCGCTGGTCGTCGATGAGTACGGCGAACTGAAAGGTCTGGTCAGCCTGGAGGACATCCTGGAAGAAGTCATCGGCGACTTCACGACACAATCGCCACTGCACATGAACACCTACAGGCAGGAAGCGGACGGCAGCTGGATCGTCGATGGCAGCAGCCATCTGCGCGACCTGAACAAGAAGCTGGGCCTGAATTTCCCGCTGGACGGCCCGCGCACGATGAACGGCCTGGTGCTGGAGCATTTTGAGGACATCCCGGAACCCAACACCAGCTTCAAAATCGGCTCGCACCGTCTGGAAATCCTGCAGACACACGACCGCATCGTCAAAAGCGTGCGCATCTACCCTTGATCACCCGGAACAACAGGCATTCTCATGTCTGTTCCGCGGGCGTACTGCCGCAACTCTTGCCGATCATGTCCGGTCATATGGACATACTTGAAATTTTCCAGATTCGGCTCAAAATAGAATTGACCTATGGCAAATATCCAGCATCAAGACAACGTCGTTTCCGTGACGCGGACTGCCAAGCCCAAACCGCCGTCCATGTACAAGGTCATACTGCTGAACGACGATTACACCCCCATGGAGTTCGTCGTCGATGTGCTGCAGCGTTTTTTTAACAAATCGCGTGAACAAGCCACGCAGATCATGCTCAAAGTACATACGGAAGGCTCCGGCGTATGCGGCATCTACCCGCACGGAATAGCCGAAACCAAGACACATCAGGTGATAAGCTACGCACAGGAGCACCAGCACCCTCTGCAGTGCATTATGGAAGCTGTCTGAAGATTTGAAACGATTCTGCCGATATACATGCGGGCGGTCGAATCGGATATTGTAAGGATGTCGAACCCGCAGTTTGAACGATCAAGGTGCACAAAATGATAGCGCAAGAACTGGAAGTCTCTCTCCACATGGCTTTTATGGACGCTCGCCAGAAGCGCCATGAACTGATTACTGTGGAACACCTGCTGCTCGCCATGCTCGACAACCCGACGGCGGCCGATGTCTTGCGCTCCTGCGGTGCCAATCTCGATACGCTGCGTAGCGAACTCACCAATTACATTGAAGAACATACGCCCATCGTCGAGGGTAGCGACGAGGTCGACACACAGCCCACTCTCGGCTTCCAGCGTGTCATCCAGCGTGCCATCCTACACGTGCAGTCTTCCGGCAAGAAGGAAGTCACCGGCGCCAACGTGCTGGTCGCCATCTATGGGGAAAAGGATTCTCACGCCGTATTCTTCCTGCATCAGCATGGGGTCACGCGACTCGACGTGGTCAACTACATCTCGCACGGTGTCGCCAAGGTCGGAGATGAAAGCGCCAAGCGCACCGAAACGGAACAGGAGTCGGAATCCGACACCTCACCATCCGGCGCACTGGAAGCATACACGCTCAACCTGAATCAGCAGGTCGCCGCAGGCAAGATCGACCCGCTAATCGGGCGCGATCTAGAAATCGAACGCGTGATCCAGACCCTGTGCCGTCGGCGCAAGAACAATCCCCTACTGGTCGGTGAGGCCGGCGTGGGCAAGACCGCCATCGCCGAAGGGTTGGCCCGCCGCATCGTGGAAGGAAACGTGCCGGACGTACTGTCGAATGCGGTCATCTATTCGCTCGACATGGGCGCTCTCCTCGCCGGTACGAAATACCGTGGCGACTTCGAGCAGAGGCTCAAGGCCGTCATGAAAAAACTGGCCGAACAGCCGAATGCGGTCCTGTTCATCGACGAGATCCACACGCTGATCGGCGCCGGGTCCGCCAGCGGCGGCACCCTGGATGCCTCCAACCTGCTGAAGCCGGCGCTGTCGAACGGCACACTGAAATGCATAGGCGCAACGACCTATCAGGAATATCGCGGCATATTCGAAAAGGATCACGCGCTCTCGCGGCGCTTCCAGAAGATCGACGTCAACGAGCCCAGCGTCGCCGAAACCATCGAGATACTGAAGGGCCTGAAATCTCGCTTCGAGGAGCACCACAACGTCAAGTATTCCGCTGGCGCACTGGCGACTGCAGCCGAGCTTTCGGCCAAGTACATCAATGACCGCCACCTGCCGGACAAGGCAATCGACGTCATCGACGAGGCGGGCGCAGCCCAGCGCATCCTGCCGAAATCGAAGCAGAAGAAGGTCATCGGCAACAAGGAAATCGAGGACATCATCGCCAAGATTGCCCGCATCCCGCCGAAAAACATCAGCAGCGACGACCGCGCCGCGCTGAGGACGCTGGAACGCGATCTCAAGGCCGTCGTTTTCGGTCAGGACAAGGCTATCGAAGCGCTGGCCTCGGCCATCAAAATGGCACGCAGTGGTCTCGGCAATACGCAGAAGCCGATCGGCTCCTTCCTGTTCTCAGGCCCGACCGGCGTCGGCAAGACCGAGGTGGCACGGCAACTGGCCTACACGCTGGGCATCGAACTGATACGCTTCGATATGTCGGAATACATGGAACGGCATGCCGTGTCGCGCCTGATCGGCGCGCCGCCAGGATACGTCGGCTTCGACCAGGGCGGCTTGCTGACGGAAGCCATCAGCAAGCAGCCGTATTGCGTGCTGCTGCTCGATGAAATCGAAAAGGCGCACCCGGACATCTTCAATATCCTGCTACAGGTCATGGACCATGGCACGCTCACGGACAATAACGGCCGCAAGGCGGATTTCCGCAACGTCACCATTATCATGACGACCAATGCAGGCGCCGAATCGATCTCCAAGACCAGCATAGGCTTCACGCAGACCAGCAATGCCGGTGACGAAATGGGCGAAATCAAGCGTCTGTTCAGCCCGGAATTCCGCAACCGGCTTGATGCGATCGTATCGTTCGCACCGCTTTCCGAAGAAGTCATCATGCGTGTCGTTGACAAGTTCCTGATGCAGCTTGAGGATCAGCTGCATGAGAAGAAGGTCGAGGCCAGCTTCAGTGACGAACTGAAATCCTACCTCGGCAGAAAGGGCTTCGACCCGCTGATGGGCGCACGTCCGATGGCAAGGCTGATCCAGGACACGATACGCCGCGCCCTGGCTGACGAACTGCTGTTCGGCAGACTGGTCAACGGAGGCAAGGTTCATGTCGATATCGACGAGAACGAGAAGATCAAGCTGACCTTCGGCGAACAGTCAGAAACCGCCAGGGAAACGGCTGCCACGGCCGACTGAGGTAACGCGCACGACGCCCGGTTCTGCTCAGACGATGACCCCATCGTCCTGTTGCCAGACCGGGTATTTTTGCATGACCCCGCCGAACAGATCGGACGCCAACAGTCCTTCCAGCCATTGCCGCAATCGCGGATAGGGTGCGGACGCGAACCAGCCCATATCCACCATGGAGAACTGCCGGATGAACGGGAAGATTGCGGCGTCCGCCAGCGTCAGGCGGTCTGCCAACAGATAGGCATGACTTTCCAGCAGCAATTCGAGCCGGAGCAGGAACTGCTCTCCCAGTCCACGATGGACCTCGGCGCTTCGTCCGGGATAGCGGTCCGGATACTTGTACCGATCAAGCGCCTGCTTGAAGCAGGTATCGTTCTCCCTGATCAGGCGCTCCGCAGCCTCGCCTTCCAGACGCCAGCCATCCGGATCTTGCCGGGACAATGCCCAGTTCATGATGTCCAGACTTTCATCGATGACCGATCCATCGGGCAACACCAATACCGGCACCGTGCCCTTGGGCGATACCTCCAGCATTGCCCGGGGTTTTTCCCGCAGCGATATCTCGCGAATCTCCACTGCAATGCCGGCATACCGCAGTGCCATGCGCGCCCGCATGGCATACGGGCAGCGCCGATAGGAATACAGTACCGGCAACGCTACTTCAGTATGCGGCATATGTCCCGAACCAGTGACGGGCCACGATAAATCAGACCGCTATACACCTGTACCAGGCTGGCACCAGCCGCGATCTTCTCCGCAGCATCTTCGCCGGAAAAAATCCCGCCGACGCCGATGATGGGCACACGCCCACTTAGGCGTGCGGAAAGCTGACGGATGACCTGCGTTGACCTGTCGCGTAGCGGTGCTCCAGACAGCCCGCCTGTTTCGGCACCGTGTTTCAGGTGCTGCACGCCGTCACGCGCAAGCGTCGTATTGGTCGCGATGACGGCATCGAAGCCATGCTCGACGAGCAAATCCGCAATCTCCTCGATCTGTTTGGATGTGAGATCGGGCGCAATCTTCAGGGCAATGGGAACATAGCGGTCATGCTGCGCGCGCAGCTTCGACTGTTCCAGCTTCAAGGCCGCAAGCAGCCCCGATAGTGCTTCCCTTTCCTGCAGGTCGCGCAGATTCCTGGTATTGGGCGAGGAGACATTGACCGTGACATAGCTGGCATGCAGATAGACCTTGCGCAGGCAGGCCAGATAATCATCCGTCGCCCGTTCGATCGGCGTATCAAAATTCTTGCCGATATTGATTCCGAGTATGCCCCTGTATTTCGCCTTGCTGACGTTCTCGATCAGCCGGTCAACGCCGAGATTGTTGAAACCGAAGCGGTTGATGATGCCTTCCGCCTCGGACACGCGGAACAGACGCGGCCTGGGGTTGCCCGGCTGCGGCCGGGGCGTCACGGTACCGACTTCGATGAAGCCAAAACCAAGTGCCGCGAGGCCGTCGATACAGGCGGCATTCTTGTCAAGGCCAGCCGCCAGCCCCACCGCGTTGGGGAAAGTCAATCCCATGACCTGCCGCGGCGAACACTCCGGCACGCTACCGAAGCATTTCGTGAATCCGGTCTTGTGTGCAAGCGCGAGGGATTTCAGCGTGAGGTCATGGGCGCGTTCGGCATCCAGCCTGAACAGCAGGGGTTTTACCAGAGAATAAGTATCCATGGCCGAATTTTACTGGAAAAGCCAGTCTGCCACAGGTCGAAGTGGATAGGGATGCGGGGCTTCCGGCATCTGCTGTAACCGGAAGCCCCGATAGAACAAGCGATCAGCGCAATTCGACCTGGACTAGATTGTCCGAGAACGTCGTCGAATGTCCCATGTCGCCGAATTCGGCGGAACTGATGCAATTGACCGTGCCGTTGTTGAGCTGGCGCCAGTATCCCAGCGTCGCGACAACGATACCCGGATTCACATCCTGCGTGACTTTCGCCTCTCCTTCGAATGCGCCGCGCTCATTGAACACGCGCACCCTGCTGCCGTCACCTATTCCGCGCGCTCTGGCGTCTTCCGGATTGATCAACACGAACTGTTCGCCCTGTCCCTTGATCTTCTCGGTCATGTTGGCATAGCAGGAATTCAGGAAACCATGGCTCTTGGGTGAAATGATGTTGAGCGGGAAACGTGCAGCCAGATCCGGATTGCTGTCCGGAGACTCGCGATTGGGCACATACCCTGGCAGAGGATCAATGTCCTCACCCGGCTGAAAGTCTTCATACATCTGGCGGAAAGGTCCGGCAACAAAGTTCTTGGCACCTTCCACATAAAACATGCACTTACCCGTCGGAGTCGGGAAGTTGCCCTCCCTGTGCGGTGCGCGGTCATCACGCGTACCGACATTGAGCCGGGCGAAGCCGTGCTTGCGCAGATATGCAAGGTCGATTCCCTTGCAGGCAGGGGAGTTCCAGTCCACATAATGTTCCAGGCATTCACCATCAGTCCACTTGAAATTGTCCTCCTGGAAACCGAGACGCTTCGCCAGACGCCGGAAGATCTCATTGTTCGGCAACGCCTCGCCGGGCGGCTCCACGCACTTGGTGTTATAGGTCAGATAGAGATGGCCCCAGGACAGGATCATGTCCTCCATCTCGGCACCCATCGCCGCCGGCAGCACGATATCGGCATAGGATGCCGTATCCGAGAGGAAATGGTCGGCCACGATGGTGAACAGGTCCTCGCGCTGCAGGCCAGCGATGATCTTGTCCGTTTCCGGGGACTGCGTTACCGGATTGGTGTTCCACACCATCAGCGACCGGATCGGCGTCTTCAGCGGCAGTTCACCTAGCAGCGCGCGACCCAGCTGCAGGATATTGACGACCTGGGTGCCTTCCGGGATCAGGTCCGGTCTGCAGATCACATCGAACCTGTAGGGATGCTCCCATACCGGGAACTGCAGTATCCCGCCGCCCACATGCCGCCAGGCGCCGACCAGCGCAGGCAGGCAGGTCACGGCACGGATCGCCTGGCTGCCGCCATAACTGCGCTCCAGCGCGACCCCGATACGGATGGCCGCGGGCTGTGTCGTCGCATATTCACGCGCGAACCGGCGAATGTCTTCGGCACGGACGCCGGTAATGCCTTCCGCCCACTCGGGCGTACAAGTGCCCGCCCGTTCCGCCAGCTTGTCATAACCGACGGTGTAGCGATCCACATAATCCTGATCGACCAGCCCTTCATTGATGATGACATGCATCATCGCCATCGCCAGCGCGCCATCGGTACCCGGCCTAGGGGCGATGTGCCAGTCGGCCTCCTTGGCTGTCCTCGAAGCATAGCTGTCCACCACGACCACCTTGGCGCCCAGCTTCTGTGCCTCCTTGACGATGTGCCAGTGGTGCAGATTGGTGGAAACCGAATTACAGGCCCAGATGACGATGTATCTGGAGTGGATGAAGCTTTCCGGATCGACACCCGCAGTCGGCCCTATCGTCAGCAGCCAGGCGGTGCACGAACCTTCGCCACAATAGGTGCGTTCGCACACCGTGGCACCGAGGCGATTGAAGAAGGCATCGCCGCCATTGAGCCCATGCACCAGCCCCTGATTACCGAGATAGCTCGCTGGCATGATGGATTGAGGGCCGTATTCCCGAATGAGCGCCTGCCAGCGCTCGACGATCGTATCCAGCGCCTCATCCCAACTGATGCGCTGGAACTGTCCACTGCCCTTGGTCCCCACCCGTTTCATGGGGTAAAGCAGGCGGTCCGGATGATAATGGCGCTTCTCGTAATCCTTCAGCTTGACGCACAGCCCTCCGCGCGTCATAGGATGGTCGGGATTGCCCCTGACCCCGATCAGCTTCCCATGCTGGACCCGGTACACCATGGAGCATGTATCCGGGCAGTCATGCGGACAGCCGCCATAAAACTCCTGCACACCTTCCGTTACCGCCTTGCTCATCGCGTTCTCCTCGCTTCTTTTATGAATTGTAATTTTTGTATACACGGCCCGCAGTCAACGCCATGTCGAGGATTCCGTCTGCCGACAGTTTGCGGAAGCAAAGGAAAGTCAACGAATCAGCGCCCGGGCATGATGAATATACAGAGCAGTATAGGAGAGTTTTCCGTCAGGAGGCAAATGTTTCGACAAAAAGAAAGGGCTCCGTTAAGGAGCCTTTCGCATCATCCGGTGGTCATGCCCTTCGCCAGGTCGTTCCCTGTGGCGTATCCTCGAGCAGAATGCCGCGCCCTGCCAGTTCCTGGCGGATACGGTCAGCCTCGGCAAAGTCACGCGCCCTCTTCGCGGCTGCGCGTTGCTCGATCAAGGCCTGGATTTCCGCCTCGTCCTCAGCGATGCCACCACGCAGGAACACTTCCGGTTCCGCCGTCAGCAGGCCTAGCAGATTGGCAAGCGCCTTCAGCAGCCCAGACGCCTGCACCGACCTGTCGCGGTTCGCCTCATTGGCCAGATCGAACAGCACAGCAAAGGCTTCCGGCGTATTGAAATCGTCATCCATCGCCGACTTGAAGCGTGCAGCCATGGGGTGCGCCCAGTCAATGTCGGTCACGGCCGGCGGCACATTCTTCAAAGCGGTATAAAGTCGCGTCAATGCCTGATGCGCATCGTCCAGGTGCTTGCCGGAATAGTTGAGCGGGCTGCGGTAGTGCGCACGCAAGATGAAAAAGCGCACCGTTTCCGCCTCGTATTTCTGCAGCACCTCGCGTATCGTGAAAAAGTTGCCGAGAGATTTCGACATCTTTTCGTCATCGACGCGAACGAAACCATTGTGCATCCAGTAATTGACAAACTTGCAGCCGTGCGCGCCTTCAGACTGCGCGATCTCGTTTTCGTGATGAGGGAACTGCAAATCCTGTCCGCCGCCGTGAATATCGAAATGCTTGCCCAGATGATGTGCCCCCATGGCTGAACACTCGATGTGCCAGCCGGGCCTTCCCTTGCCCCAGGGCGAATCGTAGCTCGGCTCATTCGGCTTGGCGGACTTCCAGAGCACGAAATCCAATGGGTCGCGTTTGTATCCGTCAATCTCGACACGCTCGCCGGCGCGCAGGTCTTCCAGCGACTTGCCGGACAGTTTTCCGTATCCGTCGAAACTACCGACGGAATAATAGACATCACCGTTATCGGCGGCGTAGGCATGCCCCCTATCGATGAGCTCGCCTATCATGCTGACCATGTCGGCGATATAGTCGGTGGCACGCGGTTCGATATCGGGGCGCAGCACGCCGAGCCGGTCCGAATCCTCGTTCATGGCGTCGATAAATTCATCCGTCAACGCCTGTATCGTGATACCGCGCTCATTGGCGCGATTGATGATCTTGTCATCGATATCGGTGATGTTGCGCACATAGGTCACGTCAAAACCAGAGGCACGCAACCAGCGATTGACCATGTCGAACACCACCATGACACGAGCATGGCCGAGGTGACAGTAGTCATAGACCGTCATACCGCAGACATACATGCTTACCTTGCCCGCCACGATCGGAACGAATGGTTGTTTCTCACGCGCGATGGAATTGTAGATTTTGAGCATTTTCTGAACGCTGGTCTGAAAGACTGAACCGTGAAGTAACCTCGCCTTGAAATTCTGCTGAAAAATTAATCACTAAGAAATATAGCGGGCTATTGGAGGTTCAATGGGCTTGTTGTTAGAATTGGCATTTATTGACCAGAAAAGTATATCACAATGCCACTAGCACGCACTTTGCCTCGCACACTGCTCCTGCTCGCTTCAGTCTTCGTTTTCGGCACCGCCCAGGCAGACGACCTGAAGGAGATTGCCCAACTGGCAAACCAGGGCCAGCATACAATTGCGCTGGAACGCGTGAATACTTATCTCAACGCCAATCCGAAGGATGTTCAGGCACAGTTCATCAAGGGCGTCATCCTGGCGGAACTGAACCGCCGCGACGAAGCCATCAAGATTTTCGCCGACATCACCAGCAAAAACCCCAACCTGCCGGAACCGCACAACAATCTCGCCGTCCTCTACGCCGAGAAGGGTGAATACGATCAGGCGCGCAAGGCGCTGGAAAACGCGATCAAGACGCATCCCAGCTATGCCACGGCACACGAGAATCTCGGCGACATCTATGCCCGTATGGCATCCGAGGCCTATGATAAGGCATTGCAGCTCGACAGTGGCAACACGCGCGCGCAGAACAAGCTCGCGCTGATTCGTGACCTGTTCTCTTCCACGAAGAAGCCGGTCATGGCCGCTTCGCGTCCGGCAAACACCGCAGGCGCACCCGGCAGCAGTGCCGCCAAACCAGGCGCAACGGCAGCGGCGCCGGTCCAGACCACGGTTCCCCAAGCCACATCGGCTGATGCCAGCGAGGATATCAAGGCCGCGGTATATCGCTGGGCAAAGGCCTGGTCCGATCAGGACGTGGATGCCTACCTCGCCAGTTACAGTTCGAGCTTCAAGACCCCCAAGGGCGAAAGCCGCAGTGCATGGGAAAGCCTGCGTCGCTCGCGCATCACCACGCCCAAGAGCATCAAAGTTGACATCAGCGACCTGAAGATCAGCATGGACAGCAATACACAGGCGCGCGTCACCTTCAAGCAAAACTATCGCGCGTCACATCTGTCACAGCGTACCGGAAAGACCCTGGTCATGATCAACGTCAACGGCCAGTGGCTGATCGAAGAGGAAATTGCTCAGCGTTAAGGACCGGCTGAAATTGAACACTGATGCGTAAATCCAAGATTGCATTCCTGACACTGATCATAGGTGTATCCCTGTTGCCATGGAACGCAACGGCCATCAACCGCAACAGCATCAGCGACTTTCTGTTCGGAAGCCCGGAGCGCGGTAGCAGCGCCAACAGTCCAGGCAACAACAACCTCAACCCCAACAACATTGAACAGTTGCTGGTCAAAAGCCTACTCGAGGTTACGGAAGGCCGGATACAGCAGGCACTCGAAACCACCGAGGAGCTGCTGAGGAGGGCGCCGAACTTCAAGCTTGCCCATCTGGTACGGGGTGACCTGCTCATGGCCCGCGCCCGCCAGATCAGCACGTTCGGCGATGCGGAATCCCGTCCTCCCGAACTCATCCAGGATTTCCAGAGCGAGGCCCGCAAGCGCCTGGAGCACTATCTGTCGCAGCAAAGACCGCGGGGATTGCCCGAACCGCTCTGGCAGATCGACAAGTCCCACCAGCACGTCATCGTCGTCGATGCGGACAAATCGCGTCTTTATCTTTACCGCAATGACAACGGCAAGCCGGTCTATGTCGCCGATTATTACGTGACACTGGGCAAGAACGGTAGCGACAAGTTCACCGAGGGCGACAAGAGAACCCCCATCGGGGTCTATTTCGCCGGCACCAAGTTGACCCGAGATTTGCCCGACTTTTACGGCGGCATGGCCTTTCCGCTCAACTACCCGAACGAGTGGGACCGCCATTTGGGCAAGAACGGCTCCGGTATCTGGCTCCACGGCACGCCCAGCGATACCTACAGCAGACCGCCGCTGGCGAGCGACGGCTGCCTCGTCATGGCCAACCCGGAACTGAAAACGCTGGAACCGATTCTCAAAAACGGCCGCACGCTGTTCGTGATCGCCAACAATCTAAAGTGGCTGGAAGAAGGCCAGACCTCTCCGCGTCATCTGGAGCTGTCCAAAGCGCTGGAAACCTGGCGTCAGGACTGGGAAGCCCAAGACACGGAGCGTTATCTCACGCATTACTCGAAAAACTTCTTCAGCAACAATGGCGACTACGATGCCTGGGTGAAACACAAACGCCGTGTCCAGGCCAGCAAGCCGAAAGTCGAGATCAAGCTTGCGAACATCAGCATGCTGCGCTACCCGAACAATCAGCAGGAAATGGCTGTGGTCAATTTCGACCAGACATTCAGAAGCAGCCATCTGAACAACACCATGCGTAAGCGTCAGTACTGGGTTCTGGAAAACAATCGCTGGAAAATCATGTACGAGGGGCCTGCATAGCCGGCACCTCCCCTATCCACCTTCATTCAACATCTTAAGGATATCCTCGTGGTAAAACTGCACACCAATTTCGGCACCATCAGCATTGAACTCGACCCGGAGAAGGCGCCCATCACAGCCGCTAACTTCCTCGACTATGTGCAAAGCGGTTTTTATGACAACACCATCTTCCATCGCGTCATCGATGGATTCATGATCCAGGGCGGCGGATTCGAACCCGGCATGAAGCAAAAGCCGACCAAGGCACCGATCAAGAACGAAGCCAACAACGGGCTCAGGAACAGCGCCTACACCATTGCCATGGCACGTACCCCGAACCCGGATTCCGCGAGCAGCCAGTTCTTCATCAATGTCGTGGACAATGACTTTCTCAACTACAGCGCCCCGACCCTGCAAGGCTGGGGATACTGCGTGTTCGGCAAAGTCGTTGACGGAACCGAGGTCGTTGATGCCATCCGCAAGGTCAAGACCGGCAGCCGGGCAGGTCATCAGGATGTGCCGGTCGAGGACGTCGTCATCGAACGTGCGGAAGTCGTCTGAGCAAGACGGAATCCGTCATGGCTGAGGTCGGCAGCAAGGCACGGCGTCACAGCCTTTTCATTTCCGACCTGCACTTGTGGCCGACACGCCAGCGCACAACGGACGATTTCGTTCGCTTCGCGGACGGCATCACCGGCGACACCGACGCGCTCTATATTCTGGGTGATCTGTTCGAATACTGGGCCGGCGACGATGATCTCGCCGACCCGCATCATCGATCCGTCGTTCAGGCGCTGGAACGGCTGCATACCCGCGGCGTGCGCTGCTATCTGATGCATGGCAACCGGGATTTCCTGATCGGAGACGATTTTGCCGACGCCGCGAAACTGGAGATCCTGCCTGATCCCTGTCTGCGCGAGCTCTACGGTCACCGCGTTCTGCTCAGTCACGGCGACGCCCTGTGCACCGAGGACATCGCATATCAGCAGTTCAGGATGCAAGTACGTCAGCCGGAATGGCTATCCGGATTTCTTGGCCAGCCGCTGGCCGTGCGCAAGGCACAGATCGAAGCATTGCGCATGCGCAGCGAACAGGAAAAGTCCGGAAAGTCGGAATACATCATGGATGTCAGCGCGGAAGCGGTCGCGCAGCTATTGCGGCAACATGGCCTCCCCGAACTTTTCATCCACGGTCACACCCATCGTCCGGCACGACATGATCTGGAAATCGATGGTCACCTGATACAGCGTCATGTGCTGGGTGACTGGTATGACCAGGGAAGCTGTCTGCGCCTGGACGACCAGGGCTGCCGCGCCCTGACACTGGCGGAAGCCACGCTTTCGGAAGCATGAACACTCTGCTCGTCTGCATAAACCGCAGAACCAACCCCGACCTGCCCTCATGTGGCACGCGCGGCGGCTTGGAACTGGCGGAGTTGGCAGAATCCGAATGCACGCGGCTGGGACTGGATATTCACGTGGAGCGTTTCCACTGCCTCGGCTTGTGCGAACTTGGCCCCAACCTGAAAATCGCCCCAGAGGGTGACTTCATTCATACCGCCACACAGCAGGACCTGCTATCGGTGCTCGCAGGACTGGCCGCCGGTTCAGCCTAGCAGCGCAGCCATATCCTTGAATCATCAGGGCTTGCGTGCGTAAACTGAGTCCGGGTTGTAGCCGGGGATCTTGGTCTCGTCCACTTCGTCGATCTGTTCCGGATCCAGAAACTTCTCGGCATAGCGCAGATAGATCTTCTCGTGGATGAAGAGATCGAACAGGTCTGGATCGATATGGTTGTCGAGCTTCATCTGTCCCAGAATGTGCAGTGACTCGGACAGGGTCTTGGCCTTCTTGTACGGTCTGTCGCGCGACGTCAGTGCCTCAAAGATGTCGGCAATGCCCATCACCCGTGCCGGTACCGACATCTGCTCGCGTGTCAGCCCGCGCGGATAGCCCTTGCCGTCCATGCGCTCGTGGTGTCCACCGGCATATTCGGGCACGCGCCGGAGATCTTTAGGATAGGGCAGCGACTCGAGCATATTGATGGTCACAACGATGTGATTGTTGATGATGGCGCGCTCTTCCGGCGTCAGCGTGCCGCGTGTGATGCTCAGGTTGTAGACTTCGTTCTCGCTCAGGAAAGGCTGCTCCTCGCCGTTCCTGCCGATGATGCGATAGGCCGCGATATCGCGCACCCGTTGCAGATCGGCCTCGGACATGAATTCGCCACCCAGATTGGCGTTCCTGAGAAATTCCAGATCGTCATCCCATTGCGCCACTTTTTGCCGGAATTCGTCCTCCATCGCCGCGGCATCGCATTCCCGGCCTGCACGCATGGCATCGATCTGGCGGCGCAGCAAGGCATTCTCCTCCTGCCGCTTCAGCAGTTCGAAGCGCTGCTCGATTAGATGTATGCGGTCAAAAATGGTGGAAAGCTTGGTCGGCTTGTCCATCACCGATTCCGGCGTCGTCACCTTGCCGCAGTCATGCAACCAGGAAGCGATGCGCAGCTCATAGACATCCTTCTCGCTCATCGTGAAGTCCTTGAGCGGCCCGCAATCGACCCGCGCCGCAGCCTCTGCCAGCATCATGGTCAGTTCCGGCACACGGCGACAGTGCCCTCCGGTATAGGGAGACTTCTCGTCGATCGCATCGGCAATCAGCTCGATGAACGCCTCGAACAGATTCTTCAGACCTTCGATCAGATTATGGTTGGTCAGCGCCACCGCCGCCTGTGAAGCGAGCGATTCCACCAGCTGCTGGTTCTCGCTTGAGAACGGAATGATCTCGCCGGTCGATGCATCCACCGCATTGATCAGCTGCAGCACGCCGATGATCTCGTTCTCGTGATTCTTCATCGGGATGGTGAGAAACGACTTGGACCGGTACCCGGTCTGCTCGTCAAACTTGCGCGTGCCGGAGAAATCGAAACCGAATTCCTCGTAGGCATCCCTGATATTGACCGTGCAGTCGTTCAGCACGGTATAGGCAGCCACCATGTTGACGTTGGGCGAGCCGTCCGGAAGATACAGCGGTAGCGGCGGGAACGGGATGTCCTTGCCGGTCGTGCCGCCCATGGAGACACCCAGGCTTCTGTTGCGCATAATCTCGAATTTGAGCGTACGCTCGTCCGTCACGCTGTAGAGCGTACCCCCATCAGCATTGGTGATCTCCTGCGCACCGAGCAGAATGATCTCCATCAGGCGGGAGGTATTCCGCTCGGCGGATAGCGCGACACCAATGGCATTGAGGCGATCGAGCCGCCGCAACAGTTCCTGCTGTTCAATCATGCAACAAGGTTCCTCAGGGCCTTGCCTGAATCAGAGACGATAATCAGGCGGGTGAGAAATAGAACTCCATCTTGATGCCGGCAAGCTCCAGCACATCGTGATCCTTGAGCGGGTAAGCCTGTGCGCCGACCGACTGGCCGTTCACGACAGGGTAGCTGGCACCTTCGACATGAGTCACGAAGTAGCCCTGCGGCCGCTTCGTAATGACGGCCACCTGCACTCCCGGTTTGCCTAGGGTCGTAAGCGCCTTGGTCAGGGTCAGTTCCTTGCCCTGGCTTGCGCCGTTCAACACCTGCAACTTTGCAACCGGCCCGGTGCCCACAGTCGAGGCTTCCTGTTTCGCTGCCGCAGCCGGTACCGGCTCGGCAGGCGTCGGTGCCGCCGCTGCGGGCGTCTCGGTGGATACAGGCGCTGCCGCTTTCGCCGCCCCTGGCCGGATGATCATGGTCTTCTCGAAATCATCCTGTCCGGCGGCGCCAGCAGCCGGCGTATCACTGACATACTTGAGCTGATACTTGCCCAGTTCGATAACGTCGCCGTTTTGCAGGACGTGCTTGCTGATCGGCTTGCCGTTGACCATGGTACCGTTTGTGCTGTTGAGATCCTCCAGAAAGGCATCCTTGCCGATGATCGTGATCGAGGCGTGCTGTCCGCTGATGGCCAAGTTATCAATCTGGATGTCATTGCCCGGACGGCGCCCTATGGTGATGCGCTCCTTGTCCAGTGCGAAGTCGCCGAGAAAGGCACCGTCCAATGAATAAATGAGCTTAGCCATGTTCCACCTGTTATTTCAGCCAGTTGATAAAATTGTCATACCAGCTCTTTTCCGCCGCGAACGGCTTGAGCACTTTCGCCAGTATGACTGAAATATTGTCCTTGCCGCCATTGTCATTCGCCATCTGCACCAGCCGTCTGGCTGCCGCCTGCAGATCCGAGCCGAGACCGGCCAGCGTGGCCTGAATGTCCTCATCATCCACCATGTCGGTCAGCCCATCCGAACATAGCAGAAAGATGTCACCGGGCACCACATCGTACTCATGAATCTCGAGCTCCACCTCAGGATCGATGCCGACCGCACGTGTCACCAGATTCTTGTTGTTCGACAACTTCGCCTCCTCGCGTGTGAGGAGTCCGGAGTTCATCTGCTCCTGGATCAGCGAATGATCCTCGGTCAGCTGTTCCAGCCCCCCTTCGCGGAACCGATACAGACGCGAGTCCCCGATGTGGCCCACCAGCACCTTGTTATTGGTGAACAATGCCGCCACCAGCGTCGTACCCATGCCAGCGCACTGTGGCTGTGACTCGGAAACGCTGTAAACGGAAGCGTTGGCCTTGGCTGCGGCATCGATCAGCAGCAGCGATTCCGCCTGCATGCCCGTGACCGGATCGATCTGCCCCGGGTCGAAATCCGTCAGCGCCTCCTTCAGTTCGGCCAGCATGGTCAATGTGGCGATTTCGCTCGCGACCTCACCCGCCCGATATCCGCCCATGCCATCCGCCAGCACCAGCAGGCCGATCTCGATATCGCTCGCTACCGCATCCTCGTTATGCTCCCGGTGACATCCGACATCACTCAGCCTGACGACCTCAAGCGCCCCTGTCAGATTCATGTCAGCCTACCTGCCCAAGACAGCGACGGATGTCTGCGGCGATCTCCGCACCGCGCGCATAGCGCTTGTCCGCATCCTTTTCCAGCATGCGATCAATGATATCGGACAGACATGGTGAAACATCCGGGTTCAGCGTGCGAATATTGGCATGCTCCTCATTGGCGATCTTGAACATCAGAGTTGCCATCGAATCTCCGGTGAACGGCAACTGCCCGCTCACCAGCTGGTAGAACATGACACCAAGCGAGAACAAATCTGAACGTCCATCCACCTTCTTGCCAGCCAATTGCTCCGGCGACATGTAGCTGGGCGTACCCAGCACCATGCCTGTCTTGGTCCTGGACGAATCCGTGATTCTAGCGATGCCGAAATCGGTCACCTTGACGTTACCCGTCTCCGGTTCATACATGATGTTGGCCGGCTTGATATCGCGATGCACCACATTGTAGCTGTGCGCATAATCGAGGGCTTCCGCCGTCTTGATGATGATGTCGGCGACCTTGTCCAGCGACAACAGGTTGTCGGGCTTGGTATAGGGAGTCAGATCCTGACCCTTGAGGAACTCCATCGCGATATACGCCAGGTCATGCTCCTCGCCCGCATCGTACATCGTCACGATGTTCGGGTGGTTGAGCCGCCCTGCGGTCTCCGCCTCGCGGAAGAAGCGCGCCTTCACATCCTCCAGCTCATCGGGCTCGAACTCCTGCGCCAATGCCATGGTCTTGATTGCCACGACGCGGCCGATCTTAGGATCCCGGCCCTGATACACCACGCCCATGGCTCCCTTGCCCAGTTCCTTCTCGATCTGATAGCGGCCGAGCATCGGCTTCTCCACCGTGCCGTCATCCAGAATCAACGTGCCTGCATTGGTACGGCCGGCACTGCCACCGCCGAGAATGATGGTTTCCGCCATCGCCCGTGAGCGGTTCAGCCTTTGCTCGATATCCTTGTACTTGGGATTGTATTCGGCCATATAGGCGAACACGGCTTCCGCCTTGTTGAATTGCCGCTTGCGTTCGAAATCGAGGCCCAGGTTGTAGAACAGATCCATCAGGCTGTCGTCCATCGGGCACTTGCGCAGACGGTCGAACGCCATGTCGAGCTGACCCTGGCTCTGGAACATCAGGGCGAGATTGCGGTTGCTTTCCGCCGACTCGGCCTCGGACTTGACCTTGCCCTGCTCGGTCACCAGGAACCGCTTGGTGGTCAGCAACGCATGCCCGACGAGCAGGAGTGCTGCGGGTGAAGCGAATTGCAGCCACATTCCCTGCTGCGTCATCAGATAGAAATGACCTGCGATCAACAGCCCCAGCAGAACGACCGTCACCGTCGCCGCAGCACCGGCCCGTAGCCGCGGCAGCAACAGGATCAGATAGAGAGCGATCAGCAGCCACAACCCGCGCTCGGCCCAGAACGCCCAGGTCGGAGATATAAAGAAGTCCTCGTTGAGTATGCTGGCGACCGAATGCGCGAGCGTCTCGATCGGCTTCATGGCGGGGGAGATCGGCGTCACCTGCGCATCGCCGATGCCTTCGGCCGTGGCACCGATCAGCACGATGCGGTCGCGATACTTCTCGACCGGAATCTTGCCGCTGTAGACATCGTAGAACGAATCGACCGGGAAGACCGGCCGGCCATCAGCTCCTTCATAGAAGAAAGTGTTCATCTGCAGGTACGGATCCGTCGCGATGTTCAGCTTGCCGAGCCGCACGCCTTCACCGAGCCGCACCTCGATATCCTGCGGCTGCAGGTTGAGATAACGGGCGGCTATCTGCATGGAAAGCGACGGATAGTACTGACCATAATGCTCGAGCACGAGCGGCTCGGAGCGAATCGCACCATCGACATCTGGATTGACGTTCAAATGGCCTATCGCGGCTGCAGGTTCGCCCAGTTCGGGAATCGGCGGCAACACGCCTATGGTGGGGATGGGGAGCAGGCCTGCCTCGCCGGCACCGACCCTGTCCATGACCTTGCCCAGCTGGTTGCGGCTGACGTACTCGGGCAGCGGTTTATCCGGATTGCCGCGCGGCTCGCCGATGACAAACGGCATAGCGAGCACGACGTTACCGGCATTGGCGATGCTATGCGACAACCGAGCATCCGTGCTCAATGCCGAGCGCGCCTCATCCAGCAGTGTACGCAGGCCATCCAGCAAAGGATTGTGCCCTGATTCGTCCTGCACGGGCGCCGAAGCTACCTCTTCCGTATCGGCGATTGCCAGCTCGCTGCCCTGACCGGCGGCATCCTGCACGAATTCGGTGATTTTCCTGATATATGCGAGCCCGGGATCGATCTGCGGCTCGGTAAAGAAGACCGTATTGCCGATGACCTTCGCCTTCGCTCCCGCCAGCATGTCGGTCATCTCGGCATGTACATTGCGCGACCAAGGCCATCTTCCGATGTTGGCGATGCTTTGCTCGTCGATGGCGATGATGGAGATCTGGTCGCCGGCATCGCGACTGGAAGCCCTGACGCCCCAGTCATAGGCGACGCGTTCCAGACCCTGCAGAATGGCGCTGCCGCCGGCAAACAGGAACAACAATGAAATGACCAGACCGGCGAACCAGTCCGCTTTCCAGAACGTCTTCTTCAACCCTGCTCTCCCTCTAATTATTATTGCAGTGGCGGCTATTTTTATATCTGAAAACCTACGGGATTGATATTACACGCGATTTTTCCTGAAAAGAAGAACGACTTGAGGAATGGGGACCGAATGCGCGCAACGTGACGATATTTGTCGCCGCATGCTGCTGCGCCCCTACTTGCGCTGAACCTCATGCGGACGGGCTTCGGCTGCGATCTTGTCCAATACGCCGTTGACGTACTTATGACCGTCGATGCCACCGTAGATCTTGGCCAGCTCCACGCCCTCGTTAATGGCGACACGATACGGAATGGTCGGGTCGTAGATCAGCTCATAAGCAGACAGGCACAGTATCGCATGCTCGACGGGACTCAGCGCAGACACATCGCGGTCAACATATGCCGCAATGCGCTGCTCCAGTTCCTGCATGTGTTCGGCAACCCCTTCGATCAGCTGACGGAAGTACGCCTCGTCCGCGCGGTCGAAATCCTCGTCATCCGCCATGTCGCGGATGATTTTACGGACATCGGATTGATTCAGCAGCCCCTGATAGATACCCTTGAGCGCAAGTTCGCGCGATTTGCGGCGGTTCCTGCTGCGTCTCGCAGGCTTGGCAGCGGCCTTGTTCTCGGTACTCATAGCACCCTCAGCAGATTCGCCATTTCCACAGCGACTGCGGCAGCCTCGGCACCCTTGACCGACATGCGGGCGAGCGCCTGATCGTCGTTCTCCGTGGTCAGAATGGCGTTTGCGACGGGAACGCCGGTCTTCATCTGCACGTCGGAAACGCCGCGCGCCGACTCGTTCGCAACCACCTCGAAGTGATAGGTCTCGCCGCGGATGATGGCACCCAGCGCGATCAATGCGTCATATCGGCGGCTGTTCGCCATATGACGGAGCACCAGCGGCGTTTCCAGCGCACCCGGCACAGTTGCCACGGTAATATCATCGGAAGCGACGCCAAGCTTGATCAGCTCGGCCTTACAGGCGGACAACAGGCCATCGCCGATTTCGCTGTTGAAGCGCGACAGCACGATGCCGATGCGCAATCCGCGGCCATTCGTATTGATTTCTATTTCTCTCACCATAATCCTCGAAACTGGATAGATGCCGGCAACCGGCATGAAAACGGGAATCCGCGATTATAAAATAATCAAGCGCTTAATGCTGCGCTAATTGCGCAGTTCAGCAAACCGACATGGCGGCGATTTCGGCATGCCGATAACAGTCCACGGTATGGTCGTTGACCATACCGACAGCCTGCATCATGGCATAGCAGATCGTGGGGCCGACAAACCTGAACCCCCTTTTCACGAGATCGCGCGAGAGCCGCTCGGAGACTGGCGTGCTGGCGGGGATTTCCGCATGGCTGCGCCAATGGTTTTGAAACGGACGACCGTCCACGAAGCGCCACAGATAGGCATCGAAGCTGCCGAACGCCTCCTGCACCTGCAGGAAGCGGCGGGCATTGGTCACTGCGGCAGCGATTTTCAGACGGTTTCGCACGATGCCGACATCTCTCTGCAAAAGCGCCAGTCTGGCATCATCGTAGCGCGCCACCAGTTCCGGATCGAAATTGTCGAAAACCTCGCGGTAGCGCGGACGCTTCTGCAATATGGTTCGCCAGCTCAGCCCTGCCTGGGCGCCCTCCAGTATCAGAAACTCGAACAGCGTGCGGTCGTCATGCACCGGCACACCCCACTCATGGTCGTGATATTCGAGCTCGAGCGGGGTCTTGGGCCAGATGCAGCGCTGCATGGAAAACGGTCAACGGAACAGGATCAGGGCTTTCTGCAGCGTGCTCCACACACCATAGGCGATGGGAATGCCCACAGCAATCCATGCAGCAACGGCCAACACCGGATGGCTGTGCGCAGTCCCCCTGCCGTTGGTCGCTTCCGCAGCAACCGCCTTATCATGCGACAGCTTGCGCTCGGCTTCGAGCTCCGCCTCGGTCATGTAGTGCTTCTCGGCAACCGGCCTAACCAGCAGATTGCAGACCAGGCCGACCAGCAACAGCGCCGCCAGCACATACATGATGACGTTGTAGGCCTCATTGGCCGGCACACCCCGGTCCAGCTGGTAATCGCGCATGTAATTGACGATCACCGGCCCCAGCACGCCCGCCGTCGCCCAGGCAGTCAGCAACCTGCCATGGATGGCGCCGACATGCTGGGTGCCGAAGATATCGGCCAGATAGGCCGGGATCGTGGAAAAGCCGCCACCATACATGGACAGGATGATGCAGAAAATGCCCGCGAACAGCGCCACACTGCCGATGCTGCCAGCCCACGGCGATGCTACATACAGCACGAAACCGAGCGCAAAGAAGATGACGTAGGTCAGCTTGCGGCCGAGATAGTCGGACGAGGACGCCCAGCCTATGCGCCCCAGAATGTTGAAGAAGGATAGCAGGCCGGCAAACCCCGCCCCGATTGCAGCCACTTGCATGAGCTGATCGGAGTCCAGCTCATTGAGCCGACCCCCTACACCGATCAAGGCACCGCCGAACACCTCCTGCAGCATGGGCGAGGCCATGCCGATAACGCCGATGCCAGCGCTGACGTTGAGACAGAGCACCATCCACAGCAGCCAGAACTGCGGCGTCTTATGCGCCTCGTTCACATGGACGTGACGATTCGTGATCATGGCCTTGCCGCTATCCGACGGCGGCGTCCATCCCTCAGGCTTCCAGCCGGCAGGCGGCACACGGTATCCAAGCGCGCCCAGCATCATGGCGATGAAATACAGCACACCCATAACGGCGAAGGTCTCCCAGACACCGACCGAAGTCGGCGTGGCGAAATAGTTCATCAACGTGTTGGCGAGCGGTGCACCTATCATCGCACCGCCGCCAAAACCCATGATCGCCATGCCGGTCGCCATGCCGCGCCGGTCCGGGAACCATTTAATCAGGGTGGATACCGGCGAGATATAGCCGAGCCCGAGACCGATACCGCCGATCACGCCCGACCCCAGCAGCATGAGCCACAGTTGATGGGTATAAACACCGAGCGAACTCAGCAGCAGGCCACCGCCCCAGCAGACCGCAGCCACGGCACCCGCCTTGCGCGGACCCGCATGCTCCAGCCAGTGCCCGAAAATGGCAGCGGACGTACCGAGCAGTACGAAGAACAGGGTGAACATCCAACCGAGATCGCTGACCTTCCAGTCGCAATCCGTGACAAACAGCCGTGCGAAGAATCCTACGTCATCGCCGCAGGCAAGCGGCGCATCGATGCCGATCGCCTTGGACAAGGGCAGCCAGAAGACACTGAATCCGTAGGCCATGCCGATCGACAGATGGATTGCAAGCGCTGCCGGCGGCACCAGCCAGCGATTGAAGCCGGGACGCGCGATGATGCGTTCTTTGGAAAAAAAGTCTGACATGTTATCTCCAAGCCCGTTGCCGGCAGACGTCCTGCCGTCATTATTTTTTTGGTTTTATCATTACACATGCGGTCCGCCATGCAAACCGCTGAGCGGAATAGTTATACAAAATTGCCCGATTGGCAAATGCACCATGGCTTTATCGCATGTCATGAATGTAAGGCTGCCATACGACGATGAACTTCCGCGAACGCGCAGACATCCGGCAAAACACGTCTTAACCTAGCACCAGAACAGTCTGCAAAGAATTCGACAAGGACTGTATCCATGGCGTTGTCTTTCCGGGAAATGGGTTTATCATCAAGCGAAAAATGGAAAATGTCATCGCCAAGTATGCCGAGACCACCACTCAATAGCCTGCCGCAAGGACTTGCCCGCAGCCTCATCACCACCCTTGCCCTCGTGCTTGCCGCATGCGCATCCACGCCCCAGGGCAAGGAAAAGCCCGTGCCGGAACAGCCCGACCGCACCACCATCAACCAGCTCGGCAAGACCGATTTCGACCGCATGGCCGATGTCGAAATGCGGGAAAACACCATCAGCCTGCGAACGCTGATGCTGAAACTCTACAAGCGCAACCCCAGAGAGCTGAGGAAATCGACCACGGACCCGGCCGAAAAGATGGTGGAATGGGTGTTCGAGGGTAATCACAACTGGCAATTCGAAGCCATACAGAACAAGCAGGGCACCGATGCCATCTTTCTCGCATTCAGCCCCGACTATCAGGGAGACCGCGTACTGCCTTTCATCGTCGGCTTGCAGACCATGCTGGTCAGCGCCCACGGCGGCAAGACCGACTTCTACCTGCCGGACAGCCTGGATCCTCAAAAGATCTACAATGCCGCCCGCAATGTCGAAATCGCCGCATGGAAACTGTCCAATGCCAGGGACCAGGATGGCAAGCTCTACCTGTTATCCAACGAGATCGGGGAGAACGAACGCAATCTCAGCTTCGAGCGCGAATTCGGCAAGATCGTCGGCCGCACCGACACGTTTGCCATCACGCTTGCGGAGAAATCCCAGCGCCTCATCACCCGCATCGTACAGAACCTCGCCACGGCGGCATTCCTGCCGTTCTAGATTTTGGCTAACCGCGTGCTCAACCTTTTTCCACGTTACTGCTGATTGCGGTTTTGAAGCGTCGCTCTCTAGACACGCTGAGTAGCGCAAGGATGTTTGAAAGATTTCGGCGAGCACTGTTTGCAGTCCGCAACAGCTCACAATCTGTGTAGGCTGCCAGACGGAGTTGCGCAGCCGCCAAGCATCCTGAGCAACGGAGGGAATCGGCGGAAGGTGCAGTCTTTGCTTCGGTTTGGCGTCAAGGTCGCGCTGTAAACGCAGCCCCTTGGCGGACATACCCCTTGCGGGCATGGGCAAGCAAAGGGGAGTAACTCGCCGGTCGGGCTAGACCGACAAATTTTTATTCCACCCTTATTGCACAAGGTTTTTAACAAAATGGGCGAACAGTGTTCGCCCATTTTGTTAAACGAAAGAACTACAGCAGCACTTTCTCTATCCCGCCATTGTTCGCCTTCTGCACATAATCCTGCAGCCAGTTCTCGCCCAACAGGTGCTTGGCCATTTCAACCACGATGTAGTCGGCCTGGATACCAGTGTCCTCGCCATACCTTGCAAGGCCCTGCAGACATGAAGGACAGGAAGTGAGAATCTTGACTTCCTGTTCGGGGGCTCCCGGCGTCAGGCCCAGTTTCTCCATGCCTTTCTCCAGTTCTTCCTGCTTGCGCATCTTGACCTGGGTAGCGATGTCGGGCCTTGCGACGGCAAAGCTTCCGGATTCACCGCAGCAGCGGTCGTTCAGTGCGACCTCGGTGTTCATCAGCGCATTGGCAACCCTGATCGGCGCATAGGTCTTCATCGGCGTATGGCACGGGTCGTGATACATGTACCTGACGCCGGTCACGCCATCGATCTTCACACCTTTCTCCATCAGATATTCATGGATGTCGAGCAGGCGGCAACCCGGGAATATCTTCTCGAACTCGTACTTCTGCAGCTGGTCCATGCAGGTTCCGCAGGAGACGATGACGGTCTTGATATCCAGATAGTTCAGCGTGTTGGCAATACGGTAGAACTGCACACGGTTCTCCGCCGTGATCTTTTGACCCTTGTCATGGTTGCCGGAGGCGGTCTGCGGATAACCGCAGCACAGATAGCCTGGCGGCAGCACGGTTACGGCGCCAACCTCGTATAGCATGGCCTGCGTGGCCAGACCGACCGTAGAGAACAGGCGCTCGGAACCGCAGCCCGGGAAATACAGCACGGCTTCCGAATCCTCGCTGGTCTTCTGCGGATTGCGGATCACCGGCACGATGGTATCGTCCTCGATCCCGAGCAATGCGCGCGAGGTCTTGGTCGGCATGTTCTTCGGCATCGGCCGGTTCAGGAAATGAATGACCTGCGCCTTGATCTCAGGCTTGCCCAGCGTCGCCGGCGGTCTCTTCTTGAACGCGGTCAGCAGTCCGAGCCTCTTGAAGATACTGTGCGCCAGACGCTGCGCGCGGTATCCGAAGCCGATCATGAGGGCACGCATCAGCTTGATGGTGGCCGGATCCTTCATGTTGAGGTAACCCATCGCCAGCGTCGTGCCCGGATTGAAATGCTTCTTGCCCTGCTCGCGCAGGAAGTTGCGCATGGAGATCGAGACGTCGCCGAAGTCGATATCGACCGGACACGGCTTTTCGCAGCGATGGCAAACCGTGCAATGGTCGGCCACATCGTTGAACTCGTCGAAATGCTTGAGAGAGATGCCGCGTCGCGTCTGCTCCTCGTACAGGAACGCCTCGATCAGCAACGAGGTCGCCAGGATCTTGTTGCGCGGCGAATACAGCAGGTTTGCACGCGGCACATGCGTCGTACAGACTGGCTTGCACTTTCCGCAACGCAGACAGTCGCTGATGGAGTCGGCAATCTCGCCGATCGCCGACTGCTTCATGATGATGGATTCCTGCTCCAGCAGGCCGAAGGATGGCGTATAGGCGTTCTGCAGCCCGGAGCCCGCCATCAGCTTGCCCTTGTTGAAGCGTCCTTCCGGGTCCACCTTGCGCTTGTATTCGGCAAAACTGTTGATGGTCTTCTCATCGAGGAAGGCCATTTTCGTGATGCCGATGCCGTGCTCGCCGGAAATCACCCCATCCAGGCTCTGCGCAAGCTTCATGATGCGCTCCACGGCGTGATGCGCAGTCTGCATCATCTCGTAATCGTCGGAATTGACTGGGATGTTGGTATGCACATTGCCATCGCCGGCATGCATGTGCAGGGCGACGAAAACGCGGCTCTTCAGGATCTGCTTGTGGATCTCATCCATCCGCTCGAGAATCTTCGAATACTCGCGACCGGTGAAAATGATGCCGAGCGGACGCTTGAGCTCGCGCTTCCAGGAGACGCGCACCTTGTGTTCCTGCACGGCACGGAACACGTTCTCCGCATCGATCTGCGCGAACTCCGGCCCCAGCACGGAAACCGGTGCGTCCAGATTCTCGAGGATTTTTCTCCAGTGCGTGCGCACCGCGAGCAGATGCTCCAGCGCCTGCTTGCGCTTCGCCTCGAGCATATCCGGATTGGATTCGCCATCCTCATCCTTCAGCAGCGGCAGTTCGCCTTCGAGGAAGTTCTCCAGCGCCACGACCAGCTGCAGCTTGTTCTGAATGGACAGCTCGATGTTGATGCGCTCGATGCCGTCCGAATAGTCACCCAGGCGCGGCAACGGAATGACGACATCCTCGTTGATCTTGAATGCGTTGGTGTGCTTGGCAATCGCGGCGGTGCGAGCGCGATCCAGCCAGAACTTCTTGCGCGCCTCCGCGGAAACGGCGATGAAACCCTCGCCGCCGCGCGCATTGGCAAGACGCACGATATGCGACGCCGCCTCGCCGACACTCTTCTCGTCGTCGCTGGCGATATCGGCGATCAGCACCATCTTGGGCCGTTCGTTACGGCTGGCCTTGGTCGCGTAACCGACCGCCTTCAGATAACGCTCGTCGAGATGCTCGAGGCCCGCCAGCACCGTATCGGGACGGGCATCGAGATAGTCCTTGATCTCCACGATGGCCGGCACTGCCTGCGCGACGTGTCCGAAGAACTCGAGACAGACGGTACGCACATGCTTGGGCATGCGATGCAGGATGAAGGTGGCCGATGTAATGAGACCGTCACAGCCCTCCTTCTGCACCCCCGGTAGCCCGGACAGGAACTTGTCGGTCACATCCTTGCCGAGGCCGATCTTGCGGAAGCTGGGGCCCGGGATCTCGAGAATCTCCGGATCGGACAGCAACGTCTTGCCGTCGATGTCATAGCGGCTGATTTTGAAGCGCGCCACTTCCACGTCATGGATCTTGCCCAGATTATGGTCGAGTCGTTCGACCTCGAGCCAGGTCGCATCCGGAGTCACCATGCGCCAGGAGGCGAGGTTGTCCAGCGCGGTACCCCACAGCACCGCCTTCTTACCGCCCGCATTCATGGCCACATTGCCGCCGATACAGGAAGCATCGGCCGATGTCGGGTCAACCGCGAATTCCAGACCGGCCTCGTTCGCCGCCTCCATGACACGGCGCGTCACCACACCGGCACCGCAGCGTATGGTCGGCACCTGACGCCCAACGCCGGGCAGGGTCGTCATCTCGACACGCCCCAGCTTGTCCAGCTTCTCGGTGTTGATCACCGCCGACATCTTGGTCAGCGGCACGGCACCGCCGGTATAACCGGTGCCACCGCCGCGCGGGATGATGGTCAGACCGAGCTCGATCAGCGCCTTGACAATGGGCGCCACCTCCTCCTCCGTATCCGGATTGACGACGACGAAGGGATATTCGACACGCCAGTCGGTCGCATCAGTCACATGCGAGACGCGCGCCAGACCATCGAACTGGATATTGTCCTTGCGCGTAATGCGGCTGAGCTTGGCCAGCGTCTTCTTGCGCAGATTCTCGACCAGGCGGAACTCGTTCTCGAAATCCGCCACCGCCTTGCGCGCCGCGACCAGCAGCTTCAGAACCTTGGCATTGCCATTGCTGCGCTCGTCGATCGCGCGGATGCGATGGTGCATGGCCTCGATCAGGGCCTTGCGGCGCTTCTTGTTGGAAAGCAGGTCATCCTGCAGATACGGATTGCGCGAAACTACCCACAGATCCCCCAGCACCTCGAACAGCATGCGTGCGGAACGGCCGGTCCTGCGTTCGTCCCGCAATTCGTTCAGCACATCCCAGATTTCCTCACCAAGGAATCGAATGACAATTTCGCGGTCTGAGTAGGATGTGTAGTTATAGGGAATTTCGCGCAAACGGGATGTCATATGTCTGACTGGCTGAAATTAAAGCTGGATTATAACACGCACGAACTCAAGCATTTAGTGGGTTCCGAATAGGGTTATTCGGGGAACGGGATTCTGCCCGCGATGCAAAGGCGGGTGACAATTCCGCCGAAAACCACCACAATTCACTCAACGAGGCAACGCTACAACCGATTGAACATGAACACCGCACTACAGTCTCTGAAACGCTTCCTGATCCCTGCCATCCTGGTCGCGCTACTGGCATTCTGGCTGCTTTCGATCAATGACCGGGAGAAAGCGCCGGAAATGACCATGACGACCATCGCCGGCCAACAGGTCAGACTCTCCGAACTCCAGGGCAAGATCGTGCTGGTCAACTTCTGGGCCACCGACTGTCCCGGCTGCATCAAGGAGATGCCGGACCTGATCAAGACCTACAACGACTATCGCAACAAAGGTTTCGAACTGGTTGCCGTCGCGATGTCCTACGATCCGCCCAGCCACGTCGCCAACTACACGGAAAAGAATGCGCTGCCGTTCCCCGTCGTACATGACAGCTATGGTGAAAT
The DNA here is from genome assembly GCA_036562645.1 of Methylophilaceae bacterium. Taxonomy (GTDB): domain Bacteria; phylum Pseudomonadota; class Gammaproteobacteria; order Burkholderiales; family Methylophilaceae; genus UBA6140. The sequence continues at coordinate 10,381 of DATCJT010000145.1, read as the reverse complement.
CGCCGCCAGTTTCAACGATGTGCGCGTCACGCCGACCGCCTTCCTGCTGGACAAGGAAGGCAAGGTCATCCGCCGGGTCATCGGAGAGCTGGACTTTGCCGCACTGCACAAACTGCTTGACGAGCAGCTGACCCTCGACAGCTGATTATCCGGTACAGCCCATGCTCTGGATCAAGGCACTGCACATCATTTTCGTCGTCTCCTGGTTCGCCGGCCTGTTCTACCTGCCGCGCCTGTTCGTCAACCATGCGATGGTCGAGGACGGCAAGACCAGGGATCAGCTGAAGCAGATGGAACGCAAGCTCTACCGCTTCATGACGCCGCTCGGCATACTCGCGCTAACCTTCGGTCTCTGGCTCTGGTTCGGATATGGCTTCAGCGGCGGCTGGCTGCATCTCAAGTCATTGCTGGTGCTGGTGCTGGTTGCCTATCACCTGTACTGCGGCTGGCTGGTGCGTGAGTTCGCCGCCGACAGAAACCGATACAGCCACGTTTTCTATCGCTGGTTCAATGAGATACCGGTGCTGATCCTGTTCGCCGTCGTCATGCTGGCAGTCCTCAAACCGTTCTGATCCGAGTCCGTTTCCATGCGCCGCACCCCTGCCCCTGTCACCAGCCCGGACAGCCTCCGGCCCAAGCATCAATTGCTGGACATTTTCGAAGTCTTTGCACATCTACCCGCTGACGGCCCGACCGATGAAGAGCGGCAGACCCTGCTACGGCAACTATCGAGCCTCGCACGTCAGACCAAACTGGACGACCCGCAAGGCATCGCGCTGCAACTGCTGCACATGGCGGCTACTGCGAAAAAGCGGCAACTGACCGACCCCGAATCCAACGCGCTACACCATGCCCGCATCGCGGCGACGGCTCTGATCGAGAGCAGGCGCCAGAACCGCTTCCGCCGCAACAGCGTGGCTTACGCGATGGCCGCCAGCCTCTTTCTGCTAGTCGGCATCGGCGGTCCGTTGCTATTCGCCCAACCCGAGCCATCCTCCGCTCTGCTTCTGCAAGCCGATGCAGGAGCACTGGATCAAACACCACAGCCCACAGGACCGGACAGGCTACCGCCACCATCCTACAATCCGAAGCGCATGTCCGACATGATCGCCAAACGCGAAATGATGCGGCAAGGCACCTGCATCTTCCCCGAGGCGCTGATGCTGGCGGAAGCAGAGCGCGGCATCTATCTCCAGCAGGTGGTAAAGGGAAACATCTCGACCGACTATCGTGAGCAGGAGATCGCCGACCGCCTGATGCAGACCGTGCGCTGCGACTATTCCCCCATGCTGATGCGAAACAGCGTCAGCTAACGCCTGACGGTACGTCGTGTAAGCGCTGCCAGCCCCTGCGCAATGAAATTTTCACTTCTGGAAATTTGCCAGGTATTTTTCCGCCATCTCCGAAACCGTTCTTGTAATTTTTTCTCTCAAACTGGCTGGTGCAATCACTTCAACCTCTGAACCGTGCCGCAGGATGTCCATGATGAGTTCCCGGTCATCGCTGTAGGGAATTCTGAGCTCATATCGGCCATCCGAACGGAACCGGCCACTCTGCTGCGGATGCCAGTGCTCCGCCGCCACCCAGCGCGCACGCTCGGGCGTGAAGATTAGCGTGGCCCATTTCACGTGTCGGCCACCAAAGATGCCGTATCCCGCCCCTAGGACCCGGTTAAGCGTGCGTTCCGAAATCTCCTTGGCTTTCTTCTTCAGTATCTCCACACACCTGATCGCATCCACGGAAAAATTCCGGATGTCATCCCGCATGTGACACCAGGCATCCACGTACCAGTTACCGCGGTAATGCACAAGGCGCTGGGGCGAGATCTCACGCACAGTCACCTCATCATTGCTGCGCGCGTGGTATTCGATAATGAGCCGCTTCCTCTGCAGCACGGCGGAAGCAACCGACTCGAAATGATCGAGATTGAAACCACGCGCGCCCAGGTTATAGAGCTTGATACGGTTCCTGATTTCCTCGATTTCATGGCTAGCGCCACCGAGGATCGTGATCAGGCGGGCGAGCAGCGGCTCTATATGTGGCCCCAGCAGGCCGTCGGTATGCAAGTTGGACAGCAGATGCTGCATGGTGAGCAACGCATGGATCTCTTCTGCGGAGAACCACAAGCCGGGCAGCACATACCTGCCGCCGGCGGACACCGATTTGTCGAAGCAGTATCCACCCAGTTCCCGGTCGTAAACGATAGGGGCGTGCAAGCGATCCCGCATGTAGGCAAGGTCGCGCTTTAGCGTGGAGCGCGAGACCTCCAGACGCTCCTGCAATTCGCCGAAGGTAACGTAGGACCTGCTCTCAAGCATCTGGTGGATCATGTGGAAGCGTTCGGTCATGCTCATGGGCGAACCTCTCATTTATGCCTGTGGGAAAATCCCAAGTATATGATGGCACATGAATTTTCATCTCCGTTGCGCTCACTGGACAGGATGCAAGAATATCGCCTGTGGAGCTCACTATATGAGCCTGTCATGATGCATGCTCTATGATCACATGAATTCCATGCCACAACCGGCGGGATATTGGAAGGCATAACAAGCCGGCGGGATATTGGAAGGCATAACAAGATGGAGAGTGATAAGGAAAAACATCCATTGGCGCATATCCGGCGGCTGCCGGATGGCCGGTGGGCTGAACACTATCTGGATGAGCATCTGGAAGGCGTTGCAGGGTTAGCTGCCAGATTTGCGCGAGCCTTCGGGAATGAGGACTGGGCGAGGCTGGCAGGCCTGTGGCACGACCTGGGCAAATATCGCGAGAAATTCCAGCAGTATATCCGGCAGGCCAGCGGCTACGAAGCGGAAAACGCGCATATCGAAAGCGGCTCCGGCAGGGTAGACCACTCCACGGCCGGGGCCATTCATGCCGTGGAGATGCTAGGGATCAGGGGACGCATTCTGGCCTATCTGATCGCCGGGCATCATGCCGGGCTGCCGGATTGGGACGGCGACCCTTCTGCACTATTCCAGCGATTGGAAGGCGGTAAGGCCAAAGGCTATCTGCAAGAGGCATTGCTCGCCAGGCCAGATACTACCCTGCTCAATCAGCCATGCCCGACCTCGCTCCCTCCTGACCCGAGGACAGGTTCGTGGGCGTTGTGGATCCGCATGCTGTTTTCATGTCTCGTGGACGCGGATTTCCTTGATACGGAAGCCTTCATGAATGAAGAGAAGGCCGTGTTGCGCGCCGACCGGCCCAGCCTGTCCGAACTGCTCGGGATGTTCGACCGTTACATGGAGAACAAGACAGCGGAAGCCGTGGATTCCCGGGTCAACCGTATTCGTGCCGAAGTATTGCGTCAATGCCGGGAAAAAGCATCGATCGCCCCCGGCTTGTTTTCTCTAACGGTGCCGACCGGCGGCGGCAAGACGCTTTCCAGCATGGCCTTCGCGCTCAACCATGCCATCCATCATAAGAAGGAGCGCGTGATCTACGTCATCCCCTATACCAGCATCCTCGAGCAGACGGCGGACATTTTCCGAGGGGTTTTCGGTGGGGAGAATGTCGTCGAACACCACAGCAATCTCGATCCGGACAGAGAGGACCTACGCTCCCGCCTGGCCACGGAGAACTGGGATGCACCTGTCATCGTCACCACCAATGTCCAATTCTTCGAGTCGCTGTTTGCAGCCAGAACGAGCCGTTGCCGCAAGCTGCACAACATCGTAAACAGCGTGGTCGTGCTGGATGAAGCGCAGCTGTTGCCGCCGGAATTTCTGGATCCTGTCTTGCATACCATCCAGGACTTGGCGAGCAACTACAAGGTAAGTTTCGTGCTTTCCACTGCAACCCAACCCGCCTTCGCTCCGAGACCCAAATTCCCCGGTCTCAACGGAGTACGCGAACTGATGAATGATCCCGATGGACTGTACGAAGGACTGAAACGCGTCGAGGTCGAACTGCCTGCCAACCTCAATGCGCCCCGTTCCTGGGAATCCGTTGCCGAGGAACTGCAGCAATACGATTCGGTACTATGCATCGTCAATTCTCGCAAGGACTGCCGCGAATTGCATGCCCTGATGCCTAAAGACACCATCCATCTCTCCGCCCTGATGTGCGGTCAGCATCGCAGCAAAGTGATTGCGGAGATCAAGCAGCGATTGACGGATGGCATCCCAACCCGTGTCATCAGTACACAGTTGGTCGAGGCTGGTGTGGACATGGATTTTCCGGTCGTCTACCGCGCGCTGTCCGGCATGGATTCCATCGCCCAGGCAGCCGGCCGCTGTAATCGGGAAGGCCGGCTGCCGTATTCCGGCAAGGTTGTCGTATTCGTTCCACCAAAGCCTTCTGCCCCCGGATTACTGCGCAAGGCGGAACAAAGTGGCAAGGAAACTATGCGGCTGAGAGATGGGGATCCGTTGACTCCGGAGCGATTCGAGGCGTATTTCAGGCATTACTACGCCAGCCTCAACAGCCTCGATGCAGAGGACATCGTAGATACGCTGGACCTGCGCAATCGGGCAGGTGCGCGTGAAGCCAAGATCGGTTTCCGCACTGCATCCGAAAAATTCAGGCTCATCAGAGATGAAGGCCAGACACCCATCATAGTCAGGTATGGGGAAAGCGAAAAATTCATCGCCATGCTGGAGTCGTCCGGCCATACCTTGGATCCGGCAATACGCCGCGGCATTCTGCGCAAGCTGCAGCGTTATACCGTCAACATCCGGGAACAGGAATGCCAGAGACTGATGGAAACCGGAGATATTCGGGAAGTCTTCGACGGGTGCCATGTACAGCGAACGGATACGCTTTACCATTCCCAACTGGGGTTGCTAGTAGACGAGAATGTTGCTTTCGACCCCGCCCGCGGTGTTGTCTGAGTCATAGAACAAGGGGGTACGATGAGAACCTACTGCATTGAAGTAACAGGTGCTTTCGCCTGCTTCACTAGACCCGAGATGAAGGTGGAACGGGTAAGTTATGACGTGATGACGCCTTCGGCCGCCCGTGCGGTGTTCGAGGCCATCCTATGGAAGCCTGCCATACGCTGGCATGTCGAGAAGATCGAAGTGCTGGCACCGATCCGCTGGATTTCCGTCCGCCGCAACGAAGTCGGCACGGTTGTCTCGGTGCGCAATGCGCAGGAAGCCATGAATAAAGGCTCTGGCAACCTCGCGCTGAATATCGAGGACGAGCGTCAACAGCGTGCCGGCCTGTTCCTGCGAGACGTGGCCTACCGCATTCATGCCCATTTCGAGCTACTGCCCGATGCGGGCGAGAACAATACGCCGGGCAAGTTTCTCGACATGTTCGAACGCCGCGCCAGCAAGGGGCAGTGCATCAACCAGCCCTATCTTGGCTGCCGGGAATTCGCCTGTGATTTCAGACTCGTGGATCCGAACGCACCTGATCTCAGGCCGCCCATCGACGAAACGCGCGACCTGGGATGGATGTTCTACGACATGGACTATGCCGATCCTTCCGATCCACAGCCGCGCTTCTTCCGGGCGCAACTGAAGAACGGCGTGCTTGATGTCCCGGCATGGAACAGCGAGGAGGTGAGAGGATGATTCTGCAGGCACTCAGCGAATATTACCAGCGTAAAAGCCGCATGCCGGACAGCAGCCTTGCGCCGCCAGGTTTTGAGTACAAGGCAATCCCCTTTCTCGTTGTATTGTCGGCGGATGGCAAATTCGTCGGCTTTGACGATACGCGTGAAGGCGAAGGTAAAAAGAAGATAGCAAAGTCTTATCTCGTTCCGCAAGGCGTCAAGCGCTCTTCCGGTGTCGCAGCCAACCTACTGTGGGATAACTCTGGTTATATGTTCGGCATAGACAGCAAAGGTAAACCGGAGCGTGCGCGCGAACAGCATTTGGCCTTCGTCAAAGCGATACACTCACGCTTAGCCAACTGCGAAGATGCGGGCATACGTGCAGTACTCGCATTTCTTACACGAGGCGACTTTGCCAAGGTATACGAACACCCACTATGGGCCGAAATTTTGGAAAGTGGCGCCAACCTGACCTTTCGCCTGGAAAGCGACACCATCCCCATTTGCGGGCGAGATGCTGTTGTCGACACATTGTCTGCGATCAACGACGTTGAATCAGACGAACATGCTTTATGTCTTGTGTCCGGAGAAACAGATGTCATCGAGCGGTTGCACCCCCCGATAAAAGGCGTATGGAGAGCGCAGCCGCAAGGCGCCAACATAGTATCTTTCAATCGCGATGCATTTAGCTCCTACGGCAAGTCGCAAGGCGACAATGCTCCAGTTGGAAAGCGTGCGGCCTTCGCCTATACCACGGCGCTGAATCATCTGCTCGCCAATGGCTCCAGACAACGTGCCCAGGTCGGGGACGCCTCGACCGTGTTCTGGTGCGAAGAGCCGGGGCACCTCATGGAGGAACTATTCGCAGAATTTTTCGAGGACCGCGGCAAGGACAATCCCGATCATGGCATCGGCGCGATGGCGGCACTGCTCAATGCGCCGAGAACGGGCGCCGACAGCTTCGAGGAAGATGGAACGCGTTTCTACGTATTGGGACTCGCGCCCAATGAGGCACGCATTGCCATACGCTTCTGGCACGTGAAAACCGTGAGCGAGCTGGCTGCCAACATCCGCAGGCATTTCGATGACTTGCGCATCGTGCACGATTCGCGCGAACCGGAAACACTTCCGCTGTTTCGATTGCTGCTGGCGACCGCCACACTGGGCAAGGCGGAGAACATCCCACCCAATCTGGGCGGCGATGTGATGCGTAGTGTGATCGAGAACCTGCCCTATCCGCAAACCCTGCTGGCAGGCACGATTCGCCGCATCCGCGCCGAGCAGGCAATAACCTATCCGCGTGCCGCCATCATCAAGGCATGCATCAATCGTTACTCTGGAAAGGAGGAACTCAAGGTGTCTCTGGACGAAAACAACACGAATACCGCCTACCGGCTGGGCCGATTATTTGCGGTGCTGGAGCGCATTCAGGAAAAAGCCAGCCCCAAACTCAACAGCACGATACGCGATCGTTATTACGGCGCGGCATCGGGAACGCCGGTCACGGTTTTCCCCACATTGCTCAAACTGAAGAATCATCATCTGACAAAGATGATGAACCAGGGAGAAGTCATCTATTACGAAAAACTGCTGGGGCAAATTCTGGATGGCATCACCGACTTTCCTGCCTTCCTTTCCCTGCATGATCAGGGGCGTTTTGCCATAGGGTATTACCATCAGCGGCAGGCCTTTTTCACCAAATCATCCGAATCCATTGACAAGGGAGAATGATCATCATGGCACTGAATAATCGTTACGACTTCGTTCTGCTGTTCGACGTGAAAGACGGCAACCCCAACGGTGACCCGGACGCGGGCAACCTGCCGCGCGTGGATGCTGAAACCGGACGTGGGCTGGTGACGGATGTCAGCCTCAAACGCAAGGTGCGCAATTACATCGGTCTAGTCAAAGGCGAGCAGCCCCCCTTCGAGATTTACGTAAAGGAGAAGGCTATTCTCAACAGGCAGCATGAGCGGGCCTATGAAGCCATAGGCAAATCCGAGCTGCTCAAGGGGGATGACAAGAAGCGCAAGGGAGGGGATGCCGTCAATGAAGCACGTAACTGGATGTGCAAGAATTTTTTCGACGTGCGCACCTTTGGCGCCGTCATGTCCACGGGCATAAACTGCGGTCAGGTGCGAGGCCCGGTACAACTGACATTCGCACGCTCCGTTGACCCCGTGGTGGCGCAAGAGCACTCCATCACCCGCATGGCAGTTGCCACGGAAGCGGAAGCCGAGAAACAGGAAGGCGACAACCGCACCATGGGCCGCAAGTTCACCGTACCTTATGGTCTCTATGTCGCCCACGGTTTTGTCTCTGCGCACCTTGCCAACCAGACCGGCTTCAGTGAGGAAGATCTCGAACTGCTCTGGCAAGCGTTTACCAACATGTTCGAGCATGACCGCTCATCCTCTCGCGGAGAGATGACAACGCGCGGCCTGTATGTCTTTAAACATGAGAGCCAGCTCGGCAATGCCCCGGCACATAGACTGTTCGAGCTGATCCGGCCCAACCTGAAGATTGGGGTTGCCGTGCCACGCGATTTCGACGATTACGTGGTGGAGGTTGGGGAAACAGAGGTACCGCAAGGCGTAACCCTGCATCGCATCGTAGGCTGACCGGATGGCTGCGAAACCCGACGATCCGCTCATGATCTCCGCGCTCCAGCACTGGAGCTATTGTCCGCGCCAGTGTGCCCTGATCCATATGGAGCAGGCATACGACGAGAACGTCCACACCATGCGCGGCAATGCGGTGCATAAGCGGGTCGATATCCCGGGATTCGAAACCTTCGAGGGCGTTCGCAGTGAACGTGCTTTGCCGGTCTGGTCCGATAGCCTCGGCCTGGTCGGAAAGTGCGATGTGGTGGAATTTCATCCTGACGGACGCATTTATCCGGTCGAATACAAGCATGGCCGCCGGCGCATTCGGGAACACGATGACCTGCAGCTTGCCGCCCAAGCCATGTGCCTCGAAGAAATGCTGGGAAGACCGGTTCCCAGGGGTACGATATACCATCACAGCTCCCGTCGCCGGAGGGAAGTGATGATCTCGGCGGAATTGCGGCAGATGGTGCGTGATGCCGTCGATACCATTCGCGTGATGCTGGCCTCCGGCAGGTTGCCTCCTCCAGCCAATGATGAACGGTGCAGGGAGTGCTCGCTGATCGATATTTGCCAGCCCAAGATGATGGCACCGGGCGGACTGCTCCTGGAGATGCGGCAGTCGCTTTTCGATCCGGAGGAGTGAGTATTGGCAAGACAGATACTCAACACGCTCTATGTTATGACGCCTAATGCCTACCTGCACCTGGAAAATAACACTTTGCGTGTAGAGGTCGACCGGATGAAGAAGATGCAGGTGCCGCTGCATCATCTGGGTAGTGTGGTATGTCTGGGCAACATCATGGTTTCTCCGGCGCTCATGCACCGCTGCGCGGAAGAAGGGATCAGCCTAGTGCTGCTAGATCAGAACGGCCGCTTCAAGGCACGCTTGGAAGGTGCGATATCGGGAAATATTCTGCTAAGACAAGCCCAGCACCGTCAGGCGTGCGACAGCGCCTTCGCGCTGAACGTGGCGCGCGCCATACTGGCCGGGAAGCTTCGCAATGCCAGGCAGGTTCTGCTACGCGGTGCGAGGGAATCGACGGATGAATCGGACAGAGCGTTGCTGACAAATGCCGCGGAATCCCTGCGGCATTCCGTGCGCAACCTCCCCCATGCGGCAGATCTGGACATCTTGAGAGGGATCGAAGGAGATGCGGCAAAAATTTACTTTACCGCATTAAACAGCATCATCCGGCGCGATGCCAGAGCCCAATTTTCCATGGACGGACGAACACGTCGCCCGCCCCGAGACCGCATCAATGCGTTGCTTTCCTTTCTCTATTCATTGCTCATGAATGATTGCCGTTCGGCACTCGAATCGGTTGGGCTGGACCCGCAGCTAGGATTCCTTCATGCGGTGAGGCCGGGGCGTGCTGCGCTGGCACTGGACCTAATGGAAGAGTTCCGCGCGGTGATCGCAGATCGTCTCGCATTGACGCTGGTAAACCGTGGGCAGATAAGGTCTGGTGATTTCGTGGAACGCGAGGGCGGCGCCGTTCTGTTGGAGGGGGATGCACGACGTGCGGTTGTGATCGCATATCAGGAGCGCAAGCAGGAAGAGATTACTCATCCGTTGCTGGGCATGAAAATGCCAATCGGCCTGCTACCGCAGATTCAGGCCCGTCTTCTGGCCCGTCATATAAGAAGCGAGGCCGAAACCTATTTGCCCTTTCTGACACGTTAACCATGTTAGTCATCGTCACATACGATGTCTCGACCGAAACACGGGAAGGCCGCAGGCGCTTGCGACGCATAGCCAAAATTTGCGAAAGCGTCGGTCAGCGCGTTCAGAAATCCGTGTTCGAATGCAAGGTGAACCAGATGCAATACGAAGAACTTGAGCGCAAACTGTTGACTGAGATTAAGGATGACGAAGACAGCCTACGGCTTTACCGGCTCACAGAGCCGGTGAATTTGCACATCAAGGAATACGGGAATTTCCGTGCGGTTGATTTTGAAAGGCCACTGATTGTATGAAGTTGCGCGGACACATAGCAATGGCATATAAACGGCATGTTCGCGTGCTATCTAACATGCTGATTATTGTAGAATGTTCTCTTTCAAACAAAGAATTGTGCAAACCTCATGGAGCAATTTTCACGAGGTTCGCGCAATGTGCGCTGAGGACTCTTGAAATTCAAAGAGTTCCCAGAGTACTGTAGCGCCCGGCCTCTGCGCCGGGCGAGGATTGAAACATGTATCGGGCGCTGAAAAATGTTTGTTTATGGCGGTAGCGCCCGGCCTCTGCGCCGGGCGAGGATTGAAA
>DATCJT010000137.1:0-2146 GCA_036562645.1 Methylophilaceae bacterium | reverse complement strand
CGCTTGGTCACCGTGCCCGTGCGGCCCCTGACCGTCACCGTGCGCTCGCCGTCGTAATCAAGCGACAACTCGGTCAGGTCCACGCCGTCCCGGCCATCCTTCGGCACCGGGATGCGCTCAATGGCCCTGTCCAGTTTCTCGCTCGCGCGACGCTCAAAGTCCAGCACATGCTTCGCGACGGCGGCTTCCAGAAACACGGACACGTCGTCCAGCGTCACAGACTTGCCCGGCTCGCCGGGGGGCGGCGGGTTCTCCGTCAGGTACGCCTCGACCTCCAGCCCGACCAGTTGCTTGATACCGTCTGATGCCAGCAGCTCCTTCACCACGTCGGACACGTCAATCTCAACCGGCGAGGATTCCTCGATGGTCCCGACGCGGTCAGGCTCGCGCGCCTTCAGGGCATCGATCTCTTTGCGCAGCTCGGCGTTCGCCTTCTCCAACGGCTCGACCGCATCTGCAATCAGGTCGGCGATCATTTCGCCAAGCGCCTTCACGTCAAGCTGCATTTGCCGCTTTCCTCTTCTTCAGCGACTGTCGGGCGAGCTGCACAATTGCAGCCGCCACCATAGCCCGCTCTTCCTCGCTCGCCGTGCCTTCAGCCGCCTGCGGCTTCTGGTCAGGCGGAAGGCGATTGGCCAGCGTCCCCAGCGGGTAGTCTTGATGCTGGCCCCACAACGTATTGCCGCCAGCGGTCGGGGCAAGGCCAAACTTCGCGCGGGACTCGTCAGGCGTCTTGATCATCCCGCCGACCAGCTTCGTCTCGATCTCCGCACGCTTGCCCTCGTCCATGCGGAACAGCGGTTCCGTATCCAGCCAGATGCCCCAGTCCTGCGGCAGGTTCAGGGCCTCATCCAGCAGGTTCTCCATCGCCTCGATGTGGCCGCTCAGCGCGTCCTCGTGGTACAGCAGGTTGATCTGGTCAACTGTCATGCCCGCGGGAATCGAGCCAATGCCGATCTTGAACGGCGGGATGCCGAACGGCTGGCAGATTTGTTCGTCGGAATAGCGAAGCTGCTCGACAAGCTGCGAATCCGCCGCCTTGAAGGAGAACGGCGTAAACCTCAGGTCGGCACCGATCACAGCGATCTTGCCGCTGTTCTCGCCGCTGTACCTTTCATTGAACCCGGCCTGGATTGCGTCGGCCTCTTCCTCCGTCAAGCCTGCGGGCGCGGTAATCAGGCCGCCGGGACTTGCGTTGTTTGCAAAGAACGCCGAACTGTTGCGAAGGATCTTGAAATTCTTGCCAGCCGCCAGCGCAGCCGCGCACAGGGGCGGCACGCCAAGCAGCTGATGATGGAACGGGTTGATCCGGTCGTGGATGATCTCCGACGCCGGAACCACGATCTGCTCTCCGCCGTAGGTCTCGGGCAGCAGGTTGTTTGCCGTGCCATAGTTCAGCCGGTAAAACACGCGGCCGGCTTCCGACACCAGCGGCTCGACACGGCTCGGGTCCAATACGTACAGAGACGTGACCACGCCTCGATTGTCGCGCTGCTTCAGTACAAACGTGTTGCCATCCAGCAGCTTCGACAGAATCCACGCCTCGCGGAACTGCTGTGCGGTCTGGTAGCCATTCGGCTTACGCAAGACGGGCGACCATGCCGGGTTCTCGGCAACCTCCCAAATCCCATTCGCGCCCTTCCTCTTCAGCAGGAACGGCAGCTTGCCGATGTCCTGCGTGATTCGATTCAGGCAGGCATACAGGGCCGGGTAGCAGGTCAGGTCGCCGCGCTTCAGCTCGTCGTTCTTCTGCCACGCGCCCGTGTAGGGTTCATGGATGACGCGCCAGCCACGACGCCAGTCAGTCACGGGCTTCGCCGCCTTCTCGCGCGTGATGTTGAACCCGAAAATTCGCATCTCAATCCTCGGCAGCCAGATCGCGCCGTTTGTATTTCCGCTTGGGCTTGCCCGTGCGAGGCGAAATCTCAACCTCTTCCGGCTCATCGGCCACAAGCTGCCGCGTCCGGTAAACGCGAGTCGCAAGATTGCGGGCAATCAGAACCTCGCCAACGCTGTCCCGCACCTCGCGCTGCATACCGTTCGCTCGATACTGAATTCGCACTTGTCACCTCGCCGAAAAAGGAGGGGCCGGTTTCCCAGCCCCTCCAAAGTGCCCGCTTAGGACGCGCAGGCATTCCAGTTGACG
>DATCJT010000128.1:0-2063 GCA_036562645.1 Methylophilaceae bacterium | reverse complement strand
AACGGCAATCCCGTCAAGCTCGCTCACCCCAGCACGCCCACGGCCCTGTGGACCTGGCAGGATCCCGAGAGCATTGCCATCGTCATCCCGGACGGCCCGATGCCGTCAGAACTGGCAGCGATACCCTTTGCCTCCTGGGATGATGCGCCAACCGACCGCGCCGGGTGGCAACGAGTGGCTGAGCAACATCCGGTGGAAGAGCCCGACTTCAACCTCCCCAAAGGCAAGAAAGCCGCAGCCGGCGTGGTCATCGTCGAGGACGACGGGCGTATCTGGGCAGTGGCCCCCAGCAACGCCTACGGCGGCTATCAGGCGACCTTCCCCAAGGGCACCTGCTCACCCGGCACGAGCCTGCAAGCCGCAGCAATCCGGGAAGCCTACGAAGAAGCCGGCCTCCGCGTACAGCTGACCCGTTTTCTGGTGGATGTGCCCCGGTCAATGAGCTACACCCGCTATTACCTGGGCCGCCGTATCAGCGGCCACCCCGGCGACATGGGCTGGGAAAGCCAGGCCGTCATGCTGATCCCGGTCGACAGACTGCCTGAAGTACTGACCCACAAGAACGACGCGCCCATCATCAAGGCCGTGCAGGCAATACTGAGCTGACTGCCCGTGCCGGAGCGTGACATGCGGAGTCGCTCCGAGGCGGTTTCTCGAGCATCGCTGGCAAAGCGACCCGGCGTGCTCTTCCGCGGCGGGGCGGAGGAGCGCATCCGCAAGAAGCTGCTGCTCGACGGCCACATCGACACCGTCATCGGCCTGCCGGCGAATCTCTTCTATTCAACCGGCATTCCCGTCTGCATCCTCGTCCTCAAAAAGTGCAAGAAGTACGACGACGTTCTGTTCATCAATGCCGCAGAGCATTACGAGAAGGGCAAGCGCCAGAACGTTCTGGGTAAAGGGCACATCAACAAGATCGTCGAGACCTACCAGCACCGGAAGGAAGAGGCGCGTTTCTCGCGCCGCGTCAGCATGGCGGAGATCGAGAAAGAGGGCTACAACCTCAACATCTCACGCTACATCAGCACGGCCGAGCCAGAGCCGGAGATCGATCTTACTGCCACGCACGCTACGCTTGTTGACCTTGATCAGAAAATTCGTGTTGGGAAAGAGCGCCATAACGCTTTTTTGCGTGAGTTAGGCTTGGCAGAACTGCCATGATTGAGATTACTTTAACTCGCCAGTAGTGATTGCAAACGACATATTGGTGACTAGACTAGTCGTTGTTGATTCTTAGTCTCGGTCCTCATCCGCGGGGATGACTTCGGCGTCGATGAGTTCGTCCGGATTCGGCGTTTCTTCCATCCATACCGGTTCGGTCTCGCGCATGGTGCGCTCGGGCGGGTCGTAGTCATAGGCTGCGTCAGCCTTGCCCTTTTTGGCAGGCCGCGCGTAATGGACCAGGTGGTCGCCGGTCAGTAAATTCCAGCTGATCTTGAGCGGTGCGTGTGCGTTGGTGCGGCTGTAGCGTTCGGCATCCAGCCCGATCAGGCGCATGCGCCTGGTGTTCGCGTCATAGCGGTAACGGTAGGTCGTTGCGGTGGCGGTCGTGCCGCCGGTCAGGTCTTTCACCACCAGCACGTTGCGGCGTAAGGAAAGCACCGCCGGAGCCTGGGCGCCGTCCGGCAGGCCGGTTTCGCCGATCGCCTTGTAGGTGATGCGCTTGCCGTCCCGGTGGCCGGCCAGCACCATCAGGATACGGCTGTCAGCGCGGCCGACGAAAGCGGTGTCCGGCACGCCGTCGCCGGTCAGGTCGGCATCCAGACGGGCCTCGATCTCGGCACCGTTGCCGATGTGGGCTTTGAGCTCATCGTCGGTCGGTCCGGCAGCGTAGGCCGTGACGGTGGCAAACAGTGCTAGCAGCATGGCAAGACCCGGTTTCCTCATAAGTCCTCCTTCGGATTGCTACTTGATACTGCAAAGAGCCTCGATGCAAGGTGCCTGCTTCGCGGTCGCCGCTGGAGTTATGGTATCACCAGCCACCAGGCGCTTCCTTCGCGGTCGCATCCATCAGCAAAGCTGATGGAACCTGCTCCGCGCTCCGGGAAGCGCTACTCCCATTC
>DATCJT010000112.1:0-14069 GCA_036562645.1 Methylophilaceae bacterium | reverse complement strand
CCCAGCATCACCTTGTTGAGCGCGGGCCGGGCGTAGTCCTTGGGCAGCACGCCCTTGAGGGATTCGTTCTCCTTCTCGATGGCGCGCATGGCGTCGTCGATCAGGGTGCCGATGGTGGGCTTCTTCGCGTTGGCCTGCAGGTGCGACCAGCGCGCCTGCTTCGGCACCCAGAACACGTTTTCTGCCAGGTATTCGTCGCGGTCCTCGGCGGCGGCCGGGTCTTCGGTGAGCAGTGCCTGGTGCCTGGCCTCGAAGGCGTCGGAGATGTACTTGAGGAAGATGAGCCCCAGCACCACGTGCTTGTAGTCGGAGGGCTCCATGTTGCCGCGCAGCTTGTCGGCGGCCTTGAAAAGCTCGGCCTCGAAGCCGAGGGAGGCGCCGTTGGCGTTTTTTACTGTGTCGTTCTGTGCCATCGAGTTTTACCTTATCTATTTACGCCCATTTTGCCAATCGTTGCTGGCATTCTGCCAGGGGAAGCCTTGCCCCATGCTGAAGCATGGCATTTAGTGCTTCGGCAGCCCTTGCTGCGGTCACTATGCCAAGTTCAACAAGCTGGTCCAGCAACCAAAACACTCCCAGAACCTTGACTCCGTCTCTTGAAGCCTGCTTGCGAAGCCCGCCGTTACCGGTCAGGCGCGGAAGTCCTTTCTGTTGAGCCAGAAAGTAGCACAAAACTTGAGCCAATGAACCATCGTTGTGTTGAACCCTTAGCGCAAAAAGCTGCGAAATCTCTACATCATTCAGCGTTTCTATCAGAAAACCCTGCGAAATGAGAAATTCTTAATGTGAAAGGCAGCTGAAAAAGCGCTTCCAGCAATCCAGCGTTACGAATATCGATCCAAATAGTTGGCGCTGATGTAAACCTTAGTCATTCAATCCCAGTGATCCACCAAAAATTGGATCGAGAGCACTTATCGGCTTTTGCAGAAACTCCGCCGCCCTGGATTTGCTAAAAATGTTCTCCGCGAGCTCCCAATAAACCAGCGATCCAAATCGTCTGGGAGTTTCCGGAGGTAAGGGTTCCGGTTCATCCTTACACCAGCCGTTCTGACTAAACTGAATGGAACTGGATTGGTAACCTGAATCACTGAGCAAGCCCAAGTCCTTTAGGCGACGCAGGACTGCCGCCATGGAAAGACCATACTGTTGCTTCGCAATGAGCAATTCGCACGGATGCACTCGTGAGCGTTTATGGCCACCAAAATCAGCGGTGACGCAAGATTCTGGATACAGAAATGCGCCAGCAAAGCGGTGGCAGCAGCGTTCAATTTCCCGATCACTCATGTCATCGGTGAATTTCATGACCCAATGGCCCAGCTCATGCGCTGCGGTGAATCGCATCCGCTCTCCCGGGCGTTCCGCATTCAGAGCAATCAATACGTGTTTGCCATCTTGAGTTGCCGCGCATGCCCCATCAAAGCAGTCAAAACAAAAGGCCGCAGGGCGGTCTTTTGTTTTGACTGGTGAAGCGCTGTAGAATCAGCGACGTATTATCAACCCTACTGGACTTCATCATGCTCATACAAAGCGAACACATCGATCTCGATACGCCGACCGGCGTCATGCGCACCTATATCCATCGCCCGGTTGCCGCTGGCCGCTATCCGGTCATCCTGTTCTATTCGGAAATCTTTCAGCAGACCGGCCCGATCGAGCGCGCCGCCAAGATCATGGCAGGCCACGGCTATGCCGTGCTGGTGCCCGAGGTATTCCACGAACTGAATCCGATCGGTACGGTGCTGGCCTATGACGACGCAGGCCGCGAGAAGGGCAATGCCGACAAGGCGGCGAAGGACGTTCAGGGATATGACTCCGACAATGCCGCCATGATCGCCTGGGTCCGGCAACAGCCATGGTGCAACGGGCGTATCGGTGCGATGGGCTTCTGCATCGGCGGCCATCTGGCCTTCCGCGCGGCACTGCAGCCGGAAGTCGAGGCGACCGCGTGCTTCTACGCCACCGATCTGCACACCAACGTCATCCCCAGCAAGCCCGGCCAGCACAGTATGGAGCGCCTTGCCGACATCAAGGGTGAACTGATGATGATCTGGGGCAAGCAGGACAATCACATCCCGGCGGAAGGCCGTGCTTCCATCTATCAGAAACTGTCCGCCGCCAACCTGACCTTCACTTGGCATGAGTTCAATGCTCAGCATGCGTTCATGCGGGATGAAGGCGAACGCTACGACCCGCAGCTGGCGCTCACCGGTTACCAGCTGGCGCTGGAGCTGTTCAGGAGAAAGCTGGCCTGACCATCGATTCACAAAAAAGGGAGCATTCGCTCCCTTTTTTTACACCTCGAATCCGGCCAGCACGCACAGGCCAAGCACGATGAAGATCAGGGATGCCGCCACATGCACCCATTTCACCGGCACGCGGCTCGCCAGCCTTTCTCCCACGAACACGGCCGGCGCATTCGCGATCATCATGCCCAGCGTCGTGCCCATCACCACCATGAAGAACGACTGATATTGGGCTGCAAGCGCGACGGTCGCGATCTGCGTCTTGTCTCCCATCTCGGCCAGAAAGAAAGCCAGCAGCGTCGTGCCGAACACGCCCCACCGGGGCATGCCGGCCGTCTCCGATGCGTCCAGACTGTCCGGCACCAGGATCCACAACGCCATCGCGATGAAGGAAATTCCCAGTATCCAGCGCAACGTCTCGGCGGCGAACAGCGTCGTCAGCCATCCGCCGAGCAATGCGGCAAGGACATGATTGGCAACCGTTGCCAGCAGAATGCCCAGCACGATGGTCCATGGCCTTTTATAACGGGCGGCCAGCAGAAACGCCAGCAACTGTGTCTTGTCACCGATCTCGGCTAGCGCCACGATACCGGTGGAAATCAGGAATGCATCCATGGGAACGCTCCGGCCGGGGATTCACCAAAGACCATGCCGCGCCCCAGCCTTGGTAGCGGCAGGATCCGTGGTCTCGCCAAGTCATGCCCGGACATGACACGTCTGCGCCATGGCAGCAAGCCAAGCATGTTGACGCAGACCCCCTGCGACGGCAAGGGCGGCTACTCCCCAAGGAGGAACACGCATTCTACGCGAATGCCATGCGGCCGGTCAAAACCGGCCCCCCGGACCATGATGCGGCAGCGGTTTGGCGCTTCTCCGGGACTCTGCTAGAATGCAACTATGTTGCGTAAAATCCTGCTCACGCTAGTACTGACCTTTCTGCTCGGCTTCGGCCAGCAGAGCGCATTGCTGCATGAGATTTCCCATTACGCAGACCTCGATCCGGCAGCGCTGCTGGATAAATCGCCGCAACATGCCGGTCATTGCGACCACTGCGTGGGTATCGGTCATATTGCCCACGGTCTCGTCGGTCATCAGCATTTCGATTTCGGCTCGACACCACAGCTGACGCCTTACGCGGATGAACCCCGGTCACATGCCGGGCCCATTGTCCGCATCTATGCCGCCCGCGCACCGCCTCGTCTGACCTAGGGCTGCATCGAGATTCGCCGCCGGACCGTCGGCGGCCGTCTTCATGCCATGCCCGCTGCAAACCGCTGCCCGGACACACCGGGTCTGTCATCCATCCGTTTGCATAACGAGGTCATCATGTCACGCATCAATCCCCGTGCGCACATCTTTGCGCCAAGAACACTGCTCATGGCCGTGGCGTTCGCCGTCGGCCAGGCTACGCCTTTGCCATCGGCCGCCGCCGAGGCTTCCATGGAACTGCCGGTGGTGCCTGTCACCGCCAACCCACTCGGCGCCGGTTCGGACGAGCTGGTGGTTCCGGTTTCCGTCCTGCGCGGCCGCGAACTTTCACTGAATCGGGAGGGCACGCTGGGCGATACGCTGCGCTCCCTGCCCGGCGTCAGCGCCAGCTCGTTCGGTCCCAACGCCTCGCGCCCGATGATCCGTGGCCTGGACGGCGAGCG
Organism: Methylophilaceae bacterium; assembly: GCA_036562645.1. GTDB lineage: Bacteria > Pseudomonadota > Gammaproteobacteria > Burkholderiales > Methylophilaceae > UBA6140. The sequence goes on along the minus strand of DATCJT010000112.1, from coordinate 10,174 downwards.
GGTACGCATCATGCAGAACGGCATCGGTATACTCGATGCCTCCAGTCTGAGCTTCGACCATGCCGTCGGCATCGACCCGCTCATCATTGAGCAGATCGACGTCGTGCGTGGACCGGCAGCGCTGCTTTACGGCGGCAGCGCCATCGGCGGCGTGGTCAATGCCATCGATCACCGCATCCCGAGGGAAAGTCTGGAAGGCATCACCGGCCGCGGCGAAGTCCGCATCGGTGGTGCCGACGACCAGAAGAGCGGCGCCATCGTGCTCGATGCCGGCAACGGCATGCTCGCCATCCATGCCGACGCCTACGAACGCAGGACCAACGACATGGACATCCCGGGCTATGCCGTCTCCAGCCGCAAGCATCGCCATGACGGCACACCGCGCGAGCATCGGGGCCGGCTGGTCAACAGCGCGGCACATGCCGACGGCGGCGCGCTGGGCGCCTCCCTCACGTTCGAGAACGGCTATGCCGGCATCTCCTATTCCAGCCATGACAACAGATACGGCGTGGTCGTCGAGGATGACGTCATCATCGACCAAAGCACGGATCGCTGGGATCTCGCAACCGAGTTCAGGGATCTGGGCAGCCTCATCAACCGCGTCAAATTCCGCTTTGCCAACACCGATTACAAGCATGTCGAGATCGCGGACGGCAATCCGGAGACCCGCTTCAGCAACCACGGCAATGAAGGTGCGCTGGAGATCGGTCACGGGAGAATCGGCAAGCTGTCCGGCGCCATCGGCCTGCAATTCCAGAACAGCAGGTTCGCCGCCATCGGCGATGAGGCCTTCGTGCCGAAGAGCCACACGCGCTCACGCGGTATCTATCTGTACGAAGAATTGCCTCTCGGCATCGCGGAAGCCGACGACCTCAAGCTCAGCATAGGGGGCCGCGTCGACCGCGTCGAGGTCGATTCCGCAGGCGGAGACCGCTTCGGCGCCCCGGCCTCGCGCGACTTCACCCCTAAAAGCATCGCCGCCGGCGCGCTGTTCAGAATCAGTGAACACTGGTCGCTGGCCGCCAACCTGTCCAGCAGCCAGCGCGCGCCCAGCTACTTCGAGCTGTACGCAAACGGGCCGCATGTCGCCACCGGCCAGTTCGAGGTCGGCCGCGACGATCTCGATGTCGAGCGTTCGCGCGGGCTGGACGCCCAGCTGCGCTGGAAATCCGGCAAGCACGCCTTCAATATCGGCGCCTACCATACCCGTTTCCGTAACTTCATCGGGCTGTTCGGCAACGGCCTGTCATTCGATGAGGACGGCGCGATCGATCCGAACGGAGAATTCGACGGCGCCGACTTCCGGCAGGTCAAGGCCACCTTCAGCGGCTTCGAGGCAGACGGCAGATTCCGCGTTTACGAAGGCAGCGGAAGCATGGACCTGACATTGCGGGCGGATTACGTGCGTGCGCGCAACCGTGACGACGGCGGATACCTGCCCCGGATCGCGCCGCTACGCCTGGGATGGGGACTGGACTATAGCTTCGATCGCATCGGTGCCCGCCTCGACGTACTGCATGGCTTCAAGCAAACCAAGGTGGCAGAAAACGAGCTGCCCACCGACGGCTACACCCTGGTCAATGCCACGGCGACCTGGCTGTTGCCGACACGGATGCGGCTGGAAGCATTCGCAAAGGCCTACAACCTGCTCGACGACGAGATTCGGGATCACACATCCCTGCTCAAGGACATCGCGCCGCAACGCGGCAGGTCCCTGCTGATCGGCCTGCGCGGAGAGTTCTGACGGGCAGGCTGGAACCGGGCGACGGTTTGCCTTAAGCTGGGGGCAAACCATCAGGAGATCAGATCATGCTGGTTCAACCGACCGAAACCTCCCGGCGCAAGACGGACGGATTCGCCCTGCTCCATCTGGGCTTCCGTCCGTTCTTTCTCGGGGCTGCCGTTTTCTCCCTGCTGTCGATGACGGTCTGGATCCTGAGCTACGCGCGCCTGACGTCGCTGGATATCACGTTGATCGCGCCGATGCAGTGGCATGCGCATGAAATGCTGTATGGCTACGGCCTGGCGGTCATCGCCGGTTTTCTGCTGACCGCCGTCAAGAACTGGACCGGCGTGCAAACCGTGCACGGCATCCCGCTGTTCGGCCTGTTCATGCTCTGGGCGCTGGCCCGGTTGCTCATGCTGGGTGGCACCTCCCTCATCCCGGCCGCCGCCATGCTGGATTCGCTGTTCGGCCTGCTGCTGATGGTGGCAGTCGCATATCCCATCGTCAGAGCACGACAGTGGAAACAGCTGGTCGTCGTCTCCAAGCTGGTCATCATCGTCATCGGCAACGGGCTGTTCTATCTCGGCATACTCGGCGATGCGCCGGACCTCGTCCACATCTCGCTCTACGGCGCGCTCTATCTCATCATCAGCCTGATCATGGTCATCGGCCGGCGCGTCATCCCGTTCTTCATCGAGCGCGGCGTGCGTGAGCCGGTGAGGCTGCGCCAGCACCGCTGGCTCGATATCGGCATCATGCTGATGTTCGTGCTGTTCTTCATCAACGAACTGTTCATCGGTAACGCCGCCTTCACACCATGCTCCGCCGGTCTTTTGTTCATACTGAACGGCATGCGCCTTATCAACTGGCATACGCCCGGCATCTGGCAGGCGCCGCTGTTATGGGGGCTTTACGTTTCGGCGTGGCTCATCAATGCCGGTTTCATGCTCATGGCACTGCAATCCTGGTTTCCGATCCCTCCCGTCCTCGCCGTGCATCTGTTCACGATCGGCGGCATCGGTCTCATGACGCTGTCCATGATGGCGCGCGTGGCGCTCGGTCATAGCGGACGCGACATCCGCATGCCGCCGGAACCGGTCGGCTTCATGCTCGGTCTGATCGTGCTGAGCGCGCTATTGCGCGTCGGCCTGCCCCTGATCGACATGCAGCGCTACCTCTGGTGGGTGGTCGGCTCCTATTTGTGCTGGGTAGCCGCCTTCGCCATCTTCGTGCTGGTCTATGCGCCGATACTAGTCCGACCCCGGATCGACGGCAGGCCCGGCTAGCATGGCAGCGGATGCGGCGCTGCCGTCGATAGGCTATGATAGAGGGCTTCAATAAACCACATTTTCAGGATAGCAACATGGCACGTACCGTACATTGCGTCAAACTGGGACACGAGGCCGAGGGGCTCGATTTTCCCCCGTATCCGGGCGAGCTCGGCAAGCGTATTTTCGAGAACGTTTCCAAGGAAGCCTGGGCCGGCTGGCTCAAGCACCAGACCATGCTGGTCAATGAGAACCGGCTGAATCTGGCTGACCCGCAGGCACGCAAGTATCTGATGCAGCAGACCGAAGCCTATTTCTTCGGCGCGGGTGCCGATGTCGCCTCCGGCTACGTTCCGCCGAAGAACTGACGCTACCGCCCGGCTGTCACGTCTTTCATGACCTCGTCGCGTCTTCATGTTTAGGCTGAGGGTACGGAATTGCGGTCAGTCAAATTGAGTCCGGAACATTTCCTCAACCGCGAACTCGGCATTCTTGCCTTCAATCGTCGCGTGCTGGCGCAGGCGGAGGACGAGCGTGTGCCGCTCCTGGAACGCCTGCGATTCCTCTGTATCTTCAGCAGCAACATGGACGAATTCTTCGAGGTTCGCGTCGCCGGGCTCAAGGAGCAGATCCGCTTCAACGACACAAAGAGCGGGCCGGACGGACTGCGGCCGAAACAGGCATTCGCTCTGGTCAGCGAGGAGGCGCATGCGCTGGTCGAGCGCCAATACCGGATACTCAATGAGATCGTCCTGCCGAGGCTGGAACAGGAAGGCATCAAGTTCCTGCGCCGCACACAGTGGAACGCGACACAGGCAGCCTGGATACGCGAATACTTCTTTCGCGAGCTGATGCCGATCCTGACGCCGATCGGTCTCGACCCGGCCCATCCTTTCCCGCGCGTGCTCAACAAGAGCCTGAATTTCGCCGTGGAACTGGAAGGCAAGGATGCCTTCGGCCGTAATTCGGGCGTGGCGGTCGTGCAGGCGCCGCGCGCCCTGCCGCGCGTCATCCGCATGCCGTCCGAAATCGCCGGCTGCGAATATGGCTTCATCTTTCTTTCCTCGATTCTGCACGCCCATGTCGGCGAGCTGTTCTCCGGCATGCAGATCAAAGGCTGCTATCAGTTCCGCGTCACGCGCGACAGCGATCTGACGCTGGACGATGAGGATGTCAAGGACTTGCGCAGTGCACTGCAGGGCGAGCTACGCCATCGTCAGTACGGCGAGGCGGTGCGCCTCGAAGTGGCGGACAACTGCTCGGACGGCATGGCCGCTTTCCTGCTGGGCCAGTTCGGACTCGCGCAGGATGACCTGTACCGCGTCAATGGTCTCGTGAATCTGGTGCGCCTGATGCAGGTCCCTGACTGGGTCGATCGCCCCGACCTCAAGTTTCCGCCTTACACCGCAGGTCTGCCGCAGGAACTGGACAAGGATGCCGACCTGTTCAAGACCATCAGCAGAGGCGATATCCTACTGCATCATCCGTTCCAGTCGTTCAAGCCCGTCATCGACTTCATCAAGCAGGCATCAGAAGACCCGGACGTGCTGGCAATCAAGCAGACCCTCTACCGCACGAGCACGGAATCGACCCTGATGCAGTCGCTGATCGAGGCGGCGCGGCGCGGCAAGGAGGTAACGGTGGTCGTGGAACTGATGGCGCGCTTCGACGAAGAGGCCAACATCAACTGGGCGGCCAAGCTCGAAAAGGCCGGCGCGCATGTGGTCTACGGCGTGGTCGGACACAAGACACATGCCAAGATGGCCATGGTCGTGCGCCGCGAGGACGGCAAGCTGAAGCGCTACGCTCACCTCTCGACCGGCAACTACCACCAGCGCACCGCACGGATATATACCGATTTCGGTCTGCTGACCTGCCACGAGGAAATCTGCGCGGACGTCAACGATGTCTTCGCCCAGCTGACAGGTCTAGGAAAAGCCAGCAAGCTCAAGCACCTGTGGCAGTCGCCCTTTACGCTGCACAACAGGCTGCTCAAGGCCATTCGCCATGAAACGGCGCAGGCCAGGGCTGGCAGGAAGGCGCGCATCATCGCCAAGATGAACGCGCTGCTCGATACCGACGTCATCCGCGCGCTGTATGAGGCATCCGGCGCCGGCGTCAAGATCGACCTCATCGTGCGCGGTGTCTGCGCTTTGCGGCCAGGCATTCCGGGCATTTCCGAGAACATCACGGTGCGCTCCATCGTCGGCCGCTTCCTGGAGCATAGCCGCATCTACTATTTCTACAACGAAGGCAAGGAAGACGTGTATCTCGCCAGCGCGGACTGGATGTATCGCAACTTCTTCCGCCGCATCGAGATCTGCTTTCCGCTGCTCGACGACAATGTGAAAAAACGCGTCATCCGGGAAGGGCTGGAACCCTATCTGAAGGACAACCTGAATGCCTGGGAGATGCAGCCCGACGCCAGCTACCGACGCCGCATGGCGCGCCGCGGCCATGAATATGCCGCCCACCAGAAGCTGATGGAAGAGCTGGGGCGGCCCTAGCCACGCCGCCGGGCTGTAGGCGTCAGTCCGGGGTGCGTTTCAGGGCCAGCCTGATGCCGGCCTCCTGCCAGTAGGTCAGTTCAGCCAGCAACGCCGACTCCGTCAACGGGTTGTGCGTCAGCCACTTGTCCGACACCTCCAGATTGAAACCTGCCCTGTCACGGGACAGGGTCAGTTGCGGCACATCGCCGTCCAGCCGGTTGCGATTGAACAGGATGCTAAGGCGCAATATCAGCAGCAACAGACATCGGTCGTCCGTGAAATCCGGCAGCTGCAGCTTGGTGAGACTGCGCCGCTGACCGCGTACCAGCAGGCCCAGCATGTGCTGCTCCGTCATCGAGAAGCCCGGCATATCGGCGTTCTCGACGATATAGGCGGAATGCTTGTGATATCCGCTGTGCGCGATGGAAATGCCGATTTCATGCAGCTTGGCCGCCCAGCCGAGATACTGCGCGGCCGTTTCCGGACCTATCTGCAGGCAGTGTTCGACCTGACGCAGCATCTGCAGCGCCAGCATCTCGACCCGTTGCGCCTGGGCCTGATCGACGTTGTAGTGACGCATGAAATTCTGCACCGTCACCTCACGTATGTCCTGATGCTGCATGCGCCCCAGCATCTCATACAGGACCCCCTCACGCAAGGCGGTTCCGACCGCGATCATGCGTTCGATCCCGAGCTCATCGAATGCCGCCAGCATGATGGACAGCCCGCCGGGCATCACGGCCGCCCGCTCACTGCTCAGCCCCTCGATGCGCAGCTTTTTCGTATCACGCGCCTTCAGCATGGCTTCACGCATGGCAAGCAGGCCATCGCGCGTAATATGCCCGTCGCTCCACTGGTTGATGAGCATGATCTCACCCAGTGAACGCGCCGTTCCGGATGAGCCCACCGCCTCACCCCAGCCCATCTCCTGGTAGCGGGAACGTATGGACTGTATCTCCCCTGCCGCCGCCAGCGCCGCATGACGGAAGGCGTTTTCCGTCATCCGTCCGTCCGGAAAGAACCGCCGCGTGAAGCTGACGCAGCCCATGTACAGACTTTCCCGCTCGATCGGCTCCAGGCCCTGGCCGATGATGAACTCGGTCGAGCCGCCGCCGATGTCGATCACCAGCCGCCTGTAATCGACGGCGGGCAGGCTGTGGCTGACGCCGACAAAAATCAGGCGTGCCTCTTCGCGGCCGGCAATCACCTCGATCGGGCACCCCAATGCCGCCTCGGCCTGCGCCAGAAGTGCAGCAGAGTTCTTCGCCACCCGGAATGTGTTCGTCGCCACGGCACGTATGGCTTCCTGCGGCAGACCGCGCAGGCGCTCGCCGAAGCGCTTGAGACAGTCGATGGCACGCTGCTGGGCAGCCGCATCCAGATAGTTGTTCTCGTCAAGTCCGGCACCCAGCCGAACGACTTCTCTCAGGGAATCGTGAAAGATCAGGCGCCCGTCAACGACGCGCGCCAGCTGTAATCTGAAGCTGTTGGAGCCGAGATCCACCGCGGCGATCTCGGAATAAGGCGGCTCTTTCGTGATCAATTGCCACCTTGCCTGGAAATGGAAGGTTGTCGTTGCATGCTGGCGGGTTTCGCGTTCAGGCGCCTCGACATGAGATATGGCAGTCTCCCATGCGGGCTACGGATTTGCAATTGCCGCAGCCCCACTGCCCTTCATGCCAATCTCATGTCGGCACACGCCCCATGGGGGAGTTGAACTGCTCCGTTTACCTGGTGAAGGTCTTGACGCCCTCGGCCGTTGCGAGCAGCAGCACGTCGGCAGGCCGTGCAGCGAACAGACCGTTCGTGACCACGCCGACGATCTGGTTGATTTGCGCCTCCAGCTCGACCGGATTCAGGATGGTCAGGCCATGCACATCCAGAATGACGTTACCGTTGTCGGTGATGAAATCGCGCAGCACAGGCTGACCGCCCAGCTTGACCAGTTCGCGCGCGACATGGCTGCGCGCCATCGGCAGCACTTCCACCGGCAGCGGGAACTTGCCCAGCACCGGCACCAGCTTGGTCTCATCGCAAATACAGATGAAACGCTTGGCACAGGCAGCCACGATCTTTTCGCGTGTCAGCGCGCCGCCGCCGCCCTTCAGCATGTGCATGTTCTCGGTGATCTCGTCCGCGCCATCGACGTAGATATCCATGCTGTCAACGTTGTTGAGGTCAAACACCTCGATGCCATGGTCGCGCAGACGCTTGGCCGTGGCTTCCGAGCTGGCAACGGCACCCTCGATCTTGTGCTTGACCTTGGCCAGTTCGTCAATGAAGTAATTCGCCGTGGAGCCTGTGCCGACGCCGATAATGCCGTCCTTGACATATTCCACCGCAGCCTTGGCCACCTGCTGTTTCAATTCGTCTTGTGTTGCCATTTACTTTAATCCTTCTGTTTTCTTTATAATTCAAGTCTTAATCCAAACCCGGAATGATACACCTCAGCCTGCGTATTGAAAAACACGCAGCCCAATCCGATGAAAAATACCTATTTCGACAAAATCAGGAATGCCCGTGTCTATGACGTGGCAGAAAAGACCCCGCTGGATTATCAGCCCATCCTGTCAGCCCGCCTGAACAACCGCATATTGCTCAAGCGCGAGGACACCCAGCCGGTATTCTCCTTCAAGCTGCGTGGCGCCTACAACAAGATGATCAACCTGACGCAGGAAGCACGCGACCGTGGCGTGATCGCGGCTTCCGCCGGCAACCATGCCCAGGGTGTGGCGCTGGCGGCCAAGAAACTCGGCTGCCGGGCCGTCATCGTCATGCCGACCACGACACCGCAAATCAAGGTCGATGCCGTGCAAAGCCGCGGCGCCGAGGTCGTGCTCTATGGCGATTCCTATTCCGATGCCTATGTGCATGCCCTGGAACTGGAAAAGAATGAAGGGCTGACCTTCGTCCATCCCTATGACGACCCGGATGTCATCGCGGGCCAGGGCACCATCGCGATGGAAATCCTGGATCAGCATCCGGAGCCGATCGACGCGATTTTCTGCTGCGTCGGTGGCGGCGGGCTCATTGCCGGCATCGCTGCCTATGTCAAGGCCGTACGTCCAGAAATCAAGGTCATCGGCGTCGAAACTGTGGATGCCGATGCCATGACGCAGTCCCTCAAGACCGGCACCCGTGTCCTGCTGGAGCAGGTCGGACTGTTCGCCGACGGCGCGGCCGTCAAACAGGTCGGTGAACATACGCTGAAGCTCTGTCAGGAATACGTTGACGACATGATTCTCGTCGATAACGACGCCATATGCGCCGCCATCAAGGATGTCTTCGAGGATACCCGCTCGATTCTGGAACCGGCGGGCGCACTTGCGATCGCCGGCCTCAAGGAATACGTCAAGCGCAACCAAGTCAGCGGCAAGACACTGGTCGGCGTCGCCTCCGGCGCCAACATGAACTTCGACCGGCTGCGATTCGTTGCGGAACGCGCCGAAATCGGCGAAAAGCGCGAAGCGATACTGGCCGTCACGATTCCGGAAAGGCCGGGTGCCTTCAAGACGTTCTGCGGCCTGCTCGGCAATCGCAACATCACGGAGTTCAATTACCGCTATGCCGATCCGGAACAGGCGCACATCTTCGTCGGCATCGCCATCCAGAATCGCGAGGAAGCCACCGGCCTGGTCGAGAACCTGAAGGCGCACGGCCTGCCCGCGATCGACCTGACCGACGATGAAATGGCCAAGATGCACCTGCGCCACCTGGTGGGTGGCCATGCGCCACAGGCAGAGCATGAAATCGTGTTCCGCTTCGAGTTTCCGGAAAAACCGGGGGCATTGCGCCAGTTTCTCGACACCATGGGCCAGGGCTGGAACATCAGCCTGTTCCACTACCGCAACCATGGTGCCGATTATGGCCGTGTACTGGTCGGCATCCAGGTGCCGCCTTCGGAAAAGGACGAGTTCGATGCCTTCCTGAAACAGCTGAATTACCCGCATTGGGAAGAAACGGACAATCCGGCCTACAAGCTGTTCCTCGGTTGATGGCTGTATACAGCCAGGCGTGGCTGCATGCAGCCAGATCGCACCGCACCGCATGCAGACCCGCCTTGCGCAAGGCGCTGATTTGACATGACAAGCCGGTTCAAGAACGATTATTGCTTGAATTTCTGGCACTCCCGCCGCATGCATCACATAATAAAAATGCGGACCGATTGGAACCTCTGCCGCATGATGTTGACCAATCAGTTCGTTTCCGCTGCATGAAGTGGACGTAGAATCAATCAACTATAAAGTGACAAAGGAGAGAACAAGGATGAGATTCAGATACCTCGCAGCCGGGCTGCGCAACAGCCTGCTACTGATAGCGATGGCAGGCCTCGTCGCCGCCTGCGGCAGCAAGACCGAAGAACCTGCTGCAGAAAGCGCCGAGGCAGTATCACAACCCGCTGCAGGCACAGATCGCGGCGTTGCCTATGTATCCAATCAGAAGGGTGGCATTACCGTCATCGATCTCAACACCATGGAGACCGTGCGTGAGATCGACAGCAAGGGCGGAACGCCGCGCGGCATCGGCATCACCGCGGACGGCAAGACCCTGGTCGTCGCCAACAAGGATGAAGGCAACATTTCCATCATCAATACCGAGACCGGCGAACTGATCCGTCACGTCGAGATCGGCGTCAATCCGGAATTCGTGCGCGTCGTAGGCCAGACCGCCTTTGTTTCCTTCGAGCCCAG
>DATCJT010000106.1:0-2336 GCA_036562645.1 Methylophilaceae bacterium | reverse complement strand
AAGAAACGGAAGCAGTCATAGTGGCCACAAGATCGCTCGGCACGCTGACAATCGACGTATTGGCCCGCACGGCAAACCTGACGCAAGGCATGTCGAAGGCCGCGCGTGAGGTGGACAACGAGGCCAAGCGCATCCGTCGCTCTCTGGAGTCGAATGTTGCACAAGGCGCAAACACGGCCAGCGATGCGCTAAACCGATTTGGCGCTCAGGTTGTGTCCATCGCAGCGGCGTGGCGTGGTCTTTCAACGGCAATCAGCGCAGTTGATGCATGGACAAACGCGAACAATAGAATCCGTCTTGTCACGGACGGGACTGCTGAATTTGCGAAGGCTCAAGAGGATGTCATCCGGATCGCGCTGGCGACGAGGCAATCACTAGATGCAACGGCCTCGCTATACCAGAACTTGGCGATGGTGCAGGACCGGTATGGGCTGTCGTCTGAAAGGCTGGCTTCACTCGTCCAGACGATCAATCAGGCCATCGCGGCTTCTGGCAGTAGCGCTCAGGCCGCATCTGGCGCAATCGTCCAGCTAGGTCAAGCATTCGCACAAGGTACTCTTCGGGCAGAAGAATTCAACTCCCTGGTTGACGGCGGCGCACGGCTTGTTCAGGCATTTGAGGACGGTCTTGGAGTAGCGCGGGGCGGCCTGCGCGCCCTTGTAACGGACGGTGGGGTAGATGTCCGCGACCTGATCGCAGCGCTTGAGTCCGAGGCAGATAATGTAGACAGCGCTTTCGGAAGAATGCAGGAGAGCGTCGGGCAGGCGTTTACCAACCTCAGGACCCACCTTGAGGTATTCGTTGGCAGGCTTAGCGACGCGACGGGCGCTGCTTCTGGGCTGACATCCGCGATCAACTTCCTTGGCAACAACTTGCCGCAGGTCGCCGCCGCATTCGCGGCCTTCGCATCTGTCAAGATCACGCAGCAGCTAGTAGAGCGTGTTCGAGCTTTCCGCGAGACGCAGGCTGCGCTTGTCGCTCAGACAAAGGCCGAGCTGGCAAACGCTCAGGCTATCGAACTGAAGACCCGCGCAGCGCTACTGGATGCGCAGGCCGAAGTGCGCAGGGCGCAGGCCATCGGCGGTAGTGTTGCGGTCAGCGCGCAGGCCGCGCAGGCGACACTTGCGCACCGGCAGGCCGTTATCGCATTGGAGGCCGCACAGGCCAAGGCTGCCGCCGCCGCGAATGTCTGGGGCCGGGCAGCCGGCAGTCTGCTCGGGTTCTTTGGCGGTCCAGCCGGCATTGCCGTCATGCTCGCCACCACAGCTGCATCGTGGCTGCTGTTTCGCGACAACACGGACAAGTCGACTCAGGCGCTCATTGATTTCAACGGCACGGCCGACGAATCAATCCGGAAGTTTGAAGAGCTGAACAGGGCGCAGCAGGCCGGAGAAATGCTTCGCCTCAGCGACGAGATCGCCGAGGGCGTGAAGTCCATCGGTGAGTCGATTTCGCTGTTGTCGAATGAGGCTGACTTCACTGACCTGTATGACACGTTCGGTGAGTCGCTCCGAAAGCTCCAGCGGGAGTTCGAGAGCGGGAAGATCAACGCCGATGAGTTCGCGAACGCGGTAAGTGACCTTGGAAACAAGCTGATCGATACCGGCCAAGTCGAAGAGGTTCAGCGGCGCGGGATCATCAACTACGCCGCAGCGATTGGCAACGCGGCCCGTGAAGTCGAAAGGAAGAATCGGATCCTCGACGCGTTCGCCGGAAAGCAGAGAGAGGCGGCGAATGCCGTAGATGGCAACACCCAGGCGATCAGGGATCAGGCCGCCGCGCTCGCCCAAGGGCAGAAGGCGCTTTCCGACTACATCGGGAGGATGGACCAGATGATCAACCAGGGGGTTGTCAGCCTCGTCCGAAAGACCAAGGGCGAGTTCGCGGCCCTCCAGGTTGAGGTCGGCCAGCTTATCAATGCCGCTGGCGGCGTGGATGCTCTTGACCCGCAGCAACGGGCCGCGATCAATAAGTTCCTTGAGACCCGGCGCCGGCAGATCCAACTGGAACAGGAATACGAAGCCCAGAGGAAGGCAGCGCGAGGTGGTCGTGGCAGGAAGTCCGACGCCGAGCGAGAAGCGGAGCAGTTGCAGCGCTCCTACGAATCCATGATGGAGTCAATGCGCGAACGGATCGCGCTGTTCGGCCAGGAGGGGGAGGCGGCGCGGGTTCGCTACGAGATTGAACATGGTTCACTGAAGGCGCTTGATGATGCCAAGAAGCAGGCGCTTCTGACCGAGGCTGAGCGCCTCGACACAATGAGGCGGCTGGCTGAGCAGCAGGAGGCGGCCGATAAGGCGGTGCGCGAGGATTACGAGCGCATTCAAGAGGGGCTG
>DATCJT010000099.1:0-11464 GCA_036562645.1 Methylophilaceae bacterium | reverse complement strand
TCCACATCCATGCCGGAGGGAGTGATCAGCAGACCACCCTCGACGCGCACGCTGGCGTTGCCCGAGGTGCCGCGATTGAGGCCGGTCTGCAGCAGGCGCTGCATGATGGAAAGCAGTTGTTCATGCTGGACTTTCATGCTGAACCTCCATTCCGGACAGCGGATTCCTTCTTTAGCTCCGGCAGATCTCCTGGAGCAAACACGCCGTGCTCGGTGATGATGCCGGTGACGAGGCGTGCCGGCGTCACGTCGAACGCCGGATTGGCGACAGGACTGCCGGGGGGCACGATGCGCACACTGGCGATTTCACCATCAACTGTCAACCCGCTGATACAGGCGACCTCATCCGCGCCGCGTTCCTCGATCGGAATCTCGCACATCCCGTCATGCATCCGCCAGTCCATGGTCGGCGTCGGCACCGCGGCATAGAACGGCACACCGTTGTCGAAGGCGGCCAGCGCCTTCAGGTAGGTGCCGATCTTGTTGCAGACGTCACCGCCAGATGTCACACGGTCGGCGCCGACGATGACGCAATCTACCTTACCATGTTGCATCAGGTGGCCGCCCGCGTTGTCGGTGATTACCGTGTGCGGCACGCCATGCTGCGCCAGTTCCCATGCCGTCAGGCTGGCCCCTTGGTTGCGCGGGCGGGTCTCGTCGACCCATACATGCACTTCGATGCCGGCATCATGCGCGGCATAGACCGGCGCCAGCGCGGTGCCCCAGTCCACCGTCGCCAGCCAGCCCGCGTTGCAGTGCGTCAGCACATTGAGCGGCCCTTTGCCGCCCTCTGCCATGGATTCGAGCAGAGTCAGCCCGTGTCGCCCGATGGCCTGGTTGATGGCGACATCCTCATCACAGATCGCCGCCGCCTCCTGCCAGGCGGTGCCCGGCCTTGCGGATTCTGGCAGCGGCAGCAGGACGCGCAACATACGTTCCACCGCCCAGGAAAGATTGACCGCGGTCGGCCTGCTTGCCAGCAGCGCATCGGCAGCCTGACCAAGCGCCCGCTCGCTGCTGTCTGCATCGACCCCAAGCGCCATGCCATAGGCGGCGGCTGCACCGATCAGCGGAGCGCCCCGCACCTGCATGTTTCTGATGGCCTCTACCATGTCCGCGACACTCATCAGCCGGCGCACGACGAACCTGTGCGGCAATTTCGTCTGGTCGATGATGCAAACCGTTCTACGACCGGCATCATCACGTTCCGGCCAGATGGTGCGGTAATGTCCGGTCCCGACCTTCATGCCTCCCTCCTACCGGAAAGACCCGCATCCGCGCCACGAGTAAGTTCTGCGGTATTGCCCACTTGTATACTGTGGGAATCCACAAAAATTGTGGATAACTTTGTGGATTGAAGTTGAGTCAAAATGTAACTTGGCATTCCATAACGATTTTTTGGTTTCGCCTATTTTTTAATCTTGTGTTTTTATTATTTAAAAACAATAGCTTACCGTATGTCATTGGATTATTAACATTTTTTTACATGACTTAATGTGACTTGTGAGCTGGTGTGCATAAATTGCCCAACCTGGGCAGCGCCTGCAGCACATTGCGCCCAGTCGTATCAATGATTTGGGAGATTTCAGCTCCCCTAAGCTCTGCCAAAACCTGCGCGATCTGCGGCAGATGTTCCGGACTGTTGCGCCCTCCGTGTCCCAGCCATTCCGGCGGGATATCCGGGGCATCCGTTTCCAGCACGATGGATTCGAGCGGCAGAACCGCCGCCAGTTTGCGCAGTCTGGTCGCGCGTGGATAGGTCATGGCACCGCCGAAGCCGAGCTTGAAGCCCAGCCGGATGAATTCCTGCGCCTGCTGCTCGCTACCGTTGAATGCATGCGCGATACCACCCCGCACCCGATGGATGCGCAGGTATTTGAGGATGATGTCGATCGAGCGCCGCACGTGCAGGATGACCGGCAGGTCGTGCGCTTTCGCCAGCTTGAGCTGTTCGATGAAAAAGGCCTCCTGCAACGTGCGGTCGTAACCCTCGACGAAGAAATCCAGCCCGATCTCGCCGACGGCGACGACATGCGGATCTTGCAGCAGCGGTTCCAGTGCACCGATATCCTCCATCGAGGAACGCTCGACGTACATGGGATGGATGCCGAGCGCGCAGACGCATTGCGGATACTGCCGCGTCAGGTTCAGCACCGGCTCGAACGTGCTGCGGTGCACGGCCGGCACGACGATCATGCCGACCCCTGCCGCAAACGCCGCGCCCAGCACGGTCTGGCGGTCTGCATCGAATTCGGCGGCATCGAGATGACAATGGCTGTCGATCAGCATGGCCTAACCCGGTCTGGCCCGGATGCGGAGATCCGCCCCCAGTCTTTCGACGTCCAGCATCTTCAGTCCGATACGCTGCCGCATCTCCGTCATGGGCGGCAGGTCAAACATGCCGCGCGCGTCGCTGCCCAACAGGACGGGGGCATAGTAAAAAAGGTATTCGTCGATCAGGCCGGCCTGCTGCAATGCACCGTTGAGCACCGCACCCGCCTCCACCAGCACCTCGTTGATTTCGTGTGCGGTGAGATGCCGCATCAGCTGCAAAAGATCGACATGGCCGTCACCGCCCGGCAGACGGATCAGCCGCGCCCCTGCATCCTGCAGCGCTTGCGCCTTGTTCCCGCTATCGGCGGCATACGCCACCAGCGTGTTACCGCCCTCTAGGATCCTTGCCTCGGGAGATATCCGCAAACGGCTATCGACAACCACACGCAGCGGCTGACGGCCACCGGAAAGCTTCAGCAGGTCTGGCCGCCGCACGTTCATCTGCGGGTCGTCCTGAAGCACGGTGCCGACGCCAGTCAGGATCGCACAGGAACGCGCACGCCAGTGCTGGACGTCAGCACGCGCCTCCTCGCCGGTGATCCACTGACTGACACCGTTGCCGAGTGCGGTGCGTCCATCCAGACTGACGGCAACCTTGCTGCGCACGAACGGCCGGCCGCGCATCATGCGGGAAATGAAGCCAGGATTCAGCTCACGCGCCTCCTGCTCGAACAGGCCGCACTGAACCTCAATGCCGTGCCGCTGCAGGTTCGCGATGCCGCTGCCGGCAACCTTGGCGTTGGGATCCTGCATCGCCGCGAACACGCGCCTCACCCCCGCCGCAATCAGCGCATCCGCACAGGGCGGCGTGCGGCCGTGATGGCTGCATGGCTCCAGCGTCACATAGACATCCGCGCCCTTTGCACGGTCACCCGCCTCGCGCAGCGCGTGAACCTCGGCATGCGGTTCACCTGCACGCAGATGCGCACCGCGCCCGACGATGATGCCGTCCCTGACGATGACGCAGCCGACACGCGGATTGGGCATGCTGGTGTACATGCCGGCCTCGGCGAGACGCAGCGCTTCTTCCATATAGCGGTAATCGTGTTCGTTCAGCATTTCCGTATGCCTGTCGGTACGGCCGTGACCAGCCGGTGATGTCTGTCTTGGGATGGATTATGCCTGACCGATTCAGTGCTGGACGATGCGGCTTTGTATCAGTCTGCCCTCATCGTCGAAATACAGCCTGAGCCCATGCTCGCGCCACAGGCAGTTACCGAGCTCGTATTCGAGCTGGCCATGGTCTTCCCAGGTCGGGCGTCCGAGCAGAATGGTTACGACATCGCGCGGCATACCGCGCAGCAGGACACGCTGCTTGAGATCGAAGGCCATGTCGCCGCGGAAGCAGGGATTGTCCGGACCTGGCTTCGCCGTAATCCACCTGACCTGATCGAAACGGCTTTCGCCGAAGACGAGATAGTCCTTCATGGACCACCAGCCGAAGAACAGAATGGTAATGATGATGACCAGAAGGAAGGAGAGCAGACAGAGAACCTTGATCGCCTTCATGCCGCCTCCTCCCGTCTCAATCTGCCTTGACTTTGTCCGTGCTGCGCCGTTGCGGCGTCTCCGAGCGGCTTTCCTGCTCGCGCCGGTCGAGGTCACGAATCACATCGTGGAAATCATCAACATCCTGGAAGCTGCGATAGACGGATGCGAAGCGGACGTAGGCCACCTTGTCCATCAGCCTCAACTCCTGCATCACGATCTCGCCGAGCTCGCGCGAAGGGATTTCGCGTTCGCCTCTGCCGAGTATCTTCTGCACGATATGCTCGATAGCACGGTCGACATACTCCGTCGGGACAGGACGTTTGTGCAGGGCACGTGTGAAGGAAAGGCGCAGCTTGTCGCGGCTGAACTCCTCGCGACTGCCGTTCTGCTTGACCACCTGGGGCAGATGCAGCTCAGCTGTCTCGTAGGTCGTGAAGCGCTTGTCGCAGGCGGCACAGCGACGGCGGCGGCGGATAGAATTGCCTTCATCGTTGACGCGCGAGTCTATGACCTGTGTGTCGTCAGCACCGCAAAACGGACATTTCATAGCGTATCCTGCTCCCTGCTAGCTTCCAGTTGCATCAGTAACTCGGATTTCTGCCGCCGCTTGACCTCCAGCCAGTGGCTGCCATGCAGTGCGCCTTCCAGCGCGTACAGCAGATTCAGGCCGGGACGGACGCCGAGCGCCTCGACCCGCCGCCATGCCCGCACCGCGCCTGCCGCCTGCAGGTCGGCGTATGTGTGTAATCCCGCCTGCCGCAACCAGCCGACACTGACATCGCCCAGATTGGGCAGCTCCGCCAGCGGCGTAGCCGGTGCCGGCAGGTCATGCGCCATTCCGCAGGCAGGGCAGCTCATGGCGATGCCGTGACCGAATCAGTCGCCGTAGACCGGGAAGCGTGCCGTCAGCGCCTGCACCTTCTCGCGCGTCGCGGTGATAACATCCTCGCTTTCCGGATTGTCCAGAATATCGGCAATCATGTTGGCCACCTGTCTGGCTTCCTCCTCCTTGAAGCCGCGCGTGGTGATCGCTGGCGAGCCAATGCGTATGCCGGAGGTCACGAACGGGCTTTCCGGATCGTTCGGGATGGCGTTCTTGTTGACGGTGATGTGGGCACGGCCGAGCAGCGCGTCCGCAGCCTTGCCGGTCAGGCCCTTGGGCCGCAGATCGACCAGGAACACGTGCGACTCGGTGCGACCGGAAATGATGCGCAGACCGCGTGCCGTCAGCGTTTCCGCCATGACGCTGGCATTCTTCAGCACCTGTTCCTGATAGGCCTTGAACTCGGGCTGGGCAGCCTCGAGGAAGGCAACCGCCTTGGCAGCGATGACATGCATCAGCGGACCGCCCTGCAGGCTGGGGAACACGTTCGAATTCAGCAGTTTCTCGTATTCGGCCTTGGCCAGAATGATGCCGCCGCGCGGACCACGCAGCGTCTTGTGCGTCGTCGAGGTGACGAAGTCGGCATACGGCACAGGATTCGGATAGACGCCGGCAGCGATCAGGCCGGAATAATGCGCCATATCGACCATGAAATAGGCACCGACCTTCTTCGCGATGGCCGCCATGCGCTCCCAGTCGAAACGCAGCGCATAGGCACTGGCACCGCCGATCAGCAGCTTGGGCTTGGATTCGACGGCAATACGCTCCATCTCGTCATAATCGATCTCGCCGTTCTCATTGAGTCCATAGGCGACGATGTTGAACAGCTTGCCGGACAGATTGGCCGGGGAGCCGTGCGTCAGGTGGCCGCCATGGCCGAGGTTCATGCCCATGACGGTATCGCCCGGCTTCAGGATGGAGAAATACACGGCCTGGTTCGCCTGTGACCCGGAATGTGGCTGCACGTTGGCATATTCGGCACCGAACAGGCGCTTGACGCGGTCGATGGCAATCTGTTCGACCTGATCGACATGCTCACAGCCGCCGTAGAAACGCTTGCCCGGGTAACCCTCAGCATACTTATTGGTCAGCTGCGAGCCCTGGGCCTCCATGACGGCAGGGCTGGTATAGTTTTCCGAAGCGATCAGTTCGATATGGTCATCCTGGCGATGACGCTCGTTTTCCACGTGTTGCCAAAGTTCGGGATCGACAACGCTCAGGGTTTTGGCTTTGCTAAACATCGATAATCATCCAGAGGCTTGAAAAATACGCTGATTTTAGCATGCCAGGCGTGCTCTGATTAACTGGAATTGCGCCTTTCTTGCAGTCCGTTCAGACAATCCATGGTGGTTGTATACAACCAACTGGCTGACCACAACCAGAACGGAATGCGACAATCGGCCGCAACCCCGCGTTTCC
Source organism: Methylophilaceae bacterium (assembly GCA_036562645.1). Classification (GTDB taxonomy): domain Bacteria; phylum Pseudomonadota; class Gammaproteobacteria; order Burkholderiales; family Methylophilaceae; genus UBA6140. The sequence continues at coordinate 5,338 of DATCJT010000099.1, read as the reverse complement.
TCGGTCATCCACCTGCTGGCACGGAGATTGCTGATGAGGAGATAGTAGTGCTGATCTCCAACACTCTCCTCCGACACCCTGCCAAAGGTTTCATGTGTCTTTGGCAGGGCGATTTTTTTCTCGCCACGCTATAATCATCGCTTTCTTCCTGCGTTTTGTGGCCGATCGATATGTCCCATCTGTTCACCCCTCTCCAGATCCGGAAAACCACTTTCAGAAACCGCATTTTCGTCTCGCCCATGTGTCAGTACTCGGCAACGGACGGCGTCGCCAACGACTGGCACCTGGTCCACTACGGTAGCCGCGCGGTCGGCGGCGCCGGGTTGGTCATCGTCGAAGCGACGGGCGTCTGCCCCGAGGGGCGCATCACGCCATTCTGCCTCGGCCTGTGGTCAGACGAGCAGCGCGACGCGCTTAAACCGATCGCCGAATTCATCCGCAGACAGGGCGCGGTTCCCGGCATCCAGATCGCACATGCCGGACGCAAGGCATCCTGTGATGCGCCGTGGAAAGGCGGCCATTACCTGCCACCGGAACAGGGAGGCTGGCAGACCATGGCGCCTTCCGCCATCCCAGTCACGCCGCAGCATGCGACACCGCATGCACTGACGCACGATGAAATCGAAATCATCTTCGAACAGTTCATGGCTGCCGCACGGCGGGCGCTGGAAGCCGGCTTCGAGGTGCTGGAACTGCACTGCGCCCACGGCTATCTGCTGAATTCCTTCCTGTCGCCGCTATCCAACAGGCGTGACGACGAATACGGTGGCAGCCTGGAGAACCGCTGCCGGCTGGCATTGCGCCTCGCCCGCGCCCTGCGCGAGTTCTGGCCACAGGACAAACCCGTATTCGTGCGCATTTCCGCGACCGACTGGGTGGAAGGCGGCTGGGACCTCGCGCAATCGATACAGCTGGCGAAATGGCTGAAGGAAATCGGCATCGATCTCATCGACTGCTCCAGCGGCGGGCTGATCCTGGATGCCAGAATCCCGGTCGGCCCCGGCTACCAGACCGCATTCGCCGCAGCCATCCGCGCAAAGGCCGGCATCGCCACCGGAGCGGTCGGCATGATCACGTCGCCAGCCCAGGCCGAACACATCGTCGCTACCGGACAGGCCGACGCCGTGCTGCTCGCGCGAGAACTGCTGCGCGACCCGCACTGGCCGCTGCATGCCGCACGCGAACTGCACGAGGATGTGGCATGGCCGCCGCAATACGCAAGAGCAAAGCTTTGATAGAAAGGACACGAACATGAAATGGACCGACAGCCAGCGCATCGCAGAAGCGCTGTACGACAAATATCCGGACATCGATCCCAAAACCATCCGCTTTACCGACCTGTTCGAATGGGTGCAGCAGTTGGATGGTTTCGACGATGACCCCAACAGATGCGGCGAGAAAATCCTGGAAGCGATTCAGCTCGCCTGGATGGAAGAAGCGGAATAACCGCACCTACAGTGAACATGCACGGTCAGCGCAGCCGTTCCCTGACCACTTGCCAAGGAAAGTCTCCGCAATGCATATCCCGCAGGAAATCTTCAAGGCTTACGACATACGCGGCATCGTTGGCAAGAACCTGACGCCCGAAGTCGTCGAAGCCGTCGGCCACGCGCTGGGCTCGGAAGCGAAGGCGCGCGGACAGTCCGCCATCTGCATCGGCTATGACGGACGCCTGTCCGGACCGACGCTGGCCGCAGCCCTCTCGAACGGCATACGCAAGTCGGGCATCGACGTCATCAATCTGGGCATGGTCGCTACCCCCATGCTCTACTTTGCCACCAGCCATCTGGAGACAGGCTGCGGCGTCATGGTCACCGGCAGTCACAACCCACCCGACTACAACGGCCTCAAGATGGTGCTGGCCGGCGAGACACTGTCAGGCGCATCCATACTTGCACTACGCCAGCGCATCCTTGACGGCGACCTTGCCCACGGCGCGGGAAGCGAACGCCATTACGATATCGCCGCCGATTACGTCGCCCGCATCCAGTCCGACATCCGCCTGCAACGACCGATGAAGATTGCGATCGATTGCGGCAACGGTGTCGCCGGCGCCTATGCCGCAAGGCTTTACCAAGCCATCGGCTGTGAGGTGGAAGAGCTTTTCTGCGAGGTCGATGGCCACTTCCCCCATCATCACCCGGACCCTTCCGTGCCAGACAACCTCGCCGACCTGATTGCCGCGCTGAAGAACGACGAGGCCGAGATTGGCCTCGCCTTTGATGGAGATGGCGACCGGCTCGGCGTCGTCACGAAGGACGGCAACATCATTTACCCGGACCGCCAGCTGCTGCTGTTCGCCGCTGACGTGCTGCGCAACAATCCTGGCAGCAGCGTCATCTATGACGTCAAATCCACCCGCCACCTGGCATCCTGGATCCGGGAACACGGCGGCCGGCCAGTGATCTGGAAAACCGGCCATTCCCTGGTCAAGGCCAAGATCAAGGAAACCGGAGCCGCGCTGGCCGGCGAGATGAGTGGCCACCTGTTCTTCAACGATAGTCAGAACGGCAGAAAACGCTGGTACGGCTTCGATGACGGTCTCTATGCCGGCGCGCGCCTGCTGGAAATCCTCAGCCGTCACGCCTCCCCCTCCGCCGTGCTGAATGCCCTGCCGGACAGCGTCAGCACGCCGGAGCTGCATATCCACATGCAGGAAGGCGAGCCGCACCGACTCATCGCCGCCCTGCAGCAGTCGGCACGCTTCGACGGCGCGCGCGAGGTCATCACCATCGACGGCCTGCGTGTCGAATATGCGGACGGCTTCGGCCTGATGCGACCATCCAACACGACGCCGGTCGTCGTGCTTCGCTTCGAGGCGGACACCGAAGCGGCGCTAAAACGCATCCAGTCCCAGTTCCGCGCCGTCATTCTGGAAGCCGCGCCGACAGTGGAGCTGCCGTTCCGGGCATGAACGTCGGCAAAATCACGCTGGCTGCCGTCTGGATCGCGATTGCCGCGACCATGTTCCTGCTCGCCGACCGTGCCCTGCATCCGAACCGGCTGTCTGAACTCGGCGAAGGCCACAGTGTGACCCTGCAGCGTGGACTGGACGGCCACTACCGGACGGAGGCGCTGATCAACGGCATCAAGGTCAGCGCACTGGTGGACACGGGAGCCAGCGGTGTCGCCATCCCGTCATCGCTGGCCGACCGCCTCGGCCTGCATAGCGGCACGGCGGTCCGGACGCGAACGGCCAACGGCGATGCCGTCGCCTACATGACCAGACTCGATTCGGTACGGATAGGCGGGGTCGAGGCGAGAGACGTCGCGGCCATGATCACGCCCGGCCTCAGCGGCGAAGTGCTGCTCGGCATGTCATTCCTCGGACGCATGGACGTGCGCCTGTATCAGGGCACGATGACGATCACCCAGGTCGAACCCTAGCGACCGTCGTAGCGGCAATGCCGCCAGCATCAGGTGATGACGGTCGGTCGGTCGCGACCGGTTCTTTCCTTCAGTCCGGACAGCTGCAGTGCGATCCCGATCAGTTCCGCCAAGGCATCCTGCGCATCCAGATCGTGCCTGGACATGTCCGGCTCGAACGCCTCCAGATAGATGCGTAGCGTCGCTCCTTCGGTACCGGTGCCGGAAAGGCGGAACACGATGCGCGAACCGTCGCTGAACAGAATTCTGATGCCCTGCCCGGTGCTGACGCTGCCGTCCACCGGGTCGGTATAGCTGAAATCGTCGCAGCTTCCGACCGTATAGCTGCCGAGCTTCCTTCCCACCAGACTGGCGAGTTCCGCGCGCAGGTGCTGCATGATGCCGTTGGCAGCCTCCGTCGGCAGTCCCTCGTAATCATGTCGCGAATAGAAATTGCGGCCGAACCGCGCCCAATGCCGCTTGAGCAGCGTCTGCACCGGCTGCCGCTTGATGGCGAGGATATTGAGCCAGAACAGCACGGCCCAAAGGCCGTCCTTTTCGCGCACATGGTCGGAGCCGGTGCCGAAGCTCTCCTCTCCGCACAACGTGACCTTGCCTGCATCCATCAGATTGCCGAAGAACTTCCATCCGGTCGGTGTCTCGTAGCAGGGAATGCCCAGTTCCTGCGCCACGCGGTCGGCCGCCATGCTGGTCGGCATAGAGCGTGCGATACCGGCCAGCCCTTTCGCATAACCCGGCACCAGACTGGCGTTGGCCGCCAGCACCGCCAGACTGTCGGAAGGCGTGACGAAGAAATGATCGCCCAGAATCATGTTGCGGTCGCCATCCCCGTCCGACGCGGCGCCGAAATCCGGTGCATTGTCGCCATACATGATGCCGACAAGTTCGTGCGCGTAGGTCAGATTCGGGTCAGGATGGCCCTGGCCGAAATCCTCCAGCGGTTCGGCGTTCATCAGGCAGTCCTCCGGTGCATGCAGCCGGTTGATCAGTATCTCGCGGGCATACGGGCCGGTGACGGCATGCATGGCATCGAACTTCATGCGAAACCCGCTGTTCAACAACAGACGTATCGCAGGGAAATCGAAAATGGAGGCCATCAGGTCGGCATAATCGGCCACGCTGTCAATGACCTCGACGCGCATGCCGCCCAGTTCAAACACGCCCAGCACATCGAGCGGCAGATCCGGTACATCGATGATGCGGTAATGGCTGATCTCTCTGCTGTTGGCGAAGATAGCCTCGGTGATTTTCTCCGGTGCCGGACTGCCATTTCCCGTGTTGTACTTGATGCCGAAATCGCCATCCGGCCCGCCGGGGTTATGACTGGCGGACAGGATGATGCCGCCGTAAGCCTGATACTTGCGAATCACGCAGGAAGCGGCCGGCGTCGACAGGATGCCGCCCTGGCCAACCAGCATCCGGCTGATGCCGTTGGCAGCCGCCATCTTCAGGATGGTCTGGATGGCCTGCCGGTTGTAATAGCGGCCATCACCGCCGAGCACCAGGGTAGCGCCTGCTGGCGCAGCTATCGTATCGAAAATGCTCTGGACGAAATTCTCCAGATAATGCGGCTGCTGAAAAACGCTGACTCGCTTGCGCAGACCGGAGGTTCCGGGTTTCTGGTCATCGAATGGCTGAGTGGGGATCGTTCGTAATGTCATTCTGCTTTGCTTCCTTGCGTTACCTCAGGGTCACCTGACAAGGCCCCCGAATCTGAAAAATTGTCTGTTACCTGCTTGACACCTTCCCGCTTTGGCCCGATAATCACGCTCCTCGTTCGGGGCATTAGCTCAGCTGGTAGAGCAGCGGACTCTTAATCCGTTTGTCGTAGGTTCGATCCCTACATGCCCCACCAGAAAATCCAACGGCTTAGGGTTCACACCTAGGCCGTTTTTGTTTTGGGCGCGGAAAAAATGTCATCCGTCTCCATCTCGCCCAGTTTACCAATCAC
>DATCJT010000098.1:0-21455 GCA_036562645.1 Methylophilaceae bacterium | reverse complement strand
TTTGATGTACCTTTAACCATGGACTTCATCGCCACCACCCTGCTGCTGTTCATCGTGCTCGACCCTTTGGGCAATATCCCGATCTACCTCTCGCAGCTGCGGGTGGTGCCGGAGCACCGGCGGCGCTTCGTCGCCTTGCGCGAGTTGTGCATTGCCTATCTGTTGCTGCTGTTTTTCTTTTTTGCCGGTTCGGCTTTCATGAAGTTGCTCTCACTGGACATTGCGGCGGTGAATATCGCCGGGGCGGTGATTCTGTTCCTGATCGCGCTGCGCATGGCCTTGCCGATTCAGGAGGGTGTGACGGACAACGTCGGCACACACGCCGAGCCCTTGATCGTGCCGCTGGCGGTGCCCGCGATGGCCGGGCCGGGTGCCTTGAGCGTGGTGTTGCTGCTGCGCGAGGCCAACCCGGATCAGAGCATGACGCTGTTTGCCGCACTGACGGTGGCCTGGCTGATCAGCGCCGTGATTCTCGGCTCCGCCCCGCGCTTGCAGCGCATTTTGCGGGATGAAGGCATCCTGGCGATGGAACGCCTGATGGGCATGGTGCTGGTGATCATCGCGATCCAGATGTTCCTCGATGCCCTGCGCCTGATCGGCGCAATTGACGTCAAATAAATATATAGCTGCCGCCTGAAATGCTGAGGAAGTCGCCGCCATGCGGTAGTTTTGCCGGTACACCGCCATGGTGCTCGAATCTGCTTCCCGCCGAACCGCACGTATGACAATTATTAACATTTGGGTGATTGCGAAATGGTCACATTCATTCCAGAATGGCCCGGCATCAGGGATTTTTTCGTGTCCACACAAAGGAGAAAGTCATGGCCGGCAAATTCGAGATCTACAAGGATAAGGCAGGCGAATTCCGCTTTCGCCTGAAGGCAAGCAACGGGCAAACGATTCTTGCCAGCGAAGGATATATTGCCAAAGCAGGATGCCGGAACGGCATCGAATCGGTGAAGAAGAATGCACCCGATGACGCGCGCTATGAACGCAAGCAGACGGCCAACGGCAAGTTCATGTTCAATCTGAAGGCGGCGAACAGTCAGGTGATTGGCACCAGCGAAACCTACGAGACCGCTGCCGCGCGCGACAACGGCATCGAATCGGTCAAGAAGCATGCGCCGGATGCCACCATCGACGACCTGACTATCTGAAGCACGGCCATCCGCACCTAAACGGCACCCGAGGGTGCCGTTTTGTTTTATGCTTTAGGCTGCCTGCGGCGCAGTGTGCCCGCGTTTTTTCCAACCAAGCATCGATTAAGGAATCTGCATGCGTCTCATCCTTGCCATTTTTCTGCCCTTTCTGGTCTTTTTCACGATCGGTCGCCCGTTCGCCGGCATCATCTGCCTGATCCTGCAGGTCACGCTGATCGGCTGGCTGCCCGCCGCCATCTGGGCCGTCTATGCACTGGGCCAATACAAGACGGACAAGAAGATCGAGCAGGCACTGAAGCAAAGATCATGACAGGCAGAGTCCACAGAGGACCAAGCCATGTCTGAACTTCAGGATCCGCGCGTACTGTTTGCGGCGGAGCGCACGCTGCTGGCCTGGAACCGCACCAGCCTCGCACTCATCGCCTTCGGCTTTCTGGTCGAGCGTGCCGGCCTGCTGCTCAACGCCGTGGCCCCGGCCCACGCCGATTCGTACAACGTCACGCTGACCCTGTGGCTGGGGTTGGGCTTCATCCTGCTCGGTGTGTTCACGGCCGTTTATTCCTCGCGCCAGTTCCTCATCGTGCTGAGATCGCTAAACCCGGCGGAATTCCCGGAACGCTATGAGGCGAAATGGGGCATGCTGGTCAACGCTGTCGTCGCACTGCTCGGCACGGCACTGATGCTGGTGCTGTTTGCAACGCGTACTGGATAGGGAGAACACCATGATGCAACGGAACTGGATGAAGACATTGTGCCTGCTGCCGGTTCTGGCATGCATCACGGTTACTGCACTGGCGGAAGAGAAGGCCTATGAGTTCCGGACGCTGGCAAAGGGCAGCCATAGCTGGGACGGCACGGCACTGCCCGCCTATCCGGATGGCACACCGGAAATCACGGTCAGCAAGATCATCATCGCGCCGGGGGCCGTGCTCCCGTTCCACCAGCACCCGTTCATCAACGCCGGCGTCGTTCTGCGCGGTCAACTGACCGTGACGACCGAACACGGCAAAACGCTGCAGCTCGGTGCAGGCGATGCGCTGATCGAAGTGGTACATATCTGGCATCGCGGCAAGAACACCGGTAACGAGCCGGTGGAGATCATCGTCTTCTATGCCGGAACAAAGGATGCGCCGGTGACGCGGCTGCAGCATTGAGGCATTTCAATCCGGAGTGATGTCACCATGAGCGAACCCGATTACCTGGCCATGCTGCAGGTCGCCATCGACGAAGCGCGCATGGGATTGGCCGAAGGCGGCATCCCGATCGGCGCTGCGCTGTTCACGCAGGACGGCAAACTGCTGGGTGCCGGACACAACCGGCGCGTGCAGGAGGGCGACCCCTCGGTGCATGCCGAAACCGATGCCTTCCGCAAGGCGGGGCGGCAAGCCAGCTACCGCGACAAGATCATGGTCACGACACTGGCGCCATGCTGGTACTGTAGCGGCCTGATCCGGCAATTCAGGATAGGTACGGTGGTGGTGGGTGAAGCCCGTAACTTCGGCGGCGGGCTGGACTGGCTGCGCGAGAACGGCGTCAGTGTCATCGTCCTGGACTCGCCTGAATGCAGGACGATGATGCAGGATTTCATCGTAAGCCATCCGGCCTTGTGGAACGAGGACATCGGCGAGGAATGACCGCCCGCCGCCCCGGGCAAAAAGGCTATTGTTTGGTCTTGATGCCGAGCTGCTTCAGCTTGCGGTAGAGGTGGGTGCGCTCGAGCTGGGCATTCTCCGCCACCCGGCTCATGTTGCCGGCCGCCTTGGCCAAATGGTATTCGAAGTAGAGCCGCTCGAATTCGTCGCGCGCCTCTCTTAGCGGCAGGTCGAAGTTGAACGGCATGCCTGCCGCGGTCGAGCCGGTCTGGCCATTGTCCGTCGGCCGGTCCATCAGCGCGAACTGCTCCAGCACGCGCTTGACGTCCTCCAGCGTGATCTTCTCGCCCAGACTGGTCTGCATCAGGTTGCGCACCACACTATCGAGCTGCGCCAGGTTGCCCGGCCAGTCCGCATTACGCAGGGCATTGAGCGCGGCGATGTCGAACTCGCGGTAATCCGCCACCTTGGTTTCCACCAGCAGCGTCGCCATGGCGCGCACCAGATCCGGGATATCCTCCGCATGGTCCTTGAGCGACGGAATACGCAAGGTCGCAACGGAAAGCGCTTGCAGCAGGCTCTCATCGAACTGGTTCTCGGCTACCAGCTGGTTGAGCGCATGGGTCGTCGCGCAAACCACCTTGACGCCGAACTTTTCCGCCTTGGCCTGCAGCAACAGCAGCCCCTTCTGCTCCGTCCGATTGAGCGCCGCCACCTCCGGCACGAACACGACGCCGTCACGGCACTGTTCCAGAATCTCGAGCGGCGCCACCGCCAGCCGTTCGCTTTCGGTCAGTTCCAGCCACGGCGTGTCCGGGCGATGCAGAAAGCGCGCGCACAATTCCGCGCCACTCCCCTTGGCGCCGATCAGCAAGAGCGGCGTCTTCAGCTTGGCCATCTGCTCCAGACGCTGGCGCAGTTCCTTGATGACGGCACTCTTTCCCAGGCTGATCAGGCTGACCTCGGAACGCGGCAGCTGCTCACCATGCTTGAGCGCCGCGTTGACGGTCTTCAGCAGCTTCTGCAGCGCGATGGGCTTCTCCAGGAAATCGAAGGCGCCATAGCGGGTCGCCTCCACGGCCGTGTCTATGGTGCCGTGACCGGACATCATGACCACCGGCATCGTTAGCTGGCCGCCGCTGCCCCACTCCTTGAGCAATGTGATGCCGTCGCAGTCCGGCATCCAGATATCGAGCAGAACGAGATCCGGCCTCATCTGCTGTCTCCAGTCGCGTGCTTCGGCCGCGTTTTCGGCCAGTCGCACCTGATATCCCTCGTCCTGCAGGATATCCCGCAGCAGCTCGCGAATACCGATTTCGTCATCGACTACCAGTACCTGCCTTGCCGTCATTCCTTCCGCTCCATCTTCTTGCCTGCCGCCGGCAACACGATGGTGACGCATGCGCCACCATCCTCGCCGTTTTCAATCCTTATCGTGCCCTTGTGTTCGTCTACGATCTTTTTCACGATGGCCAGTCCGAGGCCTGTGCCATGCCGCTTGGTCGTGATGTAGGGTTCGAACACCCGCGCCATCATCTCCGGTGGGAATCCGCTGCCGTTGTCACGCACGGTCAGATGCACCTTGTCCCCGCGCTTGGCGGTCGCAATCTCGATGCGCGGGTCCGGTTTGTCCTCCAGTGCATCTTGGGCATTCTGCAGCAGGTTGTGCAGCACCTGCCGCAGCATCGTGACATCACCCATGACCAGCGCCCGGCTCCGGCTTAGCTTGACGCTGATGGCGATGCGCGCCGGCTCATAGAGTGCCAGCACGTCTTCGATCAGCCGGTTGAGGTCGAGCTCGCTCGGGTTGAGCGCCGGCGCCCTGGCATATTCGCTGAATTCGTTGACCATGGTCTTCATGGCACTGACCTGGCTGACGATGGTATGCGTCGCGCGTGCGAGCAGATTGGCATCTTCCTCGCCGAGCTTGCTGGCGAGCTTGCGTTCCAACCGTTCCGCCGACAGCTGGATAGGTGTCAGCGGATTCTTGATTTCGTGCGCAAGACGCCGCGCCACTTCGCCCCAGGCCGCATCGCGCTGCGCCTGAATCATGGTCGTCATGTCATCGAAGACCACCACGTAGCCGTCCGTGCCGTTCGGTAGCCTGGTGCCACGCACCATGATGATCTGCTTGCCCGCGGAGACGCTGATCTCGAGCTGTGTCTTCAGTTCCGCAGGGCCACTCCCGCCGGCATGGAAATGCTGCAGCACTGCAGAGACAAAAGGTTCCAGTGCAGGCTGCTGCTCCGCCAGCAGACTCAGGGGCTGGTTTTCCAGACCAGCCAGATTCACGCCCAGGATGCTGTTGGCAGCTAAATTATAGGTGCGCAATTGCGCTTGTCCATCCAGCGCCAGCACGCCGGAAGACAAATGGCCGAGAATTGTCTCCAGATAGCTGCGCGCCGCCTCCACCCGGTTCCGGTTGCGCTCCGCCGCCTGCGTCGCCTCGCTCAGTTGGCGCGTCATGCTATTGAAGGACTGCACGAGTATGCCGAGCTCGTCCTTGCCATGCGCAGGCAGCATCGTGCTGTAGTCGCCGCGCGCGATGGCGCGGGTGCCCTCCGCGAGCACGCCGAGCGGCGCCGACAGCCTGCGGCTCAGCACGAGCGCGATCGCCACCGCGGACAGCATGGCCAGCATCATCACCAGCGTCAGCGTCAGCGAGAACACCTGCTTCAGCGATTCCCGGCCAAGGGAAAGCTCCTGATAGTCCTGATAGACCTCCTGTACCGATTCCGCAGCACTTGCCAGCACGCGCGGCACCGGCTGCAACAGCTGCAGGATGCGCGTCTCACCGACCACGTCCTGCATGGCGACAGGTGCCAGCACACGCAGATAGAGCCCCTTGTCCGGAATCGGCTCTATCGTGCCGTACACATGGTGACGCGCCTGACGCAGCTGTTCCAGGGTCGGCATTTCCGGCAGGAAGGAGGCCGGGTCACTGCTGGAGAAGGCCAGGATGCGCCCTTGCATGGTCAGCAGCACGGCATCCCGCACCCCGCTTTTCTCGCGCAGATCATTGAGCAGCGAGAAATGCGTGCTGCCGGGCTGATAGGCCAGCGTAAGGGCGATGTTCTGGCTCTTTTCCTCCAGGTCGGCGAGCATGATGTCCAGCGTGCTTTGCCCCAACCGCAGACCGCTGCCCAGAGCTGCCTCGACCTTGACGTTGAACCATGACTCGATCGAGCGCGTCAGGAAGTTCACCGATACGGCATAGACCAGCATTCCGGGGATGATCGCCATCAGCGCGAACGCGCCGAGCAGGCGCAGGCTGAGCCGGCTGCCCATGACGCCGCGACGCAGCTGCTGATAGAGCTTCCACAACTGGACCCCGATCAGCACGATGAGCAGCACCGCCATCAGCAGGTTGAGCGCCAGCAGCAGTGTGTAGTCGGCGCCACCACTCGTGGTGTTCGAGCTGGCGTGGGACAGCAGGTACAGCAGAACCACGCCGAGACCCGCACAGAGAAAGACGATGTATTTCATGCGCACCCTATGGCGTCTGAGCCGGTGTCAGCGCCGGCTCCCACCGATGGCGCTGGGAGATCATGTTCCAGGATTCCGAGCCCAGCGCTTCCACCTGGATCGGCTTGGGCAGCTTCGTATGATCCAACCGCACTCGCAGCCCGGCAAAATAGGTCAGACCGGGCTCCAGCAGCTCGCGATCGAACATGGGCCACTCGCGCAGCCGCGCGAACTCTGCGAGCGCCTCCGCCAGCGTGGCGTAGGATTCCTGACGCTTGTTGCGCTTCAACAGATATTGCCGTGAGAGCGCGTGATAACTGAGCGTGACGTTGTTGCTGACGGTGATGATTTCCTTGTCGAACCAGTACTTGCGTGGCGTCGTCAGCTGGAACTCCACCAGGAAATCGAGCGTTATCCCCTTGTTCAGCGCCTCCGTCACCTGCTCACTCAGGTTCAGCTCCAGGTCGGCATTGAGCAGATACTGCTCGCCGCGCGGCACCAGCTCTGCGTGAAGAATGCTGAGGCGGCTGTCGGATGCAGCAGCGTTCGCCATCAGAAACAGCGAAAACAGAAAAATGACAGTGTGCTTAGTCTTTTTGTAGAAGCGCGTAATAAAAGCCGTCATGATCTGCACAAGGGGTTAGCTGCCCGTTCTCCAGGTGCTCCAGCGGCAACCTGGTCGCATCCTGATGCTGCTTTAAGAATTGATCGATTTGACCTTGATTTTCCTCATGAAAAATCGAACACGTCGCATAAAGCAATTTACCACCCTTTGCCAATAGCTGCCACAGGCTGTGCAGAATAGCCGCCTGCTGTCGGGCGAACTCGGCCACATCTTCCTCGCGCCGCAGCCACTTGATGTCAACGTGGCGCCGCACGATGCCGGAAGCCGTGCACGGCACGTCGGCCAGTATGCGGTCGAACGCCAGCCCGTCCCACCAGTCTTGCGGCTTGGCGGCGTCACCGACGCACAGCGTTGCGCGTAAACCGAGCCGGTTCAGATTGCTCTGCACCCGCTGCAGACGCTCCGCATCGTAATCGAGCGCCAGCATGTCGACATCGGCCAGCTCCAGAATGTGTCCGGTCTTGCCACCCGGCGCGCAGCAGGCATCGAGCACGCGCATGCCGTCATGCACGTCCAGCAGTTGCGCCGCGAACTGGGCACCGTAGTCCTGTACCGACACCAGACCATCCTCGAATCCGGGCAACTGGCTGACCGGCATGGGTCTGTCCAGCATCAGCGCCTGCACGCCCAGACAGCGATGCGCAATGCCCTGCGACGAGAGTCTTTCGCTGTATTCCTGCTGCGTCGTCCGGGCGAGATTGACACGCAGCGTCATGGGCGGGTGCGTGTTACCCGTCTCCAGGATGGATTGCCAGTCCTGCGGATACTGCCTTCTCATGTCATCGATCCACCACTGCGGATAGGAATAGCGAGCCACCTCGTCGGCGGCCTGAGTGGAAGCGAGTTCGGCGGCACGGCGCAGATAGTTGCGCAGCACGGCGTTGACCAGACCCTTGGCCCAGCGCAGCCGGAACCCGGTAGCGGCCTCGACCGCCTGATTCACGACCGTGTAGGGACTCGCCTTGTCGTAGATGAGCTGATAGAGCGCAACCAGCAAAAGACAGCGCACACCCTCGTGTGTCAGCGGCCGGCTCAACAGCCGCTGCAGAACCGAAGAGACGTGACCGAGATAGCGCAGCGTGCCATAGCTCAGATCCTGAGCTGCCGCACGTTGCTGTGGCGTGAGATCGGCATGTCTGCGAAACAGCGCCTCCAGCACGACGTTCAGGTTGCGGCCTGCCAGAACCTGATGCACGGCATCCGCCGCCAACCGTTGCGCGACACGCAAGCTAGTCCGCCTCCGGCCGGCCGAACCGCTGGCCCGGCCTGAGGGCATGCCCTCTCAGAAAATCGGCGGCGGAAAGCCGTTTGCCGCCGGGCATCTGCAGTTCCTCGATGCGCAGCAGCCCCTCGCCGCAACCGACCACGATGCCGTCACTGATATCGACGATGACGCCTGGCTCGGCGCTCCCCGCTAGCGCAGTCGCCATCCATATGCGGCAGGTTTCACCGTCAAGTACGGTCTGCGCCACGGGGAACGGATTGAATGCGCGGACCTGGCGCGAAAGTTCCGTTGCCGACCGCTGCCAGTCCATGACTGCCTCCGCCTTGTCCAGCTTATGCGCATATGTCACCAGCGCTTCGTCCTGCGGCGTCGCCGGCAGACCGCCGTCACGCGCCAGCCGCTCCATGGCCTCGACCATCAGCCGCGCACCGATGACGGCAAGCGCGTCGTGCAATGTCTGCGCCGTATCACGCTCGGTGATCGGCAGCATGCCCTTGCTGACCATGGCGCCGGCATCGAGCGCTGGCACGACCTCCATGATAGTCACACCGGTCTCACTGTCGCCCGCCAGCAATGCGCGCTGTATGGGCGCAGCACCACGCCAGCGCGGCAGCAGCGAAGCATGGATGTTGTAGCAGCCGTAGCGCGGCATCTCGAGCACGGCTGTCGGGATGATCAGCCCATAAGCGGCGACGATCATCACATCTGCCTGTTCCGCGGCGATGCGGGCCTGCACATCGGCATCCTTCAGCGTCTCCGGCTGGAACACCTCGATTCCGTTTGCCAAGGCGCACTGCTTGACCGGGCTGGGCTTCAGCTTCATGCCGCGGCCGGACGGCCGGTCCGGCTGGGTCAGGACCAGACTGACCTGATGGCCGGCATCGATCAAAGCCTGCAGCGCAGGAACGGCGAAATCCGGCGTACCGGCAAAAATGATTTTCATGTTCGGATAGGATGTCAGGCTAAAAATCTTCAGGAAACAGGCTCAGACGCGCTCGCGCTGACGCTTCCTCAGCTTGTTCTTGATGCGCATCTGCTTCAGTTGCGACAGATAATCGACAAACACCTTGCCCTGCAGATGATCCATCTCGTGCTGGATACAGACCGCCAGCAGGCCGTCGGCTTCCAGTGTGAACGGCTGGCCGTTACGGTCCAGCGCCTCCACCGTGATTCTCTCGGCACGCGTAACCTTGTCATAAATGCCGGGAACGGACAGGCAACCCTCCTCAAATTCCTGCGTTCCGCACTTGCCGATCAGCCTCGGATTGATGAAGACCTGCAGATTCTGCTTGTCCTCACTGATGTCGATGACGATGACCTGCAGGTGCACATCGACCTGGGTCGCCGCCAGCCCGATGCCCGGCGCCGCATACATGGTCTCGGCCATATCGTCGATCAGACGCTGGATGGAAGCATCGACCTCCTTCACAGGCTTGGCGACCGTATACAGTCGCGGATCTGGGTAATGCAGGATGTCTAAAATTGCCATAAAAGCTTGATTCTTGAATGGATTACATGCAGAATTTAATGCAACTTCGCGGGAGTTGCATCCGCACACTCAAATATTGAGGCTGAAAAATCATGTCCAAACACATTATAACGCTGCTCTTGTTTGCTTGTGCGTCCTTCCACGCCACCGCGCAGGAAGTGCAACTCCAGCCGGATCATCCGGACCGTCATGTCGTCGTGAAGGGCGACACCCTGTGGGATATCTCGGCCAAATTCCTCAAGGATCCGTGGCTGTGGCCCAAGGTCTGGAAGATGAACCGCGAGCAGATCAAAAACCCGCATCTCATCTATCCCGGCGATGTCGTCGTACTGGATCTCAGCAACGGCGACCCGCAACTGCGCCTGTTGCGCGAGACCATCACGCTGGAGCCCGGTATCCGCATCGAGGAAGTAGAAAAGGAAGCCGTCGCCACCATCGCGCCCAACATCATCGAACCCTTCCTCAGCCAGCCGCTGATCATCGAGAACGATGAACTGGAAAACGCGCCCACCATCGTCGGAGCGCAAGAAAACCGCGTCGTGCTGAGTCAGGGTGTGCGCATCTACATCGACGACATCCAGGAGGATCAGGGCAGATTCTGGAACGTCTATCGCACCGGCAAGGTTTTCGTCGATCCCGTCACCAAGGAGACGCTGGGCACCGAAGCCATCCATCTCGGCACCGCCAACATCGTTCGCTACGGCGCACCGGCAACAGCCGAGATCTCCAAGGCCAACCAGGAAATCTTCAAGGGCGACAAGCTGATCGTGGCGCCTAACCATCTGAGCAAGAGCTTCGTGCCGCGCGCACCGGACGGAGATATCCAGGGCCAGATACTTTCCATCTACGGTTCGGTCAACGAGGCCGGTCGCAACTCCATTGTCACCATCAACCGCGGCAGCAACGACGGGCTGGAGCCGGGCCATGTCCTTGCCATCTATCGCGAAGGCAGCCTGGTGAAGAACCCCGCTTTCGACAAGGCCAAGGAAAAGGGCGACGTCTCGACGGTGGACGAGCACATCAAGCTGCCGAACGAGCGCGTCGGACTCTTGATGGTGTTCCGCACTTTCGACCGCATCTCCTACGGTCTGATCATGCAGGCCTCGGAACCGGTCAACGCACTGGACATCGTACAGACTCCCTGACCATGAAGGCGGTTGACGGCGCCCGGCAGAAGGAACTGGCGCTTTGGGTCGCGCTGTGCGGCATACACGGTCTCGGCAGTCAGGGCATCTGTCAGCTGCTGAGAACCTTCGGCAGCCCTGAGGCCGTCTTCGACGCCTCCCCCCTCCAGCTGGAACAGGTCGTTCCCGGCGAGGTCGCCGTCCAGATCCGCGCAGGTCCCGATAATGCAGCCATCGAGACAGCACTCGAATGGCTGCGGCAATCCGACCGCAATCACCTGATCACGCTGGCCGATCCCGAATACCCGCGCGCACTGCTGGAAATCGCCGACCCGCCGCCGCTACTGTATGCCAAGGGCGAACTGAAATGGCTCAACACGCCGGCCATCGCCGTCGTCGGCAGTCGCAGCGCCAGCCCGCAGGGAGAACGGAATGCCGAAAGCTTCGCGCAGGCACTGGCCGAGCAAGGCTACACCATCGTCAGCGGCCTCGCACTCGGTATCGACGGTGCGGCGCATCGCGGCGCGCTGAAAGCCAACGGCGCCACGATTGCCGTGGTGGGCACCGGCCTCGACATCGTCTATCCATCCAGGCATCGTGACCTTGCGCACCAGATCGCCGAACGCGGGCTCCTACTGTCAGAATTCCCGCTGGGCACACCGTCACGCGCGCACAACTTCCCACGCCGCAACCGCATCATCAGCGGACTGGCAAGCGGCTGCCTGGTAGTCGAGGCCAACATTCAGAGCGGCTCACTCATCACCGCGCGCCTTGCTGCCGAACAGGGGCGCGAGGTTTTCGCCATCCCCGGCTCCATCCATGCACCGCTCTCCAAGGGCTGCCACCAGCTGATCAAACAGGGTGCAAAACTGGTCGATTGCATACAGGATATCGTGGACGAGCTCGGCTCAGTCACGCAGAAAAATCTTCCGGAGACCCCGCAAACTCCTCCGGATGCCAATCCGCTGCTGGAAATCATGGGTTTCGAGCCGGTCTCGATGGAAGTGCTGCTGGAGCGCAGTGGCTTGACGAGCGAAAGCCTTTCGGCCATGCTGCTGATGCTGGAACTCGAAAACAAAGTGGCCTCGCTACCGGGGGGCCGTTACCAGCGCCTCATCTGATTCCGCTTTCATCGTTAGGGGATTATATGTTCGAAGTCCTGGTCTACATGTTCGAAAACTATTTTGAAGCAGACATTCGTCCCGACCAGAATACACTCGCCAATGAACTCTTCGCCGCCGGCTTCGACCAGGAAGATATCAACGGTGCGTTCGACTGGTTCTCGAAACTGGAAGAATTGTCCAATCTCTCCGCCGATTCCGCGATGCACAGTCCGAACATGCGCATCTACGGCGAGACCGAGCTGCAGAAGCTCAGTGCGGAAAGCATCAGTTTCATCATGTTCCTCGAGCAGGCAAAGGTGCTGGATCCGATCCAGCGCGAACTGGTCATCGACCGCGCCATGGCGCTACCCCTGCCGGAAATCGGCATTGAGGAGACACGCTGGATCGTCCTGATGGCGCTGTGGAACCAGGGCAAGGCCAGCGACTACCTGTTCGTCGAGGATGCCATGTTCGGCGACGAACGGCCGACCCTGCACTGACGGCAGGCCGTCAGCCCGCCCTGCCTCCGGGCAGCGTGAGCCGCTGCATGATGGCGGCAACGGTGCCTGCCTGATTCAGCGTATAGAAATGCAGCCCCGGCGCGCCGCCGGCAATCAGGCGATCCGCCAGTTCCGTCACGACATCCAGACCGAATGCCCGCAGCGACGGCAAATCATCGCCGAAGTCCTGCAGCCGCAACCGCAGCCATCGCGGTATGTCGGCACCGCAGACCGATGAGAAACGCGCGAGCTGGGTGAAGTTATAGATCGGCATGATACCGGGCACGATGGGAATCTCGATGCCCATGGCCTGACACTGCTCGACGAAGCGGAAATAGGCATCGGTATTGTAGAAATACTGCGTGATGGCAGCATCCGCGCCAGCATCAACCTTGGCCTTGAAATGCCTCAGGTCGGCGCTCGCTGAAGCGGCTTCCGGATGGAATTCCGGATAGGCCGCCACCTCGATCTCGAACCAGTCACCTGTCTGCTCACGGATGAAAGCCACCAGCTCACTGGCATAACGGAAATCCCCGGCACTCGCCTCGCCGGATGGCAGATCTCCGCGCAGCGCGACGAGATGGCGGATGTTCCTCGCCTTGTAAGCCTGCAGGAGATCGGCGATCTCCTGCCGGTTCGATGAAATGCAGGAGATATGTGGTGCCGCCTCATGCCCCTCGTCCTGTATCTCCAGCACCGTCTCCATGGTGCGGTCGCGCGTGGAGCCGCCGGCACCGAACGTCACGGAAAAGAACTTGGGCCGTAGCTCGGCGAGCTGCCTGCGCGTCTCGCGTAGTTTGTTCACGCCCTCCGCCGTCTTGGGCGGAAAAAATTCGAAACTGATCACGGGATGACTCATTTTTGTTCTGAACCGGAGATTACTTTCCGGCCGGTATTAACGAAATCAGCAGCCAGGAAATGATGCTGTAGAGCAGCGCCCCCAGAATACCGGACATCAGCGACTGGACATGGAAGCCCTCCAGCACATGGCCGATGAAATAGAACAGCAGGCCGTTGATGACCAGAATGAACAACCCCAGCGTCAGAATGGTGATCGGCAACGTAAGCAGTATCAGCAGGGGCCTGATCAGCACGTTCACCAGCCCGATGACGGCAGCGGCGATCAGCGCATGGCCGAAGCCTGCCACCTCGATGGACGGCATCAGATAGGCGACCGCCAGCAGCGCCAGCGCATTCAGTATCCATATCAGCAGCAACAGCATGATGGCCACTCCTTTCATGAAAACGGGCACCCGTAAGCAGGTGCCCACCGGTATCACTTAATAGCGATAATGATCCGGCTTGTACGGCCCTTCCACAGGCACGCCGATATATGCCGCCTGCTGATCGGTCAGCCGGGTCAGCTGCGCATTCAGGCGCTTCAGCTGCAAGGCGGCGACCTTCTCATCGAGATGTTTGGGCAACGTGTAGACACCGACCGGATACTTCTCGGTATGGCAGAACAGCTCGACCTGCGCCAGCACCTGGTTGGCGAACGACGAGCTCATGACATAGCTCGGATGCCCGGTGGCACAACCCAGATTCACCAGCCGCCCCTTGGCCAGCAGGATGATGCGCTTGCCGTCCGGGAAGATGACGTGATCGACCTGCGGCTTGATTTCCTCCCACTGGTACTTCTCCAGCGAGGCGACATCGATCTCATTGTCGAAATGGCCGATGTTGCAGACGATGGCCTGGTCCTTCATCTTCGCCATGTGGTCATGGGTGATGACATGATAGTTGCCGGTCGCCGTGACGAAGATGTCGGCCTTGTCGCAGGCATAGTCCATGGTCACGACGCGGTAGCCTTCCATCGCTGCCTGCAGCGCGCAGATCGGGTCGATCTCTGTCACCCACACCTGCGCCGACAACGCGCGCAGCGCCTGTGCCGAACCCTTGCCCACGTCGCCGTAGCCACATACCACGGCGATCTTGCCTGCGATCATGACGTCGGTGGCGCGCTTGATACCGTCCACCAGCGATTCGCGGCAACCATACAGATTGTCGAACTTGGACTTGGTCACGGAGTCATTGACGTTGATGGCCGGGAAAGCGAGACGGCCTTCCTTATGCATCTGGTACAGCCGATTGACGCCGGTCGTGGTTTCCTCGGTCACACCCTTGATTTTGGACAAACGGGTCGAGTACCAGGTCGGATCGGTCTTCAGTTTCGCCTTGATGGCATTGAACAGAGAAACCTCCTCCTCGCTCTTCGGATGATTCAGCAGGCTGGCATCCTTTTCCGCTTTGGAGCCGAGATGCAGCAGCAGCGTGGCATCGCCGCCATCGTCCAGAATCATGTTGGAGTAGCCGCCGGCCGGCCACTCGAAGATGCGATGGGTATATTCCCAGTATTCGTCCAGTGTCTCGCCCTTGACCGCGAAGACCGGTGTGCCGCCGGCAGCGATGGCAGCAGCGGCATGGTCCTGCGTCGAGAAGATATTGCAGGATGCCCAGCGCACTTCGGCGCCCAGGTCCTTCAGCGTCTCGATCAGCACCGCCGTCTGTATGGTCATGTGCAATGAACCGCTGATGCGTGCGCCCCTGAGCGGCTTGGTCAGGGAATATTCCTCACGGATCGCCATGAGGCCCGGCATCTCGGTCTCGGCAATGGCGATTTCCTTGCGGCCCCAACTGGCGAGACCGATGTCTGCCACGACAAAATCCTTGAAATCCGTCACAGAATTCATGCGTCTTTTCCTTGCATATTGTGACCGGAGGGAGGTGGTACTAGAGAGACTCGGCGCCCCGTTCATCCATCTCCCGCTTCCGGTACGGGTTGAATGTTTGGTGAACGCCGTTACAGCCGGGGCAACCCCGTTCTGCAGACCGAGCCTGGGACATGGGAATGTCTCGCAGCGTTCCTCGGTAATGTGGTGATTATAAGGCAAATCAGCGCTTTGGCAAAAGCAGCGGCTTTTGCCAAAGGCTGCGCCGGCGACCGTGTCGTATTCGGCAAGGTCTGCCGGTTTCGGCCACCATGCTGTCAGCCGAAACCGAGTTTGGGTGTCGCTATGCGGACTTACAGCCCGGCAGCGGCGCGCAGTGCCGCCGCCTTGTCCGTGTTTTCCCAGGTGAACTCCGGCTCATCCCGGCCGAAATGGCCATAGGCCGCAGTCTTGCTGTAAATCGGACGCAGCAGGTCCAGCATCTTCACGATACCCTTGGGGCGCAGGTCAAAATGCTCACGCACCAGCCTGACCAGGACTTCATTCGCCACCTTGCCCGTGCCGTAGGTCTCGACCATGACACTGGTCGGCTGCGCGACGCCGATGGCATAGGAGACCTGCACCAGGCAGCGCGAGGCAAGCCCCGCCGCCACGATGTTCTTGGCGACATAGCGCGCGGCATAGGCGGCGGAACGATCGACCTTGGACGGGTCCTTGCCGGAGAATGCACCGCCGCCATGCGGAGCGGCACCGCCATAGGTATCGACGATGATCTTGCGCCCGGTCAGGCCGCAATCGCCCTGCGGCCCGCCGATGACGAAACGGCCGGTCGGGTTGACCAGATACTTGATTTCGCCCTTGACCAGTTCCCTGGGCAACACCGGCTTGATGATCTCCTCAATCACGGCCTCGCGGATCTGGGACAGCGTCATTTCCGGCGCATGCTGGGTCGAAAGCACGACGGTGTCGATGGAATCCGGCTTGCCATCGACATATTTCACCGTCACCTGACTCTTGGCATCCGGCCGCAGCCAGGCCAGACGTCCATCCTTGCGCAGTTGCGACTGACGTTCGACCAGACGGTGCGAGAGCCAGATCGGCAACGGCATCAGTTGCGGCGTTTCCTCGCAGGCATAGCCGAACATCAGCCCCTGGTCACCCGCCCCCTGATCGAGCGGGTCGTCCTCGGCCTTGTCCACGCCCTGGGCGATATCGGGCGACTGCTTGTCATATGCGACCAGCACGGCGCAACCTTTGTAATCGATACCGTAGTCGGTGTTGTCATAGCCGATGCGCTTGACCGTTTCACGCGCCACCTTGATGTAATCGACATTGGCATTCGTCGTGATTTCACCGGCGAGAACGATCAGGCCGGTATTGGCCAGCGTCTCTGCGGCAACCCGCGCTGTCGGGTCCTGTTCGAGAATGGCGTCGAGAATGCTGTCGGAGACCTGGTCGGCCAGCTTGTCCGGATGGCCTTCGGAAACAGATTCTGAAGTGAAAAGATATTCGCTCATGCGCTGCTCAGCTAACTGGTTCACAAAAGATTGCTAGAATACCAGACTCAGGAACGTTCAAAAAGCACTTCATGCTCAAGACCTTGCTCCGCATCTTTGCCAGACTGCCGCTTCCGGTGGTGCACGCTCTCGGCATACTGTTCGGTTATCTTTACTTTCTGACGGTCAGGCGACGGCTGCACCGCATGCGCAGGAATCTGCAATGGGTGCGCGACTTCCTGCCTCAAAAGGACCACCGTCATCTGCTACATGCCAACATCCGCGAAATCGGCAAGGGCATGCTGGAAACGTTCGCCATCTGGTTTCGCCCCGATGCCTCGGTGCAGCGACTGGTACGGGATTGCCAGGGTTGGGAACACGTCGAGGCCGCCCGTGCAAAGGGTCGCGGCGTCATCTTCCTGACGCCTCACCTCGGCTGCTATGAAATCACCGCCATCTACCATGCGGCGCATTATCCGATCAGCGTGCTGTACAAGCCGCCGCGCAACCCCAGGCTCGCCAGGCTCGTCGAAGACGGCCGCCAGCGCGAGGGTATCACACTGGCGCCGACCAACATGTCCGGCATCCGCACGCTGCTGAAAACCCTGAAAAAGGGCGGCGCTGTCGGCATCCTGCCCGATCAGGTGCCGGAAGAGAACGAAGGCGCATGGGCGGATTTCTTCCGCAAGCGCGCCTACACGATGACGCTGGTCGGCAAACTGGTGGAAGCTACCGGCGCCACCGTACTGCTCGCCTATGGCGAACGGCTGCCATGGGGACGAGGTTACGTCATCCACATCGAGCCGCTGGACCCCGAAGGCAGGCTTGCCGGACCGCCGACGCCACAGGACATCAACGACAGCATCGAGCGCCTGATATGCCAATGCCCGGAACAGTATCTGTGGAGCTACGACCGTTACAAGCGGCCCTGACTTGCCCTACAATGCAGTTTGAACCCTACACCGGCCTACCCGCATGATGCTCAGATTCACCAAAATGCACGGTATCGGCAACGATTTCGTCGTCATCGATGCCATCTCCCAGCAAGTCGCGCTGACCGCGCCGCAGATTCGTCACATCGCCGACCGGCATTTCGGTGTCGGCTGCGATCAGCTGCTGCTGGTGGAACGTCCTTCCGGGAAATTCGCCGATGTCGATTTCCGCTACCGCATCTTCAACGCGGACGGCGGCGAGGTCGAACAGTGCGGCAACGGCGCGCGCTGTTTCGTCAGGTTCGTGCATGACAAGGGACTGACCGACAAGCGCAGCATCGATGTGGAGACCGCCCGCGGCGTCATCACGCTGCAGCTGCGGGACGACGGTCAAGTGACGGTCAATATGGGCGCGCCGGATTTCCTGCCCGCCAACATCCCGTTCATCGCCGACACGCCGGCGCCGGAATACGTACTCGAAGTCGGCCAGACGCCGGTCAGGATCTGCACGGTTTCCATGGGCAACCCGCATGCGGTGCAACTGGTGGACGACGTGGATAGCGCGCCTGTCGAGATCCAGGGACCGCTCATCGAGGCCCATCCGCGTTTCCCGCAACGCGTCAATGCCGGTTTCATGCAGGTCATCGATTCCGGACACATTCGCCTGCGCGTGTTCGAACGCGGCAGCGGTGAAACGCTGGCCTGCGGCTCCGGCGCCTGCGCCGCCGCCGTCAGCGGCATCCGTCTGGGACTGCTGCAATCACCGGTGACGGTCAGCATGCGCGGCGGCGACCTGCAGATCGCCTGGGACGGCAATGACGCCCCGGTCTGGATGACGGGCCCCGCGGTCACGGTATTCGAAGGCACACTCGATATCGGCGGGATGGGGAACTTGGTGCCTTGACACTTGAGGCATAGAATCGAACCAACATTATCAGGAGCCAAGATGCAATCACCTGAAGACACACTGCCCAGCGCCGAACAGGTCGCTGCCTATCTGCGCAAGCATCCGCAGTTCTTCGAACAGCATACCGCCCTGCTGACCGAGCTTTACCTGCCCAGCCCGCACGGCAACGGCACGATCTCGCTGGCGGAGCGACAGCAGCTGACCCAGCGCGACCGCATTCGCGTTTTGGAAGCCAAAGTCGCCGAATTTCTGCAATACGGCAGGGAAAATGACCAGATCAGCGAAAAAGTGCACAAACTGAGCCTGGGTCTGCTCGCCGCCCCCAATCTGGAAGTGCTGCTGCAGCTGCTCATGCAGGACTTGCGCGACAGCTTCGCCGTTCCCTACAGCGGCCTGCGCCTCTGGGCAAGGCCAAAGGACACCAGGGATGCCGGCAACGAAGTCTTCAGGGAAGTCGATGCGGAGCTGCGCAGCTGGACGCAAGGCCTGATAGAGCCATACTGCGGACACCGTCCCGGGCTGGAGCTGGACAGCTGGTTCGGCGCCGAGGCCAGCCCCAAATCCTTCGCGCTGATCGCCTTGCGCGGGGAACAGGTCATCGGCCTGCTAGCCATCGCCTCGGACGACGAGAAGCGCTTCCATCCGGACATGGGCACCCAGTATCTGGTACGCATCGGGGAACTGGTCAGCGCCGCACTGCTGCGCTATCTGGAACCATAGGCAGACGAGGTAGGGTCGGCAGACACCGGCGATGGACTACCTGAACGACTATCTTGGCCATCTGGCGCATGAGCGCGCCCTCAGTCCGTTGACGCGCGAGAACTACGCGCGCGACATCCGCCGGCTGCTACAGATGGCGGATGGAACCGAACTGGCCGAGCTGACTTCCAGCGATATCCGGCGCTTCAGCGCAAGCCTGCATGGCAAAGGCATCGGCGGCAAAAGCATCGCCCGCATGCTTTCTGCATGGCGCGGATTCTTCGATTATCTGATCAGCCGGCACGGCTTCAGCAGAAATCCCTGCCAGGGCATTCGTGCACCCAAAAGCCCCAGAACCCTGCCGCAGGCCTTGTCTTCCGACCAGGCCATCCAGCTGGTATCCATAGAGGGCGACGAGCCATTGACCCTGCGCGACCGCGCCATCCTCGAACTTTTCTATTCATCCGGACTGCGTCTCGCGGAACTGATCGGCCTCAATCTCGACGCGATTCAATTCGACGAAGGCACCGTCACGGTCACCGGCAAGGGCAGCAAGACACGCATCATACCCATGGGCAGTCACGCAGCCACGGCCATCCGCAACTGGCTCCGTGTCCGCGGCACGATGACGCCAGCCGAGGAAAAGGCACTGTTCGTCAACCGCAACGGCAAACGCCTCAGCGCCCGGGCGGTGCAATATCGCATCAAGGAATGGGCCATCAAGCAAGGCATCAACAGCGATGTCCATCCGCACATGCTGCGGCACAGCTTCGCAAGCCACGTGCTGCAGTCTAGCGGCGACCTGAGAGCCGTGCAGGAGATGCTCGGCCATGCCAACATCAGCACGACCCAGGTGTACACGCATTTGGATTTTCAGCATCTGGCCAAGGTTTATGATGCTGCGCATCCACGGGCAAGAAAGAAATAAAGGTCTTTAATTAGATTTGGCTCCGGCATAACACGTCCGTATTAGCCTCCACTGCAGCGCATGCGCTTGTGGCTCCGACATCACGCCCTGCAGGCCATGAGACCACGCCGCAAATGCACCGCACTTGGCAGCTTCTGCCACCGCTACTCAAACTGCGATGAATCTATGGCAAAATAGGGAATCTAACTTTTCCGTCAGTCATGTCAACCAACTTCTAGGAAATCAAACATGGAACATCAACTACCACCTCTGCCATATGCCAAGAACGCACTGGAACCGGTCATTTCGGCCGAAACCATCGAATACCATTACGGCAAGCATCATCAGACCTACGTCACCAATCTGAACAATCTGATCAAGGGCACAGAGTTCGAGAACGCCAGCCTGGAAGAAATCATCATGAAGTCGTCCGGCGGCATCTTCAACAACGCAGCCCAGGTCTGGAACCACACCTTCTACTGGAACGGCCTCAAGCCGAACGGCGGCGGCGCGCCCAAGGGTGAACTGGCCGCTGCAATCGACAAGGCTTTCGGTTCCTTCGAGGAGTTCAAGAAGCAGTTCAGCCAGAAGGCCATCACCACGTTCGGTTCCGGCTGGGCATGGCTGGTCAAGAACAAGGACGGCTCACTCAGTCTGGAAAGCACCAGCAATGCAGGCTGCCCGCTGACCAGCGGCCAGACCCCGCTGCTGACCATCGACGTCTGGGAGCATGCCTACTACGTTGACTACCGCAATGCCCGCGCAAAATACGTCGAGGAATTCTGGAACATCGTCAACTGGGATTTCGTCGAAGCCAACTTCAAGGGCTGAATATCATTTTCAGAAATCCATTCGTAACTCAAGATGCCTTAGCATCCAAAGCCCTGCAATAGCAGGGCTTTTTTTCGCATCGAGCGAATTCCGGTCCCAGACTGCGCAGCTATCTTAGCCAGTTCCCACGAACTATCATCCAAGAGAGTTCACTGTTCACGCATCAGTGGGCTGACCATGCTGACGACAACGCCTCCGCCTGCCTTAACACCGTCTGCACGGCGGCATTCTGGAGGTCCGGCGGGTAGCCGTACTTGCGCAGGATGCGCTTGACCAGCACGCGCATGCGGGCGCGGGCCGATTCCCGGTGTGCCCAGTCCACCGTCACGTTCTCGCGCAGGCTCACCAGCAGCTCGTTGGCGATCACCTTGAGCTGGTCGTCGCCCATCTCCTGCACGGCGCTTTCGTTCTCGGCCAGGGCGTCGTAGAAGGCGATCTCTTCGTCCGACAGTCCGGACTCTTCGCCGCGCTGGCGGGCCGCGCGGATGTCCTTGGCCAGCTCGATGAGTTCCTGCAGCACCTCGGCCGTGGTGATGGCGTTGGCGTGGTAACGGGCCACCGCGTCCTCCAGCCGCTCCGAAAACGCCCTGGTCTGCACCACGTTGGCCTTGCTGCGCGAGCGGATGCCGTCGTTGATGAGCTTGCGCAGGGCCTCCAGCGCCAGGTTCTTCTTCTCCATCTGCTGCACCTCGGCCAGGAACTCGTCCGAGAGGATGGAGATGTCCGGGCTC
>DATCJT010000082.1:0-1959 GCA_036562645.1 Methylophilaceae bacterium | reverse complement strand
AGTGCTTACTACCAGGAACTGCTGGAAACTGCTGATCCTTACATGATTTACATGCGCGCAAAATCGGAGGGTATGCTCGAAATGTCGGGCCTCTCCGATTACTTGAAACTGCGCCTCCACCAACCGGCAGCCGAGATTCGTAAGGCGATCAGGCAAAGGTTGCGAAAGCAGGCCGCATAACGCCACCCGTTTGTGGTGGTGGTTGGGCGTTCCCTTCGGGCCGGGCTTGCCGTGCTGCGCACCAAGCCGCCAAGGGCGGCTTGGCCCCGCCGGGCGGCATCCCTAACGCCTCCGCGCCTACGGCGCTGCGCGCTCCGCTTGCCCGGCCTTCTCCCTTTGGTGCCACGGCCTGCACCTGGTCGAGCACTCCCGTCTGGCCGTGGTCGCCCTATGGCTACCAGGTTGCCACGGGGCGGCGTGCCGCAACGCCTTCGGCGTCCTCCACTGCGTTCCGGCCCTGCGGGTGCGGCCCGCCTTTCCCCCCGTGGCTGCCCTTCGCCGTCGACCGACACGGCCAAGCACAACGGGAGAAAGCCCATGAACAGCGGTCATGGCACCAAAAGGGAAGGTTTCCACCACTGCAACCACGGGAGCATCAACATGAGCGGCATCCTCACCAGAATCACCTTTGCGTTTGCAGTCATCTGGACGGCTGGCGCTGCTGTTGACTCTGCGGCGGCAGAAAAAGTTAAGTGGAAGCGGGATTTCATCGCCGAATACACAAGCGACCACGGCGAGAGCTTGCCAGAATTTCTAAAGCGGGTTGGGATCGCACTTCATGAGTTCACTAGAAGCACCGGATGGGAAGGCTGCGGCGCAATAGGAAAGAGAGGCGATTACTACTCAGTCCGTTTGTACTCGGACCACGTTCCGCATGGCTGTGCAGTGTATCCCAGTGAACTGGCTGATGGATTTGAGTTCAGCGGGGAAACTATTCATAGCCACCCGTGGCAACAGGTTCTTGTGATGACGCCAGCGGCGCGGGCATGGAGTGAATTCTACAAGGACGGTAACGCAAGCGCACTAACGATCCGCAATGATGGCGCCAATGGCTTCAGTAAGCTGGATCGAAAGAATGGCGGGTGGTTGATTGCACGACGGCAGTTAATGCGTCTTGAAGGGGGGAAAACCGTCAATTACGGGTACCTGCCGACAAGCAAGTAGATGATGGAAATTGGAAGGGCGGCCAACGAACTGGCCGCCCTTCATTTTGCAGCGCAAATTACTGACAGACTGCGACTATTCCGCCAACCATACCTTCAAAAAGCAATCGGCCGGACGCGCAGTAGCTAGAGGGGACATTAATGATTGCCTTCTCATTATATGGCTCCCTCACGATCCACGTGTTTACAGACCAATTACCTGCACCGAGCCAATAGTTGGCGTTGAATGTCAGCGTGCAGTACGGATCATAACTCGCATCGCCACTGTTGCAGAATGTGCTCCAGTCGTAGCTTGTACCAGGGGCGGGGCCGGTAGCGGTGAACGTCACCGACGCGGTGCCCTGCGCCGTCCCGGCCTTGGCCGTCACCGTGGCGGTGCCGGCAGTGGTCGAGCTGGTCAGCGTCGAGGTGGCGACACCGCTGGCGTTGGTGGTGCTGGAGGCCACGACCGTGCCGGCCGAAGTCGTCCAGGTCACCACCGTGCCCGGCACCAGGTTGCCGTAAGCATCCCTGACCGTAGCGGTCAGCGCGCTGGTGCTGCTGCCGTTGGCCGGGATCGAGGTCGGGTTCGCCGACACCGACACACTGGCCGCCGGGCCGACCGTGAACGTCACCGACGCGGTGCCCTGCGCCGTCCCGGCCTTGGCCGTCACCGTGGCGGTGCCGGCAGTGGTCGAGCTGGTCAGCGTGGCGGTGGCGACACCGCTGGCGTTGGTGGTGCTGGCGGCGGTGATGCTGCCGGCGCTGGTGGTCCAGGTGACCGTTGCCCCGGGCACCGGGTTGCCGCTGGCGTCCT
>DATCJT010000080.1:0-3272 GCA_036562645.1 Methylophilaceae bacterium | reverse complement strand
CCGTCGGAATCTCGGACGATGTTGCCGTCGCTGTCGGTCTCCCATTCGTACAGACGCCAGTCCTCTTTCAGCCACCGCCGCACGGCCTCAGAGACTGCCGGAATGAACACCGACAGCCAGCCGTCATCGGCGCTGCCGCCGCTGTCGTAGTCCAGCCGCAGGTGCTCGTATGCCTGCTCGCGGGTGATCAGCTCCATTCGTTACCTCGCGTCGTCTCTCGACGATGCCAAAGAAAAACCCGCCGGGCGGCGGGTTGTGTTAGGGGCGATGCGGCATCTTCATTCTGGCCTTTCGGCAGCTGTTGAATGGCCGCATCGCGTAAAAGGTGGGGAGGCATTAGGCATCTGTCCTTTCGGAAACCTTATCATGGCCTCCCCGTAAACTCAGCCGCACACCCTCCACGCCTTCCAAAGGTCGCGCATCAGCTTCTTTTCCATGTACCTCATCGCCCGGTTGTGGGCATGGCCCTTCGTCTCGACGCGGCCCATTTCGTATTCTTTGCGGGCATCGTACAGCTTCCGGTACTCGCCAGCCTCGACCTTGACCTCGCCGGTCTCCTTGTCCACCCGCGGCGACTGCGCTTTGAACACGCACTGCCCGATGTTCCAAATGACGGACCGGCGCGACGGCGAGTAGCCATGCACCAGCGCGTCAGCACCAGGGACCAGGCGCTGCCTGCCGCCGTCGATCACCGCCAGCCCCAGACGCTTCCACAGGTGCGAGTGCGTCGGGTAGTTCGACAGGTCGCCCGCCTCGCCGATCACGGCGGCCAGCGATCCAATGCCGAATCCCTTGATGCCCTCCACCCACTTCGCGACCGGCAGGGTCTTGGCAACCTTCTCCATGTCCTTTTCGACCTGCTTCCGGTCGCCTTCCAGAATCGAACGTGCCTGAATGAACGGCTCCGTCCATTCCCTCGCCATCATCGCCTGCGCGTCCTCCGCGCCCTTCATCATGGCCGTGTAGAGCTTGTCGGCCTCGTCCTTGTCGCCCGCGCACAGCCTCCGGCAGATGGCCTTGATCTGCAACGTCAGCGACTTCTCGGATCGGTGGAAGTCCTGACGCTTGCGGTGAAGCTCGCGCAGGGTGGCGATGGTGTGCGAGTGGTCGGCACGGGACATCTGGCCTTTCGGCACGTCTCTGATGGCCGACTCACTCGCATTAGGTTGCTGCGCGGCATCAGGCGTGTGGCCTTTCGGCACATCATCTTTGGCCGCAACAGCAATCGGGGCGGGGGAAGGCACGACCAGTCCGGCCTTTTCAGGCAGCAAGTGCTTGGCCTTCCCTCGCTTTGAAGGTGAAGAAGCGGGCAACACTCTCATGGCCTTTTCGGGCATCACGGCGATGGCCCGCTTCTTCGAATTGGTGGCGACGCGGGCAACCGCGGACTGGCCTTTCGGCGCGGCACCTTTGGCCCTTGTCGCCTTTGACTCTTTCAGGACGGCGTTCATGCGACCGCCTCCTGCAACTTGGCCAGCTCCTCGGCAGTGAACTTCTCGCCCACCACCTTGTTGCCGACCTTCGCAGCGACAGCGCGCAACCACCGCGCCTTGTGCTGCATGTTGCTCGCCTGCGTTTCGTACCATTCCGCGCCCGCGACAAGGTCATCCTTGCCCGCCTCGCGCAACGGCAGCAGATTGTGCGGCAGCCGGAAGTCCAGCAGCGTCAGCGACGCGCTGACCAGCCTGTCCCCATTCCCTCCCTTCGTGTAGTTCGGAGCCGTCCAGATGGCGCGGCGCTCATCCCGCACCACCTCGCGCAAGACGTCATAGCAGGCCTTGCGAACCAGCGGGTCCATCAACGCGTAGAACAGGTCGCGCTCAGCACGAACCCGCCTTTCCATCTCGTCGGTGGCGGAGACAACATCCCCGCCGCACTCCTCCAGGATCGACCTGGATACCGCGTAAACCGAAACCTGTTTCATGGGGGCCTCCTGTGTTGGCAGGAGTACCCTAAATCATTTTTTGCCTTGTGTCAACACCTCATTTAGGCTAGATTTCGGCCCATGCCAAAGTCCAGCGTTCCCAGCCTCGCCACCATTCGCCGCGCCAAGCCCATGACTCAGGCGGCGCTTGCGAAGGCCCTAGGCGTCACCACGGCCACGGTCGGAAACTGGGAGTCCGGCCGCAGCACGCCGCCGCTCAAAACGCTGAAAGCCATCGCGGACGTGCTCGGGGTCACTGTTTCGGATCTTCTGGCGTCACCTTGACCGGCGCGGTCTTGTCGATCCCGTTCCTGCCGTCTCGGCCATCGCGGCCCTTGCGCGCGAATACCTTCCATTCGTGGTCGTATTTGCCGACGCCCGGCTCGCACCGCGGGTTGTCCACGATGGCGATGTACGCCGTGCCATTGTGCGTCAGGATGTCGCCCTTCTCTGCAACGACACCAGGCGACCAATAGCCGCGCCACAGCGGGACCGGGACGCGCTTGGTCACGGTGCCTGTACGGCCCTTGACCGTCACCGTGCGCTCGCCGTCGTAGTCCAGCGAAAGCTCGGTCAAGTCCACGCCGTCCCGGCCATCCTTCGGCACCGGGATGCGCTCGATGGCCCTGTCCAGCTTCTCGTTCGCGCGGCGCTCGAAGTCCAACACGTGCTTCGCGACGGCGGCCTCCAGAAACACGGACACGTCTTCCAGCGTCACGGACTTGCCCGGCTCGCCCGGCTCGCCCTTTTCGCCGTCCTTGCCATCCTTCCCGGGCGGCGGCGGGTTCTCGGTCAGGTACGCTTCAACCTCCAGCTCGACCAGTTGCCTGATCCCGTCCGAAGCCAGCAGATCCTTCACCACGTCGGACACGTCAATCTCGACCGGCGGGGCTTCCACGATGGTCCCGATGCGGTCAGGCTCGCGCGCCTTCAGCGCCTCAATCTCTTTGCGCAGCTCGGCGTTCTCTGCCTTCAACGGCTCGACGGCCTCGCGGATCATCGCGCCAATTGACCGCCCGAACTCGACGGGATCAAACTCTGTCATCGGAAAGCCTCGCTCCGTGCGGCGTCAACCGCCTTGATCGTGTTCAGCGCCGTGATTGCGCGAATGCCGCGCTCGATCTGCTCTTGATTGTCGCTGTCATCGTCTCTGCCAGACGGCGGCGCTGCCTGCGCCGCGTGCTGTGCAGCGGTCTGCATGTCGGGGTGGTTATCGGCCAGCACTTGCAGCGGGAAGTCCTGCTTTTGCCCCCACAACGTGTCGCCGCCGCCAGTAGGCTCAAGGCCAAATCGGAACCGAGCCTCGTTCGGCGTCTTGATCATCCCTTCGACCAGCTTCGTTTCCACT
>DATCJT010000075.1:0-2950 GCA_036562645.1 Methylophilaceae bacterium | reverse complement strand
AGGCCACCATCGAACTGTTCGAAAAATCACGCGCCTCGGTGGTCTACATCACCACCGCGCAGCTGGTGCGCGACGTCTGGACGCGCAATGTCTTCTCCGTGCCGCGTGGCACCGGCTCGGGCTTCATCTGGGACGACGCCGGCCACGTCGTCACCAACTTCCACGTCATCCAGGGCGCGTCCGAAGCCACCGTCAAACTGGCCGACGGCCGCGACTACCAGGCCGCGCTGGTGGGAGCCAGCCCAGCACACGACATCGCCGTACTCAAGATCGGCGTCGGCTTCAAACGCCCGCCTGCCGTGCCGGTCGGCACCAGCGCCGACCTCAAGGTGGGACAGAAGGTGTTTGCTATCGGCAACCCCTTTGGCCTGGACTGGACGCTCACCACCGGCATCGTCTCCGCGCTCGACCGCTCGTTACCGGGAGAAGCGGGCGGCCCGGCCATTGATCACCTGGTTCAGACCGACGCCGCCATTAACCCCGGCAACTCGGGCGGCCCCCTGCTCGATTCGGCCGGTCGGCTTATCGGCATCAACACGGCGATCTACAGCCCCTCCGGCGCCTCGGCCGGGATCGGTTTTGCCGTGCCGGTGGACACCGTCATGCGGGTAGTGCCGCAACTCATCAAGACCGGCAAATACATCCGCCCGGCGCTTGGCATCGAGGTGGACGAACAGCTCAATCAGCGCCTGCTTGCGCTGACGGGAAGCAAGGGCGTGTTCGTGCTGCGTGTTACCCCTGGTTCGGCAGCGCACAAGGCCGGCCTCGCGGGTGTCGAAGTCACGTCGCAAGGCATCGTGCCCGGCGACCGCATCATCGGTGTTGATGGCAAGGCGACAGACGATGTGGCTAAGCTGCTCGCGCGGCTAGACGACAGGAAGGTCGGCGATGTGGTGGTCTTGTCGGTGGAACGGGCCGGCAAAACGCGCGAAGTGCGTGTGGAGCTGCAACCCGGCAATTGATTGAACTGAACCTGTGGATCAGGCGGTAGTGCAGCGTCGCGGCGATTGAGGTTCTCAGGTCTTCGGCCAGGTAGCGTTCCGCCTCAACCTCCGTAATTTTCGGATGCGATCTGCCTATCCGAATAGGCAAGCATGCGACGCCGGAACCTCTTGCCAATCATCGAAGGAGAAAGCGAGGCGCAATCCGCATGAGGTGGACGCAGGCCAGGAACGAGGCAAACAGGAGGCCGCATTGGAACTCAGACTACTGCGCTATTTCGTTGCGGTCGCGGAAGAACTGCATTTCGCGCGAGCGGCCGAGCGCCTTGGCGTAGAACAATCGCCTGTGTCGCGCGCAATGCGCAATCTCGAAGCCACGCTCGGCGTGCAGTTGTTCGACCGCAGCGCGCACCAGACGCGACTGACCTGGGCCGGTCAAGTGTTCCTCGGTGAGTGCCGGCGTGTGCTGGCCACCGTGGAGCAGGCGGTGAGTGCCGCAAAGGCGGCGGCGCAGGGCTATCAGGGTTATCTGCGCATCGCCATCTGCGACAGCTTGGCGCAGCCCCACATTGCCACCTTGCTGGCGCGCAGCCGCGAGGAAGAGCCCGAACTGGAGATTCGCGTCTTCGAGCTGCCTTTCGCGCAGCAGCTCAAGGGCCCGCACAACGATCTGCTGGACATCGGCTTTGCGCTGTCGGACGCGGTGAGCGAAGGCCTTGTCGCCGAGCCCGTGTGGACCGATCCGCTGTCGGTGATCGTGCCCGTGCGCCACCCCTTGTTGGCGCACGCGGAAGTGCCATTGGATGAAGCCTTGAAGTTTCCGTTGGTACTGTGCCATCCGGACGCGGGATCGGGCTGCCACCACCAGATCCAGGCGGTGCTTCAAGGTGCGTCCAAGCCGCTCAAGCTGGTAGATCAGGTGACGAGCCTAGGCGTGATGCTGACTCTGGTCGGTGCCGGTTATGGCCTAGGCTCTGTTCACATTTGATGATTTATGTTCACATTCTGATCTTTGAGCGGAGATCAGGATGGTTCGGATGGTGCTATCGGATGAACAGTGGGAGTTGATCGAAGATCTGTTACCCGGCAAGCCAAGCGATCGTGGGCGTACGGCCAAGGACAATCGGTTGTTCGTCGAGGCCGTGCTGTGGCTGGCACGCACCGGAAGTCCTTGGCGCGACCTTCCGCCCGAGTTCGGTAACTGGCATTCGACGTACGTGCGCTTTGCCCGTTGGCGCGATGCTGGCGTCTGGGACCGAATCGCCTTCGCGCTGGCCGGTGAGCGCGATCTGGCGCGGGTGTTCATCGACTCGACCATCGTGCGCGCCCACCAGCACGCCTCTGGCGCCCAAAAAAAGTAGGGCCGCAGGCGCTGGGCCGCTCGCGCGGGGGCCTGACGACCAAACTGCATTTCGCGGTCGATGCGTTGGGCAAGCCGCTGCGCATGATTTTGACCGCCGGGCAGGTTGCCGACATCGAATGTGCGAACGAACTCATTTCCGAGTTGCCCTACGCCAGCCTTGTGGCCGACAAAGGCTACGATGCCAACGCTTTGGTAACGAGCGTCGAAGCGGCCGGTGCGCAGGCGATCATCCCGCCGCGCTCCAACCGCATCAAACCCAGGCAGTACGACCGAGGCGCCTACCGCGAACGCAACCTGATCGAGCGCTTCTTCAATCGCATCAAGCATTTTCGACGGATCGCCACGCGTTACGACAAACTCGCGAGCAGCTATCTGGCATTCGTGCGCGTCGTCTGTGCAGTGATTTCATATCGCTATATGTGAACAGAGCCTAGCATCTATTTAATAAGCTGCTCTCCTGGCGGCAGGACCAATGGAACGGTGAATTTCACTTTTGTTATTGCTACTTGCTCAGCACCAGTGTCGCTTTTCCTACCAAGGCTAATGCCTCCTAAAAAAACACCGATACCCTCAGATGACCCGCTTTTATCTGTGGAGGTTAGACCTACATCAAAAACAACTTCTTGAGGCATCGCATGGCTGTAGT
>DATCJT010000033.1:0-1549 GCA_036562645.1 Methylophilaceae bacterium | reverse complement strand
GGCTGCGGGCCAGCTCGGGATCAAGACGGAGAACATCCTGAAGTTCACGCGGGTCATGATCGACCTCGGCGTATCGACGAACCTGTCCGCTGACCAAGCCGCCACGGCCCTTGCGCGCTTGGCCAACATTACGCAGATGCCCCAGGAGGAGTTCGACCGGCTGGGCTCGACCGTCGTAGCCCTGGGCAACAACCTAGCAACCACGGAAGCTGAGATTGTGGAGATGGCGCTCCGCCTCGCCGGCGCGGGCAAGCAGGCTGGCCTGACGGAAGCGCAGATCCTGGCGCTCGCGGGTGCTGCGTCGAGCGTTGGCCTAGCGGCGGAGGCCGGCGGTTCGGCGTTCAGCCGCGCCATCATTGCCATCGAGAACGCTGTTGCTTCGGGCGGCGAAAAGCTGCGGCTGTTTGCCCAGGTCGCTGGGATGAGCGTGGCCGACTTTAAGCGGGCCTGGGAGCAAGATGCGGCGGGCGCACTCATCACCTTCATCGAGGGCCTGGGCCGCATGTCGGCCGAAGGACAAAACGTGTTCGCTGTACTGGAGGACTTGGGCTTGTCCGAGATTCGGGTGCGCGACGCACTGCTCCGCGCTGCCGGAGCGGGTGACCTGTTCCGGCGGTCGCTGGAAATCGGCACGGAGGCATGGAACGAAAACATCGCCCTCACCAAGGAGGCCGAGCAGCGCTACCAGACGACGGAAAGCCAGCTCCAGATTCTGCGCAACCGGCTCAACGACGTCGCCATCACGCTGGGCGATGCGTTGATTCCCGCCCTGCAGGACGCCCTGACGGCTGCCCAGCCGCTCATTGACGCCGTGACGCGCATGGCGGAATGGTTTGCGTCTTTGTCCCCGGAGACGCAGAAGTTCATCATCACGCTGGTGGGCATCATCGCCATCGCCGGGCCGTTCCTCCTGGCCATCGGTGTCATGCTCAACACCATCAGCGGCATCGTGGGGGCCGTGAGCCTGGCGATTGGGTCGCAGGGGCTTGGCGGCCTGCTCACGTTCGGCGGCAAGCTCATGGAGGCGTTCGCCCTGTGGCGGGGCGGTGCGGGCACGTTCATGGAGGCAATGGGGCTGGTGGTACACCCTGCGGGCATCTGGATTGCAGCGATCGGCGCCGTCATCGCCGTCGGTTACCTGCTGTGGCGCAACTGGGACAGCATCAAGGGGTTCTTGATCAACTCCTGGAACGCAATCAAGTTGGCGGCGACTGAAGTGTGGCAGTCTCTCGCCACGTTCCTGAGCGCGACCTGGGAACGGATCAGGGATGTCGCGGTGGGCGTGTGGGAGGAGATCAGCCGGTTCTTCCGCGACGTTCGAGGCGTCTTCATTGCCCTGTGGGACGTGATCACTGGCGGGCCTGCCGAGGTCGAGTACGCACTCGAGTTCCTTGGTCAGGTCTTCGGTGGGGTCTTCTGGTACATCGGAGATGTTATCGCTCGCGCACGAACGTGGTTTGATCAGTTCGTCGAGTACATCAAGGCCCTGCCGGGGCGCATTGCCGCCATTCTCCCGCAGATACCGGAAATCATGGCGTACTGGATTGGG
>DATCJT010000170.1:0-2150 GCA_036562645.1 Methylophilaceae bacterium | reverse complement strand
TTCCCGTAGCGTATCTTGCCGCTGACGCGGCCACTGGAATGAATGATGAGCTGATTGCGTGCGGTCAGCTCACCTTCGAACGTGCCATAGATTTCTGCGACATCGATGCCGACCTTGCCCGAGAAGGAACCGTTCGAGGTGATCTGAATCACGCGGCTATCCATGGTCGCCTCGACACGCCCTTCCACCACCAGCGTATCGCAATCCTCGATTTCCGCCCCCTTCAGCTTGACGTCGGGCCCGACGATGAGGCGGCTACCGCCCTGCTCGGCCTTCGTCGTCTCGGCAACGGCTGACTGCTGCTTGTCGGTATGAGCTGTAACGGTAGTCGCAGATTCCAGCGCGGCA
This sequence comes from Methylophilaceae bacterium, assembly GCA_036562645.1. Lineage (GTDB taxonomy): Bacteria > Pseudomonadota > Gammaproteobacteria > Burkholderiales > Methylophilaceae > UBA6140. The sequence goes on along the minus strand of DATCJT010000170.1, from coordinate 1,802 downwards.
AGATGTCCCGGTGCCGGTTGTAACGCGGATTTGGCACCATGCTTCGCATGCGGGTCAGTTTTGTCTAGTCCATTCGTCTGACTCAGCGAATTGATGGTGGATGGACGAACGTCCTCGGATGGGTTGCGGCGACTGAACAGACCTTGCTTGTTTAACATGCTGACCTCTTGTGATGGTTAAGGTAAATCGGTTACAGAAGTCCTTCAGCAATGCGCATGCCAAACTATTTTTTACATTAACTATCAGTATGTTATTAAAAATTTCCAGAAATTTCGTGAACTGAAAACGAAAAAACCGTCACCTATCGACGACGGTTTTTCCTGACCTCAAATTAAGCCAATGTTTGCAAACGGCTTTTTCTGTCGCCGAATGCAAACGTCGCAGACCACTAATCCTGCTGCTCCGGTCGCATGTGAGGGAACAGGATCACGTCTCGAATGCTGGGGCTGTCGGTCAGCAGCATGACCAGCCGGTCGATGCCGATGCCGCAGCCTCCCGTCGGCGGCATGCCGTATTCCAGGGCGCGTATGTAATCGGCATCGTAATACATGGCCTCGTTATCCCCTGCTTCCTTCGCCGCCACCTGAGCGAGGAAGCGGGAAGCCTGGTCCTCGGCATCATTCAACTCGGAGAAGCCGTTGGCAATCTCGCGCCCGGTGATGAAGAGCTCGAAGCGTTCCGTGATCTGCGGGTTCTTGTCGGAGGCACGGGCGAGCGGAGAAACCTCGACCGGATAATCGATGATATAGGTCGGGTTCCATAGCCTGGCCTCGGCAGTCTCCTCGAACAGGGCCAGTTGCAACGCTCCCAGACCGGCATGGTTGAACGGCGTAACGCCGAACTTCTGTAGCTCTGCCCGCAGGAAGCCGGCGTCATGCAGTTGTTCCAGCGTGTATTGCGGCGCATGCTTCTGGATGGCTCCGACGATGGTCAGCCGCTCGAACGGCTTGCTGAGGTCCAGTTCTCTGCCCTGATATCGCAGCACTGCGGTACCGCAGGCGGCCATGGCGGCATTGCGGATGCAGCGCTCGGTGAAATCCATCAGCCACAGATAGTCGGTATAGGCAGCATAGAACTCCATCATCGTGAATTCCGGGTTATGCCGCACGCTCAGGCCCTCATTGCGGAAATTGCGGTTGATCTCGAACACGCGTTCGAAACCGCCGACGATCAGGCGCTTGAGATAAAGCTCCGGCGCAATGCGCATGTACATCTGCATGTCCAGCGCATTATGGTGCGTGACAAAGGGTCGTGCAGAAGCACCGCCGGGGATAGGATGCATCATGGGCGTCTCGACCTCAAGGAAGGCATTGTCCTGCATGAATGCACGGATGGCGGACACCACACGGCTGCGCGTGATAAAGGTTTTGCGCGTATCCTCGGAAACGATCAGATCGACGTAGCGCTGACGGTATTTCACTTCCTGGTCCTGCAGACCATGGAATTTCTCCGGCAGCGGACGCAGGGACTTGGTGAGCAGACGCAGTTGCTGCACCTTGACCGACAATTCGCCCGTTTTGGTTTTGAACAACACCCCCTCGGCAGCGACGATGTCGCCCAGATCCCACTTCTTGAATGCCTCGTAGACCTCATCGCCGACATTGTCGCGTGCGATGAAGAGCTGGATCCGGCCGCTGCTGTCCTGAATGGTGGCGAAGCTGGCCTTGCCCATCACGCGCTTCAGCATCATGCGGCCGGCAATGCGGACGGCGATCGCCTTCGGCTCAAGCATCTCGTTGTCCAAGCCGCCGTATTCGGCATGCAGGTCGGCAGCGTGGGAATCCGGCCTGAAATCGTTGGGG
>DATCJT010000045.1:0-5894 GCA_036562645.1 Methylophilaceae bacterium | reverse complement strand
GAGCGACACGCTGTTGTTCATCACACCCGTCGCGGCGACTACCGCCGTCATGACGACCGCGGGTGCATTGGCCCCGGCAGCCAGCGGCGCCTCGGGCGTATAGGTACGGGTACAGGTAATCGGCCCGGTCGTCGGCACAGCTGGCGAGCAGGACCAGCCATTCAGCGTATAAGCCGTCACTGTCATGCCTGGCGGCAACGTATCGGTCAACACCAGTTCGCCGACGAAATCCGCAGTGCCGCTGTTCGAGACGCGCACGGTGAAATCGAACGGAACCCCCTCCACGACCAGTGCCGGACTGGGGCCGGTCTTACTGACCCCGAGATCGACCCTGGGGTCCAGCAGGTTGACGCCTCCATCCGTCGCCTGGTTGTTTCCAGGTACGGGGTCTTGCGGTCCTTCAGCGGTGATGGTGGCCGTATTTGCCACATTATTGCCGGAGCTTGCGACCGTGACGGGTATTACGATGTTGCCCAGCGGCTGATTCTGGCCGGCCACGCCGCCGGAGGGTCTGGTACAGGTCACGATCTGTCCGGCCACACTGCAGCTCCAGCCGTTCTGGGATGCCGCGACCGCCCCTATCGTGTAATTGGACGGAACGGTATCCGTCACGGTGATGTTGGTCGGCGGATCACCGGTATAGCTGGGAGTGAGAATGAAATTGAAGCTGTCGCCGACGGTGAGATTGCCCGGAACGCTGCGCGATTTGGTGATGCGCAAATCCGAGCCCGGCGCCACGCTGACATTAGCAATCGCCGTATTATCGGTACTGTCGGGGTCAGCTGGATCCAGTGCGCCCGCGCCCGGCGCAAGATCGACAGTCGCGGTATTCGTCACCGTCGACCCACCGGCCGCAATGATCACGCCAGCGATATTGCCGACGACATGTGTCGTACCTGGCGCGATGGGACCGTTGATATCACAGACCACAGTAGCGGCATTGTTGACACATCCTGCCGGCAGGCTGGTCACGCTGAATCCCGACGGGATAGGATCTTCCACCCGCAATTTGGTTGCGGCATGAGGCCCGGCATTATGCACCTCAAGCGTCCAGGAAAACGGCTCCCCTGCAGACGCAGAGCCCATTACCGGTGTTTTTGTGATGGAGACGTTCGCGCCCAGATTGACGGTGGTTTGCTCGTCATCGCTATTATTGAGCGGCACATCGTCAGGCTCAGCCGAGCTGGCGGTCGTACCGAAGATGAAAGCACCCTGCGCTGTTGTGCGAAGAGTGATCTCGAAAGAGGATACACCGATCGTATTTTGAAGATCCGGATGTGTACAGGTGATCGTGCCCGGCCCCGGACTGTTCACAGTCATGCCGGTACAATTGACGCCCGCGCCGGTGAACCCCAGATATTCCATGTTTGCCGGAACGGAATGCGTGGAGACCACGTTCGTTGCGTCTTCATCGCCGCTGTTGGCGATCGTCATCTGGTAGGTCACCACCCCGCCTGCCGGCACCGGGTCCGGGGAATCCACTGTATTCACCACCAGATCGACCCCGGCAAATGCAAGGGCGGAAACCAGATAACTGGCACCCAGACACGTCCGTATCAGCCGCCGTAGCACCCTGCGCGGATAGGAGCTTGAATTCTGCACCGGATGCGCCGCCGTCCCGGAAGACCGCGTGCCATGACTCGACCGGCATCCGTTACCGGACACCCAACGAAAAACGATTGCAACCAACACTTGACTACACCCCTGCCAAGCAGCGAGCGATCACAAACTACCCGCCGCCCTGGCTCTCCCCTAAACTAGAATTTATGCATTCGTCTTGCTGTAGGCATGACCACCAACAGTCACTGCTTGGTTAAAGCATGCGGAAATATGTCCATATTTTTTAAATGGGTACATACAATTAACAATTGTTGACATTCTCGACCCTGCATTCACGCTAATATCCGGGGGAGAATTTTCGACACATCTCTGCCATATCACTTTTCCGGCAAGCTGTAATTTAGAGAACGCCTATGAGATTTGCCGTCGTGGATGACGATAATGCGGCGCTTGAATTGATCGAAAAATCAATTCGCTACATCGGTCATGAGTGCCACACCTTCCCCAAGGGTGAACTGTTGCTCAAGGCACTGCGCCGCGAAAGTTTCGACTTTCTGATACTGGATTGGGAGCTGCCGGATATCACCGGCGTGGAAATCATCAAGCGGCTGCGCGAGGACCATAAGGATCTGATTCCCATTCTGTTGCTGACCAACCGGCGTGACGAACGCGACCTGATCCACGGTCTGTCGGTAGGCGCGGACGACTTCATGTCGAAACCGGTGCGGGTTGGGGAGTTTCTGGCACGCGTCAAGGCACTGATCCGGCGAACCTGGGAGAACCGCATCCCGCAGAACTACCAGTGGGGTGATTACACATTCCATCCCGAAAGCAACTCGGCCGAATACAAGGGTGAGACCATCCGGCTGAAAAACAAGAAATTCGAGCTCGCCTTGTTCCTGTTTCAGAACCAGGGCCGCCTGCTTTCCAGGCAACACCTGCTGGAACAAATCTGGGGCATACAATCGCCTGCAGTGAACTCTCGCACGCTCGATACGCACATTTCGACCTTGCGTAAGAAATTGTATCTACAACCGGAAAATGGGTATTACCTGACGTCCGTATACGGTATCGGCTATCGTCTTGTGGCAGTAGATGCCAACGAGTAACATCACCCGAAAATCAGTCACCAGTATCAACAGGAGTCACCAACGCCATGATCATGTCGTTGCGGAATATGTTTCCCTGCTCCCGGAAAAAGCCGCTGCTCGCTATGCTTGCCGGCCTGTGGGCCGTAAACGGCGCTTTTGCAGAGGAAGTCTCCGGCTTTGCGGACCACGGCAACCAGCGCATACATCGAATAGCAGAAGGCGATACCCTGTATGATCTGGCCGCGCGATATCTGGATGATGCGACGCTGTGGCCGGAGTTTCTGAAATACAACGACATCCGCAACCCGAAACGCCTGCGTCCCGGCACAGAACTGCGCATTCCGCCTCTCGACCTGCCGGTGATACATGTGATCTTCGCGCTGGGCGACGTGCATCGTGTTGCCGATGACGACGCTCCATCAGGCCTGGTCACCATCGGGGATCTGCTGCGTGAGAGCGACAGGGTCCGCGTCGGCGCTGACAGCTATCTGACCCTGCAGTTCGATGACGGGTCGATCATGCGCGTGCTCTCCAACTCCAGCCTGCAAATCCAGCGCTACAGGATGGCTCGCGGCGCCAAACCCCAAAGCCGCGTCATCGTGCTGGAAGAGGGCAATCTCGATATCTCGGTCACGCCCACCGGAAAGAATAAGGCCAATCACTTCGAGGTCATCACGCCCCAAGCCGTGGCAGCCGCACGCGGCACACGTTTCGACGTATCCACGTCAGACACGGGCACCACCAGCGGCGTCACGGAAGGCAGCGTCACTGTCCGTCAGAACCTGAGGAACCGGCGTGGCTCGCAAAAGCTGCTCAAGGTCGGTGAAGGTCTACGCGCCGACCAGAACGGCAGACTTGGTGCCATCAGACCATTGCTGGCAGCAGTCGATTTGTCGATGCTGCCATCGCGCTTCACCGATGCCGGCTATTTGGTCGTCAGCTGGCCCGAGCTCGAAAACGCCGCATCCTATCAGGTTCGTCTGGCCTCGGACCATGATATGCATCGGGTAGTCGCCAATATGGAACCGGAGAAGCCGGTTGTGAAATTCACCGGCCTCGATGATGGCGACTACATTGTCGGCTTGCGCGCCGTGGACGCGGAAGGCATCATCGGCTTCGAAAGCACCCAACACATCCGCATCGAGGCGCAACCCGCCTTTCCCTTCTATCTCGGCCCCGCCAACCATCAGGCCACAGGCCACAAGGTCGATTTATCTTGCACCGAGGTGCAGGGCGCCAGCGCCTACCGGTTCCAGTTATCCGAATCGCCGGATTTCTCCTCGGCAATCGTCGATACGGTTCAGCAGGACAACTGCCGTCATACCGTCTCGGATCTAACGAACGGCCGCTATTTCTGGCGCGTCGCCTCCATCACGACGCTATCCGATGGCCAGCAAAAACAGGGGCCGTTCAGCCAGCCAGCCCAGTTCGAAGTGGCCGATTCCGCCGTAACGACTCACCAGGCCCCTCCGGGCGTGTTCTGGCTCGACGATAGGCACCTGGAATATACGGCACAAATCAGCAGCGACGAGAACTTCGCCAATATAATCAGCGAGCAGGCCCTGCATGAGCGGTCCATATCGATGGACGAGCTGTCTCCAGGCCGCTATTTCATACGCGTTCAGGCCAGGGATGCCGACGGCTTCACTACCGTATTCTCAATGCCGCGTATCGTGACAATCAAGCCGACTGTGCAGACGATAGAGCGGACATGGGCCGACAAGGTCAGTAATTGATTCACCCCCAGCCAATGAACCTGTCGTCCGATCCCATATCGGTCGCCGCATTCGGCAATCTACCCGGATAGGCGGCTGTGATGACGGAACGGCCTGCCAGCGGTCCCATTTCCGGCTTGCTGCGTCAACTCGACTTGTGGACGCCCATCGCCCTCGGCGTGCTCGTCCTCGTCATCATACTTTCCCCGCAGGAACGGCTGCCGAAGCTCAATCACCTGATTCAGGACTACGTCATTGCCGGTCAGGGAAGGGGGCCAAACAGCGAGCTCGTCATCGTTGCCATCGATGATAAGAGCATAGCCGCACTGGGACGCTGGCCGTGGCGCCGCGCCCTGCATGCGGAATTGCTGGACAGAATCGGAGCGGACCATCCCAGGGCCATCGGTCTGGATGTCTTGTTCACCGAACCGGACCTTGTCCACCCTGACGACGACGCCCTGCTTGCAGCGGCGATCGAGCGCAACCACCCGGTAGTGTTGCCGGTTTTCATGCAGTCGTTCGGCTCCCAACGCCGGGTCATGTCCCCCGTGCCGCCGATCGCCGAACTTGCTGCGGGCCTAGGCCATGCGCATCTCAAGGTAGATCATGACGGTGTCGTTCGCAGCACCCATCTACCGGAACCGGTCGATGAGCGCACACTGCCTCAATTCAGCAGGATATTGCTCGATGTCGGCAACGCACACGCGCCGACATCACTTGCGGCACGTTCGGCGGACGCAGTGACAACAGCACAACAGCAGGATTATCTGATGATTCCCTATGCCGGTCCGGTCGGCCACTTCTATCGCATTTCCGCCATAGACGTGATACGCGGCGTTTTTCCGGAAGGCACGTTCCACAACAAATATGTATTAATAGGCGTCACTGCAACCAGCATCGGCGACCAGTACGCCACTCCGACCACGCATGATTCCGCACTCATGCCCGGCGTGGAGATACTCGCCAATATCACCGATGCCATGTTGCAGGGCATCACTCTCCGGCCGGCCAGCAACATGCAAAATGCCAGTTTCAACTTGCTCTTCGTCGGTATCGCGCTGATTGGATTCTTGTTGCTGAGTCCATTCTACGCGCTGCTGTTGACCATATTTCTGGCCCTGGCATCCGTCTTCAGCACATTTTTCCTCGCTGGCTTTGCAGGAATACTTTTCGCGCCGGCAGCCGGCATCCTGGGATTGATCTCAATCTATCCGCTATGGAGCTGGCACCGGCTGAATACCGTCAGCCGATTTCTGATGGTGGAATACGAGTCGCTGCAACGGGGTCAGCACATTCCGTTTACCCCGAGCAATCCGCTATTCCGCGACCCTCTCAGCCGACGCATCGCCGCACTGGAAGGCGCACGGCAACAGCTGCAGAATCTGCATCAGTTCGTCGTCACCAGCCTGGAACGGCTACCGTATCCAACCATCATCTGCGACACCTCTGGCCTGATTCGCTTCGCCAACCAGGCGGCTGCACGGCATTTCGATATGACTGACAGCGACCTTCTGCTGAACCGGTATCT
>DATCJT010000169.1:0-4756 GCA_036562645.1 Methylophilaceae bacterium | reverse complement strand
CATTAACCCCGGGAATGATTTCAATCCCGGTGTAGTAGCAGCGAAACCCTTGTGCCTCCAGTTTTTCCCAGAATCTGTTGTAGTCATCCGCTGGTACACCGTATTTACGCAACGAGTTTTCGAGGAAGTGCTTTTTGCAATACCTTGAGCTTGCCAGCGCGTCGGAAGAACACGACGCGCACTGCCCGATAGCTGCTTTCCTTGCCAGTCTGCCTGGTCGAGTTTTATTCCAATGAGACCTGTGATATTGGCGACACTTCTCGCACCGCTTGAACGTTGTATCGGGAAGTATTCCACCGCACCCGTTGCATACGAGGGGGCCAGACGCTGCCCATTCTTTGCGCTTGGCCTCTTTCCGTGCGTTAGCCTTCGCCTGAACTTTTGTCGCACATGCTCGGCAGTAAATTGAAGTCCCATCCTCGCCCCTAGGTGATCCGCAATCCTTGCATAAGCCATCAGCGATGCGCTTCTGGTGATACGGTTGATAGGCCATAAATTCTCCATAGGGCTAATACGTTGCCATTGTAGCACAGCGTCAGCCCATGGAGAAGCTGTAAGTCCTGTGTGCATGTAAGTGCGCATTGGCTGGCTTCGATGAAGTGGGAATCCCCTTCCTTTAGGGAGGGGAGTAGTCAAAAGGTCTCCGTAATGCGTGTTTGCCCGTATCTCGTGGCAATCGTGGCGTCCACCTTCATGCGGCGCGTATTGCCGTCAAAGCTGCTGGAATAGGACAGGATTTCGGTCACGCCCTCGGTGCCGAGGATCCGCTGCTTGATTGCGGCGTCAGGGCTGCGGGTGCGGACGCGCTTGCCCAGAATCTCCTCCATCCAGGGCGTGCCGTCGCGTGTGTCAACGAACCACTCACCGCGCCATAGCCGCAGCCGGGTAAGGACGGCCTGCGCAACGGCCTCGGGGCTATCGACATAAAAGTCAGCGCCGGTGCCGATGGTGTAGTCGCCGTCAGGGGATAGTTTCCGGTAACGCATAGTTATACCTGTGGAGGCCCGGATGTGCCGGGTCCTGGTTCGACGTTGATATGAACGTGCGTGTTCAGGTTCACGCCGTTACCGATGGTCGTGCCGTCGATGTTGAGGTCGCCGGTGATATGAACTTCATCAGTGTTGAGCGTGATCTTCTGGGCTTTAAGTGTAATCTCGCCCGCCGCCTCTGCTGTGATGTCGCCACCAACGGTCGCGGATACATTCCCTCCCACATTCGCCGCGACATTGGCGGGCGTCATCACTTTGATGTCATGCGTCGTCGGGTTCAGCTCAATATATGCCTGACCGTCGTCGCTGCGGAGTTGGGCGGCGTCGGTGTCCACGGTGAAGCGGCGCGGCTGGCTACGAACGCCCGCGAACACGAATCCGTCAGACAGGTCGTGCATCCGCAGGTCGGGCTGCGATTGGATGCCTCCAAGTTGCCACCACGCATCAATGCATCGGCTCGCGAATACCACAAGGCACTCGTCGCCGGGTTTGATCGGGAATGTCAGCGTCGCGCCCCCGCCGCTAGGGAAAAACACCGGGCAATCCAGCAGCAGCGGCATCTGCAGTGGGCTGAACGTGCCGTCCTGATTGCGCTGCCATCCATTTATCGCGGGCTGCACTTCGCAGGTCATCGCCTGCGGGTTGAATGACTGAATGATCCCCGGCATGGCCGTCCACGCCTGCGCGAAGCGGGCATCAAGCGCAAGCCGGATAACCTCCTCCGGCTCCGGTGCGCGCTCGCGTCTATCCATCTAACCATACCTCTTGATGCTGTTTATGTAGTTGTATCCAAGTGGGAACGTCGGCTCGAATATAGGTGTTACCGTCGCGTCAATGGCGAGGCATGTGAGGTTGCTAAACCATTCGTCGCCGCGCGTATCACCTTGGTATTCCACGTTCATGACGTAGTAGAGGCCGTCGTTGTTCAGCTTGTTCAGCGGCGCGACCTGCTCGTTCTCAAGCTGGCCGCCGCGCGACAGGCTGAACTGATACCGCTGTATCGCCTCGTTATCAAGCTTTACCGCCTGCCCGATCTTTATGTTCGGGTTCAGCAGAATCTTGAGCGAGATGCCGTTCTGCGTCTGCTCCGGCAGGCCGATGACGCCGGTCTCGTAGGTCAGCTCGGGAATGTCTCCCGGCATATAGGCGGTCTGCGGGATCATGACAAGCTTGCCGTCCTGGATCGACCAGCTCGTCGCTGTCGTGTCGGCAATCTGCCGCATGATGTCGCGGCTCATGCCGTACAGCACCTTGCCGCGCGGCAGCGGGTCGCCGGGCAGGTCAGGGATATATCCCTGCTGGATGCCATGCCGCGCCATGTCGCGCAGGATGGCGCTGACGGCATCGTTCGGGGTGTTCGCCCCAGCCGCGAGGCTTCGAGACGTTACGCTGTAATTGTAGGCGCTGTCGCCGTCCGCCGCGGTGATATCCAGATAGGTGTCGGTCTGCGATTCGCGCCCGCGCCTGATCTGCTTGATCTGGCCGTCGAAGATGATGCCGTAGTTGCCGTCATATCCCGCCTGAACCACGACGCGCGTGAACTCAAGCTGCACGCGCTGGGCGATCTGCGGACCGACGTTATAGACGCGGATGTTGGCGCTGTTGGGCGTCTGCCGGTCGCCGCGCCGAATATCAAAGCGAAAGCGCAGCTCGGACAGGTCAATCGCCTCGCCAGAATCCAAGCCCACGATCAGGCTTGCTTTGCGGAGATACTGTCTAACGCCCATTGCTTACCCAATACAAGAATGCATCCACACCTAGATTGACGAACGTTGGCACCGCGTCCGGGTCGCTTGCGGTCTGCACCCATAGCCCACCGGTGAAGCCCAGGTGCCGATATTGCCCTAGCAGGTTTGTTCCGGTCACTAACGGGATGCCGTTGACGATTGGGTTGTCATCTATGTCGTGAATATCAATCGTCCAGCCGCCCTCATCAACGTTGCGATAGTTCAGGTGGATGATGTAGTCAACGCCGTCCAATCCAATCGTGAAACGCTGCGGTGTTGGCGTCAGCGGGATGCGGTAATAGTCAGCCATAGCTTATTCCTCCACCCAAGCTGTCGGCGGAACGCTGCCGCCTGGGGATGGCGTTGCCGGTGTCGCCAGCTTCACGCCGGTATTTTCTACCTCGGCTGTGCTTGCTGGATCGCGCTGCGCCTCGCGGGGCGGAAGTTGCGTCGCCTGCGTCTCAACAATGATGACCTGGCGGCAGATGGCCGTGACCATCAGCGCGTTGGACGTTTTCTGATCGCGGTCAACGCGCAGGCTTTGGATCAGCATGTTGTCGTACTGGCGCAGTCCGGTGACGATGGTGAACGGCTGCCGACTCTCCTGCAGCGCCAGCAATTGCGAGTAAACGCCGTCGATGTAGCGGTCGCCCACCGAACCGCCTTGAAACAGGCTGCTGACGCTCCCCACAAGCGCTGTAAAGCTGCTATCCGTCCATCCGCACCGGATCAGCACCTCGGCGGGCTTCTTGTAGGCATGGTCGGTGATCGCGGCCCCGCGCTCGATGGGGTGCTCGCTCGCCTGAATTGTGTCGGTGTGAACCTCCTCAAGCGTCGCCATAATCTGAATATCGCCGATGGTGCTGCCGCGCGATACCAAGAAGTCGAGAAGTGCCATTTATCTCACCGCCGTTTGAAGGTTCCGTGCGAGCTGCGCGTTGACGCGCTCCTGCTCGGCTGCGACCGCGCGCCCGGTGGACATCGCATCGCCGCCGTTGATGTTGATTTCCGTCGTCTGTGCGATTTGCACCGCTGTCGCGCCGCGCTTCAATGCCTCGGCATCGGCGGCGGCGGGGCGCTCGTAGTAGCGGCTCACGATCTCTCCGGCCTGCCGAGCATTGTTGGTTGCCCGCAGCAGATCGCCAGCGCGCTTCTCCGCACCCTGCGTCAGCTCGTAGTGGACAAAGCGCATCTGCTCCTCGGCAGTCGAGTCGTAGATGCTCTTTCCAGCCCATTTCTCAAAGTTCTTCTGACGATCCGGATGCCATTGCGCGACGCCATAGGCTTTGCCGCCGTCGCCCACCGCATGCGGATCGAGATTGCTCTCATGCTTAAGATTGGCGACGATGCCAGCGGCTTGCTCTTTCGTCCACCCCATGCCCATGAAAAAGCGCATCGGATCAAGAACGCCAGATTGGGGCTGGGACTTGGAATTCGGCGCGGCCTTTCCGCCTGGCGTGATGCCCAGCATTCCGTCAACCGCACCCTTGACTCCTAGCTTATCAAGCAACCATGCGGTGCCTGCGCCGAGATTGTCGCTCCAACTGGTAGGCAGGATGTTATTTATTGCGCGACCGAGATGCGTCACCCAGTCATAAATGTTCTTCCAGCCACGCGCGACCGTATCAAGAATCGGCATGATGATCGCCGCCATCGCCACGATGGAGTCGGCCACCGAGCCAACCACTTTTGCAACAGTATCGCCATTCCTTGCGAACCACTCGACTGCCCGCTCCATGTGCGGACCAAGCGTCTTTATCAACTTGCCGTTGATGATGGAGACGAGGACTTCAATTTGTGTGACCAACTCGCGCAGCTTCTGCATGTAATCAGAAGCGTCCTTTGCGGCCTTGTCGTATCCCGCCTTCTTTAGAATCTCCTGCTGCTTCGCCATTTCAGCGGCGATGCGCGGGTCAATCAAGGCCCGCAGCGTGTCCTCGCTGATGCCCATGTCGCGGGCATAGTCCATCGCCAGATAGTAGGGCCTGTCCTTCATGGCCTGCCCGAAATCGAGCATGATGTCAGCCATGTCACGAAGCT
>DATCJT010000038.1:0-9767 GCA_036562645.1 Methylophilaceae bacterium | reverse complement strand
CGCCTCCCAGCGGCGCACCCAGATCTTGCTCGAATGTTCCTGCGGAATCAGTCTGGCCAATGGGGTTCTGTTGTCCAAATATTCGACGATGACGCGCGAATCGAACAGACATTCCCCGTCACTCAACACCAGCACCGGAATCTTGCCCAACGGGTTGTAATGAATGACTGGACAGTCCGGGTCGGACAGTGTCACCAGCTGCACATCCATCTCAATACGTTTCTCGGCAGCGACGACCCGCACTTTCCTGGCATATGGACTGGTCAACGAACAGAGTAGCTTCATGATGTGTCAGGTATCAGAAGTTGATTGAAGTACGATAGGAATAGGGCTGCATTATAATGCAAATCATGAGTTCCCCCTTATTTCACCGATGCGTGTCGGGCGCCGACCTGGAGCGACTGCGGCAGGCCATGCTAGACAATGTGCTTGGAGCGCTGCGCGAGGATATTGGTTCTATCGACCCTGCCGACGATTACACCGCCAGGCTGATTCCGGCAGGGAAAACGGCGCGTGCCCGCATCATCAGCCGCGAGCGAGCCGTGATCTGCGGCCTGCCGTGGGCACAAGGCTGTTTCACTCAGCTGGATCCGGATATCCGATTGCAATGGCTGGTCGAGGAAGGCGACATCATCCACCCCAACCAGCCTCTGGTGGAGATTTCCGGGAACGCCCGCTCCATGCTCACCGCGGAACGCTGCGCGCTGAATTTCCTGCAGACACTTTCCGCCACGGCAACCGAAACACGCCGGTTCGCCGATGCCGTCAAGGGCTGCGGCTGCATCATCCTCGATACGCGCAAGACGCTGCCAGGACTCAGGCTCGCACAGAAATACGCGGTATTGGTCGGCGGCGGCCAAAACCAGCGGCTCGGTCTTTATGACGGCATCCTGATCAAGGAGAATCATATCGCCGCGGCCGGCGGCATCGCGCAGGCACTTGAAAAGGCCAGGGAGATCGCTCACGGCCTGCCGATCCAGATCGAGGTCGAGAATCTGGATGACCTGCGCATCGCACTGGATGCCGGCGCCACCTCCATCCTGCTCGACAACTTCAGCCATTCCGCCCTCGCGGAAGCGGTCAACATCAATCAGGGGCGCGCCATCCTCGAGGCCTCCGGCGGCATCAGCCTCGAAAATGTCCGGACAGTCGCCCTGACCGGCGTCGATCGCATCTCGGTCGGACACCTGACCAAGGATCTGCGGGCTATCGACCTCTCCATGCGTTTCGAGTAAGGTATCGCATGACCAAGCCGAACACCGTTCCGTTTCAAGGTCGCCTGACGCTGGGTGACGTGTTGCGCATGCTCGTCAACGATGGCATGGCGGACAAAGCGCAGGCGGAAAAGCTCTACCGGGACCGTAGGCTCGACCGTTCCAGTCTGCACCCCATCGTCGTCATCGGTGAACAGCAGTGGAAAAACCCGGCCGACGGCAACAAGCCCCTGACTGTCGAATCACTGACGGCATGGCTGGCGAAGCGTGCCGGCCTGGAATACTTTCATGTCGATCCGCTCAAGCTCGATGTCGGTTCGATTGCCCAGCTCGTCTCCAAGGCCTATGCCGAACGGCTGAAGATCATGCCGGTCAAGGTGCAGGGCAATGTCGCCACCATTGCCACCGCGGAGCCGTTTCAGACCGACTGGATACCGGACCTCGAGCGGGTACTCGGCATGAAAATCCGGCTGGTCATGGTCAACCCGCTCGAGATCAACCGCTATCTGCCGGAGATCTACAATCTGGCGAACTCGATCCACCTGGCCAGCAGCGCCAAGGCCGGACAGATCATCGGCGTACAGAACTTCGAACAGCTGGTCGAACTCGGCAAGAGCAAGAATCTGGACGCCAACGAGCAGCACATCGTCAATATCGTCGATTGGCTGTTCAAGTATGCCTTCGAGCAGCGCGCCAGCGACATCCATCTGGAGCCGCGCCGCAACATAGGCTACATCCGTTTCCGCATCGACGGCATCCTGCACCAGGTCTATCAGCTGCCGTCCACCATCATGAACGCCATCACCAGCCGAATCAAACTGCTTGGCCGCATGGACATGGTGGAAAAGCGCAGGCCCCAGGATGGCCGCATCAAGACCGTATCGGCTGCGGGCGATGAAATCGAGCTCCGCCTATCGACCATGCCGACCGCCTTCGGCGAGAAGCTGGTGATGCGCATATTCACGCCGGAAAACCTGGTCAAGGACTTCATCCAGCTCGGCTTCACGACTGAGCAGGATGCACTGTGGAAGCAGTGGACATCCAGCCCGAACGGCATCATCCTGGTCACCGGCCCCACCGGCTCCGGCAAGACCACCACGCTCTATTCGACACTGAAGCAACTTGCCACCGAGGAGGTCAACGTCTGCACGGTGGAGGATCCGATCGAAATGGTCGAACCAGCCTTCAACCAGATGCAGGTACAGCCGAACATCGACCTGACCTTTTCCGACGGCATCCGCACCCTGTTGCGCCAGGACCCGGACATCATCATGGTCGGCGAGATACGCGACGGCGAAACGGCGGAGATGGCCACGCAGGCGGCCCTGACCGGGCATCTGGTACTATCCACGCTGCACACCAATGACGCGCCATCCTCCATTACGCGGCTGATCGACCTCAACGTGCCGTTCTATCTGATCAACTCGACCGTGATCGGCATCATGGCGCAACGGCTGCTGCGCACACTCTGTCCCCACTGCAAACAGCCAGCGGAAATCGATGACGCCACCTGGGATGCCGTGGTCAGCCCGTGGAAGATTCCCAAACCCGACCATGTGTACAAGGCCGTCGGCTGCCTGGAGTGCAGAATGACGGGCTACCGCGGCCGTAGCGGCATCTACGAGATGCTGACACTTACTCCTGCCATCAGGAAACTGATCGCGCAGCATGCCGATCTTGCCGCCATTCGCGCTGCGGCGCATCGCGAAGGCATGCGCCCACTGATGATCAGCGGTGCGGAAAAGGTTGCCGCAGGCCTGACCACTATCGAGGAACTACTCAAGGTGGCGCCTCCACCGCTGGATTGAGAAACGACTAACCGAAATGCAGAAATTCCTCCAGCACTCGGGTGGAGGAAATGTCTTAACCTTGACCAAAGTCATGCAAGCAGTTACTGTTTAGGGTTCAATTATCCTCTGTAAAAACAAGCATTATATGGACGACCGTTCCTCGCCTCACGCCCGCCAGATTTCAGGTGCAGAAATCGTCATCCGCTGCCTTCAGGAAGAAAAAGTCAAATATGTATTTGGCTATCCCGGCGGCGCGGTTCTGCACATCTATGACGAGATATTCAAACAGGATTCGATCAAACACATCCTGGTGCGTCACGAACAGGCTGCCGTACATGCTGCGGACGCATTCGCACGCGCCACGGGAGAAGTCGGCGTCGCACTCGTGACTTCCGGCCCGGGTGCCACGAACGCCATCACTGGTATCGCCACCGCATACATGGATTCCATCCCGCTGGTCGTCATCAGCGGCCAGGTGCCGACGCCGGCAATCGGCATGGATGCCTTCCAGGAAGTGGACATGGTCGGTATCACACGCCCCTGTGTTAAGCACAATTTCCTGATCAAGGATGTCCGCGACATCGCCACGACGATGAAGAAGGCGTTCTATATCGCCTCCACCGGCCGCCCCGGCCCGGTCGTGGTCGATATCCCCAAGGACATCACCGCCCATTTCACCAAGTTCGAGTATCCGTCATCGATCGAGCTGCGCTCCTACACGCCGATCACCAAGGGGCATTCCGGACAGATCAGAAAGGCGGTCAAGCTGCTGCTGGAAGCCAAGCGGCCGATGATCTACACCGGCGGCGGCGTCGTGCTCGGCGATGCGGCCGATGAACTGATTCAGCTCGCGCGCAAGCTCGGCTATCCGGTCACCAACACACTGATGGGATTGGGCGGCTATCCGGCCACGGACGGCCAGTTCCTCGGCATGCTGGGCATGCACGGCACCTACGAAGCCAACATGGCCATGCAGAACTGCGATGTGCTGCTGGCCGTCGGCGCACGCTTCGACGACCGCGTCATCGGCAATCCCGAGAATTTCTGCAGCAAGGACCGCACGATCATCCACATCGACGTCGATCCCTCCTCCATTTCCAAACGCGTCAAGATCGACGTGCCCATCGTCGGCCACGTCAAGTCCGTACTGGCCGAGATGAATGAGCTGCTGATCGCCGAGACGAGAACGCCGGACACGGAAGCCATCAAGTCATGGTGGCAGCAGATCGATGCGTGGCGCGGCAAAAAATCGCTGGCCTACAAGCATAGCGATGAAGTCATCAAACCCCAGTTCGTCATCGAAAAGCTCTGGGAAGTCACCAAGGGCGATGCCTACATCACGTCCGATGTGGGTCAGCACCAGATGTGGGCCGCGCAGTATTACAAGTTCGACAAGCCCCGGCGCTGGATCAATTCCGGCGGTCTCGGCACGATGGGTGTCGGCCTGCCCTACGCCATGGGCTGCCAGCTGGCCGACCCGAAGGCACAGGTAGCCTGTATCACCGGCGAAGGCAGCATCCAGATGAACATCCAGGAACTGTCGACCTGTCACCAGTTCCGGCTGCCGATCAAGATCATCCTGCTCAACAACCGCTACCTCGGCATGGTGCGCCAGTGGCAGGAGTTCTTCTACGACAACCGCTATTCCGAATCCTATATGGACAGCTTGCCGGATTTCGTCAAGCTGGCGGAATCCTACGGCCATGTCGGCATGAACATCGTCAAGCCTGCCGACGTGGAAGGTGCGCTGAGGGAGGCCTTCGACATGAAGGACCGTCTCGTTTTCATGAACTTCGTCACCGACCAGACAGAGAACGTGTTCCCCATGGTTCCCAACGGCAAGGGTCTGTCTGAAATGATTCTGGCGGGAGAAGAATAAGATGAAGCACATCATTTCCCTGCTGATGGAGAACGAGGCGGGCGCGCTCTCGCGCGTCGCCGGATTGTTCTCGGCACGCGCCTACAACATCGAGTCCCTGACCGTGGCTCCGACCGAGGATGCCACGCTGTCACGCATGACCATCGTCACTTCCGGATCGGACGACGTGATCGAACAGATCATCAAACAGCTCAACAAGCTGGTCGATGTGGTCAAGGTGCTGGATCTGAACGACGGGCGCTATATCGAACGCGAGCTGATGCTGGTCAAGGTCAAGGCAACCGGCATCTATCGTGAGGAAATGAAGCGCATGAGCGACATTTTCCGCGGCAGAATCATCGATGTCGCGGACGGCAGCTACACGATCGAGGTCACCGGCTCGAGCTCCAAGCTGGATGCTTTCCTGGAAGCCATCGATAAGAGCGCCATCCTGGAGACCGTGCGCACCGGCGCTTCCGGCATCGGCCGCGGCGACCGAATTCTCAAGGTTTGACGTCTGCATCCCATTATTTTCTGAAGATTGAACCAAGGAACCCCTATGAAAGTTTATTACGACAAAGACGCTGATATTTCCATCATCAAGAAGCTGAACGTGACGATCGTCGGCTATGGCTCCCAGGGACATGCGCATGCACAGAACCTGAAGGACTCCGGCGTCAGCGTGACGGTCGGCCTGCGCAAGGAAGGCAGCTCCTGGGCCAAGGCAGTCAATGCCGGTCACAAGGTTGCGGAAATCAGCGAGGCAGTGAAGGGCGCGGATGTCGTCATGATCCTGCTGCCGGACGAAACCATGGCTGCCATCTATGAATCCGAAATCGCCCCCAACCTCAAGCAAGGCGCGGCGCTGGCCTTTGCCCACGGCTTCAACATTCACTACAACCAGATCGTTCCCCCCAAGGATGTTGACGTCATCATGATCGCTCCCAAGGGTCCGGGCCACACGGTGCGTTCCGAATTCCTGAAGGGTGGCGGCGTGCCATCCCTGATCGCCGTATATCAGGACGCATCCGGCAAGGCCAAGGACATCGCCCTGTCCTACGCCGCAGCCAATGGCGGCACCAAGGGCGGCGTGATCGAGACCACCTTCCGTGAGGAAACCGAGACCGACCTGTTCGGCGAGCAGGCCGTACTCTGTGGTGGTGCCGTGGAACTGATCAAGGCCGGTTTCGAAACCCTGGTCGAAGCCGGTTATGCGCCGGAAATGGCCTATTTCGAGTGTCTGCACGAACTGAAGCTGATCGTTGACCTCATGTATGAAGGTGGCATCGCCAACATGAACTATTCGATCTCCAACAATGCGGAATACGGTGAATACGTCACCGGCCCCAAGGTCATCAACGATGCCTCCCGCCAGGCCATGAAGGAAGCCCTGCAAGCAATCCAGAACGGTGAATATGCGAAGAAGTTCATCCTGGAAGGACGTACCGGCTATCCGGAAATGACCGCACGCCGCCGTCTGACTGCCGCACACCAAATCGAGCAGGTCGGTGCCAATCTGCGCGCCATGATGCCCTGGATCGCCAAGAACAAACTGGTTGACCAGTCCAAGAACTAGGCATCGCATTCGATTCATGCAAGGGCAGGACGTTTTGCGTCTTGCCCTTTTTTTATCATCCAGCCAAACTTCCCGATTTGCTGAAACGATTCCCGAACGAGGTCCCGGTGCAAAAACGTCTTGCCGTCATCATCCAGTACTGCCTGCCCAAGCGGGCCATCACGGCGCTGGCCGGAACATTGGCCGGCGCACGCGCAGGCCGCCTGACCACGGCCGTCATCCGCTGGTTCGTCAGACGCTACGATGTCGATATGACGGAAGCTGCCGAGCCGAATATCCGCAGCTACAGAACGTTCAACGAATTCTTCACTCGGCCTTTGCGAAGCGATGTTCGTCCCCTGAGTCAGACCACCTGCATCTGTCCGGTGGACGGCGCCATCAGCCAGTTCGGGAAGATCGAGGGGAGTCAACTGTTCCAGGCCAAGGGCCACCATTACACGACCCTTGCGCTGCTGGCCGGCCGGCATGAACTGGCGGCACGCTTTTGCAACGGCAGCTTTGCCACCCTGTACCTGAGCCCGCGTGACTACCATCGCATCCACATGCCGTGCGACGGTCGCCTGCTCAGCATGCATTACGTCCCCGGTGACCTGTTCTCGGTCAACCCGACAACAGCCGAAGGCGTGCCCGGCCTGTTCGCTCGGAACGAACGCGTTGTCTGCGAGTTTGAATCAGAAACGGTCGGAAGATTTGTGCTGGTGCTAGTCGGCGCCACCATCGTCGGCAGCATGGCCACGGTCTGGCACGGCGTCGTGAACCCGCCGCGCGGCGAAAGCGTGAGGAGTTGGCAGTATCACCAGCAGGACATCCGGTTACGCAAAGGGGAAGAGATGGGCCGGTTCCAGCTCGGCTCGACCGTGATCCTGCTGTTCGAACCGGAGCGGCTGGAATTCGACTCGTCCTGGTTCGCGGGCAAGAGCGTGCGCATGGGTGAATCCATGGCACATGCAGCAACACACCTTGAAGGTGAAACCGCCTAGGGGATGATCAGTCCCGCCCTGTCGCCGTGCAGTTCATGCCGGCCCTCGCGCTGCGGCCTGTCCTGGTCGAGATGATGAGCCAGTTCGCTCAGCGCCAGACGGTACACCTCGCGCTTGAACTCGATGACACTGTCCAGCGGCACCCAATATTCGTTCCAACGCCAGGCATCGAACTCGGGATGCGCCGTCGCACGCAAGGAGACGTCGGTATCACGTCCGATCATGCGCAACAGGAACCAGATCTGCTTCTGTCCCTTGTAGCTGCCACGCCATTCCCGCTTGATCCAGTTGGTCGGCACATCGTAACGTAGCCAATCCTTGGTGCGGCCAAGGATTCTGACATGCTCGGGATTCAGGCCCACCTCCTCCTTCAGCTCACGGTACATGGCCTGTTCCGGCGTCTCGCCCCGCTTGATACCGCCTTGCGGGAACTGCCAGGAGTGCTCCCGAATACGCTTTCCCCAGAAAACCTTGTTATGTGCGTTGCATAGAATGATACCTACATTAGGTCGATATCCATCGCGATCTAACATGATAAAAGACCCTAAAAGTTAATCATTATTTTTCCACACTTCCCCCTTTATTGATAGAGGCAGCTGCCGCCAGCGTCCTGCAATCCTTGACGCATTTCAAAGCCGACGCTTATACTTTTTTGCCAACCGTACGCAGGCCACAGCCGTTTTCTGTCAGTCACCCATATTTCAGATCACAGAATCGTTTGATTTCCAGAGCACTCATCGCCAGCAGTCTCATCGTTTCTCTTTTCCTCCCGGGAACGAGTGACGCGGGTGGATTCGCCTACATCACGAACCAGGGCAGCCATGATGTCAGCGTGATCGACTTGGACAACCATCAGGTCGTCACGGCCATCCCGGTCGGCAAGGGGCCGGTCGGAGTCGCCGCCTCTGCAGCCATACAGCGCGTATTCGTCTCCAATGTGGAAAGCCAGTCCATTTCCGTCATCGACACCCTGAGCAACCAGGTCGTTGACGAGATACAGCTGTCCGGTTCGCCTGTCGCCATCGCCGTGTCGCAGGACGGTTCCATGCTGTATGTCGCGGACTGGTATCTGGACAGTGTGATCGCCATCGACACGCGGGATTTCAGCAAGCGGCGCAAGGTCGGCATCGGCAAGGCGCCCGCCGGTCTCGCCATCAGTCCGGATGGCCGCACCCTCTATGTCAGCAATCGCGACAGCGACGATATCGGCATCATCGACACCGTCAGCATGACCGTCGTCGGCCGCATCCCGGTCGGCGCGCACCCGTTCGGCATCAGCATCAGTCCGGATGGACGGCAGCTGTACGTCGTCAATGTCTATGAGGACAGCGTTTCATTCATCGACCTCGCCAGCGGTCAGGCGGAGAAGATCAAGGTCGGCACACGCCCCTACTGCGCCGCCGTCAGCCCGGACGGCAGGTTCGTCTATGTCACCAATACGCAGAGCGACAATGTCACCGTGATCGACACCGTATCGCGTCATGTCGTCACCTCCATCGCGACTGGCGGCTTTCCAGAAGGCATTGATTTTGATAAGGTCTCACATCGCGTTTATGTCGCCAGCTGGTCGGAAGATACCGTCAGCGTGATTGACGCAAAAAGCAACAAGGTGATCGATACCATCAAAACCGGTCAACAAAGTCGCGCCTTCGGACGTTTCATCATCAACGGCGACGACCGCAAGGATTGATGTACATGGCGCCCGCAACAAATTCCGATTCGCTCGTGAATATCAAGTTTTCGTTTTAATAACAGTAATGGAGAAACTCGAATGAAAAAGATTCTTGCCCTATTTGCACTCGCAATGCTGCCATTCAGTGCCATCGCGCACGGCCCATCACCGCAAAAAGTGGACAAATCGGTCACCATCAAGGCCGATCCCGCCAAGGTCTGGGCGATGGTCAAGGATTTCGGCAACATGCACAAATGGCATCCCGCAGTCGCCAGCACCAAACTGGAGAAAAAGGGCGATGACACATACAGACTGCTCACCCTGAAAGACGGCGGCACCATCTACGAGAAACTGCGCAGCATCGATGACGAAGCCATGAAGATCCGTTACGAAATCGTCGAAGGCGCACTGCCGGTATCCGACTACAATGCCTTCATGACGGTCAAAGCAGGCCCGGGCGCAGATGAAACCACTGTCCAGTGGGTCGGCCGCTTTTACCGCGTTTACAAGCTGAATCCGCCGATTCCTCCGGGCCAGGACGACGAAACCGCCGTCAACGCCGTCACCGGCGTTTACGATGCCGGCCTCGAAGGTCTGAAAAAGACACTCGAAGGCAAGTAAGCCAACGCACAAATGCTGCACAACAAGAAAGCCTCTCACGAGGCTTTCTTGTTTTC
>DATCJT010000035.1:0-1674 GCA_036562645.1 Methylophilaceae bacterium | reverse complement strand
GGCCCAACGAGGAGTGAGGCCCATGCGGGTTCCGGATGTGGGGACGGCTGGGAGCGTCGCATGGAACCAAGGCCTCCAGCCGCGCCTGAATATCACCACGGGCATCCAGCCGCCGCAGCAGCGGTCTCAGGAGCGGGTGCAGTCTTCTGAAGCAGGCGACAAGAAGAAGCCCGTCTATGAGCAGACGGTGCTCGAGCGCATCGCCGACGGGCTCAACCGCACCCTGGAGGCCGTGGATAAGCGGTTGAAGTTCCTGGTGCACGAAGAAACCGAGCGGATCTACGTCCAGGTTATCGACAAGGAAACGGGCGAAGTGATCAAGGAGATCCCGCCGGAGAAGATTTTGAACCTCGTGGCTCAGCTGCAGAAGCTGATTGGCCTGTTGATTGACGAGTGGGCTTAACATGTGTTTGCCTGAGCCCCTTGGAGCGGTAAGACGCAAGGGGGGCATCGTGCGCTGGTGGCTGCGCCGCGCACTGGGGGTGACCGGCTATGAGCATGTATATTTCGGGCATTGCCTCCGGCCTCGACACCGATGCGTGGATCGAGGCCGTTATGGCCTTGGAGCGGCGTCCCATCACCCAGCTGCAGCAGCGCAAGACGACCTTGCAGCAGCAAAGGGATGCCTGGCGGGACATCAACTCGCGTCTGAATAACCTGTCGAGCCGCTTGTCTGACCTGCGCCTTTCGACCACCTTCCTGAACCGGACGGCCACGTCGTCGGATGCCAATGTGGTCAGCGTCTCGGCGGGCACCGCGGCGACGCCGGGACGGTATCAAGTTCAGGTTGTCCGCCTGGCCCAAGCGCATCGGCTCGCCTCTGAGCGCAGGTTTGCCCAGGACGAAACGATCGGCGTGAGTGGTCAGTTCGAAATTGCTTTCGATGGTAAGAACGCGGTCATCACGGTGGACAGCGGTGATACACTGGCCACGCTCGTCCAGAAGATCAATGACGCGGACGTGGGCGTGACAGCCAAGGTCATCGACGGGCGCCTCGTGCTGGAGGCGAACGCGATGAACAAAGAGATTCAGCTGACTGACCTTTCCCGCGGGACCGTGTTGCTAAACTTGGACATCCGTCAAGTGCAGGCTTACCAAGACGCCGAGTTCATAGTGGACGGCATCACCATCAATCGCGATATCAATACGATCTCCGACGTTATCGCGGGCGTCACCCTGACGCTGAAAGCCACGGGCACAGTGTCTATCGAGGTCCAGCATGACGTCAACCTGGTCATCGAGCGGGTCAAGGCCTTCGTCGACCAGTACAACTCGGTGCAGAACTTCATCAAGGAAAAGACGGGCGACGGAGGCGTGCTGCGGGGCGATGTCCTCCTTGGGCGCATCCAGTTCCAGCTTAGGCAGCTGGCGACGGCACGGGTGGACGGCGCGCTCGCGCCCTACGACCAACTGGCCATGATAGGGATCAGCGTCGACCGCCACGGCACCATGACGCTGGACGAGGCCAAGCTGCGGGCTGCGCTCGAGGCGGATCCCGAAGCGGTGCACCGCCTGTTTGCCGAGGAGAAAACGTTCGAAGGCGTTGCGGTGCGCATGGGCAAGGAGCTCGAGCAGTGGCTGCGGTCCAACGAGGGCTTACTTGCGTCCCGCCAGCAGATGTTCGAGAACCGGATGAAGGACATCGACCGCAGCATTGAACGGCTCGAGGCCCGG
>DATCJT010000173.1:0-3712 GCA_036562645.1 Methylophilaceae bacterium | reverse complement strand
CATTCAGCACCTACGCCAGCAGGTTCCGGCGCTTGGCGGTCGCGTCTACCAGGCGTTTTTGGCACCGGCGAACACACAGCGCCCCTTTGCCACCGTCAAGTTGATGGACGGCGGAGGGAGCGTAAGCATTTCATTTGCCGGTGACCATCTCGTTGAGGTGCGGATTTACGATGACATGACCAGCTCATTCGTCAAGCTGGACGAGCTGGCGTACCAGGTCATCCAGGCGCTGCACGGCGAGGTCGTGGACGGCGAGACGGGGGAACGCTACGAGGTCGCTTGGGAGCCTGGCATGATCGATTTCACAGAAGACGACCGACGGCTGATCGGTCGTCTTCTGCGTTTTAGCGTGCCTGCAATCCACGAAAGGGGGTAATGATCAATGGCTGCTATCCAAAAGAAATCTGGTTATCTCCGTGGCATTAAAGGGGCCATCCTGATCCCGCTCAGCCCTGACGGTTCGATGCCCGCGACGCCTGAACGCCATCCTATCAAGACGACGCAAACCGCTGGGATTGAGCTGGAAGTCATCGAGGGTGAATCCAGCGAGCTGCGCGGTGGCGACATGTTGCTGGCTCGCGTCGAAGAGGAGGACTACGTCGTCGGCGCAAACATCACGCTGACCGACGCCCGCTTCGACGCCAAAGCGGCGGTGATCATCGGCGGCGGGCAGCTGATCACGCAGAGCGACGGTCAAGGCGGCGAGGAAATCATCGGTTACGTGGCCCCAACCATCGAGGAGCAGGCGCGGGGCCGCACGCCGTTTGCGCTCGAAATCTACGTCGCGAACTACAACAAATCGGGCGGGCGTGACGGCTGGCTGAAGTACACGTTCCCGTACTGTGTTGGTCGCGCCCCGAACATCGAGCACCAGGATCGCGAATGGGGTACGCCCGAATTCGAGATCAAGGCCCGCGAGAACCCGGCAACGGGCGAGTCAGTGTACAGCAAGGAGTTCGTCGACACGCTTCCGGCTGAGCTGCAATAAAACACGAGAGAGGATGACCACGCATGACTGAAGGTGTGATCACGCTTGACGAAATCCGCGAGCGCGCACGAGGCCAGGTGATTGAGATTCCCGACTGGGACGGCCAGGGCACGATCAAGGTGCGCGTCCGTAAAATCGACATCACGCCCATTGTGATGCAGGCGGGCGTGATCCCAAACAGCCTGAAAGTCAAGGCGCAGGAGGTTTTCGAGGGCGAGGTCAAGCGGAACGTCAAAAGCGAAGACATCGACATCGAAATAGAAAAACTCATGCCCGCCCTCGATGCCATCGCGCGGGAGGCCCTGGTCGAGCCGAAATACGACGACATCCAGGATATCCTGCCCTTGACATTGAACCAAAAGCTGGCAATTTTCAATTATGTCACGGAAGAACTGAAACAGCTAGAGCCCTTTCGTCGAAAACCACGAAATGATGATCGAGCTCGTGGCGACGGCTAAAACCTTCGGGGTTAGACCGTCGTCTTTTTTTGCCGGCCTTTCTGGCTACGCGGCCTACTGCCTTGACGTGGCGGCGGCGGTTTACGTCTCCTACCTGTCGCAGGACAAAAAACCGCTGGTGGATGCGCGAACGTTCCTCTGATCGGCGAAGGGGGGTGTAAGGCATGGCGGTAAACCTTGGCAGCATCTACGCCGAAATCAGGCTGAAGATGGACCAGCTGGCGGGCGATATCGCCCGTGCCAAGGCGCAGCTGCGGACGGCCGCTGGCGTCATCGAGAGCATGGGGCAAGAGGCGGCGGACAAGCTCAAAAACCGAATGCAGAACGTGTCCGATACGTTCGCCCAGGTCGGTGCGGCCATGACCGGTGTCGGCCTGGGCATAGCCGGTGCCCTGGGCGCTGCCGTGGCCACGACGGCCGACTTCGACCGCGAGATGAGCCGAGTGCGCGCCCTGTCCGGGGCGACCGAGGCCGACTTCCAACGCCTCCGTGAGGCCGCCATCCGGCTCGGCGCGGACTCGGTGTACTCGGCCACCGAGGCGGCGCAGGGCATGAGCATTCTGGCGGCGGCGGGATTCAATACAAATCAAATCCTCGACGCCATGCCGGGCCTTTTGGCGGCAGCGGCCGCAAGCGGTGAAGACTTCGCGTCGGTCGCTGACATCATGGTCAGCGCCATGAGCGGCTTCGGCCTGCAGGCCCGGGACATGTCGCATATTGCCGATGTGCTTGCTGCTGCCGCCAACGCCTCGTCCATCTCCATTCGCGATCTCGGATACACGTTCAAATACGTCGCCCCCGTCGCTAAGTCTGCCGGTCAGAGTCTCGAAATGATGGCCGCCGCCGCCGCGATCCTGGGTAATGCCGGCATTAAGGCCGACCAAGCCGGTACGACCCTGCGCATGGCCCTGATTCGCCTGGCCGACCCGCCGAAGGAAGCCGCCAAGTGGCTCCAGCGGCTGGGCGTTCAGGTGACGGATAGCAGCGGGCGGATGCGCCCGCTTTCGGACATCATCGGGCAATTGAATCGGGCATTCCGTGGTCTCTCCCAGGAGCAGCAAATCGCTGCCGCTTCGGCCATCTTCGGGGCTGAAGCCATGAGCGGCATGCTGACACTCATCCAAGCGGGTCCCGAGCAGCTCAACCAATTGGCCAATTCGTTCCGGAACGCCAACGGTGCCGCACAACAGATGGCCGAGGAGATGACCAACAACCTGGCCGGGGCGTGGGAGGAGTTCAAAGGCGCGCTTGAAAGCATGGCCATCAACATCGGTGAACAGTTAACCCCAGCCCTTCGCACGCTCGCCGAAGCCGCCACCGCGCTCGTGGACGCTTTTAACGCCCTGCCCGAGCCTGTTCAGCGTTTCGTCGCCCTCACCGCTGCCCTGGCGGCAGGGCTGCTGCTCATCGGTGGCCCGCTCCTCATGTTGGTCGGCTTCCTGCCCAGCATTGCCGCAGGCGCTGCGATGGCGTCGTCGGCCTTTACTGGACTGGCCGCCGCCCTAAGCCCGATCACCGTCATAATCGCCGCTGTCGCGGCAGCCGCGGGCCTCCTGTACTTGGCCTGGCAAAACAACTTCGGCGGTATCCGCGACACGACCATTGCCCTGTGGAACCAAATCCAGGCGAAGTTCCAGGAGGCATGGAACGTCATCGCGCCGCTGGTCGGACAGCTCATCGACTACATCAAGCAGCGGTGGGCCGAGATTCAGCCGGTCATCCAGCCCGTGATGAATTGGCTGAGCACCATTTTCCGCTATGTCTTCGGCTTCATTGCTGACACCGTGATGTTTTACATCGGCGCGGTGGTGGACATCATTAGCGGCGCCGTGAAGGTCATCACGGGTATCATCAAGTTCTTCGTGGCGCTGTTTACAGGCGACTGGCGCGGTGCCTGGGAAGCCATCAAGCAGGTGGCCAAGGGCGCGCTTCAGTTCCTGTGGGGGCTTGTGCAAGTCTGGATTGTGGGCCGCATTGCCGGCCTCATCGGCAACACCCTGAACCGGATTCTGGGCTTCGTCCTGGGCTTCGTCGGCAAGTCCATTGCCGCGTTTGCCCGTTGGGTGGCCCAGAAGGCGGCCATGGTCGCCAAATGGGCGTCGAACCTCGTGAGCCGTGCTGCCAGCGCCATGAACGGCATGCTGAAGGCCATCATCCGGGGCCTTGGCAACATCCTGGCCCGCTTTGGCCGCTTCGTGTGGGATTGCGTACGCTCCGTGGGCAACCTCGCCGGCCGCATGGCGGACATCGGCAAAGACATCGTGCA
>DATCJT010000171.1:0-2657 GCA_036562645.1 Methylophilaceae bacterium | reverse complement strand
TCCTTGACCAGCCGGGACAGCCGCAGCCCCTGCGGGCCCGAGTAGCAGAAGTCCAGCCGTTCCGCGATGCCGCGCTCGAACACGTCCAGATGCGGCGCCAGCGCGATGTTCGACTGCACGATGTGCAGGCCGTGCAGCCGCTCCGGCGACGTGCGCGCCAGGCATTCGGCGAGGAAATCGGCGTGCTTCTGGTTGTTGCCCTCGATGCACAGCCGGTCGCCCGGCTCGATCACCGCCTCCAGCAGCGCCACCGTGTCCTGCGGCGCCACCACCTTGCCGTCCGCGATCGCCGCGCCGCGCGCCATGCGCGCCGCGTAACGCTGCCTCAGCTCATCCCACGAGCGGCCTTGCGCCCCGGGTTCCGTCGTCCTGCCTTCCGCCATGCATCACCTGTCCGCTGCCGGCCGTGCGGCCTCTCTGTTGGATACTACTAATATATTACTTGGGCGATTGTGGAGCACCGGGCGCCCGGATGCAAGCGCGGATCCCGCTTCCGCCCCTCGGGCATTTGATGCAGGTCAACTGATATATTTCATGCATACCGTAGCATCGGCCCATTCCCACAACCCGATGACACGCCATGGACCGCACCACCCCCAACGCCATCGAGCGCTTCGCCGACTGCCACACCGGCCTCCTGTCCTGCCTCGACGGGCTTGAACAGCTCGACGGACTGCTCGAGTCCGCCCGCCGCGCGCGCCGGCTCGCGGCCGAGGCGCTGGCCTTTTTCGACGAGGAGATCATCGCCCACCACGAGGACGAGGAACGCGAGCTGTTCCCCGCCGTGCGCAAGGCCGCCGCGACAGGGCCGGAACGCGACGAGGTCACCGCCCTCGTCGAACGCCTGACCGCCGACCATCGCCTGCTGGAAAAGCAATGGAACGCGATCCGGCCAGGCCTGGAACGGATCGTGAAGGGCGGCGTCGAGTCGCCCGACACCGAGGCCCTGACCGGCCTGCTCACCGGCTACCGCAAGCACGCCCGCTTCGAGGAAACGCACTTCCTGCCGCTCGCCGAGCGCATCCTCGCACGCCGCGACCCGGAACTGGCGCAGCTTGGCTACGCGCTCCACATCCGCCGCGCGATGCGGCGCGCACCGTCGTTCACCTGAGCGGGGCCATGACAGGACCAACAGCCTGCCGTTCGTCGGATCGGAAAACGCAATGAAAAACCGAATGAACGACAGCAAGATATTGAAATGAAATAAGGAAAATCGGAATGGAAAAACCATTTTTTTAGTGTAGTATTCTCCATTCCGAACGCACCCTCCCACCCCCCACGTTATCCACAACGTACTGATTTCTCTACACTTTCCAATCGACCTGGAATGCCCTCCATTCAATTGGAATTGCCAATCAAGCCAAATGGCATGACTTGTCTGACTTTATGCAGGCGTGTTATGAATCAATAATATGCTCACATAAATTCCGTGAAACTGGCTTGGCTGTTGTGACCTGCCTGAGTTTTCCGGACCATTCATTCCTGGAGAATGGCCTCGGTTTGGGTGCCTGACCGGCACTTTATCCGGAATGCTTCCGGTGTTTCGTTACCCAGGCTCGAGTGCGGCCTGACCTGATTGTAGTGCTGCCTCCAATGTTCGATGACGACGCGTGCCTCTGCTCGGTTTCGGAACCACTCCATCGACAGGCACTCGTCGCGAAACTTACCGTTGAAACTCTCGGCGGTGCCGTTCTGCCAAGGCTTCCCGGGGTCGATCAAGGCCATGTCCAGCCCTTCGTTCGCAGCCCAACGCAGCAGCGCACGGGAAACAAATTCCGGGCCGTTGTCCGAGCGCAGCACCCTAGGCGCGCCATGCACGCCGATCAGCTGTGAGAGCACCTCTACGACTCTTGCCGAACGAATTGACCCGGCGACATCGATGGCCAGACTCTCACGGGTGTACTCATCGATCACGGTCAGGCACTTCAGCTGCTGACCGTTGGCGCAGGCGTCGAACACGAAGTCGTAGGCCCATACTTGTCCGGCGCCAGTTGGCGCCTTGGTCCGTGGTCGCGCTGCCGCGATGCGTCGGCGCGGGCGTTTGCGTGGCACCTGCAGAGCACTCTTGTGCCAAAGCCGCCAGGCCCGGTCCGCGCTCATGTGATAGCCCTGCCGCTCCAGAAACACCTGGATGCGTCGGTAGCCGTAGCGCGGGTACTGTGCCGACAACTGGCGCATTGCTGTGATCACAGGAGCGTCCGTTCGCTCGCGCTTGGATTCATAGCGCAGAGTTGAGCGCGACACATTCAGCAGCGCACACGACCGACGTATCGACAGACCGCGCCCAGTGGCAAACGCGACCTGCTGACGACGCGCCGGTGCGCTCACCACTTTTTTGCGGCGATCTCCTTCATCACTTCAATCTCCAGATCCCGCTCGGCCACAATCTTCTTGAGCCGCGCGTTCTCCTGCTCGAGCTGGCGCAGCCGTTTGACCTCGTTGGCATCCATCGCGCCGAAGCGCTTGCGCCACGTGTAGATCGTCTGCTCGCTCACCCCGTGCGCCTTCGCAACCTCTGCAACCGGCGCCTTGTCCGCTTCACGCAGGATCGAAACCATCTGCGCTTCCGTAAATCGACTCTTCCTCATGACTTCCTCGCATCAAGGAAGCCATCCTCTCAAGTTTTACGTGGACCGAAAATCCCAGGGCAGGTCACA
>DATCJT010000161.1:0-2165 GCA_036562645.1 Methylophilaceae bacterium | reverse complement strand
TGCGCGACGTGATCGACATCTACGGCCAGTGCCTCGACTCGCTGACGGAGCACGAGATGGCGATGGCACAAGCCGAGACGCAGCGCCGAGTGCATGCGCTGCTGCGTGCGAAGCAGCAACGTGCAGAGGTGATATCGCTATGAGCGCGGACGCAAGCCGCCCGCGCGATGTGCGCTTTGTGCCGGTTGGCACTGGGCATTTGATGACGCGCACTTGCTTTGCGTGCGATGCGCGCGTGTCACAGATGCGGGGGACGAGTCAGCGCAGGACGCCGTGGGGGCAGTGGGTTTTCTATTGCGCGGAGTGCGCGGAGGCTCGCCGGCTAGCGCGCGCGCGTTTTGACGACACCAAGGAGGCAGCATGAGAGAGAGCGAATACGACGCAAACGAGGGCCTGTGCCCGCCGTGCAATCGCCGGTGCAACCAGGGCCGCACGTGCCCAGCCGTGAGGCGTGACGCTAGCATCCAGCGGTGCGGTTTTTGGCTGGCCCTGTTGTCGGCGATTGCTGTGCTTGCGGCGGCTTACGTCGTCGCCGGGTGTCTGCCGCTGTGGGGCGCGCCGTGACATGTCAGGACTGCGCCCGGGCCGCTCAAGAGCTATGGCATGGCTTCACGGCCAGCTGCCCGGGCTGCGCGGCGCGGCAGCTCTCGCGCGCGGCTAAAGCAGCTGGGGTGCAGACCCGCGCATATCGCCTGCTGCTAGAGCAATGGGGGCTGACGCACGCGCAGGTCAAAGCCGCGGCAGAGGCCGACGCATTGCAACGAGATAGCGACATGATGACACCAGACGACAACGACTTGCACCGCGTCAGATTCGAGCACGAGGGAGTGCACGAGCGGCTCATCAACTGGGCCAGATGGTGCAATTCCGGCCGGGGCGGGCCTCGCACCTCGCCGATGTTCCGGGGCTACAAAGCGGCGGGATTCCGAAATGCGGTGGACGAGTTGCGCGTGCCGGTTGACGACATCGACGCTCAGATGATCGAGAAGATCGTCTTCAATCTGCCGGTGAAGCATCGAGACGTGATGCGTTGGTACTACGTCTACAGCCGCCGAGGCATCGGCGTGAGTAAGGCAGCCAAGGCGCTTGCCGTTCGGCCCGCTGACATGTCGGGGCTCGTACATGATGCCCGTGCGATGGTCAAGAGACAGCTTGACATGCAATCGACACGTGGCACAATCGCGCCACAATTTGACCCAGCCTAGTGGCACTTGGCCCGCGTATGCGAGGCCGAGGTGTCACTAAGCAGACCAAGCCGCCCAATTGAAGCGGCTTTTTTCATTGGAGCGCCAAGCCAATGCCAGAAGACTCTCGCGCAGAGGCGCTCGACAAGCTGACCCGGGCCATCGAGACGAACACCCAGGCCATTTGCGCTTTGGCTCAAGTCGTAGCAGGTGCGGCGAATCTGCTGCTTGCGCAGTCGGATGACGTAGACCCCGACGCGCCACCGATGGTTGACCTGAGCGGCAGGCCCGTCAACTAATTCCCCGCGAGACGATCCTCTCGGGCCTCCCATCGCGGCCCGTCAGGGCTTGGCCCACAAGAGAGGATCCGGGTATGCCAGAGCCGGCCCAGTGGCTATCAATAACGCCGGCAGTCGCGCGACGTGGTGAGACGAGTTGCTGCGGTGCCTCCTACCCGCAGAGGACGGCGGGCCGCGACACCAACGCAGAGCAAAGCATGGGTTGCGGTTGCACTAATCGCCAGCGCTGGATCGTTCAGCAGATGTGCGGACTTGGCTTCAGGCTCGCATGTGAGCGAGCCAAGGCGAGGCTTGCCAGGATGGAGCAGGCCGAGCGCGAGAAGGCGGAGAAGCGGAGGGCGGAACGTGAAGCTAAGAACGCTTCGACCCGCAATCCGCAGGCTTGAACAGCCACGCAAGCGGGCAGGCGGGAGTGCGGAGAAGCGTGCCCCAGAGTCAGTCCGCACGAAGCGCCGTCTGAAGCTGTGGACACAAGACCCGCACTGCCAGTGCTGCCGTTCGCTAGTCGATTACCCGTATGGGTTCGAGCTGGACCACATCGTTCCACTTCATCGTGGCGGCCCGGACACTGAGGGCAACATGCAGGTGCTCTGTATTCCTTGCCACCGGGCCAAGAGTGCTGCGGAGGCGGCTGATCGGCGGGCGGTGTGAAGGATTGAGGAAGGGGGGGGTGGCCTTGAGG
>DATCJT010000148.1:0-22021 GCA_036562645.1 Methylophilaceae bacterium | reverse complement strand
TCCTTGGCGATCCTAGCGTCGCGCCAGTGTATCTGCTGGTTGTGGCACTCGATGCAGTGGTTGCGGTAGAGCATTTCGCCGCGCGACATCGGCACATCGGTCTCCGCGGCGGCGATGGTCGGCATGGCAGTGCATAGCAGTGTGGCGAGATGGCGGTGCATGGTTCCCTCCTTGTCATGCGTTCGGGCAACGCTTTCCCGTTGGGACAGCGTCATGCCGATTTTCAATTAGGCAACTCAAGGCAGGATAAGTCAATCTATTGCGCCTGATGTTGACATACATCAAGCGTCGCCGGCCGGCTTTGCACTAGGCTGTCGGCATGCAGGAAATGACTCTGGACAAGATGACGGCCGGGCAGGGTGTGCCGCCGGCGACTGCAGCGGGCATGGCGGCGCTCGATGATCCACTGGAATGGCCCACCTTCGGCAGGCAGGACCGCAGTGATGCAGCGCTGTGGGATTCGCATCTTCTGATCGAGGGGATGCATTGCGCGGCCTGCGCCAACATCGTCGAACGTGCGCTGAGGTCGGTGCCGGGCGTGCTGCAGGCGGAGGTCAACGGCGTCACCGGACGTGCGTCCGTGAAATGGTCGGCGGATATGACGCGTCCGTCGGAATGGGTGGCGGCGGTCCATCGTGCCGGTTACGGCGCGCTGCCGGTCACCAATGCAGAGGCGCTGGCCGAGCGCAGAAAGACGCAGCGGCTGGCGCTGTGGCGCTGGCTGGTGGCGGGGTTCTGCATGATGCAGGTCATGATGTATGCGGCGCCGGTCTATGTCGCAGAACCAGGGGAAATGACGCCGGATATCCTGCATCTCATGCGCTGGGCCTCATGGGTGCTGACGCTGCCGGTTCTGCTGTTCTCCTGCGGCCCGTTCTTCGGCAACGCCTGGCGTGACGTGCGCCGACGCCAGGTCAGCATGGATCTGCCGGTCGCGCTCGGCATCCTCATCATGTTCGTCGTCAGTTCCGCCGCCACTTTCTGGCCCCATGGCTGGTGGGCGGGCGAGGTCTATTTCGATTCCATCACGATGTTCGTTTTCTTCCTGCTCACCGGACGGCTGTTGGAAACGCGGCTGCGCAACCGGACCGCCGGTGCGCTCGACGACCTCATGCAGCGGCTTCCGGCCAGCGTGGAGCGGCAGCTACCGGATGGCAGCTTCGAGCGCGTCTCGGTGCGGCGACTGCGGCCGGCGGATATCGTGCGCGTCCTGCCGGGAGAGGCGTTCCCCGCCGACGGTGAACTGGTGGAAGGCGAGACGCTGGCGGACGAGGCGCTGCTGACGGGCGAATCTCGGCCGGTGAGAAAGGAAGGGCATGCCGAGCTGATTGCCGGCAGTTACAACCTGGCATCCGCCGTCCTGATGCGGGTCAGCCGGACGGGGCAAGATACCCGCTATGCGCAGATCGTGGCGATGATGGAGCAGGCGGCGACCGACAAGCCGCGCCTCGCGCAACTGGCTGACCGCATCGCGCAGCCGTTCCTGCTGTTCGTGCTGCTCGCCGCGCTCGCGGCCGTCGCCTACTGGTGGCAGACCGATCCGGCACGCGGGCTGATGGCGGCCGTGGCCGTACTGGTCGTCACCTGTCCCTGCGCGCTGTCGCTCGCGACACCGGCCGCGATGCTGGCTGCGGCCGGAGCGCTTGCGCGCTGCGGTGTGCTCACGCGCAGGCTGCAGTCGCTAGAAGCGCTGGCCGGCATCGACACCGTGGTGTTCGACAAGACCGGCACGCTGACCAACGACCGGATGCAGGTCGGCAGCATCCGCGTACGTGCAGGCTGGGATGCCGACCGTGCCCTGCGGCTCGCGGCATCGATCGCGCGGCATTCGCTGCATCCGGCGTCGCGCGCCCTGGTCGCAGCCTGTCCGCAGGGTAGTGAGACGGTCGGCAAGGTCGAAGAGATTCCCGGGCAGGGATTGCTGGCCGAGACGGCTCACGGACAGGTACGGCTTGGGTCGGCGCGTTTCTGCGGCGCGGAGCAGGCCATACATGCGCAGTCGCAGGTGCATCTTGCCGATGCACGGGGCTGGCTTGCGACTTTCGATCTGGACGAGGACATCCGCGTGGATGCGGCGGAAAGCATCGTCCGGCTGCGTGCCGCCGGGCTGCAGGTCGAGATCCTATCGGGTGACCGACCGGCGGCCGTGGAACGGGTGGCGGAACGGCTGCAGATTGGACGCGTGACGGCCGACAGCAGGCCGCAAGACAAGCTAGCGCATGTGCGGGCACTGCAGGCCGCAGGACGGCATGTGCTCATGGTCGGTGATGGACTCAATGACGGTCCGGTGCTGGCGGGGGCGCAGGTCTCCGTCGCTCTGGGGCAGGCGGCTCCGCTGGCGCAGACACGGGCGGATTTCGTCATCCTCGGCTCCCGCCTTTCCGCCGTGGTGAGCCTGCTGCTGCATGCCAGACGGACCATGCGGATCGTGCGCCAGAACCTCGCCTGGGCTGCGTTCTACAATGCCGTCTGCATCCCGCTTGCCGTGACCGGCTGGATCAATGCCTGGATCGCCGGCCTCGGCATGGCATTGAGTTCTCTATTGGTGATTCTGAACGCGGCCAGACTGGCCAATATCAGGGATTGAGACATGGACATCCTGTTTCTGCTGATACCGCTCTCCGTCGTACTGGTGCTCGCCATCCTTGCCGGACTTTGGTGGGCCATACACAACGACCAGTTCGACGACCTGGAAAAGGAGGGCGAGCGGATATTGCACGATGATTGACCTAAATCAAATAGGGGTATTCCGAACTGCGACAGAATGCCGCATAGCATCGTCAACCTGGGGTATTTCACTATGAGTCTGAATAGCTCTGAAGCAGTGATGTACAACGATACCGTTGTACGGCAATTCTCTATCATGGCGGTCATCTGGGGCGTGGTCGGCATGCTGGTCGGCGTGATTATCGCCGCCCAGCTGTACATCCCCGAGCTGAACCTGGGGCTGCCGTGGACCAGTTTCGGACGCCTGCGTCCGCTGCATACCAACGCCGTCATCTTCGCCTTCGGCGGCTCTGCGCTGTTCGCCACGTCCTATTATGTCGTGCAGCGCACCTGTCAGACGCGGCTGTTCGGCGGGCCGTTGGCATCGTTCACATTCTGGGGCTGGCAGCTGGTGATCGTCGCTGCCGCCATCTCGCTGCCGCTGGGCTATACCCAGGGCAAGGAATACGCCGAGCTGGAGTGGCCGATCGACATCCTCATCGCGCTGGTGTGGATCGCCTATGCCATCGTCTTCTTCGGCACCATAGGCAAGCGCAAGGTCAAGCACATCTATGTCGCCAACTGGTTCTTCGGCGCATTCATCATCGCCGTGGCCCTGCTGCACATCGTCAACAGCGCCGCGATCCCTGCCGAGTTCATGAAGTCCTACTCGGCCTATGCCGGCGTGCAGGACGCCATGGTGCAGTGGTGGTACGGCCATAACGCCGTCGGCTTCTTCCTCACGGCCGGCTTTCTCGGCATGATGTATTACTTCGTGCCCAAGCAGGCCGAGCGTCCGGTCTACTCCTACCGGCTTTCCATCGTGCACTTCTGGGCGCTGATCTTCACCTATATGTGGGCGGGTCCGCACCATCTGCACTAC
Organism: Methylophilaceae bacterium; assembly: GCA_036562645.1. GTDB lineage: Bacteria > Pseudomonadota > Gammaproteobacteria > Burkholderiales > Methylophilaceae > UBA6140. Next base: position 18,432 of record DATCJT010000148.1, on the reverse strand, counting down.
ACGGCGCTGCCGGACTGGACCCAGTCCCTTGGCATGGTGTTCTCGCTGATCCTGCTGGCGCCGAGCTGGGGTGGCATGATCAACGGCATCATGACGCTCTCGGGCGCCTGGCACAAGCTGCGTGACGATCCCATTCTGCGCTTCCTCATCGTGTCGCTGTCCTTCTACGGCATGAGCACGTTCGAAGGGCCGATGATGGCGATCAAGACCGTCAATGCGCTGTCGCACTACACCGACTGGACCGTGGGCCACGTGCATTCCGGCGCGCTCGGCTGGGTCGGTCTGGTTTCCATGGGCTCGCTCTATTACATGATTCCGCGTCTCTTTGGCCAGAAGCAGATGTATAGCGTCAAGGCGATCGAGCTGCACTTCTGGATGGCGACGATAGGCATCGTGCTCTATATCGCCGCGATGTGGATCGCCGGTGTCATGCAGGGCCTGATGTGGCGCGGCGTCAACCCGGACGGCACGCTGACCTACACCTTCGTCGAAAGCGTGAAGGCGACCTATCCGTTCTATGCATTGCGTCTGCTAGGCGGGCTGCTCTACCTCGGCGGCATGATCGTGATGCTGTGGAATGTGTTGAAGACCGCATCGGTCGGCAAGTCCGTCGATGTTCCAGTCCCGCCTGTTGCGGCTCATGCTTGAGGAATGAAGAAAATGGCTGAACACAAGAAATCCGGTTTCTTTCACGAAAAGATCGAAACCAACAATTTCCTGATGATCGTACTGATTCTGATCGTCGTTTCCTTCGGTGGCATCGTGGAGATCGTCCCGCTCTTCTTCCAGAAGACGGCGATCGAGCCGGTCAAGGGTCTCGAGCCCTATACGCCGATACAGCTGGCGGGCCGGGATATCTATATCCGCGAAGGCTGCTACAACTGCCATTCCCAGATGGTGCGTCCGTTCCGGGCGGAAGCGCTGCGCTACGGCCACTATTCCGTCGCCGGCGAGTTCGTCTACGACCATCCGTTCCAGTGGGGCAGCAAGCGCACCGGGCCCGACCTGCACCGGGTCGGTGGCAAGTACAGCGACGAATGGCATCGCATCCATCTGATCAATCCGCGCGATGTCGTGCCGGAGTCCAACATGCCGTACTACCCTTGGCTGGAGAAGAACCTGGTCGATGCGGACAGCATCCCGCAGCGGATGCGTGCGCTGCGCAAGGTCGGCGTGCCGTACACCGACGAGCAGATCGCCAATGCCAAGGCCGAAGTGCAAGGCAAGACCGAGATGGATGCCCTGATCGCATACCTGCAGGGTCTGGGCAGGGCAGTCAGGTAGGGGAGGTGGCCATGGACATCAATACATTGCGCGTCATCACCACCGTTGTCAGCTTCGTCGCCTTCATCGGTATCGTCATCTGGGCCTGGTCCCGCAATCGCGAGGCTGATTTCAACGAAGCGGCCAATCTGCCATTTGAACAGGATCGAGGAATGGAAAAATGAGTGATTTGGAATTCACCAGCAGTTTCTGGCCACTGTTTATTGCGGTCATCACCGCGCTGGGCATCATCGGCTGCGCGCTTCTGTTGTGGATGACCAACAAGACCAGGGTGCAGGCAGCGCAGAATACCGACACCGGCCATGTCTGGGACGGCGACCTGCGCGAGATGAACAATCCGTTGCCGCGCTGGTGGGTCGGGCTGTTCGTGCTCACCATCGTCTTTTCGATCGCCTATCTGATCATCTATCCCGGCATGGGCTCCTATCGAGGGGCGCTGGGCTGGTCGCAGGTCGGGCAGTTCGATGCGGAGATGGCCAGGGCAGAGGATGCCACCAGACCGCTGTATGACAGGTTCATGGCGATGTCGGTGGAAGAGCTTGCGGCTGACGAGCAGGCCATGGCCGTCGGTTCGCGCCTGTTCCTCAACAACTGTGCCCAGTGTCACGGCTCAGATGCGCGCGGCAGCAAGGGCTTCCCCAACCTGACCGACGATGACTGGCTGCATGGCGGCGCGCCGGAGAACATCAAGGCGACGCTGGTCAACGGCCGCATCGGCATGATGCCGCCGATGGCTGCGATGGTCGGTAGCGAGGAAGACGTCAGGAACGTGGCCAACTATGTTCTGAGCCTTTCCGGCAGCGAGCATGATGCGGCAAGGGCCGAACTCGGCAAGGAGAAGTTCGTGGTTTGTGCCGCCTGCCACGGACCGGAAGGCAAAGGCAACCAGATGATAGGCGCGCCCAATCTGACCGATGGTGTCTGGCTGCACGGCGCCGGCGAGAAGAACATCATCGCCATGATCAACAATGGCAAGACCAATCAGATGCCGGCCCAGGCCGGCAAGCTGAGCGAGGCGCAGATTCATGTGCTGACCGGCTATGTCTGGGGTCTGTCCAACAGGTAAGGTGAAAGAGCGGCGTCCGATATGGTGGAGCATGCGGCAAATGCCAGAAAGTCCGAAGCGTCGGACGAAGTGATGGTCTCCCTCTACGCTGCACGGGAGAAGATCTACCCGCGCAGCGTAGCCGGATTTTTCAGCAAGTGGCGCTGGGCCATGGTCTGGCTCACGCAGATCGTGTTCTACGGCGTTCCCTGGCTGCAGTGGAACGAGCGGCAGGCCGTCCTGTTCCACCTCGAAACGCGGCGCTTCTATATCTTCGATCTGGTCCTGTATCCGCAGGATCTGATCTATCTGACCGCCATACTCATCATTTCGGCGCTGTCACTGTTCCTGTTCACGGCTGTGGCAGGGCGTCTGTGGTGCGGCTATGCCTGTCCACAGACGGTCTATACCGAGATCTTTCTCTGGATCGAGAAAGTCATCGAGGGCGACCGCGCGGCGCGCATGAAGCTGGACAGGAGTGGCACGACGGCGGAAAAGCTCACCAAGAAGGGGCTCAAGCATCTGGTATGGGGCATGTTCGCCCTGTGGACCGGATTCACCTTTGTCGGATATTTCACGCCCATGCGCGAGCTGCTGCAGAACTGGATGGTGCTGCAGATGGGGCCGTGGGAGACCTTCTGGGTCTTCTTCTACGGATTCGCCACCTACGGCAACGCGGGCTTCATGCGTGAACAGGTATGCAAATACATGTGCCCGTATGCCCGATTCCAGAGCGCGATGTTCGACAAGGATACGCTCATCGTCACATATGACGCGGAACGCGGCGAGCCGCGCGGCAACCGGTCACGCAAGGACGATCCCAGGCAGCTCGGTCTGGGGTCCTGCATCGATTGCGGCTTATGTGTGCAGGTCTGTCCGACCGGCATCGATATCCGCAAGGGGCTGCAGTACGAGTGCATCGGCTGCGGTGCCTGCGCGGATGTCTGTGACGGCGTCATGGACAAGGTCGGCTATGCGCGCGGTCTGATCCGCTATACGACGGAGAACGGCATGCTCCATCACTGGAGCAGGGCCGAGATGCTGAAGCGGGTGTTGCGGCCGCGCGTGCTGATCTATTCCGGCATACTGGCCTTCCTGGTGACCGCGGTCATCGTCAGCCTCGCCCTGCGTATCCCATTCAAGGCCGATGTGATCCGCGACCGCGGCGTCATGTCGCGCATCGTCGAGGGCGGCCTGCTGGAAAACGTCTACCGCATGCAGCTGATGAACGCGACCGAGCGTGTGCAGGCCTATCGGATCAGCGCCAGAGGTGAGGAGGACTTACGGCTCAAGTCGCCGGACCTCGACGCGCAGGCCGGCATCACATTGCAGCCGGCCGAATCCAGATGGATCACGCTTTATCTGCAGATTCCGGACGGCAGGCTGGAACCCGGCTCGCATCGCGTCTGGTTCGATATCGAGATGATGGGTAGCGACAAGCGGCGCGAAGAGAAGTCGGTGTTCCTGGTGCCACGCTAGGGGCCGACGTGAGGCACTTGCAGAAAGGAAAACAGGGAATGATGATGGCGGATGCATTGACGGGCGGGCGGGACGACCGGCCCTGGTGGAAATACGGTTACGTCTGGCTGGTGCTGGCCGGCCCGATTGCGGTCATCATCGCAGGCGTGATTACCGTGGGCCTGGCGTTGCAGAATCCGGACCCGGTGGAGGAAAACTACTATCGCAAGGGCATCGAAATCAACCGGAGACTGGAAGCGAAGGAACTGCTGCCCGCCATCGAGGGCCGCAATCACGCCGCCACACCCGTGGCCGACGGGCCTCAAGGGGAGCACTGAACGTTCGAGAGTCCGTCAGACGGCGCTTTCCGGATCGAAAATCCGTCTCAGCGCATCCGGCTGCAGGATTTTGACCCAGCGCTGCTTGACCTCGATGATGCCTTCCTCACTGAACTTGGAGAAGGTCCGGCTGACGGTCTCCAGCTTCATGCCGAGATAGCTGCCGATTTCTTCGCGCGTCATGCGCAGAATCACCTCGGACCTGGAAAAGCCGCGCGCATTCAGACGCTGCACCAGGTTGAGCAGAAACGCGGCCAGCCTCTCTTCTGCGCGCATGTTGCCGAGCAGCAGCATGACGCCCTGGTCCCGCACGATCTCGCGGCTCATGATCTTGTGCACATGGCGCTGCAGCACGGGAAACTCGCGCGATATCTCCTCCACGTTGGCAAACGGCATGACGCAGACCTCGGCGTCCTCCAGCGCGACGGCATTGCAGTTGTGGCGGTCCGTGGTGATACCGTCGAGGCCGATGATCTCTCCGGCCATCTGAAAGCCGGTCACCTGTTCACGCCCATCCGGGCTGGAAACACAGGTCTTGAAGAAGCCGGTACGGATGGCGTAAAGCGACGTGAACGACTCGCCGCTGCGATACAGCGCTTCGCCCTGGCTGACCTTGCGCCGTGTGGCGACGAGGCTGTCCAGTTTCTGCAGTTCCTCCGGCGTGAGGCCGATGGGCATGCAGAGTTCGCGAAGATTGCAGTTGGAACAGGCGACTTTGAAGGATTCTGTCAGCATGGCGGGAACCGTGGTTGCAATCGGGCTAGCTTACCTCTTTTGGCTGCGGGATGGTAGCTTGAGAACGAGAGATTGCGAAAATTTGACATGGGTCAATGCGGTGTTCCCCATATGCGTGCACATTTCCATACTCCGGCAAAGTGCCACAAACGGAATACCAACATGATCGCAGATAGCATTCATTCCTATGTCGAAGTGACCGACGTCGTGACGCCCGAGATGCTGCAACGGTTCGACGTCCCGGGGCCACGCTACACCTCCTATCCTACGGCGGACCGCTTCGTCGAGGCATTCGGCGAGGAGGATTTTCTGCTCGCACTGGAGCAGCGGCAGGTGGGCAGACTGGCATTGCCGCTGTCGGTCTACGTGCACATCCCGTTCTGCGAATCGCTCTGCTTCTACTGTGCCTGTAACAAGATCGTGACCAAGCGTCACGAGCGCGCTGCGGAATATCTGCGCTATCTCGAACGCGAGCTCGATCTGTACATGGCGAGACTGGGGCAGGGGCAAACCGTCAGCCAGCTGCATCTTGGCGGCGGCACGCCGACCTTCTTCAGCGATGACGAACTGAAACGGCTGATGGACATGCTGCGTCGGCGCTTCGTGCTGGCGACGGATGGCGAGTATTCGATCGAGGTCGATCCGCGCACGGTGACGGAGGCACGTCTCCGTCATCTGGCGGATATCGGCTTCAACCGCATCAGCTTCGGTGTGCAGGATTTCGATCCGGAAGTGCAGAAGGCGGTGCACCGCATCCAGCCGGCCGAACAGGTGTTCGATCTGGTCGCGTCGGCGCGCCGACTGGGCTTCAGGTCCATCAATGTCGATCTGATCTACGGTCTGCCCAGACAGACGGCCGAGTCATTTCAGCGCACACTGCAGCAGGTCGCCAGCCTGCGGCCGGACCGCATCGCGCTCTATGCCTATGCCCATCTGCCGGAGCGGTTCAAGCCACAGCGCAGGATACACGAGGCCGACCTGCCGCGCGCTGCGGACAAGATCGGCATGCTGTCCGGCGCGATCTCGGCCTTTCTCGGCAATGGATACATATATGTCGGCATGGACCACTTTGCCCTGCCTGACGACGAACTGGCGATCGCCAAGCGACAGGGCAGGCTGCACCGCAATTTCCAGGGGTACAGCACGCAGCCGGACTGCGACCAGATCAGCCTGGGCGTGTCCGCCATCAGCCGCGTCGGCGCCACCTACAGCCAGAACGCCAAGACACTGGAGGAATACTGCGACCTGCTCGACCATGGCCGTCTGCCCATCGTGCGCGGTCTCGCCCTGACACGTGACGATGTGGTGCGTCGCGCCGTGATCATGGCGATCATGTGCCAGGGGCAGGTGCTGTTCGAGTCCATCAACCTGGCCTATCTGATCGACTTCAGGAGCTATTTCGCCGATGAACTCCGCAGACTGGAGTCCCTGCGGCAGGACGGACTGATCGAGATGGACGAGACCGGCATTCAGGTCACCGCGGCCGGCTGGTTCTTCGTGCGTGCCGTCGCCATGATGTTCGACCGCTATCTGCAGGCGGATCGCAACCGTACCCGTTTTTCCAAGATCATTTGATCCACTGACTGACGGAGTGAGGTGGACGGCAGCCTGCGTTTCGCAGGTTGCCGCTTTTTTGTCCGGAGGTTGCATAGTCAAAAAAAAGCCTCTGCAGAGGACTGCAGAGGCAAGTTGTGGAGATGTAAATCAGTGGATAGGGCGTTAGAAGCGCTTGCCGATACCGATACCGATGACCCAGGGGTCGATGTCGAGCGAGTCGATCTTGGTCCATGCGCCGCCTGTCACGGCACCCTTCATTTTGACGTCGGTGTCCATCTTGATGTACTTGACGTCGGCGTTGATCAGCCAGCCGTCCTTCAGATTGATGTCGAAACCGGCTTGTGCCACCAGACCCCAGCTGTCGCTGTCGATCTTGATCTTGTCACCGGTGGTGGCGCCGCGCCTGAATTTCAGGTTGCGGTCCAGCGCGCGGGTGTAGTTGATGCCGGCACCGATGTACGGGTCGAAGGTCTGGTCCGGACGGAAATGCCATTGCAGGGTAAGCGTCGGCGGCAGCAGATTGACCTCGCCCAGGTTCTGATCGCCGATCACGCCGGCGCTGTCGCCGCTGATCTTGACGTCATGCTTGGTGCCCAGCGCCAGGATCAGTTCGGCGGCGATGTTCTTGGTGAGGTAGTAGGAAATATCGAGTTCCGGGATGACGTTGTCATCGACTTTCAGGTCGGCGCTCGGCGTCATGACGGGAGCGACGTTCTTGTTGACAGTCTTGCCGAGTCTGCTGGATTCGTTAGGCGAGACATCCACGGCCCTCAGACGCACGACCCAGTCGCCTTCTTCGGCGAAGGAAAGGTTGGGCAAAAGTGCAGAAGCAACAGCCACTGCCAGCAAGGTTTTTTTCATTTCCTGACTCCTGTGTATGGAAAGATTGATGATTGGGATGGATGAATTCTAGTGAAGCCGTTTCCGGCCGCACTTGATATAGGTCAAACAAGCGTCATTTAGCGCTTGAACGTGCGCGAAAGCAGCAGCAGACTGACGGCCTTGCATCGTTGCGGGCGGATTTTACATGCAGAACACACTGTTTGGCATTACCGAGGCGCAGCTGACCGAGTTCGGGCTGACCTTCGGCATCGGAGGGCTGATGCTGATGATGGTCCTGATCGTCTGGCATCTGGCGCGGGAGTCCAAGGCCGGCAGATTCGGGACATTCGTCATGTTTCTGGGCCTTACTCTCGGGCTGGTCGGCTTCGCGGCCAAATACGTCATCAAGACTTCGCTGGGACTGGAGTAGCCATCGCCTACTGGTGGCGCAGCGCCTCGATCGGATTCATGCGGGCTGCCTTGCGTGCCGGATAGAAGCCGAAGAAGATACCGACGGTGGCTGCCACGCCGAACGCCAGCATGACCGACTGGCTGGAGATGATGATGGCGGTCTGCCACAGCGCGTTGATCAGCAGGGCGCCGCCGATGCCGACCGCCAGGCCGATCAGACAGCCGACGACCGAGATCATGATGGCTTCCAGCAGGAACTGCAGCAGGATGTCGTACTCGCGCGCACCGATCGCCATGCGGATACCGATCTCACGGGTACGTTCGGTGACAGAGACCAGCATGATGTTCATGATGCCGATGCCGCCGACCAGCAGGGAAACCGATGCAATCGCGCCCAGCAGCAGCGACATGGTGCGCGTGGTCTCCGCAGCCGAGTTCGCCGCCGCCGTCAGGTTGCGCACGAAGAAGTCGTTCTCGGCGCCTTCGCGGATGTTGTGGCGCTGGCGCAGCAGGCTGTTGATGCTGCTTTCCACCAGCGACATGACCTCCATGCTCTCCGTCTGCACCGTGATCATGCGCACGCTGCCGGCGAACTGGCTACCGAACAGCTGACGTTGGGCGGTGGTCAGCGGCACGATGATGGTGTCATCCTGGTCGCGCCCGTCCAGACTCTGCCCCTTGCTTTCCAGCACGCCGATCACGATGAACGGACTCTTGTTGATGCGTATGGTCTTGCCGATCGGCGAGACGTCGCCGAACAGGTTGTCGATCACGGTTTTTCCGACCAGCGCGACGCGCGTGCCGGAGCGTATGTCGGAGTCGGTGAAGGCATAGCCGTCGGAGAGCGACCAGGAGCGCGTTTCCAGATAGTCCGGTGTCGTACCGATGATGCTGGTGTTCCAGTTGTTGCCGCCGAAGATGATCTGCGCGCTGCCGTTGACGCTGGGCGCGACTGCCTTGACGCCGTCGAGTTCGGCGATGGCCTCCGCATCCTTGACCGTCAGCGACGGCTGGTTGCCGGTGGCGGCGCGTGCGCCGCCCATGCCCGGCGGAGCGGAAAGCACGATGAGCAGATTGCTGCCCATCGTGTCGATGGAGCGTTTGACCGATTCCTGCGCGCCCTGGCCGATCGCCAGCATCAGCACCACGGCGCCGACGCCGATGACCATGCCGAGCATGGTCAGGAAGGTCCGCATGCGGTTGGCACCCATGGCGTGCCAGGCTTCTCCGAGCATGGCGCTGAACATCAGGCGGTCTCCTGCAGGTGGGCTTGGTTCTCTACGCCGCCCGTGCTGTCGCTGACGATGCGGCCGTCGCGGAAATAGATCTGCCGCTTGGCGTGTTCGGCGATGTCGGTCTCGTGCGTGACCAGCACGATGCTGATGCCCTCCTGATTCAGTTCGTCGAACAGGGCCATGATTTCATCACTGGTCTTGCTATCGAGGTTGCCTGTCGGCTCGTCGGCGAGGATCAGGCTCGGCTTGTTGACCAGCGCGCGGGCGATGGCAACACGCTGCTGCTGGCCGCCGGAAATCTGGTTGGGCATGGAATGCAGATATTTGCCCAGGCCCACCCGTTCCAGCAGCACCTTGGCTCTGGCGTGCCGCTCCGGCTTTTCCACGCCGGCATAGACGAGGGGCAGGGCGACATTGTCCAGCAGCGTGGTGCGCGACAGCAGGTTGAAGCCCTGAAAGACGAAGCCTATGGTGCGGTTGCGTACCCTGGCCAGCGCGTTCTTGTCCATTTCCTCCACATTCTGGTTGTCGAGGACGTATGCGCCGCTGGTCGGCTGGTCGAGGCAGCCGAGAATGTTCATGAACGTGGACTTGCCGGAGCCGGACGGTCCCATGATCGCGATGTATTCGCCGCGCTCCATGCGCAGGTTGACATCCTTCAGCACGGGGAAGGGACCGGCAGCGGTCTCATACTGCTTGTGCAGGTGCTGCACCAGAATCAGCGGTGACGACATCAGAACATCCGGAAGCGCATGGTAGTGCTGCCGCCGGCCTTTTGCTGCAGCGTGTCGCCGACGATGACCTGGTCTCCGGGCTGGAGGTCGTCGCTGAAAATCTCCGTCACGCGGCCATCGGTGATGCCGGTCCGGACGGCAACAGGGGTGGGCCTGCCGTTCTGCAGGATATAGACCTTGGCCTGGCCGGGCTCGACGGGAGACTTGCCGCCCGGGCCAGCGGCGGGCCCGCGCGGGCCGTCGCTGCCTTCCTCCTCCGGCCGGAAGCGCAATGCCGAATTGGGCACCAGCAGCGCATCGCTGCTGCGCTCGATCTCGATGCTGACATAGGCCGTCATGCCCGGCAGCAGGATCTCGTCCGGATTATCGACCGAAATGACGACATCATAGGTCACGACGTTGGAGGTGACGGTAGGATTCAGCCTGAGCTGCTTGACCACACCCTGGAATTCGCGATTGGGGAAGGCATCGACATAGAATCTGGCGATCTGGCCTTCGCGTATGCTGCCGATATCGGCTTCGGCGAAGTTGGAGTCGATCTGCATCTTGGACAGATCCTGCGCGATGCGGATCAGCTCCGGCGTCTGGAAGCTGGCTGCCACGGTCTGGCCGACATCGACGATGCGGTCGATGACGACGCCGGAGACCGGCGAGCGGATGATGGAATAGCCAAGGTTGGTCTTGTCGCGCTTCAATTGCGCACGTGCGTTCTCCAGCTGTGCCTTGGCCGACTTCAGCGCCTGCACCGCCTGATCTAGTTCCTGTCTGGAGACGTATTCCTGCTCGTACAGGGAGCGGATGCGCGCCTCGTTGGCGGCGGCAAGCTCGACCGAGGCCTCGATGTTTCGGATGTTGGCCGTGGTCTGCTCGATCTGCGCGAGCAGCAGTGAGTCGTCCAGTTCGAGCAGCACCTGACCGGCTTCGACCCGGTCATTGAAGTCCACATAAAGCTTGTTGACCCGGCCCGAGACCTGGGTGCCGACGCTGACGATGGTCACCGGATTCAGCGTGCCGTTGGCGGACACGCTGCGGGCGACATCGCCGCGCGTGACGGGCTGCAGGCGGTAGCGTGCCTCGGGGGAAGGCTTCTGGCTTTGCAGGTAATAGTAGATGCCGGCCGCCGCGATGGCGAGGATGAGCAGTCGGATGAACCATTTTCTGATCATGAGGCGTTTATCCCGATATTGGTTGGCTTGTTATGTGGAGGCGTCATGGTGTCAGCGCGGAAACTTCGGCGGCTGGCAGCGACTGGATCATGGCATGGTCGAGCGCACCCATGGCCTGAGCCAGTGCCGCGCGTGCGATGTTCCAGTTGAGGTCGGCCTGTATCTTCTGCTGGCGCGCGCTGGCGAGGGCGCTTTGCGCGTTCAGCGTGTCGAGGATGTTGCCGACGCCGGCCCGGTAACGGCCCAGCGCCACGCGGGAGGATTCCTCGGCGCTGGCGAGCAGGGCTTCGGCCGCGCGCACCGACTGGCCGGCGGTGCGCAGTGCCTGATAGGCGTTCCAGACATCCAGCGAGATCTGCAGGCGCAGGCGGTCGCGCTGTGCGGCGCGTGCCTCGGCCAGCGCTTCCGCGCTGCGGATGCGGTAGCTCGGCCCATAGCCATCGAACAGCGGGATCGAGACGCTGAGGCCGATGGTGCCGGTATTGCTGGAAGAGATGTCGCTGCCGTTCTGCGAACTGTTGGATACCGACAGTGACACGGTCGGCTTGGCGGCAGCGCGGCTGGCGGCGATGCTGGCTTCGGCCGCGCGCAGCTGGGCCTCGCTGGCCAGCAGGTCGGGACGACGCTGACGCGCCTCCTCGATCAGCGCGTTGATGTCCTGTTCCAGATTCTGCTCCGGGTTGACGCTCGTCCTCGGTGCCAGTGTCAGCGGGTGGCTGGCATCCAGCCCCATGACGTTGGCCAGATTGCCGTAGGCGGTCTTCAGGCTGCCTTCGGCCGTGATGCGCGCCAGTGTCGCCTGTGCCAGCGATGTCTGCGCCTGCAGCTTGTCCGCCGGTGTGGCGACGCCGGCCTTGTAGCGGGCCTCCGCCGCCTTGAAGCTCTCCTCGCTGGCCTTTTCCGATTCGATGGCGGCCTCGACCGAGGCGATGCCGGCCTGAACCTGGAAATAGGACTGGACGACGTTGAGCAGCAGACTCTGGATGACGCTGTTCTGGCTGGCGCTGGCAGCCAGCAGCAGCTGGCGGGCATTCTCCAGGTTGGCGTCGCGGTTGCCGAAGTCATACAGCAGATAGGACGCCACCAGATTGTTGGAGATGTTGCTATACGGATTGTCACGGGTCGGCGATTGCGGGCTGGCGACACCGAGACTGCCGGATGTCGTGTTGCTGATCGACGGCAGATAGGCCGAGCGGGCCACGCCCAGTTGCGCCGCCTGCTGGCGTGCGCTGGCCCAGGCCTCGCGAGTCTGCGGGTTGTTGCAGAGTGCGATGTTGACGACATCGGCCAGCGTCAGCGCAGCGCTGTAATCGGGCGGCGTGCATTCGTAGCCGCGCGACGGGTCCAGATACTCCTGCGGTATCAGTGGCGGTGCCAGCGCCTCCGTGGCGAACGGGTCGTCATTGCGGTACCAGATGCTGCTTTCCGCATGCGCGCCGGAAGAGCAAGCCAGCAACAGCAGCAGTGCTGCCTGCGGGCGGAGTGTCGAGTTTCGTGCAGTCAAGTTCAGCAATTCGATCAGTGGTTTTATTGTTCAAGCGGAAAAGGTCCGTCTGCCGGGATGATGCATGGCACGTCCGTCAGATGCAAGATCGGCCAGTAACAGACCTTGCATCAACGCGACAGGTTCATTCAGGTTGACGCGGACACTCCCTCAAAGCCCCTGGCTTTCCAGGTACTCCTCGTAGTTGCCGCGGTAATCGACGATGCCGTCCGGCTTGATTTCCAGGATACGGGTGGCGATGGAGCTGACGAACTCGCGGTCATGGCTGACGAAAATCAGCGTGCCCTTGTAGCGATCCAGTGCGGTGTTGAGCGCCTCGATCGACTCCATGTCCATGTGGTTGGTCGGTTCGTCCATCAGCAGCACGTTGTTGCGTTCCAGCATCAGACGGCCATAGATCATGCGGCCCTTCTCGCCGCCCGACAGCACCTTGACCGACTTCTTCGCATCCTCGCCGGAGAACAGCAGCCTGCCCAGCATGCTGCGCACGGCCTGATCGTCGTCGCCTTCCTGCGTGAAGCGTGTCATCCAGTCGAACAGGCTCTCCCCGTTCTCGAACTCGTATTCGTGGTCCTGCGCGTAGTAGCCGAGTTTGGCTTTTTCCGCCCATTTCACGGTGCCATGGTTGGGCTTGAGGTCGCCGGCCAGACAGCGCAGCAGCGTTGTCTTACCGATACCGTTCTCACCGATGATGGCAACCTTCTCGCCGGCTTCCACCATCAGGTTGAAGTTGCTGAACAGCGGCCTGTCATAGCCGTGCGACAGATTCTCCACCTCCAGCGCGTTGCGGTGGAGCTTGTCCTTGTCGTCGAACTCGAAGCGGATGAACGGATACTGACGCGAGGACGGCTTGAATTCCTCGATCTTGATCTTCTCGATCATCTTCAGGCGGCTGGTGGCCTGTCTTGCCTTGGACTTGTTGGCGGAGAAGCGGCGCACGAACTCCTGCAGTTCCGCCACCTTTTCCTTCGCGCGGGCATTGTCACGGGCCTGCTGGGCGCGGGCCTGCTGGGCGGCTTCCATATAGTCGTCGTAGTTGCCCGGATAGACCTTCAGCGTGCCGTAGTCCATATCGCAGGTGTGCGTGCAGACCTGATTCAGAAAGTGGCGGTCGTGCGAGATGATGATCATCGTGCAGGCACGGTCGTTCAGCACATCCTCCAACCAGCGGATGGTGTTGATGTCGAGGTTGTTGGTCGGTTCGTCCAGTAGCAGGATGTCCGGATTGGCAAACAGCGCCTGTGCCAGCAGCACACGCAGCTTCCAGCCGGGGGCGATGGCGCTCATCGGGCCGTTGTGCTGCTCGAGCGGGATGCCGACACCGAGCAGCAGCTCGCCGGCGCGGGCCTCGGCCGTGTAGCCGTCGTATTCGGCGTAGACGTTTTCCAGCTCGGCCGCGCGCATGTAGTCATCCTCGGTCGCGTCCGGATTCATGTAGATGGCGTTCTTCTCGACGTGGGCAGCCCACATCTCCTCGTGCCCCATCATGACGACATCCAGCACGCGCTGGTCTTCATAGGCGAACTGGTCCTGCTTCAGCCAGGCCAGACGCTCGTTGCTGTCGATGGAGACGTTGCCGGAGGTCGGCTCCAGCACGCCCGCCAGAATCTTCATGAAGGTGGACTTGCCGCAGCCGTTGGCGCCGATGAGGCCGTAACGGTTGCCTTCGCCGAACTTGACGGAGATGTTCTCGAACAGCGGCTTGGCGCCGAACTGCATGGTGATGTTGTTAGCGATGAGCAAAATGTATCCTTTTCGATTGTCCGTCCGCATGAGGCCATATCGCCCGTGCGGACGGATGAAATTAGTTGAAGCGGTTATAGATGACGACTTCTTCCATCGGCAGCTGTCCGCCGCGCGGCATGGCCGGTTTCAGGGCCTTGCCGACGACGACGAACATGGCCGGGATGTGGTCTTCCGGCAGGTTGAGCAGCTTGGCGACGGCATCGAAGTCGAAGCCGTCCATCGGGCAGGTGTCGTAACCCATTTCCTTGGCGGCGAGCATGATCGTCATCGCCGCCATGCCGCATGAGCGCATGGCCTCGTCGCGCTGCACCTGCTCGCGTCCGCGGTAATACTGGTCGAGCGCCGGCAGCAGATAGTCCTGCACCGGCTTGGGCGCGTTGCGCCAGTAGCGTTCCGGTTGCTTCTCCCAGGCCTTGAGGTCGGCCGTCAGCACGATGAGCAGCGAGGCATCGGTGACCTGTGCCTGATCCCAGCTCGCGGCACGCACCTGCTTGCGCAGCTCCTTGTCCGTCACCAGCACGAAGCGCCAGTTCTGGATGTTGAACGCGGTGGGGGAGAGCATGGCGAGCGACATCAGTTTGTCGATCTCGGCCTGCGTCATCTCATGGTTGGGATCATAAGCCTTGACGGCACGACGTGTTTCAATGGCGGTTGTTACGTTCATGGTTTCCTCATTCATTTGATGTCGATGATTTCGAGATTCATGTCTCCGGCAGGGCGGCGCCAGACGACCGTATCGCCGACCCGGTGTCCGAGCAGGGCCTTGGCCAGCGGCGAGACCCAGCTCACCTTGTGCGCGGCGATGTCGGCCTCGTCCTCACCCACGATGGTGAATGTATGCTGGTTGCCTTCCTCGTCCTCCACTTCCACGGCAGCGCCGAACACCACCTTTTCCGGCGGCTCGGCGTGCGGCTCGACCAGAATGGCCTGCTCCAGACGCGTCTGGAAATAGCGCAGGTCGCGCTCGACGACCGCCAGGCGCTGCTGTGCCGAAGGGTCCTCCTTGCGCGGCGTCAGTTCCGCCCGCAGGCTTTCCAGTCGCGAGATCTCGCTTTCCAGCTGTTTCAGTCCCTGCGGCGTCACGTAATTCGGATGCACGCTGACCGGCCGCTCGGGCAGGTCGGTCCCGGCATGCTCCAGATCGTCTTCCTTGACAAAACCACGGCTCATGAAGAATCACCTACTTAAAAAAACCAGACACATGGGGGAAGGTCAATGTTGACAGTGGCCCGACGCACCTCACATCCGCTGCCGGCCGGAACCAGCCGGACAGGGCGGGGCGGTCGGATCACGGTTGAGCGGCGGGCGCTGCCTCGAGCGGCAGGCCGTTCACGGACGGCCTCGATATCGTTCTCATGGCATGCATTCTAACGCATTGCGGAGGGCAGGTCACTTGCAGCGTGTTGCAAGGCAACCTGTTGAATTTACTGGAGGGAGTCTCGCGCAATTGGAACGACGGCAATACGATCCATGCCGCGCATGATGGAACATCATGCGCGGCGGCACGGGATTTTCTCCTGAGACTCGTGCCAAGGGCTTCTCAGGTGGAGATTGCAGGCGTATAACTGTCACATGTGCCTTCAGTGAGGCACCAGGGAGCCATCACGGCAGCACGATGCAATCCAAGGCTGCACATCACGAGAGTTGCACGAACTGTCTCCAATAACAAAAGGAGGATTTCGAATGAAAACGTGCGCTCTTGCTGCAGCACTGCTGCTGGGGACTGCAAGCTTTACTTCCGTTGCGGATTCCGGAACTTCAACGCTGCCACTCGGCTTTGACTGGTCAGGGGCCTATATCGGGGCCAATCTGGGCTACGCATGGAGCAAGTCCGATTTTGAGGACGAGGAATATAACGGCATTCCGCCATTCCCCAAGGTGAACTGGGACGTGGACGACCACGGATTCCTCGGTGGTCTGCAGGCAGGCTACAACTGGCAGCGCGGCAATATCGTCTATGGCCTGGAAGGGGAGCTGGGCTATCTCGATCTCGACAAGAAAAGGTTCCCGCCGGGCGTGGACCCGATACTGAACTACGTCTATGACGCAGCGGGAACGGTGGATGGCGACTGGTATCTGGGGCTGGCTGCACGCCTCGGTTACGCCAGCGAGCGCACGCTCTACTACGGCAAGGTCGGTGCCGTCTACTCACGGGCCAAGCTCGGGCTCAAAGACACCTGCTCCGTCACGCCCCCATGCGGCAATACCGTAGCGAATGACTCCGATCGGGTCGATTGGGGTTATCAGATCGGCGCTGGCCTGGAGCATGCCCTCAATGACGATTGGACGCTCAGGGCGGAATACACCTATTTCGATTTCGGTGATACGAACATATCGGGGGTCGGGATCGATGGGGTGGGCGGAGGCGTTCCCTACAAGATCGACGCCGATCTTTCGGTGCATGCGCTCAAGCTGGGAATAAACTACCGGTTCAAATAAGCATTCCGATCAAAAAGCCCGGCATTGACCGGGCTTTTTTGTCGGGTTCGCAGCAGTCAGTTCCTTGACGCTCTGCGCACCGTCCGGGCATGCAGCAGCATGCCTGCCAGCATGGCGATGACGAACAGCCATGTCTCGAAACGGAACACGGCAAGGTTCACCACCGCAGGACCGGGGCAGAGGCCCGCCAGCCCCCAGCCTATGCCGAAGATGGCAGCACCTGCCACGAGCCGTGAGTCCGGCTTTCTGCCTGAAGGCAGCTCCATCGACATGCCGAGCAGCGAGGTATCGCGTCGGTTTGCCCAGGCGAACGGCAGCAGGCCGGTGCAGATGGCGCCGACCATCACGAACGCAAGGGTAGGGTCCCAACTGCCGAAGACGTCGAGAAAGCCCTGCACCCTGGCTGGATCGGTCATGCCGGCAAGCAGAAGGCCAAGGCCGAAGACGAGCCCGCTCGTAAATGCCGCAACCGCTCTCATTCCAGCCATCCCGGCACATGGCGCATCACGGACACGGTGAGCATGCCCGTTGCCATGAAGGTCAGCACCGCGACGAGAGAGCGTGGCGACAGGCGTGCGAGACCGCATACCCCGTGGCCGCTCGTGCAGCCGGAGCCGAGGCGGGTGCCGTAGCCGACCAGCAGGCCGGCGCTGATGATGACGAGGGGATCGGAGGGTAGCGCCATTGCAGGCAACGGCCCGAAAATCTGCCACACGAGCGGCGCGGCCAGCAGGCCGAGCACGAAGGCGAGGCGCCAGTGCCATTCGCCGGACCGCCGCCAGGTGGCAGGCTGCAGCAGATTGCCGACGATGCCGCTGATACCGGCGATGCGGCCCAGCAGTACAGCCGTCAGTGCGGCCGAAAGGCCGATCAGCATGCCGCCTGCCAAAGTCGTCCAGGGCGAGAAGGGCCAGTCCATGCTCATGGCTTTTTCATTCGCGCTGCCGAACCGCAGAACAGCTCATGCAGCACCTGCATCAAGCGGAGCGCGCGTTCATCCGCCAGGCGGTACCAGATGAACTTGCCCTCGCGGCGTGTCGAGACCAGCCCCTCGCGGCGCAGTATGCCGAGCTGCTGCGAAAGCGTGGGCTGGACGATGCCGGTCAACGACTCCAGCTCGCCGACGGTGCGCTCCTGCAGCGAGAGCTGGCATAGCAGCATGAGCCGGTCCTCGTTGCTGAGCAGCTTGAGCAACGTGACCGACTCCGCGGCATGGACGCGCATGCTATCGAGGTCCATGGCCGCCGGCATTGCCGCGTTGTCCGTGATACGCGCGTCCATCGCCTACTGTTTCTTGCCGGAGGTATTCCAGCCCAGCAGCGGGTAAAGCGGGCAAAAGCGCACCGTACCCGTCAGCACCGGCAATATGCCCAGCCAGCCCCACCAGCCGATGATGTTGAGCGCCGCCAAAACAATCAGCACGGCACCGATTGCGATCCGGATCGCGCGATCCCATCCGCCAACGTTTGTCTTCATGGTTGCCTCCTTGTCTGGATCAGGTCAGTTATGCATCAAATAATATATCAAAAGATATTATTTAAAATAAATAACTGTTTGTGAAGACATGTGGCAGATGGCAGGTTGCCTACTTTTTCCGAATACCTCTACAATCTGATGACTGGGTGAGCCAACCATATAGAAAAACAAGAAGGTGGGGATGACGATAACGCTCATTGAATCCCGGCTGTTCCAACATGGGAGCGTCTCAGTAAATTCAGCAGATGCTGACTTGTCTGTGAGGCGGGGGATGCCTCTCAAATTTCCGGTTCATCAAAAATGGTGCAGGCTATCTGATTGATGGTGAACTGCGCTATGACTGGTTTACTCCCCAGCATGCGTAACCTGCCGGTGTTGGGCAAGTGATTTAGCAGGGGGTAATGGATGAATGGCCAAAGTTCAGAAAGAACAATAAATGGTCACTTTGATCACCCGCAGGGCCGTCGTCTGACGAAGCGACG
>DATCJT010000143.1:0-12242 GCA_036562645.1 Methylophilaceae bacterium | reverse complement strand
GATGGTGATGCCGGGTGACAACGTTGCCATCACTGTGACGCTGATTGCGCCGATTGCGATGGAAGAGGGTCTGCGCTTTGCGATCCGTGAGGGCGGCCGCACCGTTGGTGCCGGTGTCGTCTCCAAGATCATCGAGTAAGTAGAGGTCTAGGCCAGTAGCTCAATTGGTAGAGTATCGGTCTCCAAAACCGAGGGTTGGGGGTTCGAGACCCTCCTGGCCTGCCAATTTCTGATAAGCGTAAATATGATCAATAAGTTAAAGCTGGTGATCGCGTTGCTGCTGCTGGCGGCGGGCGTTGCCGGCTTCCATTTTTTGGCGGAACACGCAATGGTCTTGCGTGTTCTTGCTGTTTTGGCTGGCGTGGTCGCTGCTGTTGCCGTGTCGTGGACCACCCCTCAGGGCCAGTTGGCCGTGGGGTTCGTGCGTGAGTCGGTGGCTGAGACGCGCAAGGTGGTATGGCCGACGCGTAAGGAAACGATACAGACGACGCTTGCCGTATTTGCGCTTGTTGTGGTGGTTGCCATCTTTCTGTGGATAGTCGATCTCGGCTTTCTCTGGATGGTGGAGAAGCTTTTGGGGCGGGGCGCTTAATGAGTATGCGATGGTATGCGGTTCAGGCTTTTTCGGGATACGAAAAGGCCGTTCTGCGCAGTCTGGAGGAGCGGATTGCCCGTTCCAACCTGAAGGACAAGTTCGGTCGGATCCTGGTGCCGGTCGAGGAAGTCGTCGAGATGAAGGGTGGTCAGAAGACCATCAGCGAGCGTAAGCTTTATCCGGGTTATGTCATGGTGCAGATGGAGATGACCGATGATACATGGCACCTGGTCAAGAGTACGCCTCGCGTCAGTGGCTTCATCGGTGGGACGGCGCAGAAGCCGACGCCGATTCGGGATAAGGAAGTCGAAATCATCCTTCAGCGTATGGATGATAGCAAGCATAATCCGGCGCAGAAGCTGACGTTCGAGAAGGGCGAGTCGGTGAGGGTGATCGATGGTCCGTTCAAGGATTTCTCCGGCAGTGTCGAGGATGTCAATTACGAAAAGAGCAAGCTGCGTGTAACGGTGACCATTTTTGGTCGAGCAACGCCGGTGGAACTGGATTTCGATCAGGTCGAAAAAGAGATCTGATGGATGAGCGGCCGATCCTTGGATCGGCTGAAAGGCGCGGCGTGGAATCGATTCGACGTCGCATTTTGACGCAAATGGGGAGCTTGTATATGCAAGCGATTGTACCCGGATGGAGTAAAACATGGCAAAGAAAGTAGTCGGCTACATCAAGCTGCAGATCCCTGCAGGCAAAGCCAATCCAAGCCCGCCGGTCGGCCCTGCGCTCGGCCAGCGTGGTCTCAATATCATGGAATTCTGTAAGGCCTTCAATGCCGCGACGCAAGGCATGGAGCCTGGTCTTCCTATTCCTGTCGTCATTACTGCGTATGCGGACAAGAGCTTCACCTTTGTGATGAAGACTCCTCCCGCAACCGTGCTGATCAAAAAGGCTGCCAAGATCGAGAAGGGTTCTGCCCGTCCTCATACCGATAAGGTAGGCAAGATTACACGTGCACAAGCCGAGGAAATCGCTACGGTCAAGATGCCCGACCTGACTGCTGCAGACATGGAGGCGGCAGTGCGGACCATCGCTGGCAGTGCGCGCAGTATCGGTATCGAAGTGGAGGGTTTGTAACATGGCGAAGGCTTCAAAACGTATTGCGGCTCTGAAGGCCAAGGTCGATCGCAGCAAGCTTTATCCGGTTGCCGACGCGCTGACTCTGGTTAAGGAAACGGCTACCGCAAAGTTTGATGAATCGGTGGATGCCGTCATCAATCTTGGCATTGATGCACGCAAGTCGGATCAGTTGGTACGCGGCGCACTGGTGCTGCCTCATGGCACTGGTAAGACCAAGCGTGTTGCGGTGTTCGCGCAAGGCGCGCAAGCCGAGGCTGCCAAGGCGGCCGGTGCCGACATTGTCGGTTTCGAGGATCTGGCAGAGCAGGTCAAGGGCGGCATGCTCGATTTTGACGTTGCGATTGCGACGCCGGATGCGATGCGCATTGTGGGTACGCTGGGTCAGGTGCTCGGGCCGCGTGGACTGATGCCGAACCCCAAGGTCGGCACGGTGACCCCGAATGTCGCGGAGGCCGTCAAGAATGCCAAGGCCGGTCAGGTTCAGTATCGCACCGACAAGGGCGGTATCGTGCATTGCACCATCGGTCGCGCATCCTTCAGCGTCGATGCACTGAAGGAAAACTTGGCAGCGTTGGTGGATGCCTTGGTCAAGGCCAAACCTGCCTCCAGCAAGGGGCAGTATTTGAAGAAGGTATCGGTTTCCAGCACCATGGGTGTTGGAGTTCGTATCGATCACAGCAATCTTGCTGGATAATTTGTGCGAGCCGCCGGTGGTGGCGGCTCATTAAGTACTTTGGGCTCTGCCTGAGCAGCGCAACATGCTGGAAGGGCGGAATCATCAAAGACCGTAGGGATCCGCAAGGATTTAATTGAGGTGATGAATGAGTGGTAGCGGGGTGGAAGCTTCCTTCTCTGCTCATTCGGTTGCCGAAGCCTACGCAGATGGCGGTCCCGAAAGCAGGATTACATATTCCTGATAAAAGGTCGCCGTGGGATAGTGTCTGTCAGAAGTTGGATAGGCGCTCAATTAACGGAAGGAGAAGACCTTGAGTCTTAATCTTGAGCAGAAAAAGGCAGTTGTTGCCGAAGTCAGCGCGCAGGTCGCGGAGGCTCAGGCAATCATTCTGGCCGAGTATCGTGGCTTGGAGGTGGGCGATCTGACCAAGCTCCGTGCTGAAGCCAGGAAATCAGGTGTTTACCTGCGTGTGCTGAAAAACACGCTGGTACGCCGTGCAGTCGAAGGCACTGCGTTTTCCGGTTTGGCAAACGAGATGGTTGGTCCGCTCATGTTCGGCATTTCTGCCGACCCCGTGGCTGCGGCAAAGGTTCTGAATGATTTTGCCAAGACCAACGAGAAGTTCGTGATCAAGGCTGGCGCAATGCCGAATCAGGTCATGGACGCAAACGGCGTCAAGGCCTTGGCTTCCATGCCGAGCCGCGACGAGCTGCTGTCCAAGCTGATTGGCACGATGCAGGCTCCGATTGCCAAGTTTGTTCGCACTCTCAACGAAGTGCCGACAAGCTTTGTTCGCGGGCTTGCTGCCGTACGTGATCAGAAGGCTGCATAACGCTGACGTAAACATTCAATCAATTTTTTATCAGGAGTATTTGACATGGCTGTAACTAAAGCTGAAATTCTGGATGCGATCGCATCGATGTCCGTTCTGGACCTGTCCGAACTGATCAAGGAAATGGAAGAGAAGTTCGGTGTTTCCGCCGCTGCTGCTGTTGCCGTGGCTGCACCTGCTGCCGGTGCTGCCGGTGCAGCTCCTGCTGCCGCTGAACAAACCGAATTCAGCGTCGTGCTGACCGCTGCCGGTGACAACAAGGTGAACGTCATCAAGGCCGTGCGCGAGCTGACCTCTCTGGGTCTGAAGGAAGCCAAGGATCTGGTCGATGGCGCACCGAAGACCATCAAGGAAGGTCTGTCCAAGGCTGATGCCGAAGCTGCACTGAAGAAGCTGGTGGAAGCCGGCGCGACTGCAGAAATCAAGTAAGCATCGCGGACTGTTTGAACTGGGCTGACGGGTAACCGTCAGCCTTCACCATTTTTACAGATATTGTATGAATGGTCGTCTGAGTCGATGGTCAGACTTTTGCAATATCGGGATTTTGATACGCGAGACGGCAAAAAATAACGCATTGCATTGAGTGTCTTATTTTCTGCCCTCTACCCCCATAGGAGATGCTGTGAGCTATTCCTTCACCGAAAAGAAACGTATCCGTAAAAGTTTTGCAAAACGTGAAAGCGTTCAGGAGGTGCCCTACCTTCTGGCCATGCAGCTGGAATCCTACGCTGCCTTTCTGCAAGCTGACGTTCCTCCGGAAAAGCGGGAAAACAACGGTCTGCAGGCTACCTTCAACTCCATTTTCCCCATCGTTAGCCATTCCGGCAATGCACGGCTGGATTTCGTCAGCTATACCCTAGGCCAGGAACCGTTCGACGTCAAGGAATGTCAGCAGCGTGGCCTGACCTATGCGGCACCTCTGCGTGTCAAGGTGCGTCTCACCATCATGGACAAGGATGCATCCAAGCCGACGGTCAAGGAGGTCAAGGAGCAGGAAGTCTATATGGGCGAACTGCCGCTGATGACGGAAAACGGTTCCTTCATCATCAACGGCACTGAACGTGTCATTGTGTCCCAGCTGCACCGTAGCCCGGGTGTGTTCTTCGAGCATGATCGTGGCAAGACCCATAGTTCCGGCAAGCTGCTGTTCTCCGCACGAATTATTCCCTATCGCGGCTCCTGGCTGGATTTCGAGTTCGATCCCAAGGATTACCTGTACTTCCGTGTTGACCGTCGCCGCAAGATGCCGGTCACCATCCTGTTGAAGGCGCTGGGGTATACGCCGGAGCAGATCCTGGAAACGTTCTTCGATTTCGATACGTTCCATATCAGCAAGAAGGCCGTGCAATTCGAACTGGTGCCCGAACGCCTGCGCGGTGAAGTCGCCAAGTTCGATATCCTCGACAAGGACGGCAATGTCATCGTCGGCAAGGACAAGCGCATCACGGTCAAGCATATCCGTGACATGGAGAAGGCCGGCATCAGCAAGATCACGGTGCCTGACGAATTCCTGATCGGCCGCACGCTGGCGACCAACATCATCGACAAGGAAACCGGCGAAGTCATCGCCAATGCCAACGACGAAATCACGGAAAACCTACTGGAAAAGCTGCGTGAGGCCGGTATCGCCAAGATCAATACGCTGTATTCCAACGATCTGGATCATGGCGATTACATTTCGCAGACCCTGCGCATCGATGACATCCCGGATGCATACAGCGCACGTGTCGCCATCTACCGCATGATGCGGCCGGGCGAACCGCCGACAGAGGAGGCGGTGGAGGCCCTGTTCCAGGGATTGTTCTTCAGTGAGGATCGCTATGACCTCTCGACCGTGGGTCGGATGAAGTTCAACCGGCGCGCATATCCGGAGAAGATCGAGGATCGTGTTGCTCCGTGGCTGCGTCGTTTCTACGACCGCGTCGGTCCGCAGGGGGACGAGGGACCTGGTGTTCTGACGAACGATGACATCCTGGCCGTCATCGGCGTGCTGGTCGAACTGCGCAATGGCCGCGGTGAAATCGACGATATCGACCATCTGGGCAACCGCCGTATCCGTTCCGTCGGCGAGCTTGCGGAGAACCAGTTCCGTGCCGGCTTGGCGCGTGTCGAGCGTGCAGTGAAGGAGCGCCTGAGCCAAGCGGAATCCGAGAACCTGATGCCGCACGATCTGATCAATGCCAAACCGGTCTCGAGTGCGATTCGCGAATTCTTCGGCTCCTCGCAGCTGTCCCAGTTCATGGATCAGACCAACCCGCTGTCGGAGATCACACACAAACGCCGTGTCTCCGCCCTCGGCCCGGGTGGCCTGACGCGCGAGCGTGCCGGTTTCGAGGTGCGCGACGTGCATCCTACGCACTATGGACGCGTTTGCCCGATCGAGACTCCGGAAGGTCCGAACATCGGCCTGATCAACTCGCTCGCGCTGTATGCGCGCACCAACAAGTACGGTTTCCTCGAGACGCCGTACCGCAAGGTGGAGAACAACAGGGTAACCGACAGGATCGAGTATCTGTCCGCGATCGAGGAAAGCCAGTACATGATCGCCCAGGCCAACAGTGCCGTGGACGAGGAAGGTCGCTTTGTGGACGAGCTGGTATCGGCCCGATATCACAATGAATTCACGATGAGCATGCCGGATCGTGTCCAGTACATGGATGTTGCACCGGGGCAAATCGTCTCCGTGGCGGCATCGCTCATTCCGTTCCTTGAGCACGACGATGCCAACCGTGCACTGATGGGCGCCAACATGCAGCGTCAGGCAGTGCCCTGTCTGCGTGCCGAGAAACCGCTCGTCGGCACCGGCATAGAACGCACGGTTGCTGTTGACTCCGGCACGGTGGTTACCGCACGTCGCGGCGGTGTGGTGGATTATGTCGATTCCTCGCGTATTGTCGTGCGCGTGAACGATGATGAGGCCGCTGCCGGTGAAGTCGGTGTCGATATCTACAATCTGATCAAGTACACGCGTTCCAACCAGAACACCAACATCAACCAGCGCCCGCTGGTCAAGGTGGGTGACGTGATCGCGCGTGGCGACGTGATTGCCGACGGCGCCTCCACTGACATGGGTGAACTGGCGCTGGGCCAGAACATGCTGATCGCCTTCATGCCTTGGAATGGCTACAACTTCGAGGACTCCATCCTGATTTCCGAGCGTGTGGTGGCGGATGATCGTTATACCTCCATCCACATCGAGGAGCTCTCAGTCGTCGCCCGCGATACCAAGCTCGGTCCTGAGGAAATCACGCGCGACATCTCCAACCTGTCAGAGCGCATGCTGAGCAGGCTGGATGAGTCCGGCATCATCTACATCGGTGCCGAAGTGGAGGCCGGTGATGTGCTGGTCGGTAAGGTCACGCCCAAGGGCGAGACCCAGCTTACGCCGGAAGAAAAGCTGTTGCGTGCCATCTTCGGCGAGAAGGCTTCCGATGTGAAGGATACCTCGCTGCGTGTGCCGTCCGGCATGTCAGGCACCGTCATCGATGTGCAGGTGTTTACACGTGAAGGCATAGAGCGCGATGCACGTGCCCAGCAGATCATCGATGACCAGCTTGGTCAATACAAGAAGGATCTGGCGGATCAGATGCGTATCGTCGAAGAGGATACCTTTGGCCGTATTCGCCGCCTGATCGAAGGCAAGACTGCCACCGGCGGTCCGAAGAAGCTGAAGAAGGGTGAGACCATTACGGCTGAGTACCTTGACGATATCGGCCGCTACGACTGGTTCGACATTCGCCTTGCCGACGAGGATGCTGCGCGTCAGCTGGAGCAGTTGAAGGAAAGCCTGGAAAAGGCGCGTATCGAGTTCGACAACAAGTTCGAGGAGAAGAAGCGCAAGCTGACCCAAGGTGATGAACTGCCCCCTGGCGTGCAGAAGATGGTCAAGGTCTATGTCGCCGTCAAGCGTCGCATCCAGCCGGGCGATAAGATGGCTGGCCGTCACGGTAACAAGGGTGTGGTCTCCAAGATTGTGCCGGTGGAAGACATGCCGCACATGGCGGACGGTACGCCGATGGACATTGTGCTGAACCCGCTCGGCGTGCCTTCGCGTATGAATATCGGCCAGATTCTGGAAGTCCACCTGGGTTGGGCTGCCAAGGGGCTGGGTGACCGCATCAACGCAATGTTGCGTGCGGAGGCTAATGCCGCCGAGGTGCGCAAGTTCCTTGAACAGATCTACAACGGAAGCAGCGGCAAGAAGGAAGAAATCAAGTCGCTGTCCGACGATGAAGTCATGGAACTGGCAAGAAACCTCAAGGACGGTGTGCCGTTCGCTACACCAGTGTTCGACGGTGCTACCGAGGAGGACATCAAGGCCATGCTGGACCTGGCTTATCCGGACGATGACCCGCGTACACAGCAGTTGCAATTCGCAGCCGGCAAGACGCAGGTGCGCCTGATCGATGGCCGTACAGGTGAATATTTCGAGCGTCCCGTGACTGTGGGCTACATGCACTTCCTCAAGCTGCATCACTTGGTGGACGACAAGATGCACGCCCGTTCAACCGGTCCATATTCGCTGGTCACCCAGCAGCCGTTGGGCGGTAAGGCACAGTTCGGTGGTCAGCGCTTTGGTGAAATGGAAGTCTGGGCGCTGGAGGCCTATGGTGCTTCCTACACCCTGCAGGAGATGCTGACCGTGAAGTCGGACGACGTGACCGGCCGTACCAAGGTTTACGAGAATATTGTCAAGGGTGAGCACAAGATCGATGCCGGCATGCCGGAGTCCTTCAATGTTCTGGTGAAGGAAATCCGTTCGCTCGCAATCGATATTGACCTGGACCGTAATTAAGGAGAACTCGCGTGAAAGCTCTATTAGACTTATTCAAGAAGGTAACGCAGGAAGAAGAATTCGACGCGATCAAGATTGCGCTGGCGTCTCCTGAAAAAATCCGTTCGTGGTCTTACGGTGAGGTCAAGAAACCTGAGACCATCAACTACCGGACATTCAAGCCAGAACGTGACGGTCTGTTCTGTGCCAAGATTTTCGGTCCGGTCAAGGACTACGAGTGTCTGTGCGGCAAGTACAAGCGCCTCAAGCATCGTGGCGTGATCTGCGAGAAATGCGGTGTCGAGGTGACGCTTTCCAAGGTACGTCGCGAGCGCATGGGGCATATCGAGCTTGCTTCTCCGGTCGCGCACATCTGGTTCCTCAAGTCGCTGCCGAGCCGTCTCGGCATGGTGCTGGACATTGCGCTGCGTGATATCGAACGCGTGCTTTATTTCGAGGCTTTCATCGTCATCGATCCCGGCATGACACCGCTGACACGTGGCCAGCTGCTGACCGAGGACGACTATCTGGCCAAGGTGGAAGAGTTCGGCGACGAGTTCAAGGCCGTCATGGGGGCCGAAGGCGTGCGCGAACTGCTGCGCACCATGGATATCCACAGCGAGATCGAGAAGCTGCGTCGTGAACTGGGTGAGACCGGTTCCGAGGCCAAGATCAAGAAGATCGCCAAGCGTCTGAAAGTGCTGGAGGCCTTCCAGAAGTCCGGCATCAAGCCGGAATGGATGATCCTGGAAGTACTGCCGGTGTTGCCGCCGGAACTGCGCCCGCTGGTTCCGCTGGATGGTGGTCGTTTCGCGACTTCCGACCTCAACGACCTGTATCGCCGCGTCATCAACCGTAATAACCGGTTGAAACGCTTGCTGGAACTGCGCGCACCGGAAATCATCGTGCGCAACGAAAAGCGCATGCTGCAGGAAGCGGTTGACTCCCTGCTCGACAACGGCCGTCGTGGCAAGGTCATGACCGGCGCCAACAAGCGCCCGCTGAAGTCGCTCGCCGACATGATCAAGGGCAAGGGCGGTCGTTTCCGTCAGAACCTGCTCGGTAAGCGTGTGGACTACTCCGGTCGTTCCGTCATCGTGGTCGGCCCGCAGCTCAAGCTGCATCAGTGCGGCCTGCCGAAGAAGATGGCGCTGGAACTGTTCAAGCCTTTCATCTTCCACAAGCTCGAGGTGCTCGGTCTCGCTACCACGATCAAGGCTGCCAAGAAGAAGGTGGAGGAAGAGGGTCCGGAAGTCTGGGACATCCTGGAAGATGTCATCCGCGAGCATCCGGTGCTGCTCAACCGTGCGCCGACGCTGCACCGTCTCGGCATCCAGGCTTTCGAGCCGGTGCTGATCGAGGGTAAGGCCATCCAGCTGCATCCACTGGTCTGTGCTGCCTTCAATGCCGACTTCGACGGTGACCAGATGGCGGTTCACGTTCCGTTGAGCCTGGAGGCTCAGATGGAGGCGCGTACGCTGATGCTGGCTTCGAACAACGTGTTGTCTCCAGCAAACGGCGAACCGATCATCGTGCCGTCGCAGGACATCGTGCTGGGTCTCTACTACATGACGCGCGAGAAGATTGCTGCCCGCGGCGAAGGCATGTATTTCGCCAACGTAGCGGAAGTGCAGCGCGCCTACGACAGTGGCCAGGTTGACCTGCATGCACGCATTGCCGTGCGTATCAAGGAGTACGAGCTCGATCATGACGGCAACAAGCAAGAGAAGGTCACACGTTATGAAACAACGGTGGGACGTGCCCTGCTGTCGGACATCCTGCCGGCCGGTCTGCCTTTCAGCTTCATTGACAAGGCCCTGAAGAAGAAGGAGATTTCGCGTCTCATCAACGCTTCCTTCCGCAAGGTCGGCATCCGTGAAACCGTGATCTTCGCCGACAAGCTCATGTACACGGGTTACACCTACGCGACCAAGGCCGGTATGTCTATTAGCATCAATGACATGCTGGTACCGCCCGAGAAGGAACAGCTCATCGCTGCAGCTGACGCCGAGGTGAAGGAGATCGAGGACCAGTATGTTTCCGGTCTCGTCACTCAGGGCGAACGCTACAACAAGGTGGTCGATATCTGGGGCCGTGCCGGCGACAAGATTGCGGACGCCATGATGAAGCAGCTGCGTGAAGAGGATGTCGTCGATGCAAACGGTAACGTCGTCAAGGATAAGGATGGCAAGCCGTTGCGTCAGGAATCGTTCAACGCCATCTACATGATGGCTGACTCCGGTGCTCGTGGTTCTGCTGCACAGGTGCGTCAGCTGGCGGGTATGCGTGGTCTGATGGCGAAGCCGGACGGCTCCATTATCGAGACACCGATCAAGGCCAATTTCCGCGAAGGCCTGAACGTGCTGCAGTACTTCATCTCGACCCACGGTGCCCGTAAGGGTCTGGCCGATACGGCGCTGAAGACCGCGAACTCCGGTTATCTGACCCGTCGTCTGGTTGATGTGACGCAGGATCTGGTCGTGACCGAGGAGGATTGCGGTACGAGCGAAGGTCTGGTGACCAAGGCGCTGATCAAGGGCGGTGAGGTCATTGAGCCGTTGCGTGATCGTATTCTCGGACGCGTCGCCGCGGTCGATATCCTGAATCCGGAAACGCAGGAAGTCGTCTATCCTGCTGGCACCTTGCTGACAGAGGATGAAGTCGAGCATATCGATGCGCTCGGCATCGATGAGGTCAAGGTGCGTACCGCTCTGACATGTGAGACACGTTACGGGATTTGCGCCAAGTGCTACGGCCGTGACCTCGGCCGTGGCCGCCTGATCAGCATCGGTGAGGCGGTTGGTGTCATCGCTGCCCAGTCGATCGGCGAGCCGGGTACGCAGCTCACCATGCGTACCTTCCACATCGGTGGTGCGGTTTCGCGTACGGCGACCGCCAGCCAGGCGGAAAGCAAATCCAACGGTGTCGTCCGCTTCAATTCGACGATGCGCTATGTGACCAACTCGCGCGGCGAGCAGGTCGTGATTTCGCGCAACGGCGAACTGACGATTCAGGACGAGAATGGACGCGAGCGCGAATACCATAAGATTCCGTACGGTGCTACCCTGCAGGTGCAGGACGGCAAGCAGGTCAAGGCTGGCCAGGCGCTGGCTACCTGGGATCCGCATACCCGTCCGATCATTACGGAATATGCCGGTCGCGTGAAGTTCGAGAATGTCGAGGAAGGCGTGACCGTCGCCAAGCAGGTCGACGAAGTCACGGGCCTGTCCTCGCTCGTGGTTATCGATCCCAAGCAGCGTGGCGGCCAGTCCAAGGGGCTGCGTCCGCAGGTCAAGCTGCTTGATGCCAATGGCGAGGAAGTGAAAATTTCCGGCACGGACACTCCGGTAAACATCACCTTCCAGCTAGGATGCATCATCACGGTGAAGGATGGTCAGGAAGTCGGCGTCGGCGAAGTGCTGGCCCGTATTCCGCAGGAATCCTCCAAGACACGTGACATTACCGGCGGTCTGCCGCGTGTGGCCGAGCTGTTCGAGGCACGCTCGCCGAAGGATGCCGGTCTGCTGGCGGAAGTGACCGGTACGGTCTCGTTCGGCAAGGACACCAAGGGCAAGCAGCGTCTGGTGATTACCGATCTGGATGGTGTTGCGCATGAGTTCCTGATACCGAAGGACAAGCACGTGACCGTGCACGACGGTCAGGTCGTGACCAAGGGCGAGAGTATCGTCGATGGTCCGGCAGATCCGCAGGACATTCTGCGGCTACAGGGACGCGAGGCGCTGGCTCGCTACATCATCGATGAAGTGCAGGACGTCTATCGTCTGCAGGGTGTGAAGATCAACGACAAGCATATCGAGGTCATTGTCCGTCAGATGCTGCGTCGTGTTCGCGTTACCGATCCGGGCGATACCAGCTTCATCATCGGTGAACAGGTCGAGCGTGCCGACGTGCTGATCGAAAATGAAAGAGTGCTGGCAGAGAACAAGCGTCCGGCAACTTTCGAATATGTGTTGCTGGGCATTACCAAGGCTTCCCTGTCCACTGACTCCTTCATTTCGGCGGCTTCCTTCCAGGAAACCACGCGTGTCCTGACCGAAGCAGCCATCCTCGGCAAGCGCGACGAGCTGCGTGGTCTGAAGGAGAACGTGATCGTCGGTCGTCTCATACCGGCGGGTACCGGTCTTGCATACCATGAGACACGCAAACGACAGGCCGCCGGTCTGGATGTTGCTCCGCCGGTGGTGGAGGATGTCGGTGAGGATGTACCGCAGGAAACCGCAGATGATACTGAGGTTGCTTGACAAGGTATTGAACA
>DATCJT010000111.1:0-27787 GCA_036562645.1 Methylophilaceae bacterium | reverse complement strand
GCCTAGAGAGCAGTCAGGACTGCGCGTTCCGCCGGATCAGGCAGACCGCTTCGGCGGCAATGCCCTCGCCGCGCCCGGTGAAACCCAGTTTCTCCGAGGTGGTCGCCTTGACGTTGACGGCATCGCGCGGCAGATTGCAGTCGGCGGCGATATTACGGCACATTGCATCGACATGTGGTGCCAGCCTTGGTTCCTGCGCTATGACAGTGGCGTCGATGTTGACCGGCGTATATTGCCGACTGCCGAGCAGCTGCACGACATGCCGCAGTAGACGGCGCGAATCTATGCCCTTGTACTGCGGATCGGAATCCGGGAAATGCCGGCCGATATCCCCCAGACCGGCCGCCCCCAGTAGCGCATCGCAGATTGCATGCAGCAATACATCGGCATCGGAATGACCCAGCAATCCCTTATCGTGCGGTATCTCGACCCCGCCGATGATGCAGGGACGCCCTTCCACCAGCCGGTGCACATCGAATCCATGTCCGACCCGAATCATGACGATACTCCCTCGTTTCTTTCCAACTTCAGCATGGCCTCGACCAGTTCCAGGTCGCGGGCATATGTAATTTTCAGATTGCGCAGATCGCCAAGCACGAGCTTGGGCTGGTACCCCAATGCCTCGACTGCCTGCGCCTCGTCCGTCGGCGCGGCACCGGCAGCGTTCAGCGCCTGCCTCAGCATGGCATAGCGAAACATCTGCGGCGTCTGCGCCTGCCAGAGCTGCTCCCTGGGTTCAGTCCTGGCGACGCGCTGTGCTGCATCCGCACGCTTCAGGGTATCCGCCAGCGGAATCGCCAGCAGCCCTCCGACCGGATCGTCCTGCAACGTGTCCAAGAGACTATCCAGCAGTTGCGGACTCAAACCGGGGCGGGCGGCATCATGCACCAGCACCCAGTCGTCATCGGCAGCATCTCCCATGCGCTCAAGCCCGTTCAGCACGGTTCGTGCGCGCGTTTCACCTCCGCAGCGATGCACGATCACCTTCTCATCGACATCGGGTTCCACCCTTTGCCAGAAGACATCGTCCGCACTCAGCACGACATGGATCGAGTCGATGCGTGGATGGGCGGCAAACACCCGGAGCGAATGCAGGATGAGCGGAACACCGAGTAGAGACAGATATTGCTTGGGGATCTCGGCCCCCATTCTGCTGCCTGTCCCGGCAGCAGGGATCAGTACGTGGAATCTGGCCATGACCGATTCTACCATGCCGCACGGCGCTGCCCGCGACTGCCGGTGCTATTGTCAACTGCCTCCGGAACAGGCGATGATGCAGACTTGTTTCGTGACGCAGGGAGAGAACGACATGTACACGCTGTACCGGTCTCGCGAAGAAAGACTGCTGGACATTGTGCTTGCGCACAGCAAGGCCGAAACCTCGCTACGCTATTCCCTGACACATGGCGGGCGCTATCTGCCGTTCGACAAGCGCGAGCTTCAGGCACTACGCGAGCGCCGCGCGCTAGCGCAGGCGCGGCTGGAACTGGACCGCATCATGCAGGTATCGGCGATCCTGCGCAGCATCGCCGGCTGACCTCCTGGAACGACTACTGCGGATCGGTGTCCGAACGCTTTTTGAAATGGGCATGCAACGTCGTCATGATCCACAGTAGCGCCTTGAAGGTATTGACCACCGGAATCAGGCTCCAGAACATGTTGCCCATGATCTGTCGGCACAGCATGTTCTTGAAGCTTACCGTCTTGTAGATGGTGGAAAGCGAACAGACGCCCAGCGAGATGAAGTAAATCACCAGATATTCGGTCGGTATCACCGGCTTCTCCCCTTGTTTCGCGTTGATTCTTATTGGTATCCTGCCTTAACGCGCGCTTGGTTATCGTACCACTTCCGCATCCGCAAACCGCCCCTGCTACTGTATGACGGAAACTGCGGCAGCAGCGATTGTGCCATCCTCTGCCGAAGTGGCGCCGCTGATGCCGACGGCGCCGATGATTCTGTCCTGCCGCACGATGGGCAGACCGCCCTCTACCGGCACCGCGCCAGGCAGCCCCAGTATCGACGTCCGTCCCGACAGTACCGCATCCTCGAAAACCTTGGTCGATCGTCTGAAATTATTGGCAGAACGCGCCTTGGCGATGGCGATATCGACGCTAGCCGTCTGCGTGTCGTCGGCCTTTTCGAAATAGACCAGTTGGCCTGCCGTATCCACAATGGCAATCGCCACCTTCAGCTTCAATCGTTCCGCCGTGCTGGCCGCCGCCGCTGCCACGCGCTTGGCATCCTGCAGCGTGATGTCTGGACCGTAATCTGCCGCCTGCCCTGCACCTGCATGACAGAGAACGCCCGTCAGTACCAGCAACAACGACCAATATCTGATGGATTGCATGATTCCTCCAGTTGACGACAGATCGAACCGGCCGCGCATCGTTCTATACGTAGCTCATCGTTTCCGGCGACTGCCCGATGTGACTGGCGGCATCTGGATCACCGATCCAGAAATGGAAGAATTCGCGCACCACGGCAAAGAACAGGCGGCGGGTGTCATGCTTCTCGAACAACGGAACGGTGGCATCCACCGCGATGCGGTAATGGCGGCTGGATTTCTGCGGCGCATCGCGCAAGCGGATCAACAGGATCTTGACCAGCTTGACGCGCGTATCGATCAGCGCCTGTTCCGCACCGGCCTGTTTCAGGCCGTGCGCATAGGCCTTGAGCGGCCAGTTCTCGACCGTGTCGAACTTCGTCTTGTCGAGCGTCTGCCATAGCGATCTGATGTCCAGGTCCACCGGCTGCCAGTCGATCGGTTCCACCTTGTATTCGGCATCGGCAGTGAATGCGGCAATGGCCTTGAAGTCGCGAATCCAGAAATGGAAATACTCGCGTGCCACGGCAAGGCTATATGGCCAATCCTGACTGTCGATGCCGTCCAGCACCTGCTCCACCGCCTCGCGATAGGCGTTTCCGGCATAGGCAATGCCCTTCAACGCCGGGAACAGGCGATCCAGAAACTGCCGGCGCCGTGCCAGCGTCGCCTCATCCGCTCCCTTGATCCTGAGCAGGTTCAGATAGGCGCTTAGAGCTTCCTGCTCACGGTCTTCCATGGCTGCACTACTCGCCATCGATGATGCATCCGCCGCCAGATTGCCTGAAGCCATGTATCTCCGTCCTTGCCTTGTTCATGACATCGTAATCGACCACCGGCCCGCGTTACGACTACAGGCATTGTGGCAATATACCCGCCGGTCTGCAAATCATGTCTTGATTCCCGACAGGCTCACCACAATAATATCGGACATTGATACGAAAAAATAAATCTCTTCCCGCACATCCGTCTCTCCCGCAGGAACAAGGGCAGCCCATTGGAAATCTCACTGATCATACTCATGCTGTTGATCGCATGGTTCTGGTTCGACAGCATCACCGGCCGGGAACGGGCAATCCGTGCCGGCCGTGAACTGGCGGAGCGCTGGAACCTGCAGCTTCTGGATGAAACGGTCGCCTGCAGCAAAATCCGCCTGGGCCGCGACAGCAGCGGTCAGATCAGGCTGCTACGCACCTACGAGTTCGAGGTCAGCAGCAATGGTGCAGACCGCCTTCCCTGTCATCTCGTGCTGCTCGGCAAACAGCTGCAGTCCTGGCATATCCCGCCGTATCTGCAACCCATGATGTATTGAGCGCGCCATGTACCGCGGCCGCTTCGCTCCCTCCCCGACCGGACCATTGCATTTCGGCTCATTGGTCGCAGCAACCGCCAGCTATCTGGAGGCACGCACCCGGCATGGCGCATGGCTGCTGCGCATGGAAGATCTCGACACCCCGCGCAACCAGCCTGAGGCAGCGGAGCGGATACTTTACAGCTTGGAACGTTTCGGCTTCGAATGGAACGGCCCGGTAATCTATCAAAGCGAACGCCTGGATCTGTACGCCGAAGCGCTGGACAGGCTGCGCCGGCGGGGACTGCTCTACCCATGCGGCTGCACACGCAAGGAAATCGCCGATTCCGCCGTGCATGGTATCGAAGGTGCCATCTATCCCGGCACCTGTCGCAACGGGCTGCCTGCCGGTAAAACGGCGCGCGCATGGCGCATCCGGGTCGAGGATCGCACGATCGCGTTCGATGACGCCGTGCAGGGGCATGTCGAGCAGAACCTGGCAAGAGATATCGGCGATTTCGTCCTGAAGCGGGCGGATGGCTTTTACGCCTATCAGCTCGCCGTCGTCGTCGATGATGCCGACCAGGGTGTCACGCACGTGGTGCGCGGCGCCGACCTGCTGACCTCGACGCCGCGTCAGATCCATCTGCAGCAGGCATTGGGGTTACCACACGTGCAATATGCCCACATCCCGGTCGTGCTGAACGCGCAAGGTGAAAAGCTGAGCAAGCAGACCAAC
The DNA here is from genome assembly GCA_036562645.1 of Methylophilaceae bacterium. Lineage (GTDB taxonomy): Bacteria > Pseudomonadota > Gammaproteobacteria > Burkholderiales > Methylophilaceae > UBA6140. The sequence goes on along the minus strand of DATCJT010000111.1, from coordinate 23,433 downwards.
GCCGCGGCGCTCGACGATGAGAGGCCGGCCGAGCAACTATGGCAAGCGCTGGACTTCCTGCAGCAGTCGCCGCCGCCGGCCTTGTGCCGCGCGGCTCCTGGCGATATCTGGGAATGGGCCCATGAGAACTGGCAGCTCGGTCGCATCAGCCCGACGGGCTGATGCCCTCGATACCGTCACACACGCAACAGCAAGACCATCAGTGCAAACTCACCGTAGTACCTGCCGGCACGGCGATGTCGGCTAGTACTTCAGGTTCAGCGTCAGGAAGGCCGAGCGGCCTGGCGCCACGACCGCATAATGGCGGTAATAGGTCGCGCTATAGTAGCGCTCGTCCGTCAGGTTCTGGATATTGAGCTGCATGTCCAGATTCCTGTTGAAATCATATTTGGCCATGGCGTCCCAACGCACATAGGACGGCACATACCCGTTGTTGCTCGGGTCCGAATAGATCTTGTCCTGGTAGAACGCCCCGCCGCCGACCGTCAATTGCGGCAGCAACTTATAGGTAGTCCAGATGCTGGCACTGTTTTTGGCGATGCCCGCCAGTTGCTTACCTTTGGTTGAGGCCGAGCCGACCTGATTCGGGTCGGTTCCGTTGCCCACCTTGGTCTGTTCCGCATCGAGATAGGTATAGCCGGCGAACACCTGCCACTTGCTGGTGATCTTGCCGATGGCTGCCAGCTCTATGCCCTTGACCAGCGCCTCGCCCTTGTTCTCGATGCTGCCGTTCCACTCGACGCGGGCATTGGTCTTTTCGGTGCGGAAGACGGCGGCAGTCAGCGATAGATCCTCCAGCACATCCCACTTGGTGCCGACCTCGATGGTCCTGCTGCGCTCCGGCGACAAGTCTTCCGTGTTCAGGTTGAGACTGCTTTCATAGGTGTTCTGTCCGTTGGACAGGCCGACCGGCGATGTCGATGTCGCATAGGTCGCATACAGCGTACCGTTGGGGCGCACCCTGTACACCGCGCCGAGCTGGTAGTTCCAGAAGCTCTCGTCATTCTCGAATTCGCTGTTCACGGCACCCGTCGCCGCATCCTGGTTACGAATCCTGTTGCGATAGCTGTCGTAGCGCACCCCGGCGTTCAGCAGCCACTTCTCACTCAGCTCCATGCTGTCGAATACGTAGGCGGAACGGTTCAGCGTCTCGGTCTCGAAGCTGGCGAACGGATTTCTGACGACCGGCCCTGATGCCACGTTCGGATTCGGGTCGTAAGCGTTCGCGAACCTGTCCGCCGCCGACAGTATATCGCCGCCGCTGTAGGTCCTGTTGGTCGTTTCCTCCTTGCTGAACTCGAGACCGGCGTTGACCACGTGCCTAACCCTGCCGGTGTCGAACTTGAGCGTGATGTCGGTCAGGTTGGCCAGTGTGTCGGTCTTTGCATCCCGGCTACGGCTATTGCTGCGATTCACCTGTCCGGCAGCGAATTGCGCGGCGGTCACATTGGGCCGCGTCAGGAAATAATCGTTCTCGGTAACGCCGTAGCGCGTCGTGTTGCGCAGTGTCACCTTGTCGCTAAAGTCATGCTCGATCTTGAGCGTGCCGATGTCGGCCCGGGTTTCGTGAAAATCGCGCCCCTTGACGCCGTACCAGTTGTCCTTGCTGACGCGGATCGGCTTGCCGCGCGGTATGCCATCCGCATTCTGGATGTACGGCAGACCCCAGTCCGGGACATCGTCGGTCTCGAAGTGGTACCAGTTGGCCGTAAACCGGGTCGTTGAATCCAGCCCGATCGTGAGGGACGGCATCGCGCCCCAGCGCTTGACCTTGACGTTGTCGCGGCCCGGCGTATCGGCATCGTGCGCCATGCCGACCAGCCTGAGAGCTGCATTGTCACCCAGCATGAAGTTGCCATCGACCGTCGTACGGCGGTAGTCGTCCGTGCCCACGCCGATCGATCCATGAAAGAAATTACCGGCTCTCGCCTGCTTGCTGACGATGTTGATACTGCCTCCGGCCGAGCCACGGCCGTCATAGGCGCCGCTCGGGCCCTTGACGACTTCCATCTGCTCGATCGCAAAAATCTCGCGCGTCTGACTGCCCAGGTCGCGCAGCCCATCGACATAGATGGAGGAACCGGAATCGAAGCCGCGAATGAACGGTCTGTCTCCGACGGCAATCCCGCCCTCGCCGCTACCGAAAGTGATGCCCGGACTCGTGCGCAGGGCTTCCTGCAGGCTTCTGGAACCGGTATCGGCAATCACATCCTCGGTGATCACCGTCACCGACTTCGGCGTATCGATGAGCGGCGCCGTGAATTTCTGGTTAGCAGACTGACTGGCATTGTATTCGGTCGCTTCCCGCTGCTCTGCCACACTGACTTCCGGCAGGACCAGAACCGGCTCCTCTGCCCCGGCACTGCTGCCAAACACCATGGCCAGTGCCGAGATCGTCGGCCGCAATGGAAACTTTTCCCATGCGCTCGTTTTTTTGAACATCTATCCTAGACTCCCTGTTGAGACTGGGCGAATCATAAACATAATACGAATTATTACCAATATCATATTGAATCAGAAAGAACCTTATTTTTAAGTGAGGAATACAGCATATCGACCGGTATGGCAGCATCTCGTCCGCCGGAACGCCATGGATGCCAGGCGCACGGAATGTTATGATTGCGCTTTGCTTCAGTGACTTCCTGCCATGCAAGACAGCGACACCCTGCACCGATTCACCTTCGACGACACCCCCATTCGCGGCAACACGGTGCATCTCAACCAAAGCTATGCAATCGCCCTGCAGCACCATGCCTATCCCGAGACATTGCGTATCGCGCTGGGCGAACTGATGGCCGCCGGCATGCTGCTGGCCGCCACGCTGAAGATGCATGGCGCGCTCGTACTGCAGATTCAGGGCAAGGGTCCGCTCAAGCTGCTGGTGGTCGAATGCAGCCGCCATGCCGGTCGTGACGATCTGACCTTGCGGGCGACGGCGAAATACGACGACGATTTCTCGGGCGGCAGTCTGCAGGACATGGTTGGCGACGGCCATTTCGTCATCACACTGGACCCCAAGGACGGTAGCCGTGGCTATCAGGGTGTCGTGCCGCTAGAAGGCGACAGCATCAGTTCGATTCTGGAAAACTACATGCGCCGCTCGGAACAGATCGATACCAGCATCTGGCTGACCTGCGACGGCAAGAGCGCGGGCGGCTTGCTGCTACAGAAACTGCCGGACCAGCAGGAAGCGGATAGCGATGCCTGGAACCGGATCAACATGCTGGCAGACACGGTGCAAAGCCAGGAACTGCTACAACTGCCGACCGAAGCGCTGCTCGTCCGCCTGTTCCATGAGGAATCCGTCCGCCTGTACGAAGGTCAGCCGATACAGTTTCTTTGTACCTGCTCTCGTGATAATGTGCGCAACATGCTCAGAATGATGGGCAGGGAGGAAATAGCGGGTATCATCGAGGAGCGCGGCGAGATTGAGGTGCACTGCGATTTCTGCAACCAGCGCTACCGTTTCGATTCGGTCGATGCGGAGCAGATCTTCATGCCGGAGGTCAGCATGCCGGGCACGAACAGTCGCCACTAAATAGAAATCCACTCCATAGGCTAATGTCTTTCAACTTTTCACGCTGGCTTCCCAAACGGCATGAGATTCTCGAATCGCGCTGGCTGAAGCCGTTCCACGAGCATCTGCATGACCGGCGGCTCTGGCGGTTGGAACGCTATGCCACGGCAAGGGGCGCTGCCATCGGACTGTTCTTCGCCTTCATCGTCCCGATCGGGCAGATTCCCCTTTCCGTCATCGCCTCGATCGCCTTTCGCGCCAACATTCCGGTCGCCGTGCTGGGCACGTTCGTCACCAATCCCTTCACCTTCCCTGTCGTATTCTGGGCAGCCTATTCGATAGGATCACTGCTGCTGGGCAGATGGAACACGAACGTGGACAAGGCCATCATCGAGCAATCCGACAAGGTCACGCCGGAGGCCGCCATCACGCACCACGATTTCTGGGAATGGCTGGATTCCACCATCACCTGGCTCAGCAATGCCGGCCTCCCCTTCCTGCTCGGCACCATCGTGCTGGCAATTCTGGGCGCCATCATCGGCTACATGCTGACGCATGCGATCTGGCAGTTGCGCAGCACATTCCGCCGTCAGCGCGTGGCGAAAAACCGTAAAAAACGCATGGAGCAGCAGTAACTCAGGCGGCGCGTACCTGCCGCACCCGTTCGAACAGACAAATCGCCGCAGCCGCGGCCGCATTAAGTGACTCCACCCGGCCCGGCATCGGAATGGTGACCCGCCGCGTGGCGAGATCGGTCACCTCCTGGCTCAGTCCGGCGCCCTCATTGCCGATGACGAAGGCAACGCTTCCGGTCAGATCCTCGTCGAAAAGCGAACTGCCGTGCATGGCAGTCGCCAGCGTCCTACCGGGAAAATCGCGTATCACCTGCGCGAGGTCGGCCTGTTCGACGATAGGCAGCACGAAGTGCGCGCCCTGACCGCCGCGCAGGGCGCGCGGCGACCAAGCTTCGGTGCAGCCGGCGGATAGATACGCCACATCGACCCCGGCCGCAGCCGCATTGCGCAGCAGACTGCCCAGGTTGCCCGGGTCCTGGATATTCTCCAGCATCAGCACGAACTCCGGCTGTGCCGGCGGCGGCAATACCGGCGTCGGCACCAGTGCCAGAATGCCGGTCGGCGTCGTGACCGGCGAAATGGCCGCAAACATCGATGCCGGCATCGTAATGGTCCGGATCCCGTACAGGCGGTCCAGTAGATGCATCACATCGAGCGCCAGTTCCCCTTCGGACACGATCAGTAGCTCGGGCTCGCCGAACACCTGCAGATAGGATTCCAGCAGATGCGCGCCGTCGAGGAGCAGCTTGCCCGCAGCCCGGCGCTCGCGCGCCGAGCCGCCTATGGCCTTGAGCTGCTTGAATAACGGATTGTCGCGGGAACGGATGTGTTGATAGGCCATGCGCTTGAGGGACCGGGATTGATTACAGCGATTTTAACGTGACCACGCCATGGCGTGCATGTATTACTGCACACCGATGGTAGAATTGAAGCGCGATACCGCACGGCACATCCGCCAGCCACGGCTTCGGCCGCATTACGGCACATTCTGCTAGCAGAAAGGATTATCGATGAGATTCCGCATATTATTGTCCGCAAGCATGATCGCAATCGCCGGCACTGCTCTCGCCGCCGGCCCGCAGCTGAAGCCGGGCCAGTGGGAGAACCAGGTCAGCATGCAAATGGCAGGCATGCCGCAACTCTCGGCAGAACAACTCGCGCAGATGAAACAGATGGGGATAGACCTACCCTTCCTGAGCGGCAAGCCGACCATCATCCAGCAATGCATCACGCCGGAACAGGCCGCGTTGCAGAAACCGCTCAATCCGTCGGCCAACCCGAACGATATGTGCACCATCAGGAATTACAGGAAGTCCGGAAAGACCGTCAGCGGTGAAGTGGTATGCACGGGCGAGCTGAAGGCCCAGGGCCGTTTCGAGATGACGGTAGAGAGCGACACCAGCTACAAGGGGAAGTGGACGATGAAGGGCGTCAGCGGCGATGGCCAGCCCATCGACCAGACGACCGAAATCCAGGCACGCTGGGTGAAGGCCAAGTGCGACCCGGGCGCCGTCGCCGTCCAGTGAGCCGATGCAACTGGAACGCATACTGCAGAGTCAGGGATTCGGTTCCCGCAAGGCCTGCCGCATCCTGATACGCCGCGGCGAGGTGGAGATCGGCGGTACGGTCTACGATGACCCGTTCGCGGAACTCGAGCCGGAAGGTCTGCGCTTTTCCGTGCACGGCGAGCCTTGGCAGTACCGCACGCACGCGTATCTGATGCTGCACAAGCCGGCCCACTACGAATGCTCGCACAAGCCGCTGCATCACCCGACGATCTACAGCCTGCTGCCGCATCCGCTGGTGGAGCGCGGCGTACAGTGCATCGGTAGGCTGGACGAGGATACGACCGGGCTGATACTGATGTCGGACGATGGCCAGTTCATCCACCGCATGAGTTCACCGCGCTGGAAGGTGCCCAAGGTCTATGAGGTCACGACCAAACACCCCGTCGATTCCGCGCAGATCCATGCGTTACTGGACGGCGTGGTGCTGGCGGACGAGAACACGCCCACCGCCGCACTGGCATGCGAGCAGATCGATGCGAGGAGGATTCATTTGACCCTGGCGGAAGGCAAATACCATCAGGTCAAACGCATGCTGGCTGCGGCCGGCAATCGGGTCGATGCGCTGAAACGCATCCGTATCGGCGCGCTGGAACTGCCGAACGATCTGGCGCCGGGAACCTGGCGCTGGCTTTCGGACGACGAACTGCGGCAGCTGAATCCGCAATCCAGACAAACGCAATCCATAGTTGAAACAACAGCCTGAAGAAACGGGCAGGTTAAAGCCTGCCAGCGGAGCCAGTCATTCATGAAACACATTTACCAGTATTTCTTCCGTGGACTGCTTGCGGCCCTGCCGCTCGGACTCACCGTCTATCTACTCTATCTATTCCTGTCCTGGTCGGAAGGCATCGCCATGTGGTGGGTGCGTCCTCTCATCGGTGAGTTCTACATCCCCGGCATGGGACTCGCCATGGGCATCGCAGGCATCGTCTTGCTGGGTTTCATCATTTCCCATGAACGCGCCCTGAGGCTGCTGTCCTGGCTGGAAGTCCCCTTCACCAACCTGCCGGTGGTCAAGAGCGTCTATTCCTCGCTGAAGAACTTCGCCGAATATTTCGCACCGAACAAGAACAATCCGACACAGCAGGTCGTCATCGTCCGCATCCCGGGCCAACAGATTGAGATGGTAGGCCTTATCACGCGCCAGAGCCTTGCCGGCCTGCCGGAAGGCTTTCTGCCGGGTGACCGGGTCGCGGTCTATCTGCCCATGGGTTACATGATCGGCGGCTACACGATTTTCGTCCCGCGCGAATGGCTGCAGCCCATCGATATGTCCGTCGAGGAGGCCATGCGGTATTCGCTGTTCGCCTGGATGGCCAACATCGAGGAAAAATCCGACGACAACCGGAAATTATCCGGATAAAATGATTCGCCCTCTGTGAGTGAAGAGCAAAAAAAAGCCGCCTGGGGAAAAGGCGGCTGGAGGGTTCGCTTGGAGAAGCGTCTAGAATTGTTACAAGGGGAGATGAACAATTGCTTCGCATTTTAAGGAGATGATGTAAGCAAAATATTTCAGTATCGGATGCAATTGTAAATTTTCGTTACGCACCCCGATTTCTTTCACTTTTTACAGCGAACTCTCTCGCTTTCCCGACAGATACCCGTATAATGGCCCATCCCTGTGCGTCACCAATCAGCACAGCGGTCACTGAATCCTGCACGATCCGACACGGATCCCTTATTCGTTTGCCTCGATTGGTTTTGCCCACCGCGGCATAAGGCCGGCCGATAAAACCACCCTGGAGTTTGATACATTGTCTACAGAAGTCACCTTTGCCAGTCTCAACCTGGCCGAACCGATCCTGCGCGCCATCAGCGCCGCCGGCTATACGCATCCGACACCGATTCAGGTGCAAGCCATCCCGCATGTACTGAATGGCAGTGACCTGATGGCCTGCGCCCAGACCGGAACCGGCAAGACCGCGGGTTTTACACTGCCCTTGCTGCACCTGCTGCAGCAAAAACCGATGAAAGCCAGACCCGGGCAGCCGCGCTGCCTGATCCTGACACCGACACGCGAATTGGCGGCACAGGTCGAGGAGTCGGTACAGACCTACGGCAAGTTCCTGCCGCTGAGCTCCATGGTCATGTTCGGCGGCGTCAACATCAATCCGCAAATCGCGCGTCTGAAGAAACCGCTGGACATCCTGGTGGCTACCCCAGGTCGCCTGCTCGACCACGTCGGGCAAAAAACCATCGACCTGTCGGCAATCGAGATCCTGGTGCTGGACGAGGCGGACCGCATGCTGGACATGGGATTCATCCGGGATATCCGCAAGATACTGGCCCTGCTGCCGGAAAAGCGCCAGAACCTCCTGTTTTCAGCGACATTCTCCAACGAGATACGTGAGCTGGCGGACAGCCTGCTCGACAATCCCGCATATGTCGAAGTCGCGCGGCGCAACAGCGCGTCCGAGCTCGTGAACCAGACCGTACATCTTGTGGATCAGAAACAGAAACGCGACCTGCTGAGCCATCTGATTCGCACCAACGACTGGCAGCAGGCGCTAGTCTTCACGCGCACCAAGCACGGGGCGAACCGGCTTGCAGAGAAGCTCGTCAAGGACGGCGTCACTGCCGCTGCGATCCACGGCAACAAGAGCCAGAGCGCACGTACCCGCGCACTCAGCGACTTCAAGACAGGCGCCGTGCGCATCCTGGTCGCCACCGACATCGCTGCACGCGGACTGGATATCGACCAGCTGCCGCTCGTCGTCAACTTCGAACTGCCCAATGTGCCCGAGGATTATGTGCACCGTATCGGCCGCACTGGCCGTGCCGGCGCGACCGGTACCGCCATCTCGCTGGTGGACAGGGAGGAACTCAAGCTGCTGCGTGACATCGAGCGTCTAATCAGGCGCGAACTGCCGCGCGTCGCCATCGACGGATTCATTCCGGGCAACAGCCCCGAGTCTGATACGGAGCGCACATCGCACCGGCCGCAGAGTCGGCGTCAGGGTCAGGAAGCAGGGCGGAACCGCACGCAAGGCACACAGCGCAAGGGCCAGCAACAGAAAAACGGCCAGGCCGCGCACGGCAAGCACAGAAACCCGCAAGGCAAGCCAGCAAGCCAGAATGGACAGAAGCCCGCAAAGAACCGGCGCCTTTCCGAAGCTGCGCGCCATCAGGCCCAGCCGCAGGAATCGTTTCTGGCCAGAAGCCTGGGCACGCTGAGCAAGATCGCGCGGGGCAATTTTCCGTTCTAGCAAGACAGGCCGGAACCGGCGTCAGGAACATGAATTTTCACCCTGATGCGGGACACGGCAAAATCTACCGACAAGAGTCCATCGCATCATGCCGCATCCAGGAACGCATTTCCGTGGCGATGCCGTCATCGGTATCGCCTTCGCGCTGCTTGCCGCCGTCGGGTTTTCCGGTAAGGCCATACTGGTCAAACTGGCCTACCAGAGCCCGGTCGATGCGGTAACGCTGCTCGCGCTGCGCATGCTGTTCTCGGTGCCGGTGTTCGTCGGCGTCGCGCTCTGGGCGGCGTTCCGCCATGCCGTGCCGCTCACGCGCAAGGATCAGTGGCTCGTGCTGGCCCTGGGGCTGCTCGGCTATTACCTTTCCAGCCTGCTCGACTTTCTCGGGCTGCAATACATTTCCGCGGGGCTGGAACGCCTCATCCTCTTCCTTTACCCCACGATGACCGTGATTCTGCTCGCCCTGCTGCAGCGCAAGACGATCGGTCGTCAAATCAAGCTGGCCCTGGCGCTCAGCTATGCTGGCATCGCGCTGGTGTTCGTGCATGACGCGAATCTGCAGGGGGACGGTGTAGTGCTCGGGACGACGCTAGTGTTTCTAAGTACGCTGTCGTATTCGCTTTATCTCGTAGGCGCCGGGAACGCGATTCAGCGTATCGGAACCATGCGCTTTACCGCCTATGCGATGATAATCGCGAGCCTCGCCTGCATCCTGCAGTTCGCAGTCACGCATCCACTCTCGGCGCTCGACCTGCCGGCGCGCGTTTATGGCCTTGCTTTCGTCATGGCCGTGTTCTCGACGGTATTGCCGGTGTTCATGCTGTCGTATGCCATCCGCCACATCGGTTCCGGGAATGCATCACTGATCGGGGCCATAGGCCCGGTCAGCACCATCGCCATGGCCTATCTGTTTCTCGGTGAACACGTCTCCTGGCTGCAGATTGCCGGTTCCGTGCTGGTGCTGGTCGGCGTGCTCATCGTCAGCATGAATAGCCGCAAGGGAACCGCCTGAATCCCGATAGTCGTATCGCCCCGCCGGAGCATGACGGCCGCCTGCGTTATCGGCGACATGCCGGGAACCGAAGAACTCCGTACCGCATCTGAGCATAAAACCATCCACAGGACCTGACATGAAAAACCACCTCCTCATCGCGCTGGCCGCCCTGCTCACCGCCTGCACAGGCCTGCCGGAGGGTGTAGCGCCCGTCAACGGGTTCGAGATCCAGAGATATCTCGGCACCTGGTATGAAATCGCCCGGCTCGACCACGGCTTCGAACGCAATCTGGAACAAGTCAGCGCTACCTACAGCCTGCGTAAGGACGGTGGCATCCGCGTCGTCAACCGCGGGTTTGACGTAAAGAAACAGGAATGGAAGGAAGCCGTAGGCAAGGCCTATTTCGTCGCATCCCCAGATACCGGCAGGCTCAAGGTCTCCTTCTTCGGTCCCTTCTACGGCGGCTACAACATCATCGCGCTGGACAAAACCCGCTACAATTACGCGCTGGTCGCTGGGCCGGATCGCAGCTATCTATGGCTGCTGTCACGCACGCCGGAATTGCCGGCTCCGGTCATGCAGCACCTGATTGCGACAGCGAACAGTCTGGGATTCGATACCAGCCGGCTGATCCTTGTCGAGCATGCCGCTGGGACTGCGGGCCATGAGGATCAGATACGATAACGGGAAAACGACATGGCGTGGACCTTACTGATACTGGCCGGTCTGTTCGAGATCGGCTTCACTACCTGCCTCAAGCTATCTGACGGTTTCAGCCGGTTCTGGCCGTCGGTCGGTTTCCTTGCCTGCGCCATCATCAGTTTCTGGCTGCTGACCCGTGCCACTGCAGTCATCCCGATGGGAACCGCATACGCGATATGGACCGGCATAGGCGCCTTCGGCACTGCGCTGATCGGCATTCTCTGGTTCGGTGACCCGACGACGACCTGGCGGCTGGTGTTCCTGGTGCTGCTGATCGGTTCGATTATCGGCCTGAAACTGGTATCGTAGCGACATGAGTCTGCAAACTTGGGAATTGCTGAGCTACATCGTGACGGTGTTCGGCCTGCCGCTCGCCATCTATTCGTTCATCGTCGAGCAGCGCAAGGAACGCGAGAACGAGGATGAGGAAGTCTATCAGCTGCTGACCGCCGACTATACCGAGTTCCTCAAGCTGGTCATGGCCAATCCCGACCTCAAGCTGCGCTCGCAGACGATGCCGCAGGATCTGACCGAGGAACAGCAGGAACGTGTACTGGTCATTTACGAGATCCTGATCTCGCTGTTCGAACGCGCCTATCTGCTGAGCTACGACGAGAACATGACGGGCAAGCAGTTGCGCCGCTGGCTGTCATGGGAAGACTTCATGCGCGAATGGTGCGAACGCGACGATTTCCGCCGGCTTCTGCCTCGACTCCTGCACGGCGAGGACCAGGACTTCGCCGCCTACATCCTGAAACTGGCCAACGAGGTTGCCGCCCGGCGGGACATGCAGTCCAGAGCTACCTGACCGGCGTCACCTGAAAGCCCGCAGCACGCAGACGGGCCAGCAATCCCCCCTCGCCCGGCAGATGCGCGGCGCCGACGGCGACGAACACGCTGCGTTCAGCAGCCCGCTCCCGAATGCGCTCCGCCATCCGGACATTGCGCTCATCCAGAAGCTTCTCCATGATGCGCCCCCAGAGTTCCTGCGGCAACTTGTCGCCGCTCTGCCGCGCATTGACCTGAACGATGCGGTCGAGCTCTCCGGAAAGATAAGCCTGCACCAGTTCCTCGAAATTACGCTCTCGCTCTTCCTGCGTACGCCTGAGGGCGCTGCGCAGCATCACCAACTGCTCCTCGATGCCGAAGCTATCCAGTACGGTAGCCTGCTCCTCCGCCGTCTCCAGCGCACCGATCGGCTTCGATTGTCCGTGCGCCAGCGACATCAGCAGGACATCCAGTGTATAGGGGGACTGCGGCCTGGGCAGATCAAGAATGACCGCCAGCATCCAGGGTTTCATCCTCGACACGATTTCGGCCGGCATGGAATGGAAATCGGCCCGCCTGCGGACCTCGGCAAGCTCCTCCTCCGTCAGCATCTCTTCGAGCCGCCCCTGTTTCATCAGAAAGATGGACGGGTCGACCGGTGGTTGCAGCTCCATCAGGAACTGTTCGCTGTCACGCAAGGCCTGCATGACCACGGGCGCGATGTCGGTCACGCGTTTGTCGTCCGTATGCATGGTGCCAAATAGATAACTGGTGCTGCCCTGCGGCGACTGCAGTTTCCAGAGCAGCCCCTTGTCCCCGGCCAGGGCAGCCGTGGCGAAACCCAGCAGGAGCACGACAAAAAGGCCTCGCAAGAGGCCCACCATTGCCAGAACGTTAATTCGCATGACGCATCCCTAGCGGTGATGATTCTTACGGTTTGGCTTCTTCGATCCAGGCTTCCGGCTGCCGGTTCTGTCCACGGCCGTTCCTGCCGTTCTGACGCGCGACGGAGCCGAACCCGCAGCGACCTTTCTGCCGGCAGACGACTTGCCACCGGCTGCCGGCTTCACCGCCAGCGGCTGCCAGGCCGGCACCAGATGCTTCTTGCCGTTGCCGATCAGATCTTCACGTCCCATGCGCTTTAGCGCCTCGCGTAGTATCGGCCAGTTGTTCGGGTCGTGATAGCGGATGAATGCCTTGTGCAGACGGCGTATGCCGCCCGCGCGCGGGATCGGTACGTCCTCGCTGTCCGCTGTCACCTTGCGCAAGGGATTCTTGCCCGAATGGTACATGGCGGTCGCCATCGCCATCGGCGTCGGCGTGAAGGTCTGCACCTGATCCAGCCTGAAGTTGTTGCGCTTCAGCCACAGCGCCAGATTCAGCATGTCCTCATCGGTCGTGCCGGGATGCGCTGCAATGAAATACGGAATCAGATACTGTTCCTTGCCGGCCTCCCGGGAGAAACGCTCGAACATCTCCTTGAAGCGGTCATAGGCGCCCATGCCCGGCTTCATCATTTTCGACAGCACATTCTCTTCCGAATGCTCCGGCGCGATCTTCAGGTAGCCGCCGACATGGTGCTGCACCAGCTCGCGCACGTATTCCGGCGACTTCACGGCAAGGTCGTAGCGCAGGCCGGAACCAATCAGGATCTTCTTCACACCCTTGATCTCGCGCGCCTTGCGATAGAGCCGGATCAGCGCCGAATGGTCGGTATTGAGGTTCTCACAGATGCCGGGATAGACGCAGGAAAGCTTGCGGCAGGCCTGTTCTATCTCCCTGGACTTGCAGGCCATGCGGTACATGTTGGCGGTCGGCCCACCCAGATCGGAAATGACACCGGTGAATCCTTCGACCTTGTCGCGGATATCCTCGATTTCGCGCAGGATGGACGCTTCCGAGCGGCTCTGGATGATGCGCCCCTCATGCTCGGTGATGGAACAGAACGTGCAGCCACCGAAGCAGCCGCGCATGATGTTGACCGAGAAGCGGATCATCTCCCAGGCCGGGATACGCGCATCCCCGTAGGATGGATGCGGCCTGCGCGCATACGGCAGGTCGTACACGTAATCCATTTCCTTCGTCGTCAGCGGAATCGGCGGCGGGTTGAGCCAGACCTCACGGTCGCCATGGCGCTGCACCAGCGCCCGTGCGTTGCCCGGATTGGACTCCAGATGCAGAACGCGCGAGGCATGCGCATACATCACTGGGTCCTGCGCCACCTCCTCATAGGACGGCAGGCGTACATACTGGACCGAGCGGTCGGCCCTAAGCTTGCGCACGAAGCGGACGACACTGACGTCACCTGCGGCGGCCTCGGCGGAAACGGCCGCACATGACTTGCCGGACTGCTCCTGCGCTGGCTCCATCGCATAGGGGTTGGCATGGGCATCGACCCTTCCCGGACGGTCAAGCCGCGTCGAATCTATCTCCATCCAATCCACGGGGATCTGCTTGCGGACGAAGGCCGTACCGCGGATGTCGGTGATGTCGGCGACCCTCTCGCCGCGAGCCAGACGGTGCGTCAGCTCGACCAAGGCGCGTTCGGCATTGCCATAGATCAGGATATCGGCCTTGCTATCGACCAGAATGGAGCGCCGCACCTTGTCCGACCAATAATCGTAATGCGCGATGCGGCGCAAGGATGCCTCGATGCTACCGATCACCAACGGCACATCGGGATAGGCTTCGCGACAGCGCTGGGAGTACACCAGCACAGCGCGGTCCGGCCGTTTGCCCGCCACGGCACCCGGCGTATAGGCATCATCCGACCGGATCTTGCGGTCCGCCGTATAGCGGTTGACCATGGAATCCATGTTGCCGGCCGTAATGCCGAAGTAGAGATTGGGACGCCCCAGCACGCGGAAAGGGTCGGCCGACTGCCAGTCAGGCTGGCTGATGATGCCGACACGGAAACCCTGCGCCTCGAGCAGGCGGCCGACAAGCGCCATGCCGAAGCTCGGATGGTCGATATAGGCGTCGCCGGTCACCAGGATGATGTCGCAGCTGTCCCATCCTAGCGCATCCATCTCGGCACGGCTCATGGGCAGGATGGGGGCGATCCCGAAACGTTTGGCCCAGTAGGGACGGTAGCTGTAAATCGGCGGCGGTGTTTGCATAAGTTGACTATTTTACTCTGGATTCGGCTTCGCTCAAAACACTGCACGACATCCTCAGGCGCATCATCCACCAGTCGGGACGCGTTTCACAAAGGTTTTTTGTCCACCGGCGTTTATGGAATAATTGCGCACGCCGTACCGCGCTTCAAGGCCATGCCTGACATACGGCTTTCCAAATCGCAGCCCCAGGAGTAACTTTTCCCCGATGAGCGAGCAATACCTGCAATTACCAGGCGGCCGCGTCCGCATACTGGGTCCCGGGTCAGACTTTCCCCCGGTCGAACAGGCGCTGGAAGACCCCAACGGCCTGCTCGCCATCGGCGGCGACCTAAAGCCGGACCGTCTGCTAACCGCCTACCGGCAGGGCATCTTTCCGTGGTACGGCGAAGGCCAGCCCATCCTCTGGTGGAGCCCGGCGCCGCGCATGGTGCTCTTCCCGCCGGAACTGAAAGTCTCGCGCAGTCTGCGCAAGCGTCTCAGACAGCAGAATTACGAGGTGCGTTTCAACACCGCATTCCGCACGGTCATGGAAGCCTGCGCCAAGACTCCGCGCCCCGATCAGGACGGCACCTGGATTACGCCGGAGATGATCGATGCCTATGTCCGACTACACGAACTCGGCTACGCCGTCAGCGCCGAAACCTGGATCGACGGCACGCTTGCAGGAGGGCTGTACGGCATACGCATCGGCCGCATGTTCTTCGGCGAATCGATGTTCCACCGCGTCAGCGACGCCTCCAAGATCGCCTTCGTCCATCTCGTGCGCGAACTCGAGGCGCAGGGATGCAGGCTCATAGACTGCCAGATGCACACCAGCCATCTCGCCTCACTGGGCGGCCGCGAAATCCCGCGTCACGAATTTTGTCGGCTGCTGCAGGAATTGATAGAGTGAAGGCTGCATGCGCGTAACCGACACCCGGGGGATGACATGACGCTACCGAACGAGGCGGCACTACAGAAAATCCAGTTCTATGTGACGACGCCCTACAGTTGCGGATACATCCGCGGCCGCCTGGCGCAGTCGATGATCGCTGCGCCGCACCACCTCATCGATGCCGACATCTACGGCGAACTGATACAGCTCGGCTTCCGCCGCAGCGGCAAGTTCGCCTACCGGCCGCATTGCGAGAACTGCAACGCCTGCATCCCGGTACGCATCCCGGTCGCCGATTTCCACCCAAGCCGCAGCCAGCGCCGCGCCTGGAAACGGCATGGCAATCTCAGCGCAACCGTTCTGCCGGTCGAGTTCAGCGAGGAACATTTCCAGCTCTATCAGGCCTACCAGCTCACCCGTCATACGGAAGACCCGGCCGAGCAGGACACGGAAGAACAGTACCGTAGCTTTCTGATCCAGAGCAACGTCGAAAGCCGGCTCGTCGAATTCCGTCAGGACGGCGTGCTCAAAATGGTGAGCGTGGTCGATCTCGTGACGGACGGCGTTTCCGCCGTCTACACCTTCTACGACACGACCGATGCGGCCAGCAGCTACGGCACCTACGGCGTACTGTGGCAGGTGGAATGGACGCACCGTCTGGGCAAGCCCTATCTCTATCTCGGCTACTGGATCGCCGAGAGCCGCAAAATGGCCTACAAGCAGAACTTCTCGCCGCTGCAGGCCCTGCGGAACGGGGAATGGCAGCTGTTGGAGTCTGCAGGCGCATGACTGTGGACCGCCGCTGATCCCGATGCCTGCCGCATGCGCAGACACAAGCATGCAGCCTGACTTTGCGCCCGTTTTCGGCGTGTTACAATCGCGCTTTTCCACATGGATCCCGCGCCTTTGAAAAAACTGGTCATCTTCGGTGTCGGCCTGATCGGCGGCTCCCTCGCTCTGGCGCTGAAGCGCCGGCGGCCCGACCTCCATATCGTCGGCATCGGCCGTGACGGCGAAAGTCTGCAGACCGCCGTCGAACTCGGCGTCATCGATGAGACGGGCATCCCGGTCGAAGCCGCCATGCGGAATGCCGACATCGTCGTCATCGCCGCACCGGTCGCGCAGACACCCCATATCCTGAAGCGCATCGCACCGCATGTCCAGGATGGCACCGTCATCACCGATGTCGGCAGTACCAAGTCCGACGTTATCGATTACGCCGCCGCCATTCTCGGCAGCCAGTTCAGCCAGTTCGTGCCAGGCCATCCGATCGCAGGCGCGGAGAAAAGCGGAGTCACCGCCGCACGCGCCGACCTGTTCGATGACAGGAACGTCGTGCTGACGCCCACCGCCAGAACGGACACCGCGAGCCGCGACAAGGTGTTCAAAATGTGGGTCGAAGTCGGCGCGCGGGTCTGCGAGATGAGCGCCGACCATCACGACCACATCTTCGCCGCCGTCAGCCATCTGCCGCATCTGCTCGCATTCGCACTGGTCGATGACCTCGCCGCACGCGAGAACGCAGAGGAACTGTTCGCCTTCGCCGCCAGCGGTTTCCGGGATTTCAGCCGGATCGCCGGCAGTTCTCCCGAAATGTGGCGTGACATCAGCCTTGCCAATCGCGAAGCACTGCTGGACGAGATAGATGCCTATCAGGCATCGCTGCAGAAGCTGCGCGACCTGCTAGCGCGCCAGGATGCCGATGGTCTGTACGACCTGCTCGAGAACGCCAGTCGCAGGCGCAATTCCTGGGGCGCCATTCCGACCAACAAACCCGGACGATCCTGATCCGATGCAGACACTGACATTGACCCCAGCCACGCATGCCGCAGGCGAGATCACCCTCCCCGGTTCCAAGAGCATTTCCAACCGCACGCTGCTACTTGCGGCGCTTTCCAGCGGCACGACCGAGATCCGTGAGCTGCTGGCCTCGGACGACACCGAGCGCATGCTGGATGCGCTCCAGCTGCTGGGCGTCCGTCTGGAACGCATCACCGAGCACGACTGGCGCGTGCAAGGCATTGCCGGGCACTTCCCCAACCGGCAGGCCGACCTCTTCATGGGCAATGCCGGCACCGCCATCCGCCCCTTGACTGCGGCACTGGCGTTGACCGGCGGCGACTACCGGCTGTCCGGCGTGCCACGCATGCACGAGCGACCGATCGGCGACCTCGTCGATGCGCTGCGTCAGGCCGGCGCCCGCATCGAATATCTGGGCAACGAGGGCTTTCCGCCGCTCAGGATACTCCCCGCTGATATCGACGTCAGTCAGCCGCTACGCATTCGCGGCAACGTCTCCAGCCAGTTCCTGACCGCCCTGCTGATGGCCTTGCCGCTCACCGGCCGGACTGCCGAAATCGAGGTCATCGGCGAACTGATCTCGAAACCATACATAGAAATCACGCTCAATCTCATGGAACGCTTCGGCGTCCGTGTCGAACGGGACGGCTGGCAACGCTTCCACATCCCGGCCGGCAGCGCCTATCGCAGTCCGGGCGAGATACTGGTCGAAGGCGACGCCTCCTCGGCCTCCTACTTCCTTGCCGCCGGCGCCATCGGCAAGGGGCCGGTACGGGTGTACGGCATCGGCAGGAACAGCATCCAGGGCGACGTGCGCTTCTGTGAGGCATTGGAACACATGGGCGCCCGCATCGTCTACGGCGACAACTGGATCGAGGCCAGCGCCCCTGCCGGCAGACTGCGCGCCATCGACCTCGACTGCAATCACATCCCGGACGCTGCCATGACGCTCGCCACCAGCGCCCTGTTCGCGGATGGCACCAGCGTGCTACGCAACATCGCAAGCTGGCGCGTCAAAGAAACCGACCGCCTGAGCGCGATGGCGACCGAGCTGCGCAAGGTCGGCGCCAGCGTCGAGGAAGGCGCCGACTATCTCGCCGTCACGCCGCCGGCCGTCCTGACGTCGGGGGCGACCATCGACACCTACGACGATCACCGTATGGCGATGTGCTTCTCTCTGGTCGCGCTCGGCGACGTCTCCGTCACCATCAACGACCCGGGCTGTGTCGCCAAGACCTTCCCCGACTATTTCGAGCGCTTCGCCACCATTCTGCACACCAGGCCGGCCAGCTGACGCACATGGACTTCGACGCATGAATCAAACCGCATCCATCCCCGTTATCGCTATCGACGGACCTTCCGCCTCCGGCAAGGGCACCGTCGCACAGCGTGTCGCCAGGGAGCTGGGCTATCACTACCTGGACTCCGGCGCACTATACCGGGTGGTCGCGCTGGCGGCCCGGGAGCGCGGCATTTCCTGGCATGACGCCGAGGCGCTCGCCGCCATGGCCACCACGCTGGAAATCCGTTTTGACGATGACTGCATCCTGCTCGACGGCATCGATGTCAGCGACGAGGTACGCTCGGAGGAGATCGGCAAGGGCGCATCGCAGGTCGCCGTTCACCCGCAGCTGCGTGCCGCTCTGCTCGACCTGCAGCGCAGCTTCCGCCGCGCGCCGGGTCTGGTGGCCGACGGCCGCGACATGGGAAGCGTGGTGTTTCCGGACGCGCAGACCAAGATTTTCCTGACGGCGAGCGCCGAAGTCAGGGCCGAGCGCAGATATAAGCAGTTGAAGCAGAAGGGAAAGAATGCTAACCTGCAGGAGATTCTGCACGACCTGAAGCAGCGCGACATCCGCGACAGCCAGCGTGCTGTCGCGCCTTTGCAGCAATGCGAGGATGCGCGGCTGCTGGAGACCAGCCGGCTGACCATCGACCAAGCCGTCCGTTTCGTGCTTGCGGCCGCAGAAGAACAAATCGGTAAAAATTGATGCTGTTATTTGTATAACAACATCAACGTGTTAGAATTCGAATTTTGGTGCCGTGAACCCCTCGGGTTTATGGCTTTTTTAACTTTGAAAACCCCGCCTTCTGGCGGAATATCACTAGGTATTTTTTAATGGCTAACGTTTCCACAACTCCATCTTCCTCTACGGAAAGCTTTGCAGCACTGTTCGAGGAAAGCCTCGCACGCCAGGAAATGCGTGCAGGCGAAGTCATCATCGCTGAAGTCGTCTCCGTAGACTCCGATTACGTCATCGTCAACGCCGGTCTCAAGTCCGAGAGCGTCATCGACGCCTCTGAATTCCGTGACGACCAGGGCAACATCGAGGTCAAGGTCGGCGACTTCGTCAAGGTTGCAATCGAAAAGCTGGAAGATGGCTACGGCTCCACCGTCCTGTCCCGCGACAAGGCGAAGAAGATGCAGGCATGGCTCGATCTGGAAGAGGCCATGAACGAATCCCGCATCATCAAGGGTCTGATCAGCGGCCGCGTCAAGGGTGGTCTGACCGTCATGGTCAACGGCATCCGCGCGTTCCTGCCGGGTTCCCTGGTAGACATCCGTCCGGTCAAGGACACCACGCCGTTCGAAGGCAAGGAATGGGATTTCAAGGTCATCAAGCTTGATCGCAAGCGCAACAACGTCGTCGTTTCCCGCCGCGCCGTGCTGGAAGAAACCATGGGCGCCGATCGCGAGGCTCTGCTCGAGTCCCTGAAGGAAGGTGCAGTGGTCAAGGGTATCGTCAAGAACATCACCGACTACGGTGCGTTCGTTGACTTGGGCGGCATCGACGGTCTGCTGCACATCACCGACCTCGCATGGCGCCGCGTCAAGCACCCGTCCGAGGTGCTGTCTGTCGGTGACGAAGTCGAAGCCAAGATTCTCAAGTTCGATCAGGAAAAGAACCGCGTCTCGCTGGGCATCAAGCAGCTGGGCGATGACCCGTGGGTCAACCTGAGCCGCCGTTACCCGGTTGGCACCCGCCTGTTCGGCAAGGTCACCAACCTGACCGACTACGGTGCATTCGTCGAGATCGAGCCAGGCATCGAAGGTCTGGTGCACGTCTCAGAAATGGACTGGACCAACAAGAACGTCCATCCGGCCAAGATCACACAGCTGGGCGACGAAGTCGAAGTCATGATCCTGGAGATCGACGAGGATCGCCGTCGCCTGTCCCTGGGCATGAAGCAGTGCCAGCCCAACCCATGGGAAGACTTTGCCGCCTCCCACAAGAAGGGTGACAAGGTGACCGGTCAGATCAAGTCCATCACCGACTTCGGTGTGTTCATCGGCCTGCCCGGCGGCATCGACGGTCTGGTCCACCTGTCCGATCTGTCTTGGAACCAGCCTGGCGAGGAAGCCATCCGCAACTACAAGAAGGGTGACGAAGTCTCTGCCGTCGTGCTGGCGATTGACGTCGAGAAGGAGCGCATCTCCCTCGGCATCAAGCAAATGGACAGCGACCCGTTCAATGCCTACACCGCCATCCATGACAAGGGCGCCATCGTCAGCGGTACCGTCAAGAGCATCGATGACAAGGGTGCCGTGATTGCCCTGGAAGAAGAGGTTGAAGGCTACGTGCGCGCTGCCGACATCTCCAAGGAGAAGGTCACCGACGTTGCAGCCGTTCTGCAGGAAGGTCAGCAGATCGAGGCACGCATCATCAACATCGACCGCAAGAACCGCGTCATCGGTCTGTCGATCAAGGCCAAAGATCAGCCTGAAGAAGCTGACAACGGCATCGGTCTCGATTCCGGCAACGCTGGCACCACCAATCTGGGTGCCCTGCTGAAGGCCAAGCTCGACAGCAAGAACAAAGAATAAGGCAATCAGGCATGACGAAATCAGAGCTGATTGCCAATCTGGCAGCACGCTTTCCGCAACTGGTGCTCAAGGATGCCGAACTCTCGGTCAAAACCATCCTTGACGCCATGTCGGACAAGCTGGCCGCCGGAGAGCGCATTGAGATCCGTGGCTTCGGCAGCTTCAGCCTGAA
Source organism: Methylophilaceae bacterium (assembly GCA_036562645.1). Classification (GTDB taxonomy): domain Bacteria; phylum Pseudomonadota; class Gammaproteobacteria; order Burkholderiales; family Methylophilaceae; genus UBA6140. The sequence goes on along the minus strand of DATCJT010000111.1, from coordinate 2,314 downwards.
CTACCGTCCGCCACGTCTCGGCCGCAATCCCAAGACCGGAACCAAGGTGCAGGTGCCAGAGAAATATGTACCGCACTTCAAGGCCGGTAAGGAATTGCGGGAGCGCGTGGACTTTCCTCGGTCTACCTGAACTGACTGAGCCGGACATATTGTTCGACGAACGGCAGAGCTTCAATAAAATTGAGCCTCTGCCGTTTTTTATCCGGATCTCGTCCGAAGAATTAGGGAGCTGCCTCAGGCTTAGGTAAAATAGCGCCATGAGATTCCTGCTTGCCATCCTGCTCGCTGTGCTGTGCCTGCTGTTGTTCGGCTTCGCCATCAAGAATGCCGAGCCTGTGGAGCTGCAGTACTATCTCGGCTTCCGCTGGCAGGCACCGCTCTCGCTCATGCTGCTCACCAGCCTGCTGATCGGCGTCGTGATCGGCCTGCTGATCTGCCTAAAACCGATCATCAGTCTGCGCCGTCAGCTGCTTTCGCTGGAACACAAGCTGAAAACCCTGGACTCCAATCAAGACCATGACCGAATTTGAATACTGGTGGCTGCTTGCGCTGCCGCTCTTCTTTACGCTGGGCTGGCTTGCCGCCCGCGTTGACATCAAACAGCTGCTGTCCGAATCGACCGCACTGCCCGCCGCATATTTCAAGGGCCTCAATTTCCTCATCGCCGACCAGCACGACAAGGCCGTGGAAGCCTTTGTCGAAGCGGTCGAAGCCAATGCCGAATCGCTGGAGCTCCATTTCGCGCTCGGCAGCCTGTTCCGCCGTCGCGGCGAGGTCGATCGCGCCATCAACCTGCATCTCAGCCTACTGGAAAGGCGCGAGCTCGCTGATTCACAGAAACTGGCAATCCGTGCCGAGCTGGCGCAGGATTATCTGAAGGCCGGCCTGTACGACCGTGCCGAAGAACTGTTCAAGTCGCTGGATGACAGCCGCTACGAACAGCCCGCGCTGCGCGCCCTGCTTGAGATCTACGTGCGTGAGCGTGAATGGCAGAAGGCCGTGGAAATCGCCACTGAACTGGAACGCCTGTCCGGCATCCCCTTCCGCAAGGAAATCGCCCAGTACCACTGCGAGCAGGCCGTGCAGGCCAATCTCGCGAACGACCGCGCGGCCGCGAAGAAGCATCTGGACGATGCGCTCGACGCGAACAAGAACTGCGTGCGCGCCAATGTCATGCTGGGCGAGATGGAGGCGCTGGCCGGCAACCACGAGGGCGCAATCGCCATCTGGAAGCGCATCGAGTTCCAGCAGCCGGAATACCTCGGCCTCATCGCCGGCAAGCTGCTGGCCAGCTACCGCACGCTCGGCCGCACCGAGGAAGGTCTGGAACTCCTGAAGACCTATTTACAGACCTACAAACTGCCCAGCCTGCTCAATGTGCTGTATGAAGCCATCATCGCGCAACAGGATCCCGCCGCCGCCGCGAAGCTGGCGCGCGACGAACTGGTGAAGAAACCCAGCCTGCAGACGCTGGACATGCTGCTGCAGGCACGCCTGCAAATGGACGACAGTCCCCAGGATGCGCATATCATCCAGCAGACGGTACGCTATGCCATCGGCAACCGCAGCGCCTACGTCTGCAGCCAGTGCGGCTTCCGCGCAAGACATTATCACTGGCAGTGCCCGGCCTGCAACGCCTGGGAATCTCTGCCCTCCGAACCCACCGAGTCCGCAGCATGAACCAGAACAACCCCAGAATCGTCGTCGCGCTCGACTACCCTGACCCCGCCCCCGCCCAGCAACTGGTCGAACGTCTCGCCCCCACGCTGTGTCGCCTCAAGATCGGCAAGGAACTGTTCACTGCTGCCGGCCCGCAACTGGTGGAAAAGCTCGTCGATCGCGGCTTCGGTGTCTTTCTCGACCTCAAGTTCCACGATATCCCGACCACCGTGCAAAAGGCCTGCGAAGCTGCCAGCCGCCTCGGCATCTGGATGCTCAACGTACATGCTTCCGGCGGCGTCGCGATGATGGAAGCGGCACGCGAAGGCGTGGCGCGTAGTGGGCAGCAACCGCTTCTGATCGCCGTCACCGTGCTCACCAGCATGAATCAGGAGGCGCTGAACCAGATCGGCATCGAAGGCGCGCTGCAGGATCAGGTGCTGCGTCTCGCCGGACTGACCAGACAGGCCGGCCTCGACGGTGTCGTCTGCTCAGCGCAGGAAGCGCCCATGCTGAAACGTGAGCTGGGCAAGGATTTCTGTCTGGTGACACCGGGCATTCGCCCGAAGAGTGCCAGCCTGGACGACCAATCCCGCGTCGTCACACCGGCGCAGGCCATCGAATGGGGTGCGGACTACCTCGTCATCGGTCGCCC
>DATCJT010000091.1:0-2521 GCA_036562645.1 Methylophilaceae bacterium | reverse complement strand
GGTTCGGGCAGGCGGTGTAGTACGGCGGATCGGACATGGCGAGGATGGCCTCATCCGTCCCCTGCGGGAAGCCGTCCTGCTTGCGGAATTCCGGGTCCTTAAGCTTCTCGGCGAGCAGCCTCAGAAAGTGTTCACGGCGCGCTTGGTCGCTCGGAAAAGTCTGTCCGAGGCACTCGACGGGGACGTCATCGCGTGTTGTGCTCTTGAATAGGGTACTCATCCATTTTCCTCGACGCGGCTGGCCTGAATCAGTGAATTCGCAGACTGCTTGACTGCACCACTGAGGTTGTCGATGGATTTTCTGACTCGCTGCAGTTCGTCCACTACTGGATGGTAGGGAACGCTGGTGCCGATGTAGGGCTGCAGATCAACATGCGTTTTTTCGCTGTACTTGCTCTTGCCGTGCCAGTATTCGGCTGAGACAACAAAGGTGAGCGGACAGACTACAGGATCGGCGTCCTCCGCGAAGATCTTGAATCCCATACCGAGATCGAAGAGCAGTTCCGACATCGGCGGAAGACAGTCGATCGGCTTGGTAAACGCAGAATGCTCGGCCAGATTGCGCGCCTTCGACCGCTCCCCGAACTGGTAGAAGTCCCGGTCGATATGCAATCGAAGGTTCTCCGCTGGCGAGCGGCCGACGTTCCTGATAAGCAGCTGCAACACCGGTGTCCCGAGACGAACCTGTACCGTCACGCAGACATAGGGCCGATTCTGGTCAGCCATCTGGTCGCGCATTGCTGCAACGGCCGCACGGTTTGCGCGCAGGATGAAGAACGTCAGGCCAGCGAATATCGCGGTCAATAGGACGTTCGCGAGCGTCAGCCATTCGGACAAGTTGGCGGGCATCGTTATCTGGCTCCCATCAATTACCGGGCTTATCTTCGCCGCGCATCAGTCGATGACAAACCGCAACTTGCCGGCATCCTTGCCCTTGCAGCGCTCGCTCAGGAACGACTCGAAACGCTTGCGCAGATCCTCGGGCGTCGCGGGGGATCCACCAGCGAGCAGCGCCCTCTTGATGTCGTCGCCGGTGACCACGATCTTTTCGAGGCCGGACAGCGCTTCCTGAACCGCTGCGACGAACTCGGGCGTGACCGGATCCGGCAAGGCTTTCGACGCAAGGAAGCCCTTGATCAGGTCACGCTGCTTAGGTCTAAGCAGTTCGAAGTTCGCTTGAATGATCGGGTCATCTAGGTTGTCCAGTAGGGTTCGCTGCCACCCTTCCAGGAGACGATCGAGTTCGTCGTCCAGGGCCTTGAGCACGTTGGCGGCCGGCAGCAGGTCGCCCTGTTCGTTGGCGGGGCGAAAACCGCAGTGCGGGCATACCGGGCTTGTTTCCAGCTCCCTTTCCACCAGGGATGCGCAGCTCTTGAGCTTGTCCAGTCTGTCTTCGAAGGTGGTGAGCTGGCCGGTGGGCATGAGGGAGATGCCAGCCAAGGCGCGCAGGGTCACCATGCGCAGATCCTTGCGCAGAGCGGACTTGGTCTTGTCCTCTGCCACGCCGAGCCGGGCCTTACTGTGTTGCGCCACGTAGGCGGTGATGTAGTCCTTCTTCAACGTGGCCAGACGCTGGCGGTATTCAGCGGCATGCTGCGCACTGCGGTCCTCGGCGAGCTTGTCGAGAATGTCCTTGCGGGCAGCCTGTGCCTGCTGTACCCAGGGATGATCGCCGGGCAGCACCATTTCGGCTTGGGAGAGGTAGGCGGCAACATTGCCCAGCTCGGCAACCAGGTCACGCAGTCTCTCCACTGCGGCAAGCGCATCGAGGTTCTTCTTCTGAGTCTCGATGTCGTCCTGGGTGATGCGCAGATTCTTGAGCTTGCCGATAGTGTTGTAGGGCGACAGCCCTTCCAGGAAGCCCTTGAGTGCTTCCAGCCTCTGTTGTCTGTCGCGCAGCTCTTCTTCGCGCAGCAGGGATTGACCCCAGAAGCTGAGGCGATTCCGCAGGTCGGTGCCGACGGTCAGCACGCGGTTGACCAGCTTGGCGACCGCATCCAGCAGCTCCTTGACGGGCTCCTCCTTGCCCTGAGTCGCCATCTGAGCCAAGCCACTGGGCAATCCCAGCAGCTCGAACAGCGAGCGCAGGACGGCGACATTGATTTCCTTGGGCGGTTCGATGTGCTTGAACTGGATCAGGTCGTCCAAGGGTCGTTCGGCCAGGAGCGACAGCTTGCCGGCGTCGATCTTGTCGCCGGTAATCGCCAGCACGATGTCGCCCGAGTAGACCAGGCTGGCCAGCACCGCCACGAGCAGGTCGGGTTCCAGGCGGAAACGCACGGGCGCGAAGTACTCGACATCGGTGGCGCCGCTGATGAGCTCGCTGCGGTTGAGCACCTGGCCGTGACCTTTGGCCTTCAACCGGTTCAGCACTTCCTGCGCGTACTTGGATCGCGTGGGCTCGATGCGATCGCCGTCCAGCATCTCCAACGCATCGAGGATGGCGATGGCGTCCTTAGTGCGCGTGCCGCCCGCCAGCGCCCTGAGAGCATTGGTGATGAGCTGCTTGCGGTTGGATTCG
>DATCJT010000072.1:0-23352 GCA_036562645.1 Methylophilaceae bacterium | reverse complement strand
ATTCCGGTGCTGGTGTTGAGTGACGGGGAATGTCTGTTCGATTCGCGCGTCATCGTCGAATATTTGGACAACAGAACCCCATTGGCCAGACTGATTCCGCAGGAACATTCGAGCAAGATCTGGGTGCGCCGCTGGGAGGCGTTGGCCGACGGTGTATGCGATGCCGCAGTGCTGGCAAGGCAGGAATCCATGCGTCCGGAGAAACTGCGTGACAATGCCGTGATCGAAAAGCAGATGGGCAAGGTGAGCCGTGGACTGGCACAGCTCAACGCAGAACTGGGCGAGAACAGGTGGTGTGTGGACGACACCTTCAGCTTGGCGGACATTGCGCTCGGCTGCATGCTGGGCTGGCTCGACTTGCGCTATGCCGACCTGGACTGGCGCAGCACGCACCCCAATCTCGCCCGTCATTACGAGGAATTGATGAAGAGGCCCTCGTTCAGCGAGACCGTGCCGCCGGCCGCCTGAGCGGCTCGCCGCGGTTGGGCGAGGATTAGCAGATGATACCGCCGCCCAGGCAGACGTTGCTTTCGTAAACGACGACGGATTGCCCGGGCGTGATTGCCCATTGCGGCTGGCCGAAACGCACTTCCATGGTATCGTCATCCAGCCGGTCGATTTCGCAGGGGGCATCCGGTTGCCGGTAGCGCGTCTTGGCCGCATAGACCCAATGCGTCTGCGGCTTGCTGCCGGAGATCCAGTGCAGTTGACCGGCGACCAGTCCGTCGCTGAGCAGCAGCGGGTGGTCGTGCCCCTGTACGACGATCAGCACGTTGTTCTCCATGTCCTTGCCGGCAACGAACCAGGGCTCGCCGCTGCTGTCACGCGAGCCGCCGATGCCCAGACCCTGCCGCTGACCGATGGTGTAATACATCAGACCTTCGTGACGGCCAACCACCTTGCCTTCCGGTGTCCGCATTTCTCCCGGTTCGCGTGGCAGATAGCGGTTGAGGAATTCGCGGAAGGGGCGCTCGCCGATGAAGCAGATGCCGGTCGAGTCCTTCTTCTCGCTGGTCGGCAATCCGGCTTCGCGCGCGATTTCGCGCACCTCACGCTTCAGCAGATGGCCGAGCGGAAACAGCGTTTTCGACAACTGGGCCTGATTCAGACGATACAGGAAATAGCTCTGATCCTTGCTGCCATCTTCGCCTTTCAGCAACTGATACAGCCCGTCCTTTTCCCTAACCTGCGCGTAATGTCCGGTGGCGATGAGGTCCGCGCCCATGCCCATGGCGTGGTCGAGGAAAGCCTTGAACTTGATTTCCGCATTGCACAGGATGTCTGGGTTGGGTGTGCGCCCGGCCTGATATTCGGCAAGAAAGTTGGCGAACACGCGTTCCTTGTATTCCTTGCTGAAATTGACCGCCTCGATCTCGATGCCGATCTTGTCGGCAACCGCGACAGCGTCGATCAGGTCCTGCTTGGATGAACAGTATTCGTCGGTATCGTCGTCTTCCCAGTTCTTCATGAACAGGCCGACCACTTCGTAACCCTGCTGCTTCAGCAGCAGAGCGGCTACGGATGAATCTACTCCGCCGGACATGCCGACGATGACGCGCTTGGTTTTCATAGGTGTGTCAATATGCTCAATGGAAAGCGTTGCCCCGCCAGATAATGCTCGATACATGTCATGACCTGGGGACTTCTGTGCAATGCCCGGGTTTGCCTGATCTCATCCACACTCATCCAGACGGCGCGCAGGATGCCGTCATCCAGCTGTTGGCCGATGTGCTGATCACCCACCTTGCCGGTGAATGCGAAGCGCAGATAGGTGAGATCCCGTGCCGGATGCCGCCAATGGTAGACACCCAAGAGGTGTTCCGGGGCGAAATCGTAAGCGGTTTCCTCTCTGGTTTCGCGAATCACGGCATCGAGCAGGGTCTCGCCCTGCTCCAGATGACCAGCCGGCTGGTTGAGTCGTACACCCTCCGCCGTTTCCTCCTCTACCAGCAGGAACTTGCCATCCTGTTCGATGACGGCGGCGACGGTCGTGTTGGGTTTCCAGATCATGACGGGATGCGGTGCGAAAAATCCGCATTTTACCTTGCAAGGACGTGATTAAGCCAATCGCGGGAACAATCCCTGCAGACCATGCGCGATGAATTCCACTGCCATCGCAGCCAGAATCAGGCCCATGAGCCGGGTGACGACATTGATGCCGATGGTGCCCATATGCGCCGCAATCCTGGAGGAGAGGCGTAGCGTCAGCCAGATGATGAGGCAGACGATGCCGATGGGAAGGGCAAGTGCCGTCTGACTGACCAGGCCGGGATGCTGCTGGGAGGCGATGATCATGCTGCTGATGGCGCCAGGGCCAGCGAGCAGGGGAATGCTGAGCGGGACGATGGCGATTGCTTCGCGGTCCATCACGGCCTCCGCCTCCTCCCTGGTCTGTCTGGCCTCGCTCAGCTTGCCGTACATCATGGAAATGGCGATCAGCATCAGCAGAATGCCTCCGCCAACCTCGAACGACGGGATACTGATGCTGAAGAAGGCGAGGATCTTATCACCGAATATCGCGGAAGATGCGAGTACCAGGAATACGGTCAGACCGACGGTATTGGCGACACGTTTCCTGCCGTCTTCGGACCAGCCTTCCGTGGCTGCGATGAAGACCGGCACGGTGCCGATCGGATTGACGATGGCGAACAGTGCAATGCCAGTCTTGATCAAATAGGACCATTCGAACATAGGTGAAACCTTTCAGTTTCGGTATCATCGGTTCCATTCTATTTGACTGGATGCAAACGTCATAGGCACCATGAGCAACACCGTCTATCTGGCTTCGCAGTCGCCACGCCGCAGGGAGATATTGCAGCAGCTGGGGCTGGAGTGCATCGTGCTGCCCTCCGATATCGATGAGTCGGTGCAGGCGGGTGAGCCGCCCGATGCCTATGTGCTGCGTCTGGCACGGGCAAAGGCGGAGACCTGTCGGCGCACCTTGCGGCGAGAGGGGTGGACATCATTGCCGATCGTGGCTGCAGACACCACGGTCTGCATCGATGACGTCATCCTCGGCAAGCCGGTGAGCGAGCAGGAGGCCTGCGATATGCTGCGGCTTCTGTCCGGCAGACGGCATCAGGTGCATACGGCGGTGGCGGTGGCTACTGCCGGCGGAGTCGCAACGGCGCTATCCTCTACGGATGTCGAGATGGCGGAACTCACGGATGCGGAGATCCGTGCCTATGTCGCCAGCGGGGAACCGTTCGATAAGGCCGGCGGCTACGGCATCCAGGGCAAGGCCGGTATTTTTGTCCGCTCCATCAAGGGCAGTTATTCCGGCGTCATGGGATTGCCGGTGTATGAAACGGCGCAGCTTTTGAAACATGCAGGCATCGAATTGTTTAAGACATGAGTGAAGAGATACTGATCAATGTGACGCCACAGGAAACCCGGGTGGCTATCATGGAGCAGGGCGTGGTGCAGGAGCTGCACATCGAACGCAGCAGTTCGCTGGGGCTGGTCGGCAATATCTACAAGGGTACGGTATGTCGCGTGCTGCCCGGCATGCAGTCGGCGTTCGTCGAGATAGGCCTGCAGCGTGCCGCTTTCCTGCATGTGGCGGACATGCTCGAATGCAGCGGGGATCACAGCGAGAGAACCATCCAGGAAGTGCTGCAGGAGGGGCAGCCGCTGATCGTGCAGGTGATCAAGGAGCCAATAGGTACCAAGGGTGCCCGACTGACGACACAGATCAGTATCGCCGGCCGTTTTCTGGTGTATCTGCCCCAGCAGGACCACATCGGCGTCTCGCAGCGCATCGAAGACGAGAAGGAGCGCGAACTGCTGCGCGAGCGGCTGCTCAGGCTGCTGCCCGAGGACAGAAAGGGCGGATACATCATCCGCACCATGTCGGAGACGGCGACCGATGAGGAATTGCTGGCGGATATCGACTACCTGCAGAAAGTCTGGCGCAACATCCAGGAGACCAGCCGGACTGCCGCCAGCCGCTCACTGGTGTTTCAGGATTTGAACCTGCCCATGCGTATCCTGCGCGATGTGGTGAGTGCGGAGACCGAGCGGATTCTGGTCGATTCGCGCGAAACCTATGAGAAGCTGGTGGAGTTCGGCGAGCAGTACGCGCAGCGTGCCGTGAAGTTGCTGGAGCATTATCAGGGCATTCGCCCGCTGTTCGACATGTACAACGTCGAAAGCGAGATTCGCAAGGCCATGGCACGCAAGGTCGAGATGAAGTCGGGCGGATACCTGATTTTCGATCAGACCGAGGCGCTGACCACGGTGGACGTCAACACCGGCAGCTTCGTCAACGGCAAGTCGCTGTCCGATACCATCTTCAAGACCAATCTGGAAGCGGCGCAGTGCATCGCGCGTCAGCTCAGGCTGAGAAACCTCGGCGGCATCATCATCATCGATTTCATCGACATGGATGAGGATGAGCAGCGCGCAGCCGTGCTGGAGGAACTGAACAGAAAGCTGGCAAAGGACAGGGCTCGCACCTGGGTCAGCGGATTCTCCGTGCTGGGGCTGGTAGAGATGACGCGCAAGCGTACCCGCGAAAGCCTCGCGCACATGCTGTGCGAACCATGCCCTGCATGCCAGGGGCGCGGCGAACTGAAGACTGCGCAGACCGTATGCTATGAAATCCTGCGTGAGCTGCTGCGTCACGCACGCCAGTTCAATGCGCGCGAGTTCCGCGTCATCGCTTCGCCCAAGGTTATCGATCTGCTGATGGATGAAGAGTCACAAAGTCTTGCCAACCTGTCCGATTTCATCGGGAAGCCGGTATCGCTGCAGGCAGATCTGCAATACTCGCAGGAGTCCTTTGAAATCGTACTGATGTGACAGCCGCTTGCCAGCGCCTAAATGCGCTCCGCAACTGGTACTGTTGCCGATGGGCGCGGTTTTGCATCCTGCATCAGTTTTAATAGCAGCTTGTCCAGCATGGCGCCCTGTTGCTGCAGGGTCGTGATTTCCTCTTGCAGGAGATTGATGCTGTTCTGTAGCTGGGCGGCATCCTGGTGGATTTTCATCAGCGTCTTGCTGCGTTTTTCCAGATTTTCCCTGTACTCGTCGATCTGCTGGCGTAACGGTGTCAGCACCTGCTTCAGCCACCCTTGGGCAAGATTGCTGGTGTCGTTGAATATCACCTCGACCTGCCTGCCCAGGCCCATGAAGAACTTGCGGATCAGAAAATGCTTTTCCGTCATGACATTGACGGGGTCGCGGCAGAAGGCGTCGGTCACCCCTTCCAGACGCGCCATGCGCTTGTTGAAATCCGACATGTCCAACTTCGGCGGAATGCGGGCCTCGAATTGATGGCGACTGGCAAACAGCTGATACAGCTGCTCTGCCTGCTGCTGGATGTTGTCGCCAAGCTCACCGATTTCCCGCGCCATCTGGCTGGTATGTTGTACCAGCTTGCGTATGCCGCGATTGAGTCCGGCTGTGGTCCAGCTGTCGCCGATTTCCGCGCGGCTATTCGTCAGCAGTTGCTGTAGCTGCTCCTGATTGAGCCGTTGCAGTAGCTGTTTGCCCAGTGCGGAGATGAGATCACTGCCCTGATTGAAGGTCGCGACCGATGCTTCGTAATGCTTGCGGATTTCGCTGACTTCGCCGAGTAGACCTTCTATCGTGGCGCGGTTCCGGTCACCCAGTGCCTGCAGTTCGTTGAGCTGGCTCCGTCTGTCCGCGAGCCGTTGCTGAATCTGGCGGCGCGAGTTCCTGACCAGCGTGCTGGTTTCCTGGACCAGCGTACTGCGCAGGATGTCATGTTTGCTCCCGACCACGCTTTCCGCCAGCATACGCTCCACCTTGAGAATCCCGCTTCGTTCCAGCAGTACGGCATCACGCCTGATCCTCGCCAGCAGCGCCTTCTGTGCCGAGATGGCGAACACGTTGGAAGCATCGAGCTGCAGCTGCCGGGCGGTGCGGTTGACCTGGGATGCGATTTCGGCATCGATTTCGGTCGTAGTTTTCAGTGCATCCCACAGAATGTCGATCTTGTTGAGCAGTGCGACCTTGTGTCTGTGGTGATTGCCGATATATTCCGACCATATTTGCATGTCGGACTTGGTGACTCCGGTATCGGTGGCCATGATGAAGATCACGGCATGGGCATTGGCGATGATGTTGAGCGTCAGTTCCGGTTCGGCGCCAAGCGCGTTGAGTCCGGGGGTATCGAGAATGACGAGGCCACTTTTCAGGAGCGGATGCGGGAAATTGATGATGGCATGGCGCCATACCGGAATATCGATCTTGCCTTTGGTCTGCAATGCATGCGCCATGGCCTCGTCGGCATCGTCCCAGAGTCCGAGCATGCGCGCCTCGTCCACGCCGACCTCCTTCTGGGCAATGATGGACAGGAATGCCTGACGCATCTGTTCCGGTGAATTGGTGTCAAGACGGATTTTGGACCAGGCCTGCGGCATTTTGCGGTAATCGTTCAGGCTGCTGTCGCTCTTCCGCGTCTCTATCGGCAGCAGGCGGATGCAGGGTTCATCGCGCTCGTCCCAGAAAATCTCGGTCGGGCACATGGTCGTGCGTCCGGGGTCGGATGGCAGCAGACGCTGCTCGTATTCGGAGAAGAACAGCGCGTTGATGGTTTCGGTCTTGCCACGAGAGAATTCGGCAACGAAGGCGAGCACCAGTTTGTCTCTGGCAAGGGCCTGCTCGATGTCATACAGGCGCAGTTCCTCGAAGCCGCTCTGAGGATTGGCCTTGCCCAGCCAGTCGCGATAGTCGGTGATGCTTTGTACCAACTGATCCCGCCAGGCCTTGTAGTCGGAAATCTGCTGGCTCAGGCTGCTGTCCATGGTTTACCGCAAGCTCCCGGAAACACGTTATTGTTCGTTTTCGCTTACTCTAATCGAGTTTTCCTTGATTTCCAAATACTTATGGTAGGTTTCGGGCGGTCTGCCTGTGGGGCGCGCTAGAGCTGTCTGAGCAGTTGCAGTTCGAGCGGAGTGACAAACAGGATCAGGATGAGTTCAGCAATGATGAAAATGACGAGCGGCGTCAGATCGACCCCGTTCAGTCGAGGCATGATGCTTTGGACGGGGCGCATGACGGGGCGGGTCAGGGCCTGCAGCACCGGGCCGATCAGCGTCTGCTGGTGGAACCAGCTCAGGATGGCCTGCAGGATGACGGCATAGAGGAAAATGTAGATGCTGTACTTGATGACGCCGGCGAGCGCTAGGCCGAGCAGGGCGAACCATGCCGTATACCCCGCGACAAACAGAGGGAAGTCACGGGTCAGCAACAGGCCGAGATGCAGCAGGAACTGGCTCAGACAGGACAGCAGCAGCGTGGAAAGGTCCAGCCCCCGCCAGCCGGGGACGAAGCGGCGTGCGGGTCTGACGACGAAGTTCGTCAGCGCTATGACGGTTTGCGAAACGGGATTGTGGAACGGCGCATTGGTCAATTGCAGGTAGAAACGCAGGAGCAATGCGATGGTGAACAGTCCGAGTATGGTGTGCAGTAGAAATTGCAGGGCAGTCGTAATCATCGGGCCTTTCCTTGCCGGTCGTGAGAATCAGCTCTGGTCCGATCCAAGGATGTCGCCGAGCTCTTTCGAGCGCTGGGCTGTAGCCTGTGCCGCCGCGACCAGTGCCTGCCTGACGCCGGAGGCCTCCAGGCTCTCCAGCGCGCGCTCGGTGGTGCCGCCCTTGGATGTGACCTGTTGTCGCAGTTCCGCCGGGCTGTTGCTGCTGTGTAGGGCGAGCTGGCTGGCGCCAGCAAAGGTCTGCAGGCTCAGCATCCTGGCCTGTTCCTGCGTGAAACCGAGCTGTTCAGCCGCTTCCTGCAAAGCCTCCATCAGATAGAAGACATAAGCTGGACCGCTGCCGGAAATCGCGGTCACCGCATCCATTTGTGATTCGTCATCCAGCCACAGGGTATGCCCGACGGCCTGCAGCAGGGTTTCTGCCAGTCGGCGCTGTGCCTCGCTGACCACACGGTTTGCGTACAACGCAGACACGCCGAGCCGTATCTGGGCCGGCGTATTCGGCATGACACGGACGATGGTGCGGTAGCCTCCCAGCCAGCGCGACAGATCGGAGATTCGCACGCCGGCGGCAATGGAAATCAGCAGTTGGTGCTTGAGCAGGCTGCCGAGGAATATGGCGACGTCACGCAGCTGCTGCGGCTTGACCGCCAGCACAATGATGTCGCTGTCCGCAGCATTGGGAAGCTGGTCGCTGGCCTGAACGGCGTACTCCTTCTGCAGCGCGGCACGCTTGTCACCGTCGGATTCGATGACATGGATGCGCTCAGGTGGGAAATTCTGCAGGAGCATGCCACCGATCAGTGCGCGCGCCATGTTGCCGCCGCCCACGAAGCAGATGGCGGGATGATTCTTTTGCTCGGATGTGTGTATGTCGTTCATTGCGTGCGAGGTCCAAAAATGGCGGAGCCGATTCTGACCATGGTCGAGCCTTCGGCGATGGCAGCAGGATAGTCGTCGGACATGCCAATGGAAAGCGTGTCCAGTTTCAGCCCTTGCTGCTGCAGGGTTTCGGAAAGTTGGCGTATCTGGTGGAACTGGCTGCGCTGCAGCTCGATATCGCTTGTCGGTGCCGGGATGGCCATCAGTCCGCGCAACGTCAGGCGCGGCATGCTGCTGATGGCGCGGGCGAGGTCGCTGGCCTCGTCCAGTGGGACACCGCTCTTAGTCGCTTCGTTGCTGACGTTCACCTGCACGCAAACCTGCAGCGGCGGCAGATGGTCCGGTCTGGCCGTACTCAGACGCTGTGCGACCTTCAGCCGGTCAATGCTGTGCACCCAGTCGAAATGCTGGGCGATGGCCTGGGTCTTGTTGCTCTGGATCGGTCCGATGAAGTGCCATTCGATGGCAAGGTCGCCTAGTTCCTGCTGTTTGTTCAATGCTTCCTGCAGATAGTTCTCGCCGAAGCGGCGCTGACCGGCGCCGAACGCTTCCCTGATGGCGGCTGCGGAATGTGCCTTGCTGACGGCCAGCAGGTGCACCTCGCGCGGGTCGCGACCAGCGTCGATCGCGGCTTTCTCGATGCCGACCAGGACTGCTTGCAAGCGTTCGCTAATAGAGGTCATAATCCACTCAATCTCTTCATGCTGTAACAGACAGATACCTGCCGAATTCGAAAAATTATAACAGGAGCCTACAGTGGATATCTCGGACTTGCTTGCATTCTCGGTCAAGAACAACGCTTCCGACCTGCACCTTTCGGCCGGTCTGCCGCCCATGATCCGGGTGCACGGGGATGTGCGCAGGATCAACGTGCCGGCGCTGGAGCACAGCGAAGTGCACGACATGGTGTATGACATCATGAATGACAGCCAGCGCAAGGTCTACGAGGAAATGCTGGAGTGCGACTTCTCGTTCGAAATTCCCAATCTGGCGCGCTTCCGTGTCAATGCTTTCAATCACAATCGCGGCGCTGGAGCGGTATTCCGCACCATTCCGTCCAAGATTCTGACGCTGGAGCAATTGAACTGTCCGCCGATCTTTAAGGAGATTGCGCAGAATCCCCGCGGCATCGTGCTGGTGACCGGGCCTACCGGCTCCGGCAAATCGACCACGCTCGCCGCGATGATCGACTACATCAATGAGAACGAATATGGCCACATCCTGACGGTAGAGGACCCGATCGAATTCGTGCACCAGTCGAAGAAGTGCCTGATCAACCAGCGCGAGGTCGGTCCGCATACGCTGTCCTTCGCCAATGCCCTGCGTTCCGCGTTGCGCGAGGACCCGGATGTGATCCTGGTCGGCGAAATGCGCGATCTCGAAACGATACGCCTTGCCCTGACCGCGGCCGAGACGGGTCACCTGGTGTTCGGTACCCTGCATACGAGTTCGGCGGCCAAGACCATCGACCGTATCGTGGACGTGTTCCCGGCTGCGGAAAAGGAAATGGTGCGTTCCATGCTGTCGGAGTCGCTGCGCGCCGTCATTTCGCAGACCTTGTGTAAGACCAAGGACGAAAAGGGGCGTGTGGCGGCGCACGAGATCATGATTGGCACGCCTGCGATTCGCAACCTGATTCGCGAGAACAAGGTTGCGCAGATGTATTCTGCCATACAGACCGGTCAGAATGTCGGCATGCAGACACTGGACCAGAATCTGAAGGAGCTGGTCCAGCGCAATATCATTTCGCTGGCCGAAGCCAGGTCCAAGGCAGCCAACAAGGAAATCTTCGGCGGCTGAAGAAGCTCCGGATAACCCATGATGAAGGCCTAGAGTATGGATCAAAGTCAGGCAGAGAAATTCGTATTCGATTTGTTGCGGCTAATGGTGGCGAAGAACGCCTCGGATCTGTTCATCACGACCGGATTCCCGCCGGCGATGAAGATCGACGGCAAGGTCACGCCGGTGACCAATCAGGCGCTGACGGCGCAACAGGCCAAGGAAATCACGCGTTCCATCATGAACGACAGGCAGGCGGCGGAGTACGAGGCTACCAACGAGTGCAATTTCGCAGTCGGCATTCCGGGCCTTGCCCGGTTCCGCGTCAACGCCTTCGTACAGCGGGGGAGCGCAGGCCTGGTGTTCCGTACCATTGCGACCAAGATCCCGAAATTCGAGGAACTCGGACTGCCCGAAGTGCTGAAGGAAGTCGCCATGACCAAACGCGGTCTGGTGATCTTCGTCGGTGGCACCGGTTCCGGAAAATCGACTTCGCTCGCGGCGATGGTGGGTTACCGGAACGAGAACAGTTACGGTCATATCATCACCATCGAGGATCCCATCGAGTTCATCCATGAACACAAGAACTGCATCATTACGCAGCGCGAGGTCGGTGTCGATACCGACAACTGGCACATCGCACTGAAAAACACGCTGCGCCAAGCGCCGGATGTCATCCTGATCGGCGAGATCCGCGACCGTGAAACCATGGACTACGCGATCGCCTTTGCCGAGACCGGCCACCTGTGTATGGCTACGCTGCATGCGAACAGCACGAACCAGGCGCTGGACCGTATCATCAACTTCTTCCCAGAGGAACGGCGCAATCAGCTGCTGATGGACCTGTCGCTGAACGTCAAGGCTTTCGTGTCCCAGCGTCTGATCCCAAGGAAGGACGGCAAAGGCCGTGTTGCGGCGATGGAGATCATGCTGAATTCACCGCTGATTTCCGATCTGATCTTCAAGGGCGAGGTGCACGAGATCAAGGAGATCGTCGCCAAGTCGCGCGAACTCGGCATGCAGACGTTCGACCAGGCACTGTTCGATCTGTACGAGGCAGGTCTCATCAGCTATGAGGATGCTCTGCGCAATGCCGACTCCGTCAACGAGGTACGCCTGCGAATCAAACTCGAAGGCAAGGAATCGAAGGAAAAAGACCACTCCGCAGGGCTGGATAATCTCGGCATCGTCTAGTAGTCCGGCATTCTAGGTCAAGCTTCAGGGAAATCCTTCAGCAAGGATTGCCAGGCCGGAGTGTGGCCGAGATGGTCAATCTGCGCATACCTGAGCGCGGAAAGGAACTGGTCAGGCTGCGCAAGCACTTGGAGGGGCGGTAATTATGCCGTTGGGGGGTGACGGGATGCGGCCGGAACTGCCGGCAGACCCGATTCAGGCTGCCGGTGGCCCACCTACCAGGCTTTCCAGTGTTTGCAGGTCTGCCTCGATTTGTTCTGGAGGCGCGGCGTTTGTCATCGTGACGCCTGCCCCATCCCGAACGATTTCGTAGGCCGTGTTTTGGCTACCGCTTATGCGCTGGCGTTGACGGCCGAAGCGCAGCTCGCCCTGACCATGTCGGAGCCATACGTGCAATCGATGCGGTTCTGCAGCGAGATAGATTTCCCCATCCCGCAGGGTCGTAACGGCGACACTGCTGACGAAGCGGAAGTTTGACCTGCGGCCGGACAGACTGGCCAGTGCATTCCCAGTCAGCAGTCTCAAGCCGGAGAGCGCTGCGCCGCCCACGAGTTCGACAGCGGTGCCGCCTTTGAGCAGAAATGCATCGTTGCCGACACTGAAAGCAAGCTCCCCATCATGCGCAACGACAATCCTGTCCCCGGGACGGATTCTGCTGCCTGGACCGGCAAGGCGGTTGTTGATGAACACATCACCCTGCAGTCTGTGGGTGTTAGACCCAGCAAATGCCGTGAGAGGAGGGAAGGCCAGCAGGGCGGGTAGCGCCAGTGCTGCCTGCATGAGGCGTCGCCGGGATTCGCTGGTTGGTTCGTCAAGCCGTTGATGCCGTGGTTGTTTCATGCGACGCCCTCCGAGATTCTAGTTTTTGTAGATGATATTGCCTTCTAGCAGTGTGTAGCGAACCTTTCCTGCCAATTCCATGCCGGTGAACGGTGTGTTCTTGCCCTGACTCCTGAGTGCCTTGTCTTCGATCTTCCAGTATTGCTCGGGGTCGAATATGCAGATGTCCGCCGTGGCATGCAGGCCGAGATGGCCGGCCTTGATCCCCATGATGGCAGCCGGTCTGTTGGTGATGCTGGCGATGGCATCGCTGAGCGACAGGCCCTGTTCGCTTGCCCATTTTAGAGTCAGTGGAAGCAGGAGTTCAAGGCATGTGGCGCCGGCCTCCGATTCGCCGAATGGCAGCAGTTTGGCATCCTTGTCAACCGGCGTATGGTCGGAGCAGACCGCGTCTATTGCGCCTTCCGCTAGTCCGCGGCGCAGCGCGTCCCTGTCACGCTGCGAGCGCAAGGGCGGTTGCAGGTGACTGTTGGCGTCGAAATAGCCGATGTCGTATTCAGTGAGATGCAGATGATTGGCTGTCACATCGCAGGTGACGGCAAGCCCGCTCGCTTTCGCTTCGGCAATCATATCGACGGATTCCGCCGTGGACAGTCGGCAGACATGCAGGCGTGCTCCGGTTTCGCGTGCAAGCCGCAGCATGGTGGCGAGAGCGACGGTTTCCGCAGCGGCTGGAATGGGGCGCAGGCCGAGCCGCGCCGCCACTTCGCCATCATGCGCGACACCCTTGTCGGCGAGATAGCTGTCCTGCGGGTGTAGCCAGACAGTGAAGCCGAATGTTGCCGCATACTGCATGGAACGCCAGAGCACCATGGTGTCCGTGATGGGGGTGCCGGCTTGTGAGAAACCGACGCAGCCGGCCTCGGTCAATTCGCACATCTCGGTCAGCACCACACCCTGCAGCTGACGGGTCAGGGCGCCGAGCGGATAAACGTGTGCCAGATTCAGCAGACGGGCTCGATGCTTGAGCATTTCGACCAGCCCCGGTTCATCCAGGACCGGGTCCGTGTCCGGCGGGCAGGCGAGGCTGGTGACACCGCCGGCCGCCGCCGCCAGCATTTCGCTTTCCAGCGTCGCCTTGTATTCATTGCCTGGTTCGCGCAGTCGTGCCGAGAGATCGACCAGACCGGGGCAGACGATCAGTCCATTGGCGTCGATGACCTGATTGGGGCTGAAATCGGCGGGTGGCCGGCCGATGCCGACGACCTTGCCGGCGGCGACAAAAAGGTCATGTTGTGAGTCAATGCCGTTCGCCGGGTCGATCAGGCGTCCGTTCTTGATATGGATTTTCATCAGCTGTTACCTGCAAGTATGGACATGACTGCCATGCGTACCGCGATGCCGTAGGTGACTTGCGGCAGAATGACGGACTGGCGGCCGTCGGCCACCGCGGAGTCGATTTCGATGCCGCGGTTCATCGGACCCGGGTGCGTGACGATGGCATCGGGTTTCGCAAGCGCCAGCTTTTCCTGGGTCAGGCCGAAGGTCTTGAAATATTCCTGTGCGCTCGGCAGGAGTGCACCGCTCATGCGCTCGTTCTGCAGGCGCAGCATCATCACCACATCGACGTCCCTGAGGCCGGCATTCATGTCGTGATAGACGTGCACGCCGATTTTCTCCACATGTTCAGGCAGCAGCGTCTTGGGCGCGATGACCCGGATCTCCGGCACGCCCAGCGTCGTCAGCGCATGAATTTCCGAACGCGCCACGCGCGAGTGCAGGATGTCGCCGACCAGTGCCACGCGCAGATTGTGCATGTCCGGCTTGTAGCGCCGGATCGTGAAGACGTCGAGCAGGGCCTGGGTCGGATGCGCATGGCGGCCATCCCCGGCGTTGATGACGTGTATGTGCGGCTTGACATGGCGGGCGATGAAGTGGGCGGCGCCGGACTGCGCGTGGCGGACGACGAACATGTCGGCATGCATCGCGGTCAGGTTGTCTATCGTGTCGAGTATGGTTTCGCCCTTGGATTGCGACGAGGTGCTGACATTCAGGTTGATGACGTCTGCCGACAGGCGTTTGGCAGCGATTTCAAAGGTTGTCCGGGTGCGGGTGCTGTTCTCGAAGAAGATGTTGCAGACGGTCTTGCCGCGCAACAGGGGCACCTTCTTGACCTCACGCTCGGCGACACCAACGAATGACTCGGCAGTATCCAGAATCTGTGTGATGATGTCGCGCGGCAAGCCGTCGATCGTGAGCAGGTGTTTCAGTTTGCCGTCGTCGGTGAGTTGCGGGTTAAACATCTTGACTTTCTTCCAGGGTGAGGTGAAACAGGCCTTGGGCATCACGCATCAACTGCAGGTTCAGGCCCGCCGGCAGATTCATGTCATGGGCGCAGAACTGCGGCGCGATCGGCAGTTCACGGCCGCCACGATTAACCAGTACAGCCAGCGAAATGCTGGCGGGTCGGCCGTAATCGAACAGTTCGTTCATGGCGGCTCGTATCGTGCGGCCGGTATAAAAGACGTCGTCGATCAGAATGATGTGACGATCTTCAACCTCGAATGGGATCTGCGATGGACGGGTGTCCTGATGCAGGCCACGCTGGCCGAAATCATCGCGGTAGAAGGAGACATCCAGCCTGCCTTGGGGCAGATTGCTGCCCAGCATGGTCAGCAGGCGTTCCATGATCCAGACGCCACCGCTGTGGATGCCGACCAGGGCGGTATCTTTGTGAATGGCGGGCCGCAACTGGTCGGCGAGCCGCTGTAGCAGTAGCTCGGCGTCCGGTAGCGCCATGTCTGTCTTGGTCATGTGCCGAGTCCGTCGAAATAGGATTGGAGGATATGCTGTGCCGCCACCTGATCGATGACAGGTTTCTGCCTGCGCCCGCCGATGCCTTGCTCCTTCAGGGACTGGCTGGCCTCGGCCGAAGATAGCCGCTCATCGATCATGACGACCGGCAGCCGGAAGCGGCCTTCCAGTCTGCGGGCGAAGCGTTTGCATAGATGCGTGAGCTGGTGTTCCGTCCCGTCAAGGGACAGTGGCAGCCCGACGACCAGTGTGACCGGTTGCCATTCCTCGATCAGTTCGCCGATGCGGCGGAATCGCTCGTTATTGATTTCGGAATCGATAGTGGTCAGCGGATGCGCGATACCGATGAGATGTTCGCCCTGAGCGACGCCGATGCGTCTTTCGCCGAAGTCGAAACCGAGCACGCTGCCCTTGCGAGGTGGTTGCTGCGCCCTGTCCGTTTTTACTGCGGAAGGTAAATTGCGGTCGTCAGCAGGGTCGGGTGTATCCGGCAGGAGCGGCATGGACATCATGCGTGACCTGCCTGTTCGGACAGTGCGGCGAGGTCGATGCCGAGCAGTGCCATTGCCGAAGCAAATTTCTCATCGTTCGGTGTATCGAAGATCAGCCTGTCCTGCGTCTCTTCGTTTTCGGGCTTGACCGATAGCCAGGCATTGAGCGCCATTTCTTCCTCGAGCTGGCCTGCCGCCCAGCCGGCGTAGCCGAGCGTGACCAGCATCTTGTCAGGCCCGCGTCCGGCTATGGCAGCTTCCAGAACGTCCTTGGAAGTGGTGAGCGCGGTGTCGCCGTGTACGGTGATGGTGGAATCCCAATTGCCTGCCGGTTTGTGCAGCACGAACCCCCGGTCGAGCTGGACAGGGCCGCCGAAATGCACTGCGCGCTGCGCGAGCGGGCTGTCTTCGAACTGCAGATTGATTTGTCTGAACAGGGATTCCAACCTGAGGTCGATCGGCCGGTTGATGACTATCCCCATGGCGCCATCCTGATTGTGTTCGCAGATGAAAGTGACGGTTCTTGCGAAATAAGGGTCGGACATCGCAGGCATTGCGATCAGGAAATGGCCGGTGAGATTGACGTTTTCCACGGAGCGCATTATCTCATAAATATCAGCCGGATAAATAGCCGGCTGATGCGATCAGGCTTCCAGATAGCCGGTGACTTCGAGGCCGAACCCGGTCATGCTGGGCATTTTTCTCGGCGTTGCCATCAGCTTCATCTTTCGCACACCGAGATCGAGCAGAATCTGCGAACCGATGCCGAAATTGCGCAGGATGTGGCGCGGGCGCACCGGCTCGTCGGCATGCTGGATGCGTTCGACCAGTTCCGTGCTGTTCTCGTTGCAGTTGAGCAGGACGATGACGCCGACGGGCGCATTCTGGATGACCTGCATGGCTTTCAGGGTGTTCCATGTATGGCTGGTGCTGGTGCTGTCGAGCAGGTCGAAGACCGACAGAGGTTCGTGCACCCGTACCAGGATCTCGTCCTCGGCCCGGATCTCGCCCTTGACCAGCGCCAGGTGTGTCGTCTCGGTGATCCTGTCTGTATAGGCGATCAGGCGCATTTCGCCGTAAGGCGTCAAGATGGTCCGTTCGGCAGCCCGATGCACCAGCGATTCGTTCTGGTTGCGGTAATGGATGAGATCGGCGATGGTGCCGATTTTCAGCTGATGTTTTTGCGCGAACGCCATCAGATCGGGCAGGCGCGCCATGCTGCCGTCATCATTCAGGATTTCGCAGATGACGGATGCGGGTTCCAGGCCTGCCAGTCCGGCGAGGTCGCAGCCGGCCTCTGTGTGCCCAGCACGCACCAGCACGCCGCCGTCCTGTGCCGCCAGCGGGAACACATGTCCCGGACTGACGATGTCTGCCGGACTGGCATCCTTGGCGACGGCGACCTGAATGGTACGGGCCCGGTCGGCGGCGGATATGCCGGTGGTGACGCCGCTGGCCGCCTCGATCGAAACGGTGAAGTTGGTGTGCATGCTGCTACCGTTCTTCTGCACCATGGAGGGCAGGTTCAGCTGTCTGCAGCGTTCTTCGGTCAGGGTGAGACAGATCAGGCCGCGGCCGTATTTCGCCATGAAATTGATGTGCTCGGGCGTGACGAACTGGGCGGCGAGCACGAGGTCGCCTTCGTTTTCCCGGTCTTCCTCATCGACCAGGATGACCATGCGGCCCTGGCGGATTTCCTCGATGATTTCGCTGATGGGGCTGATCGCGGTCATCAGGCACTGCCTCCGCTGTTTTCCATGTTCCATTGCGCCATGCGCTCGACATAGCGGGCGATGAGGTCGACTTCAAGATTGACCCGGCTACCGATGCCGAGATGCCGCAGTGTGGTGACTTCCAGTGTGTGCGGAATCAGGTTGACGCTGAAGGTGTCACGCTCGACCTCATTGACCGTCAGGCTCACGCCATCGATGGCGATCGAGCCCTTGACCGCGATGAAGCGGGAAAGCGGATGCGGTGCGCGCACCGAAAGCAGCCAGCAGTCGCCGACCGCTTCGAAGCGTACCACCTGACCGACACCATCGACATGGCCACTGACCAGATGTCCGCCAAGACGGTCGGAAAGCCGCAATGCCTTTTCCAGATTGACCGGGCGCAGGCTGTCGAGACCGACCGTGCAGGACAGGGTTTCCTGCGATACGTGCACCTCGAACGTATTGCCCTGCAGGCTGACGGCGGTGAGACAGACGCCATTGACGGCGATGCTGTCACCGATGGAGACGTCGGTCAGGTCGAGGGAGCCGCAGTCGATCAGCAGCCTCGCATCGTTGTCCAGCGGCAGGATCTGCCTGACTTCGCCAACGGCTTGTATGATTCCGGTAAACATAGTGTAATTCTAGCAGGTAACCCCGATGAGTTGAGGATTTGCGCGGCTGAAACCAATTGCGTGCCGGCAGGTCAGTTTCATTGCGGTCCTTCATGAACGCTTGCACCGAGGTCCTGATGCATCAATTCCATTCTCTATCCCGGCTTGCCGGCAAGCTGTTGCGCGGAATGCCGCATCTGGCAGGGATGCTGCTGATGCTGGCGATGACCGCGGCGAACGCCGGGGATGGCTACCACGAGCGTGAGGATGTGCGGGTGTTCGTGCAGCAGATGGTGGAAAGGCACGGTTTTCCCGCAGAGGAACTGCTGCAGGTTTTCGCTGAGGTCCGGTATCAGGCCAGTGCGGTCAGGCTGATGGAGCCGCCGAGCACCCCAGGCGCCCGCTCCTGGGAGCGTTATCGTTCCAGGTTCGTCAACCAGGGCAGGATAACGGCAGGGCTGCGCTTCATGCAGGAATATGCCGCCGACCTCGAGCGCGCCAGAAAAATCTATGGCGTTCCCGAGGAAATCATCACTGCCATCATCGGTGTCGAAACCCTGTATGGACGGCAAACCGGAAACTTCCGCGTGCTCGATACCCTGACCACGCTGGCGTTCGATTACCCGCGTCGTGCCGAATATTTCCGCGGCGAACTGGAGCAATACCTGCTGCTGGTGCGCGAGCAGAAAATGGGGTATTTCGATTTGCAGGGGTCATACGCCGGTGCCATCGGCCTGCCCCAGTTCATGCCGACCAATGTGCGCAAGCTCGGCGTCGATTTCGACGGTGACGGCAAGGTGGACCTGCGCAACAGCGTGGTCGATGCAATCGGCAGCGTCGCGCATTATCTCGCCGTGCACGGATGGCGTAGCGGGGAGCCGGTGGCCAGTCATGTTTCCTTCGACGGTGAGGTGCCGGATGCATGGGTTCAGACCATTCTTCCGGTCATGACCGAAAAGGATATTCGGCATGTCGGCTTCAATACCAGTGTACCGCTGGACCAGTCGCTCAGCTTCGCAGTGATTCCGCTGGAAACACCCGACCGGCCGGCCGAATTCTGGCTCGGGTTCAATAATTTCTACGTCATTACGCGCTATAACAAGAGCAGCTTTTACGCGATGAGCGTGTGGCATCTGGCGGAGGAGTTGGCGCGTCGGCGCTGAGCGGCGCAAGGCATAACCGGCATTTCCCTGCTAGAATCCGTCCATGTCGTTTCTCCAGACCCTGCCTTTCGAGCTGTTCGTTGGCCTGCGCTACACCCGTGCCAAGCGGCGCAACCATTTCATATCGTTCATCTCCATGACCAGCATGATCGGCATCGCGCTGGGTGTTGCCGCCCTGATCGTCGTGCTGTCAGTCATGAACGGCTTCCAGCAGGAATTGCGTAGCCGCATTCTCGGTGTCGCATCGCATATGCAGATTACCGGACCGGGCAACCAGTTGTCCGACTGGCAATTCGTCGCTGGTCGGTTGCAGGATACGCCGCATGTCGAGGCGACAGCGCCTTTCATCATGGCACAGGGCATGCTTTCCTACGGTTCGGCCGTGCAGGGAGCTGTCGTGCGCGGCGTTCTGCCGGAAGCCGAAAGTCGGGTGGCCGATATCGGTGAGCATATGCGTGTCGGAGCGCTTGCCAATCTGCGCGGGGGCGCGTTCGGCATCGTGCTCGGTGCCGAGCTTGCGCAGGCGCTGGGGGTCACGGTCGGGGACAAGGTCGTGCTGCTCGCGCCGCAGGGACAATTCACGCCGACCGGGCTGATCCCCCGTATCAAGCAGTTCCGGGTGGTCGGTGTGTTCGAGATCGGCATGTACGAATACGATGCCGGGCTCGCGCTGGTCCACATGGACGACGCTGCAGTGCTGTATCGCATGGGCGACAAGGTCAGCGGCCTACGCCTGAAACTGGACGACATGTTCCGGGCGCCGTACATGACGCATGACCTTTCTCTCACGCTTGGTGACTATGGTCGCTATTATGTCAGCGACTGGACGCAGCAGCACGCCAATTTCTTTCGTGCGGTGCAGATGGAGAAGCGTGTGATGTTCATCATCTTGGCGCTGATCGTCGCCGTCGCCGCATTCAATATCGTCTCGACGCTGGTCATGGCCGTGACGGACAAGCGCGCCGACATCGCCATCATGCGGACGTTCGGAGCCAGTCCGCGCAGCATCCTGCAGATATTCATCGTGCAGGGCGCGTTGATTGGCGTCATTGGCACTGTGGCGGGCGCGCTGATCGGCATTCTCGTCGCGTTGAACATCGACGTCATCGTCCCTGCCATCGAACGCATGTTCAATGTCCAGTTCCTAGCCAAGGACGTGTATTACATCAGCGATCTACCATCGCAACTGCTCTGGTCCGATGTCGGTGTCGTCGTCCTGCTTTCTTTCTTGCTCAGTCTGCTGGCGACACTCTATCCGAGCTGGAAGGCGGCGAAGACCAATCCGGCCGAGGCGCTGCGCTATGAGTGATGCAATGATGACGGATTCCATTCTTGCCTGTAGCAGGCTCTGCAAGACCTATGCCGGGCTGGATGTCGATGTGCTGCAGGACATCAGCCTGGATATCCGGGATGGGGAGCAGGTCGCCATCGTCGGTGCCTCGGGTTCCGGCAAGAGTACGCTGTTGCATCTGTTGGGCGGTCTGGATGAGCCGAGTGCTGGCAGGGTCAGCGTACTGGGCCGCGACCTTTCCCGGCTGAACGAGTCAGAACGGGGCGCGCTGCGCAATGAGGCGCTGGGGTTCGTCTACCAGTTCCATCATCTGCTGCCGGAGTTCACGGCGTTGGAGAATGTTGCGATGCCGTTGCTGATTCGGCGCATGAAACGCGCTGCGGCCATGCGGCAGGCGGCCGAGATGCTGGACCGGGTGGGATTGTCGCATCGCATGGAGCATATGCCAGGCGAGCTGTCCGGTGGCGAGCGCCAGCGCGCGGCGGTAGCACGTGCCCTGGTCACGAATCCGCGCTGCGTGCTGGCCGATGAGCCGACGGGCAATCTCGACCGACATACCGCGCATGCGGTGTTCGACTTGCTACTCAACTTGAACCGCGACCGCGGCACCGGTCTGGTCGTGGTCACCCATGACCTGGAGCTGGCGGCCCGGCTGCAGCGTCAGTACCGCCTGCAGGACGGAGCCTTGGTACCCGTCAATCTTTAGAATCCGGCATTGGTCACTCTTGCGCTGACATTCGTTCTCGGTGCGTGGGTTCTGCAGCAACTACCGACATTGCCGCATCCGGCATGGATGCTTCTGTTATTGCCGCTGGCAGCGGTAACCCATTGTTCATGGCATTTCCCCGAACGCTTGCGATTGCCTGCGCGGCGGGCCGGCTGCGCAATGCTGGCTTTCGCCCTCGGATTGTTTTGGGCCGCCACGCTGGCACATATCCGGCTGTCTGACCGGTTGCCGGCAGAATGGGAGCAGCAGGATATCGAGCTGGTCGGAGTGGTTGCTAGTTTGCCGCGACCTGGCGAGCGCGGTTTGCGTTTCGAGTTCGATGTGGAGCGCGTGCTGACACCGGGGGCCAGCGTGCCTTCCCGCATATCCCTGATGCATTACGCCCGCGACATTGCCGGGCAATCGTCCGCTCATGCGGCATATCGGACCGGGCAGCGCTGGCAGCTGACGGTCAGGCTTAAGCGGCCGCACGGCAGCCAGAATCCGCACGGTTTCGATTTCGAGGCATGGGCGCTGGAGCGGAGCATTCGCGCCAGCGGTTATGTGCGCGAGCGGCAGGAGCGGCGCCTCCTGCAGGAAATGGTTTATCTGCCGGCCTATATCGTCGAGCGCTTGCGCGAAACCGTGCGTGACCGTATGCAAGACGCGCTGGCGAACCGGCCTTACGCCGGTGTACTGCGCGCGCTGGCAATCGGAGACGAGAGCGGCATCAGTCAGGATGACTGGCAGATCTTCCTGCGCACCGGTACCAATCATCTGATGTCCATTTCTGGACTGCATATCACCATGCTGGCCGGATTGGCCTATGCGCTGAAATATGCCCTGTGGCGTCGCAGCACCCGGCTGACACTGTTGCTGCCGGCGCGCAAGGCGGCAACGCTGGCCGGTACCGTGACAGCGTTCGCTTATGCGCTGATGGCAGGTTTCTCCATTCCGACCCAGCGCACGCTGTACATGCTGCTCGTGTTTGCTTTTGCGCTCTGGCTCGGGCGGCAGGTGGCCATAGGCCGGGTGCTGGCCTATGCTCTGTTCGTGGTGGTATTGCTTGATCCGTGGGCGGTGCTGGCGGTCGGCTTCTGGCTGTCGTTCGGCGCTGTCGCGGTCATCGCCTATGCACTGGGTGGCCGACTGCGACCGCTGCATTGGCTGCGCGAAGCCGTGGTCACGCAATGGGCGGTGACGCTGGGCCTCATGCCGCTGCTCCTGTTCATGTTCCAGCAGGTCTCCATCGTTTCGCCACTGGCGAATGCGCTGGCCATTCCCGTCATCAGTCTGGTGGTCGTTCCGGTGACGCTACTTGGCTGCGCATTTGCGCCAGATTGGATACTGCCGCTGGCGCACGAGGTGATGTATTGGTGCATGCGGGCGCTGGCATGGCTGGCTGATTCCGGTCTTAGCGTCTGGCAACAGCAGGCGCCACCGGCTTGGGCGATGCTGCTGGCAATGGCCGGCATTCTGTGGATGCTGTTGCCACGCGGCCTGCCGCTACGCTGGCTCGGTATCATCGCCGTGCTGCCGATGTTTCTGGTGCGGCCACCGGTGCCGGCACATGGCGCCATGCATGTTGCCGTACTGGATGTCGGCCAGGGGCTGGCTGTCGTGGTGCGCACGCAGCACCATGCATTGCTTTATGATGCCGGGCCGCGCTATTCGGCACAGAGCGACAGCGGCAGTCGGGTCGTCGTGCCGTATCTGCGCGCGTCAGGCATCGCGCACCTCGATGCCATGTTGATCAGTCATGATGATATCGATCACAGCGGTGGTGCCGAATCGGTGCTGGAACAGTTGACGGTGGATCGTCTGCTAACCTCGCTGCCAGCGTCGCATCCGCTGGCTGTCCACCCTGCGCACATGCCGTGTCGTGCCGGCCAGTCCTGGCAGTGGGACGGTGTCCGTTTCGACATCCTCTCTCCCTTGGCGGATGATGACGCGAACAACGATAATGACAGGAGTTGCGTGCTGCGCATCACCGGTGCGCATGGACGCCTGCTGATTCCGGGCGATGTGGGGCGCCGGATTGAACGGCGGCTGCTGAGTGCTGGGGTCGAACTTCGTTCCGACGTGCTGATTGCGCCGCATCACGGCAGCAAGACGTCCTCGACATCGGCGTTCATCGAGGCGGTAAGCCCCAAAGCCGTCATATTCGCGTCCGGCTACCTGAACCGTTTCCGGCATCCGCATCCGGATGTGGCGCGGCGCTATGCCGATGCCGGTAGCCGTGTCTACCGTTCGGACCGGGATGGCGCCGTGCTTATCGATTTCTCCGCCACAGGCATCGAATTCACAAGCTGGCGCTGGCATGCCAGGCGCTACTGGCATCAGGACTTTACCGCCGACGAGATGTCAGGGAGTTGAGCAAACTTGCCCAAACCGGAAGTGCGCGATAAAGTTACGCGAATTCTTTGACAACCGCAAAATTCTGGGAAAAATCTTGAGCAAACTGGGT
>DATCJT010000043.1:0-5395 GCA_036562645.1 Methylophilaceae bacterium | reverse complement strand
GGCGCTACTGGCATCAGGACTTTACCGCCGACGAGATGTCAGGGAGTTGAGCAAACTTGCCCAAACCGGAAGTGCGCGATAAAGTTACGCGAATTCTTTGACAACCGCAAAATTCTGGGAAAAATCTTGAGCAAACTGGGTTTTCTGGCTTTTGTTGCATTCGTGGTGGCCGCTGTGCTGCTGGAGATGTTGCTGGGTCGGTGCAGCGGCGGCATGTGTGAGGTGATCAACGCGGCAGGCTGGCCGATAAGGCCGTTGATATACGCTTCGGTGATTGCCGTGGCAATCATCGTCGAGCGGCTTTGGGTGCTGCGCGCCGAGAATGTCGTGCCATCCGGTCTTCTGGACGAGGTCAATCGCATGGTGGCGCAGGGCGGCATTACGCGCGAGGCATGCAGCAAGCTGGTTCAGCATTCACTGCTCGGCGAGATTTTTGCTGCTGCCCTGCTGAATGCCAATCATTCGCGCGAGGTCATCAAGGAGGCGGTCGAGGAGGCTGCGCATGTGGTGATACACAAGCTGGAGCGCTACATGACGACGCTGGGCACCATCGCGACGGTCGCTCCGCTGCTCGGTCTGCTCGGCACGGTCATCGGCATGGTGGAGCTGTTTGGCGCGTTCACGTCCACCGGGCATGATGTCGCGCAGTTTGCCAGAGGCATTTCCGTCGCGCTGTATAACACTGCGGGCGGAATCATGGTCGCTGTTCCGGCTACGATTTTCCATCGCCATTTCCGCGGCAAGATCGATGCCTTCATCGTCGAGATGGAGCAGCAGGCGATCAAGCTGGTCGATGTGATTCATGGTGAACGCCAGGGATAAAGAGTCCGGACATGAACTTTCAGCGTGGCAGAAAATCGGATGAGCTGGAGATCAATTTCATCCCGCTCATCGATGTATTGCTGGTCATCATCATTTTTCTGATCGTCAGCGCCACCTTTTCCCGGGTCAACGAACTGAAGATCAATCTGCCGACATCCGAAACGGCCAGCCAACAGGAAGACAAGCCGCTGGTGATCTCGGTCGGCGTGTTTGCCAATGGCCGCTATGTCGTCAATGGACGGGACCTCGAGGATGTCAGCACGGAAGGCATCAGCCTTGCGCTGCAGAAGGCGGTGGGTGACGGCAAGGATCCGACCATCGTCATCGAGGCGGATGCCGAGGCTACGCATCAGTCGGTCATCAAAGTGCTGGACGCATCCCGCAAGGCGGGCTACCCGAACATTACCTTCCCGGCCCAGGCACCCAGCAGCCCCTGAAGCGGCTGGACGCTACCCTATTCATTTCAGTTGATCGACGCCTCGCATGACGGCAACCAAAACCTCATCCAGCAAAACCATAAAGTCCAAGAATCCCACGGTTCCGGCCGATCTCAGTGCCAAGACCCTGTACCTGAGGCTGCTGAAATACGCTAAGCGGTACTGGGTCGTGTTCTGTATCAGCATTCTGGGGCTGGCTGTTTTCTCCGCCACCAATACAGGCTTTCTTGCCACCATCAAAATGGTGACGGATGAGGGATTCGTCAACAAGGACTCCACCAAGCTCAACCTGTTGCCGCTGATGCTGGTCGGGTTGCTCGCGATCAGGGCTTTCGCCGGCTTCATCTCCTCCTTCGCCATGCGCTGGGTAGGACGGAAAGTGGTCGAGGATTTGCGGCTGGATGCGTTCCGTCGCCTGATGACGCTGCCGGTCAGTTTCTTTGATGCGCATTCCGCCGGGACTGTGACGTCGAAGGTGACCTATGACACGGAGCAGATGTCCAAGGCCGCGACCAGCGTGGCCGTAACGGCAGTGCGGGATACGCTGACCATCATCGGCATGGTCGGCTACATGCTTTATCTGGATTGGCGTCTAACCATGATTTTCGCCGTTATGGCGCCTCTGATGGCCTGGTACCTGAACAAAATGACGCCCAGGCTCCGTTCTTCCGGCAAGCGCGTTCAGCAGACCATGGGTGACATGACGCAGGTGGTCGAGGAGGCGGTGTCCGGCCAGCGCATGGTCAAGATCTTCGGCGCCGCCGAATACGAATATGAGCGGTTTGCGCAGGCTGCGAGCAAGAATCGGCAGATGCAGGTGAGGCTTGGCCGTATTTCCGGGCTCAACAGCATGGTGATCGAGCTGCTTGCCGCAATTGCGCTGGGGATGGTGGTTTTTTATGCCGTCGGGCGCTTTACGGCAGGTGAGTTCGCAGCTTTCATCGGAGCATTGCTCATGCTGATTGCTCCCATCAAGAGCCTGACCGGTCTCAACGAGGACCTGCAGGTCGGTCTGGCAGCGTCGCATAGTGTTTTCTCGTTGATCGACACGGCACCCGAGGTCGATGAAGGGGGCAAGGAGATCGGTCGGGCGAATGGATCGATTGAATTGCGCGGGGTGACCCTGCGTTACGAGAACGCCAAAAAGCCTGCGTTACGGAACGTCAGTCTTTCCATCCGCCCGGGCGAGAAGGTCGCGCTGGTGGGTCGTTCCGGTGGCGGCAAGACCACGCTGGTGAATCTGCTGCCAAGATTCTATGAATTGCAGCAGGGTCTGGTGCTGATTGACGGACTCGATATTCGCTCCATGTCGTTGAAGAGTCTGCGCGAGCAATTCGCCCTGGTCAGCCAGGATGTCATCCTGTTCAACGATACGGTATACAACAATATCGCCTACGGCAGTCTGCGTGGTGTCGGCGAGGAAAAGGTCATCGCAGCGGCCAAGGCAGCACATGCCTGGGAATTCATACAACAGTTGCCGGATGGATTGCAGAGCCAAATCGGCGACCGCGGTGTCCGACTCTCCGGTGGGCAGCGCCAGCGGCTTGCCATCGCGCGCGCCATTCTGAAGGATGCGCCGATCCTGTTGCTGGATGAAGCCACTTCGGCACTGGATACGGAATCCGAACTGCATGTGCAGGCAGCGCTGGACGAACTGATGCGCAATCGCACCACTATCGTCATTGCGCACCGCCTATCGACGATCGAGAATGCGGACCGTATTCTGGTCATGGAGCAGGGGGGGATCATCGAAAGCGGCACTCATGAGGAACTGTTGAAGATGAACGGCAGCTACGCCAAGCTCTACAGAAAGCAGTTCCACTGAACATGCGTGATCGTTGGACAGACTGGATGCAGCGGCAGTGGCAGCATGGCGATCTCTGGCAGGTCGTGCTGCTTCCCTTGTCCTGGCTGTTCCGGCTGCTGACAGCATGTCGTCGCCAGGCTTACGCGTGGGGAATACTGAAAAGCTACAGGCTGTCGGTTCCGGTCGTCGTCGTGGGCAACCTCAGTGTCGGTGGCACCGGCAAGACCCCGCTCGTTATCTGGCTCGTGCAGCGGCTCAGGCAGGAGGGCCTGAGGCCCGGGGTCGTCAGCCGTGGCTATGGCAGAATGCAGGCAGGGGTTTGCGCTGTCGATGCGAGCAGCACCGCAGCCGAGGTTGGGGATGAGCCGCTGCTGATTCATCGTCGCGGCCAGTGTCCGGTCTGGGTTGGTAGTGACAGGGTGGCAGCCTGCCGCGCGCTGCTCGCTACGTATCCGGAATGTGAAGTGATAGTCAGCGATGACGGCCTGCAGCACTATCGCATGCAGCGCGACGTCGAACTGGTGGTCGTTGACGCGGAGCGCAGATTCGGCAACGGCCGCCTGTTTCCGGCTGGCCCGTTGCGTGAGCCGATACGGCGGCTGAAGCGTGTCGATGCACTGATTTACAATGGTGGGACCGCGGACTGCGATGGCTATGCCATGCGCTTATGCCCCGGTCCCATCATCAATCTGTCCGACGGCAGGGTATTGGCCGATCTGGGGGTGTGGCGTGGCAGGAAGATTCATGCCGTGGCCGGTATAGGCAATCCTCAACGGTTTTTTCGCCAGTTAGAAGAACTGGGGCTGACGATCGAGACGCATGTGTTTCCCGATCATCATGCCTATGAGGCCGCCGATCTCGCCTTTGCCGATGATGCACCGCTGTTGATGACGGAGAAGGATGCGGTCAAGTGTGCGGGATTCGCCGGGCCCGACTGGTGGTATTTACCTGTCGAGGCTGAAATCGATGCTGCTCTGGCGGCAGAGGTCGTGCGTAAACTAGGAAAATGATATGGATTCTAAGCTGATACAGATACTGGTTTGTCCAGTGTGCAAGGGACCGCTGCAATACAAGAAGCAAGCCCAGGAACTGATATGCAGGCCGTGCCGGTTGGCCTACCCGATCAGGGATGACATTCCCGTGATGCTGGAGGAGGAAGCACGCCGTCTCGCGGATGAAGAAGAGGTCTGACGCGTGGGCTTCAAGATAGTGATTCCGGCGCGTTATGCCAGTCAACGCTTGCCGGGCAAGCCGTTGCTCGATATCGCCGGTAGGCCGATGGTCGTGCGTGTGGCAGACCGGGCCAGGGCGGTCGGTGCGGACATCGTCGTCGCCACGGATGATCAGCGGATTCATGATGCGGTCGAGGCATATGGCTATCGTGCAATGTTGACGTCTGCTGACCATGCTTCAGGCACCGATCGCATAGCAGAAGTCGCAGTCAGGATGGGATGGTCGGATGACGAGATCGTCGTCAACGTGCAGGGCGATGAGCCGCTGATCGAGCCAGAGCTGATCGAAGAAGTGGCACTGAGTCTGGCCGAACATGATGATGCCGCCATTGCCACGGCCTGTCATCGGATCCATGACAAGGTGCAGATGCTAAATCCCAACGTGGTCAAGGTCGTTCTGGACAGGGATGGATACGCGCTCTATTTCAGTCGTGCGCCCATTCCTTACCCGAGGGATGCATTTGCTGCCGACGCTGAACTACCGGAGACGGTGGAGGTCTATCGCCATATCGGCATATATGCATATCGGACAGCCTTTCTCAGGGCGTATGCTGAATTGCAGCCGTCGCCACTGGAGCGCCACGAATCGCTGGAACAACTGCGTGCCCTGTGGCACGGCTATCGGATCAGCGTCGCGGTCACTTCCCATGCGCCTGCTGCAGGCGTGGATACGACAGAAGATCTGGACGCGATGAGAAGACTGTACGCATCCAAGGAATCAGCAGATTAGCGAGTTCGACGAAGTAAAAGGCCGTTTTACCGTTGACATGTGTCGAAACGCTTTGCTATAGTTCCATTTCTCGACGGGACGTAAGTTCCTGATCGAATCGGACGCGGGGTGGAGCAGTCTGGCAGCTCGTCGGGCTCATAACCCGAAGGTCACAGGTTCAAATCCTGTCCCCGCAACCAAGATTCAAGTCGACGGCTGATTTTAGTTGTTGACGAAATGAAAAGGCGCTGTATAATGCGCACCTCTCTTGAGACGACGGAGGTTGTTGAAGGAGGGCCCGATGTCCGGGGTTTGTGGATCGAGACGGGACACTGCTCTTTAACAAGATGAACAATCGATAAGTGTGGGTGCTTGTAGGTTGGGCGAA
>DATCJT010000029.1:0-3598 GCA_036562645.1 Methylophilaceae bacterium | reverse complement strand
CTCCCTCGCCGCGCACTCGTAGTGCGCCGGCCCCCACGACCAACACACTTCGGCGTGGGTGGTGGCTTTGGATTGGGTCGTCATGGATCACTCCTCGAAGACACCGCCGCCTAGAGCAGCGATACCAGCGATCATGAAAGCAGCGATCAGACTGCCGATCACGGGCTGCTCTGCCAGCAGCATGCCGATAGCAAACGATCCCACAGACACGGCGGCGCAGTAAGCGGCGGTTTTCATTGCCCGACCTCCTGCGCGGCGGTGCGCTTCCCGATCTCGGCAGCAGCGCGGACGATGGCTCGGCGGGTGGCGGCCATGCGGTCCGCTGATTCTTCGTCGAACTGTTCGCCGTAGTCGTCGTCACGGACAATAGCGCGGCCGCCGAACGGAACAGGCTCGACTTCAATGTCCAACTTCACCGCCAGCCGCAACGCATCGCCGTCATCGGTGAGCGGATTCCACCTCGCGGTTCCCTCATGGCAATGCTTATTGTTGGGAACAACCCCGAAGTATTTTTCTCCTGTGTTCGCGTTGTGAATTAGCGCAACGTTGCCGGCCGCCTTAGCCGCCATCTCAAGCATTTCGTGGTCAGTCATTGCCATCCTCCTTCGCACCCTTCCCGAGCGCCTGGTCAATGACAGGTGGTGCGGGGAGCGGGTGCCAGTGCGTAAGCCATGCTGGGTCGAGAAACTCGGTATGCTCGTCCTCAAACCAACCTTCGTCGGGCGCACAGTCAGGATCTGAGCGACGAGCGAGTCCGATCCAGCCTAGATCATGTGGACCAAGAACCACGCCTCATTGGGCGCCGTCTCTATCGGCTGCCAGCCGTTCCCCCGCTCCGCTTCGAGGGCGGCGCAAATTGCAGGGATATCGTCGGCAGCTATGTATCCATCACCTGTCAAAAAGCTGCGTAAGACGGTTTCAATGTCATGAGTGTTCATTTCATCTCCTTAATCATTCGCCTGCCTACCTCTGCGGCAGCGCGGACAATGGCTTGGCAAAGCGGCCCAGGGCGCAACGTTGCGCGGCAGTGAGACCTGGGAACGTGGCCGGGTCGATCTGCTCCATGACTGCCAACATTGCCTGGTACTCGTCCGCATCCCCTGCAGGCCTGCCGTAGCGGAATAGAAGGGCGCGGGCGAAGTTAATGAACTGAGCTTCTGTGTAGGGGTGATTGTTACCGGCAATCATGCTCAGGATTTCCTCGTCGCTCGGCTCTGGGTTCGCGGCAGGCTGGCTATGGCGGTCGATAACCGTCTGGTAGCACCCCGTTTCGATCAGGTGTTCATCGCTCGCGGCAGGCTGGGCGGCAGGGACGACATCGCATTCCGGAATGACGCCGTACTCGCTCAGTGATCCGCTTGCGTTGTACGGACGGCGCTTGGGCTGAGTCTGGGTGGTCAGCAGGCGCTTCTCATAGATGCGCACTTCGATCGGCCCATCCTGGGCGTACATCATCGCGTAGTGGTTTGCTTCTGACTTGGCGGAGGCATAGTCAGTCTCTCTGCCGCCAGCCTGCAATGCGCCATCCTGCCACACCTCGTACTCGTACTCGGCTCCCGCCCGCGTGTTGCTAGTCTCTGCGGTCAACCGCGCCGCCAGCGTGTCACGCTCTGCTCGCAGCACCTCGATCTCAGCGGACTGCTTGCAGTACGGACAGCCGACCGGGTTCAGGCCGTTGTCCAGCCCGTCGCACCTGCACCCCTCGCAGTGGGTGATTGCTGGATGGGGCCCCTTTACGGGGTCGGCATCTGTCAGTGTGCTTATGACAAACTTCCTAAAGTCGTCAACTTTGAAGTGCTCAGGGAATGGCCTATGCACTTCGATTTCGAACAACGGTTCTACTTCGCGGAATGGAATGGGATTAGCATCACCCATTTGTTTAAGGTAAATACCTTGATCCCCGAATTTCCCACATACGATTTTTCCGTTGTGTTTTACTACAACAAAGTTTCCAAAGCGCATGTTTAGTCCTTATGTGTTCATGCTGACACGCCAATGTTGGCGTTCCTCCTCGCTCGGCTCGGGGCGCTTGAGGGCTTGGACAGCCTCGGACACTGAATAGAGGTCAATCGTTCCATCGGAGGCGCGGCTACATACCAATCGCCACGCCGCCTCGACCCCGGCGTTAAATCCTGCGGTGTAGGTCATGCTTCCGGCTGCTCGCTCATGCACGGCCAGCACCTTCTGGCGGAACCGTTCAAGCTCAATCCGGAAATCTTCCAACCCATCTTCGTCAATACTGATATGAGACCAATTCCGGGCAGCCGTTTCCAGAAAGGCGATGGCCTGTTCTCGGCTCACTTCCGCCGCCTCGATCCCGTCGTTAAAGCTGGTCATGCTTGGTCTCCTTCTTTCGGCGGCCACTCGGTCGCGGCGAGGACGTCATTGGATAGGTAATGGACGTAGCCAAACCCCTTTAGCTGCCGGTTGGTGTCATCCAGCGCCTCCCGCATCTCCACGGCGCGCAGCACCAGCGGCATGGGGGCGTAGCTGGTCGGCTGGATCGGCAAGGGCATTCCGCCTTGGTCAACCCATCCCGGCAGATCAGCGCACCAACGCGCCAGCGTAGGCTCTTTCCAGCCTTCGCCGGACACCAGATGCACGTTTCCATCTTTAGCGGCGGCATCAATCAGCAGCATCGCGGGTCTCCGGCTGGAACGGCGCGAGGGCTTTAAGTGCTGCTCGAAGATGACCTACCGTGATGTGCGGCGCGTAGTTGTGGGTCAACGGGCGGAACAGATCAGCGTCCGTCTCATCGTCGCCTATATCCATCTCTGCGATCAGCGCAAAAGGTTCCAGTGCCTCCACCAGCGGCGCGACGACGCGGGCGTGGTACGTTTCGATGGCCATAACCGCAGCCGCATAGCGATAGTTCTGCTCTCCGGTGCCGGGTTCATCCACGAACGGCACCACCTCCCGCGCACACTGCCTAATCAGTTCCTCGTTCATGCTCTCCATCTCCCCTCTGAACACGGCACACACTGGCCGCCTACCAAGTGCGGCATATCCTCGCCGCAACGGATGCACTCCCCCGGATTGCGCGGCGGAAGCGGTTTACGAGCGCGGCGGATCATCTCGGTTCGTTCCTGCTCCACCCGCAGCGCCGCCAAATCTGCCTCATCGGCCATTCGTCTCATCCCTGATCTTCTGCGCCACTTCACGCCCACGCTCGGTTAGGGCGATATCCCGCCCCACCCGCTCCAGCAGCCCGGCTGAAATCAGCGACGATATCACCCGGTAGGCGAGCGGGCGCGGCCAGCCCAATTCCTCCGCCAGCGGGATCGGACGCAGTTGCGCCCCCGGCTTGGCAGACGCGACGTGCAGAAAAAGCAGCGCATATCGAACCGGCATAGTGCCCAGCGGGCTCCGCGCCGTCGCGCGATAGTGTCGCAGGGTCTTAGGTGGCGTTGTTGTCATGTATTCCCCCGCTTGGGGCCGGGCGAACAGGCCCCTCGGTGTTGTTGTTGGGTTCAATCAGCCATGCCGAGTGCGGCGAGGTAACTATCAAGCAGCGCTTCGGCTTCCTCGCGCTTGTGCTTTTCCATGCTCCGCAGCTTGATAACCTGCTTCATGATCTTCATGTCGAACCCCTGCGCCT
>DATCJT010000132.1:0-2726 GCA_036562645.1 Methylophilaceae bacterium | reverse complement strand
ACAAAAAACCAGAAAAAATATTTTTCTATACTTTTATTAAATACTGGAATATGATGCATGCATGGCGAGGACGGATGTATCCATCCGCACCTGGCCAAACCGGTGGCGTCCCAGGCCCCGGTCCGCTACGGCAGCGTGCCGTACGCGTGGTCCCGCTGAGCTAGGGCCCCCTCGTTCTCTCTTCAACCAACCAGCTTTCCTGGCACTGTCCATGGCCATCCTGGCCGCTGGCGCTGCCTCGACCTCTCCCGCGCTGCCACACCGCGCCCATCCGGGTCGGCCGGCACGCCATCTCTCTCTCTCGTTCTGAAAGGCTCTCGCATGAGCAACACCAAACTGTACGTGGGCAACCTGCCCTATTCCATCGACGACGGCGCCCTGCACCACAACTTCTCGGAGTTCGGCGAAGTCACCTCCGCCAAGGTCATGACCGACCGTGACAGCGGCCGCTCCAAGGGGTTCGGCTTCGTCGAAATGGGCACGGCCGAGCAGGCCGAAGCGGCCATCCGTGGTCTCAACGGCATGTCCGTGGGCGGCCGCTCGATCGTGGTCAACGTCTCGCGCCCGAAGGAAAGCACGGGCGGCGGCTACAGCGGCTACCGCAGCGAGCGCCGCTCGGCCTATTGAAGGCCGCGCTCCGGTGCGCGGCCTCGCCCCAGCCGCCCTTGCGGGCTGGGGACACGGCCACGAAAAACCCGCCCCAGGGCGGGTTTTTTCAGGTTCATCGCGCCTTTCCGGGGAAGGCGGCCTTGATCTTCAGGAAGAAATAGGCTGAATCCCGGAACCCGTAGGCCATACGCTTGATGACCTTAATGCGGTTGTTGACGCCCTCGAGAATGCTGGTGTTCAAGGGAAAGATGGCTGAGGCGAGGATGCCACGCAGGTACTTTCGCAGTCGCTTTGCAAAGGCGATCGCCGGCGCGATGCCGCTTTCGATCGCCAGGCGGTACCAGTCTTTCCATCTTCGGGCGCCGTCTCTGACCGATGGCGCAAACCAGATTTCCTTGATGGCGGTCTTCAGCAGATAGACGGTAGCCAGCGGTGCGTTGGCCGCCAGCAGTTCCTCGAGCTTGACCGCCTGCTCGTTGCCCAGGTTGTCGCGGTTGCGCAGCAGCAACCAGCGCGAGCGCTTGATGACCTGACGTTGTGCGGGCGCACTGCGCAAGGCATTGGCCTGATCGACGCGCACCCGGTCGACGACCTCCCGACCAAAGCGGGCGACGACATGGAACAAGTCATAGACGACTTCGGCGTTCGGGCAATGGGCGCGCACCTCCAGATCGAAGGCGGTGTTCATGTCCATTGCGACCGCCTCGATGTGCTGACAGCCCTGTTTGCCCAGCAATTCGAAGAAGGGCCGGATCGCCTCGCGGCTGTTGCCTTCGCCGACCCACAACACGCGCATACGTTCGGCATCCATGATCACCGTCGCGTAGCGGTGCCCCTTGTGCAGCGCGAACTCGTCCATCACCAACCGACGCACGCCCTGCGCATCGAAAGCGCCATACCGGGTCTGCACACGCCGATGGTCGATGCGCTTGATGGTGTGCCAGTGCAAGCCCGTGAGTTGGGCGACGTGGGCGATCGGCAGGATCAGCACCAGCGCCTCGATCCAGGCGCGTAATCGGTGTGTGATGCGCTCACCCGTGTCGAGCCAGCTCAGGCGCTCGGCCGCCCGTGCGCCACACTGGTAACAGTCGAGGCGGCGAATCGGCACATCCAGCCAGACGCGTCGATCGAACCAGTCTCGATCGCGCACCCGGCGTCGCCGGCGCTCGTGGAGCAGAACACAGTCGCTACCGCAGCGCCCACATCGCGGGCGGTGTGAGGGGTCTTCAGAGAGGGTGAGAAGCAGCGAACCGTCGGCTCGCTCCTGGCATGAATCGACGAGGCGGCCTTCCCAGAAGACCACGCCCAACATAGCATCGCACATGACGGGGAAGAGGAAGGAGATCGGTTTGTTTGGCGACTGCCAATCTACCAACCTCCGAACCGTCAACCACTACTTCCCCCAGATCGCGCGAAGAACCAAAAAAAAGCGCCATGACCGCCCACCGCCCGCCTTACGCGGACCCGTCGGCGCGCATGACCTCTCCGTTTTCGATCAGGCGGCGCAGGTACCCCTTGAGGGCCTCCCACTCCTCCGCCGTGAAGCCGGCCAGCAGCGCGTTCATCACGTCCGCCAGCACGGCCGGCACCTCGTCGGCTATGCGCTCGCCCTCGGGGGTGAGCTCGATCCGCACCATGCGCCGGTCGGTGGTGGAGCGCACGCGGCGGCACAGCCCCTTGGCTTCGAGCCGGTCGAGCATGCGCGTCATCGCGCCAGCGTCCATGTGCATCTGCCGCGCCAGCTCGGCCACCGTGGACGCCTCCGCCTTGCGGATCTTGAACAGCGGCCCCCACTGGGCATTGGTCAAACCATGGGGGGCTAGTCGCCGGTCGGCCTCCTGCAGCAACAGGCCTAGCGCCCGCTTCATCAGCAGGCCGATGCTCTCCTCCGCTTCGTACGTGCCGGCGCGGTAGAAGACGGGCGAACGGGTCGGGCGGGCGCTGGCCATGGTCACACCGGGTGCAGGCTGCGCATTTTACTTGCCCAGTCAAATATTGTCCTGAGGTTGCCCCTGAAAACTGGAGTTCTTAACCCTTGTTGAAAATACCGACAAGGAGTTCAGAGATGAGTGACAAGCAGGTGCGTGCGCAGTACACGCGAGAGTTCAAGCAGGAGG
>DATCJT010000131.1:0-5602 GCA_036562645.1 Methylophilaceae bacterium | reverse complement strand
CTCACCGTCCTCTCCAACAACTCGGAAGCTCGACTTCTTCCCGAAAGGCGGATTGGTCAATACCACATCATAGTGACGTTCAGGCTTAGCGGCCAGCGCATCCCCTTGACGCACCGGACTGTCGCCATTGCCAACGCCATGCAGGTACAAGTTCATCGCGCAGAGGCGCACGACCTCGTCCACGATGTCGACGCCATGCAGAGCGCCGTGGCGCAGCTTGCGCCACTTCTCGCGGTCCTGGCTCTGTCCTTTCATGTGCTCAAAGGCCGCGAGTAGGAAGCCACCGGTGCCGCAAGCCGGGTCACATACGGTCTCGCCAATCTTCGGGTCGACACACTTGACGATGGCCTCGATCACCGGACGCGGCGTGAAGTACTGTCCGGCGCCGGACTTCACCTCGGCAGCGTTTCGCTCCAGCAAGCCCTCGTAGATCTCGCCTTTGACGTCGACACTCTTGCCGATCCACGGCCCTTCGCTGTCGATCAGACTCACCACGCGCTTGAGCTTGGCCGGATCCGAGAGCTTGTTCTGCGACTTGCGGAAGATGGTGCCGACCAAGCCATCCATTTTCGCCAGCGCCTCTAAGGTGTCGCGGTAGTGGCGCTCCAGCGCTTCCCCGTCCTTCTCGACCAGCGATTTCCATCGCCACTTTTTCGGAATGACGGACGGCTCGCCCAACAGCTCAACACGTTCCTGATCCATTTTCAGGAACAGGAGGTACGTGATCTGCTCGATGTAGTCGCCGTAGGAAATGCCTTGATCGCGCAGTACGTGCGCGTAGTTCCAAACCTTGGCGACGAGTTGTTCGTTGCTCATCAAGAGGCCTCGTAGGACTGGACGATCAGCGGCTTGGCGCGCTCCAAATCGTCGTGGGACCGCAGAGTGACCTCAAGGTCGCCTGTCCCGAAATGACCGATATTGCTCACGTCGCGCGTGAAGCCAGCTTCCAACGGCACAGTCTTAGGATCCAGCTTCAGGTAAATGCGAACCACGTCCAGCGATGGCTTGATCTCGACGCAGGCGAAGTTCTTGATCCGACGAAACGCGATGTAGAAGCGCAGCGTCTTCTTCGTGACATCATCACCCAGACTCAGCAGGAAGTTCTCGACATCCGCGTAGAGGTTGGCGAGCGATTCGCTCGCGTCACCCATGCTTTCCGAGATGGTCTTGTACTTCTGAGCAACCGTACCGTTCGGAACGGTAGAGGTCGGAATACTATTACCTGACGACACGCTGGTCAGCTGGTCCAACAGCAGCAGATCATCGCCGAATTTGCGATAGCGGATCAGCTCGATGTTGCGCGCCATCTGCTTGACGGCATGAACGTCGTACTTTGTAAAGTCAGCCGCGACGCAAATCAGCCGCGGCGCGCCCCACTCGACCTCTTCGGCCGCCTCTTGGCCATAACGCCTGAGAACCAGCAGCTCAAAGTCGCCGCGATGGTCCACCAGCCAGTCCAGATAGAACAGTCCCTGATTGATGACATTCTCGGAACGGTCACGCTTGTACTCGATGATGACCGGACACCCGTTCTCATCGATGCCCAATGTATCGATGCGCCCGCCGTTGGTCGTCACGTACTCCGACGCCAAGAAGCGCACGCCGAGAAGCACCTCGAGGTTCTTCTCGAACAGGATCTGCAGGCCTTTCTCTAGTGGAGCAGACGACGCATCCAGTTCACTTAAGGTACTGCTCTGGACGCGGAAGAGTTTTAGATCGCTCATGCAGTAAGCTTTCGGCGGCCCGATTTGTGCGGCTCGGCAGAACGTTGAGCACGTATGCGAGCTATCAGCTCCGTGGCTGGTTCCTCGGTCGGGTCTTGAGGCACCAGTCGACCGACAAACGCATCCTTGAGAATTGAGCGACGCAGCGCAGCCGACCGACGCAATTCGGCCTCGGTGTAAATATTCAATTGTTCAATCCTGAGAAGGGCTTCCCTTACCTGGCTGGTGATCTCTTGGGCCTCATCCAAGCTAGGCAGGGGAACTGCAAAGGACTCAATCTTGCTGATGCTCAACGTATGGAGTCCCGATGAGGACGAGGCCACCATTTCAATCATCTGTCGACCATCCGGAGACTGGAACCACCAGAGCAAGAATTCGACCATTCCCTTCTCGATCAACCGAACTTTGATCAGATGATTCTGATGAACCGCACCTGGGATTTCGCCTCGCCAAAGCGCCATCCTACCAATCTGATCCTTACTCCCGTTCCCCTCCACCACAAGGAGATCAAGCGGCTTTAGCAAAGCGCGCTCAAGCTCAGATTCCGTCAATCCCGTCTCATGTATGTCTGAGAGATCAAGGCGGTTTTGATAGACGTTAGCGACCCTCAACATCGGCCGACGAAGCGGCATGGAGACACGTTTGCTGTTTTTTGTCAGACCGCCTATTACGTCCGCGATCTGGCCTACGGTCGCCCACACCCACCCCTCCGGCAGTTCCGGAAGGCTGGAGGTATCTGGCTCCACTGGCTCCTTGTACTTACCACGTCCCTGCCAGTTCTCACGGCGGGCCTTGAGAATGCGAGCCAGCAAGTCGCGCCCGTGCTCCAGTTTTCCAGCGTGCCGGGCTCGCCAATCGGCAGTTAGTTCGCCGGTCACGGCTGCCTTGAGCACGGACTGGCGGTAGCGAGCCAGCAGCGTCTGAACTTGGCGCAGCGATTCTTCACCTTTGTCCAGCTCGGCGAATAGCGCTTCGATCTTCTCGACGATGCGGCGCTGCTCCCCTGGCGGCGGCAGAGGAATCGGCAACTCCAGAATCGCCTTCCTAGAGAGTTCGACCTGATTTGTAGAGCCAGACTGAATATTCTCGATCTCGTCCTGGACAGCGGACGACATGATGAAGAAGTGCAAATACTTCGGCTCCAGCAAGCGGTGGTCGGATCGCACGATCGTAACGTGGCTATCTACAACGGCCTGCGGAAATTCTCCCCTGTAAAGACACGCGCGACCGATGGTGCCTGTGCCAGTCGAGTTCCAGAGAATATCGTCCACTCGAAGAAAACGTACTGCCTCTGTGCTGCGCTGTTGGTCGGAGTGGATGTACTTAACATGCTTCGTATCTAGGCCTCCCCAACGGACGCATTTCTGATTTATGACCGGCAGATCGCTGATATCTGTGTATTTTGGGGACTTACCTCTCTGCACATACTCAGTGAGTTCGGAAAGTGGAGCAACAGTCCAAGACGGCGGCAAGTCACCGAGATCAATCACGCTACCAACGCCTCTTGCAACTCGTTCAACATTTCATTGAGCCCTGAGCCAAAGACCTCCCGCGCCCGCACGATGCCACCCTTCCCTGCCAGAACCGGCGCGTCCATGAAGTCACGCGGTGTGATCTCCGCATTTGCGGCGATATAGGCCGCAATGGCGCGGAGCCACTCTTCCTGCTCCGGCGTGTACGTACGCCCGGCCTTCTTCTCTCGCCCCATCCACAGATTGAAGCGACGCTCGACGACGACGCCGAAAGGCTCGAGCGTGTCGATCTGACCCAACGCAAAGCGCACGAGGCTCACGACTTCCGTGAGCTGCTCGTCGACAGGTGCACCACGAACCTTGGCCGCCTCGATGCGCTTGTAGGCTTGCCAGACAGTCGCGCAGGTCAGATAAAGCGGTGGGTCCGTCAGCCGCTGCACCAACTCGCGGATCGCGGCATAGGTCAATTTCTGCTTGCCGAGCGGCTGATTGTAGATGATCTGCAGCGCCGTCAGCTCGTCGCGGTGCTGCTGGATGAACTCCTTGAAGCTCTTGATCGTCTGTTCGGCGCGCTGCAGATCGAAGCCCGTGTGAATGACCTCGTCGGTCGTGACCTCGTCAATGACGATATCGGTCTTCTGCTTGATGTCTTTCAGGAGCTGACGCAGTGCCGGTTTGTCGAAGGCTTGGCAGGCGTCGTCGATCAGCTTCGCGATGACCTGCTGTTCCTGCTGCGGCGTGGCGGCTTCACCGTAGCGATCGATAATCGCCGCCTTCTGTATGTCCGGATCGATGGCATCCAACAGCCGTCCTGCGAGTTGTCGCGGCGTGAAGCCGCAAGCTTCCGACACACGCTGCCTGGCTTCGTCGTCCAGCTTGCGATCGAGCGCCGCCAAGCGCGCTGCCAACGAGGACACGGCGTCCTCATCGCGCCGTCCCATCGCGATCTGCTCCAGCAGTGCGTCGAAGCTGACGGTACGCTTGCGTTCCAGCGGCTGGCTGGCGTTCTTCTTGGATTCGGTCACCCCGACCGCATCGATCAGAATGAAGCGGGTCTTGGTCTGCGCGTCCGGTGTCACTTGGCGTAAGTCTGCGTCGGGAATCGTGCGGACGCCGCGCCCCTTCATCTGCTCGTAGTAGCTCTCGGACTTCACGTCACGCATGAAGATGAGCACTTCCACCGGTTTGATGTCCGTGCCGGTAGCGATCATGTCCACGGTGACGGCCACACGCGGCATCGGATCGACACGAAACGCCTTGATCAACTCCTTCGGATCCTCTCCGGTGTTGCGATAGGTGATCTTCTTGGCGAAATCATTGCCCTCGCCGAACACTTCACGCACTGCGTGGACGATCTCCTCGGC
Organism: Methylophilaceae bacterium; assembly: GCA_036562645.1. Lineage (GTDB taxonomy): Bacteria > Pseudomonadota > Gammaproteobacteria > Burkholderiales > Methylophilaceae > UBA6140. The sequence goes on along the minus strand of DATCJT010000131.1, from coordinate 1,042 downwards.
GTGGTTATCGTCCTTCGCGAAGATCAGCGTCTTCGGCAGCCACTTGCCGCTGCGCTCCGGGAACAGCTCGGTGAACACCCGATCTTTGTACGCTTGCAGCACGGCGCGGATCTGATTGGGATTGACCACCGAGCGGTCGAGCTCCTGCGCCGTGTACTCGAGATCGTTGTCGAGACTCTCGTAGCGCACCTTGCGAGTACGCCGGTCGCGTACCGGCACCTGGAAGCCGGCTTCGTCCACCTCGATCTTGCCCCCCTGCTCGGTCACGCGAGTTCGAATGCGATAAATCTCGTAACCCACGTTGACGCCGTCCGCCACCGAACGCTCGTACGGATACTCGGCCACCAGGTTCTGATTGAAAAAGCCCAGCGTGTGCTTGGACGGCGTGGCAGTGAGACCGATCAGGAATGCATCGAAATACTCCAAGACCTGCCGCCACAGCCCATAGATGGAACGATGACATTCGTCGGTGACGATGAAGTCGAACGTCTCGATCGGGACATCGTGGTTGTAAGACAGCGGCAAGACTTCGTCTTCAGTACCTGTCCAGCTTTCGAAGCCGGATCGCTCTTCTTCCGCTTCATCCAGCTCTTTGCCGCGCAGCAGCGAGTACATGCGTTGGATCGTGGAGATCACCACATTCGCATCCGGGTCGATGCGGCTGCCGCGCAAGTGCTGAGCGATGTAGATGTCGGTGAAGCGATTGGCCGCACCGTGCGGCTGAAAATTCTGGTACTCCTTGAGCGTCTGCTCGCCCAAGTTGTTGCGATCGACCAGGAACAGGATGCGTTTGGCGCCAGCGTACTTGAGCAGCCGCCACGAGAATGTGCAGGCCGTGAAGGTCTTGCCAGCGCCGGTGGCGAGTTGAATCAGTGCCCGCGGCTTATCCTGCGCCAGGGACTGCTCCAAGCCCTGGATGGCCTCGACTTGGCAGTCACGCAAACCGTGCGTATCCAGGGGAGGCAACTTTTGCAGCCGCGCGCGAAGGGTTTCCGACTGCAGCAACCACTCACGAAGGGTCTCTGGACGGTGGAATGCGAAC
>DATCJT010000124.1:0-3093 GCA_036562645.1 Methylophilaceae bacterium | reverse complement strand
GTGGGAGCGGCTTCCCCCGCTTCTCGGCGCGGCGCAGGATGCCCCGACAGGCTGTGGCGCTCAAAAAGTACCGCTGAGGCACGTCGCCAGTCTCCAAGGTGTCCGACAACGAACACACGGCGGCGTCGCTGGGCCACTCCGAAGTACTGAGCGTCAAGAACTCGGTAGGCGAACCCATACCCGAGTTCTGCCAGCATCCCGAGGAAGGTTCCAAAATCCCGTCCGCCGTTAGACGACAGGACGCCGGGGACGTTCTCCCAAACCAGCCACTCGGGCCGATACTTTGCAGCAATCGCACCAAAGGTAAGCATGAGGTTGCCACGAGGGTCATCCAGTCCTTTTCGGAGTCCGGCGACGCTGAAGGACTGGCAGGGCGTTCCTCCCACAAGGAGGTCTGGGGCAAGGTCATCGGGCCACTCCTGGTATCGGGTCATGTCGCCAAGGTTCGGAACTTTGGGGTAGTGGTACGCCAACACGGCTGCGGGGAACTTCTCGATCTCGGAGAATCCGACCGGGGTCCATCCCAGCGGGTGCCAGGCACAGGTCGCGGCTTCGATTCCAGAGCAAACAGAGAGGTAACGCATCACGCCGCCATCTCCCTCGGATCAAAACCCCGCGCCAGCAAAACCTTCTCGCTCCATTGTACCGGCTTCGTCTGCGTCGGGTCATACTCCCACGGCTGGTCGCCAATCGCAAACGCAAGCGTAATCGCCTCCGTGCATTGGGCCTTCGTCAGGTCGAGGCTCGACCCGCCCAGCATCACGAAGCCCGGCGCGCCCTCGCCCCGGTCGATCCCCGGCAGCAGCCGCCAGCCCAGAATCGTGCCAGAAATGAAGTGCCTCCAATCGTCCTTGCTCAACCGGAACCCGTGCCACGTCATGCAACGCGACAGGTCGCCGCACGCCGCGTTGAACAGACGGCGCTGTTCGTCGCTCAGCATTTCCCGCCAAGGCTCAGTCATGCTATCAGCCTCCCCTGTCGCTGCGCGCCCTCGATGCGTCGGCAGGCGATGTCGAAGTATTTGGGCTCGCGTTCAATGCCGATGAATCGCCGGCCCTCAAGGAGGGCCATCTTGCCCGTCGTGCCGCTGCCGAGGAATGGGTCAAGCACCACGTCGCCGGGGTTGGACCAACTTAGGATGTGGTCGCGGGCTAGGGCCTCAGGAAATGGCGCTGGGTGCAGGCGATTCTTGCTACTCATCTCTGCCGGCATATCCCACACGTTGAAGCGCTGGCCATGCGTGCCTCGCTTCTTGCCCTGGTTGCTCATTGGCTTGAGCGAGCCATCCGCATTGCGGATCGTGCCTGTGAGCGCTTTTCCGGGCTGCTTGTTAAGCCTGTCCTTCAGCGGGTTAAACGCCTTGGGCTTGCCCTTACTCCACACGAACATGTACTCGAACACAGGCGCGTACCGCGTCTGAAGCGCCCCAACAGCCGAGAATCCGCCCTTGTTCCAGATCATCGTGTCATGCAGACGAAACCCGCAATCCATCGCATGCAGAGCCTGCCGGAAGCTGGTCCCCGTCTCGCTGCCGTTGATGGTCGCGTCGGCCACGATCCACACGACCACGCCGCCTTGCTTGGTGACGCGGAACAACTCGCGGATGATTGCCTGCCATTTCTCCAGCGTCCAATCGTTCAGGGTGCCGTTGTAGGTCCGCAGGTTGTCATAGGGCGGGCTTGTGACCGTCAGGTCCACCGACCCATCCGACAGCCCCGCCATCACCTCTAGGCAGTCGCCGTGGTACAGCGTGGCGTTGCAGATGACGACGGGGGCGGTCACGGCTCACCCTTCCCCCGCGCCTGGTCGATGGCGGCGGCTAGCTGGTCGCGTTCAGCGAGCAGCTCGCGGATGGTGTCCGGGTCGCAGGCGGCGATCAGGGCGGCGTTGGCGCCAGCCTCAAGGCTTTCGCAGCGCTTGTTTTCATGCCAACCGAGACGGGAGCATTCCACAGATGCAATTGGCCATTCCTTTCCATCCCATTCCCTAGTGATGATCGATTGGCCTTCCTCCCATTCCCACGGGCCGTGGGTCGGCCCCATCGCCAGCGCTGCACGGATGCGTTCGTAGCGGTCAGTCATTGCTTACCTCCCATCTCTAGGCGTTAATCCTGCTCAATCTTGTTGCCACAGAATGCGGCCTAGTCATAATCTCGGCGATGCAATCTCGGCCCTCAAGGTCTGTGACTCGTATAGCTCCTATTTCTGTTCCGTCTTGAGCCTTGTAGTTGTGCGTAAGCTGCCAATACAGATCGCGGATTCCTTCTGCGTCACCAAGAACTGTAACGGTTTGGAATTCATCGCTTTTTCTGGTGTATGTAAGTTTCAACATCGCAATCACTCCATGTCTAAACTAGTTAACGGCCTCTATTTGGCTTTCGGTGAGGCTCATGTCGCCAATTTCACTGGGGCTGCGAAAGCATCGCTTCAGGATCGAAGCCGAGGCGCCTGTACGTGTCAGCTGATGGAATCCAAGTGATCAGCCCTGCCAGCGCCTCCCGCAGCGCGTCGCGCTCATCAATCAGTGCCCGGATGGTGTCGGGGTCGAAGGGGGCGATGAAGTGACCGTTCGCCAAAATCTCCAGCGCATCGCGGGTTCCCTGGTAGCGGTCATTGCTCATGGCCTTCCTCCTGGTCTCGCATTACTTCTTCCCCTTCTGAATCCAAGCTTGCCGCAAAAGGTCCGCCACTGCAACCCGGCAGCTGGGCGCGCTGCAATCTTTGTGCGGGCACACCGCCGGGAACGACTCCAGAAGCGCCCGGAATTTCTCCGCATCGCGGGGCAGTCTCGCCGCCTGCTCCAGTGCGCGAAGGTGGCATCGAGCGATCATACGGCCTCCTCGCAACTCATAGGTCGAACGTGTCCAGCGTCGAATGCTTCGCGTCCGTCCACTCCGACTCACCTCCCGTGAATCGACAGCAGTGCAGCTCGTCCTCCAGCCGGATCAGCCCCGTCGGGCCGTTGCGCTGCAACGCCAGATCCAGTCGCAACCCCTTCATCGCCCCCTTGTCGTAGTAGCTGGGCCGGTGCAGCAGGAACATCGCGTCCAGATCCTGCTCGATCGCACCGGAGTCTCGCGCATCTGACGGGCGC
>DATCJT010000123.1:0-14161 GCA_036562645.1 Methylophilaceae bacterium | reverse complement strand
TCTGAGGCGGCGGATTTCTGCGAGGCGTCTGGCGTCGTGGCCTTTAGGCGAGGACAACCGCGAGGCAGTACGGTAAGAATCAGTTTTGTTGCTTCAGCCAGGCTTCCCAGGCCGCGATCAATCCCTTCACATGCCGGATCAGTGCTTGGTGAAGGAGGCGCGTGGACGGGCTCATCCGAAGATCACTTCGACGTTTGTCCGCGTGACGGACACGTTGAACACAATGCGCGGCTCATCATCAGCAAGTGACGTCGCGTCAGTGAGATCAATCGCGATCGAGAGGCTTTTGCCGTAGTCGTTCAGCGCCTGCTGAAATGCGCCTGCGGCGGACGCGACGGCCGCCAACTTGGGGTCGGTGGACATGGGGTCTCCTTAAACAAAGAAGCCCGCCTAAGGCGGGCAAAGGTCGCTGGGTTGCGTGATCTAGCGGCTGGTCAGCCAGTCCGCAATGAACGTGAAGCTGTAGGACTTGGTTTCGGGGTCTTGCCCGTCACCGATCCACGAAGTGATGTGAGCATGGCCCTCGATGGCGTCACGCAGCGCAATGGCGACAGCGCGCGCGGTTGCTGCGCCCTGCTCCTGGCTCGCGTACACGTCGATCTGCGTCGTGAAGCTGTCGGCATCGGGCCGGCCGGCCAGGTAGTTTTCCGGCGAGCCCCCAGACTGCCGCCACACCGCATAGGGGTACTGCACACCTTGCGGGGCCTGGCCGAACAGAAAGAAGCGCAGAGGGCCCGAACCGGACTTCAGCAGCGCGTGCACGGCGGGCACGTTCACGGCTTGGAAGATCGGTGGGAACATCAGAAGCCACCCTTCTTCACGATCTTGTCGATCTGCTGATCGAGCTTCTTCGCGAACATGTCTTGCACGGCCGGGATGTTGCCTTGGAGCGCAGGCTGCAAAAAGGGCTGAGCTTTTGCGCGCTCGGTGCCCAACTCGATCAGGTGCCAGTGCGGTGTGTTGCCCTTCGGCCCGGTGTCCGGGTTGCCCTTGGGGATTCGTCCATTCTCAGTTCCGACGCCCACACTGACCATCAGGTCGCCTGTCTGGCGGAAATAGCGCGTGCGGAAGCGCTGCACGATGTTGTCGGCGATCTTGCGGCCAGTGTCTTTGTCATCGACGTTCAGCGCACGGCTCTTCGCGTCTTTCGTCACGATGCGAGCCGCAGACCCAAGCGCAGACCGGCCGGCTTTCCCCCGAATCTGCACCGGCAACTGCTTCAGCTTCGCGATCACCTTGTCAAAGCCTTGCAGCTCCCACTTGTCAGCCATCACCGAACCTCGAATGCCAGCCACGTCCCGTGTACGTGCTTGATGTCTGCGCCAGATGCGCAAATGTCATTGATCGTCTGCGTCACTTCGACTTGCGGCAGGCAGTTGTCGTCGTGGAAGACGATGACGCCGCCCTTTCGCACGATGGCCTTTGCGAGTGCGTAGTCGTTTTCAACGCCGACACGTGAGTGGTCCGCGTCGATGAACACAGCGCACGCTTCGGGCAGGTCATCGGGCGACAGATCGAACGTGCCGCGCGGCTTCAGGATCAACTCGAATCTCGGGTCATGCGTCGCCAGGTGTCCGGGCTGCGTGGGAATTTCTTTGCGCTGGCAGGTCATGCGCGGCACATAGCCTGGCGGCACATCAACGCCGATGTATCGCTCGATGCTTGGGATGTTGCGAAGCGCAGCCGCGGGATTCCGCCCGGCGTTCACGCCGAACTCCACGATCACTCGCGGCCGCACCATCTCATACAGGTGAAGCAGCGTCTCAAGCTCGCCAGGATTGAAGTAGCGCGTTGGCAAGCCAGCCATGTCATAGGTTCTCGGCTTGATCGCCACAGACTCACGGTTGCGGGTAATGCGCATCTACAAACTCCATCAGCTCTCGTTTGGCCTTCGCCATTTCAATCGTCTTGCGACACTGGTGCACGTGGCTGAAGCAGTCACACGGCTCGATGGGCTCGATACACAGCGTTGGCGTGTGCTTCGCTCCTGATGAAAACGAGTAGCCAGACTCATAGCCACCGAAGACCGCAGCGACTGGAGTGCCAACTGCCTGGCCGAGCACGACACCGAATCCAGGGGCTGTGAACACCAAAGACGCATCGCGCCACAGCGCGGCGAGCTGCCGAAACTGCAGTTGCCCCTCGTGTAGCTTGATGTCAGCCTCGATCGTCTCCTGCGCCAACCACTCCTTGTTCGGCTCAAGATCCGCAACGCTCACAACAAAGAATCGGTCCCGGATCGACCTGAAAAGATCGACGTAGGACTTCGCGTCCGGGTTTCGATTGGGACAACCACCCCACTCTCTGCGCTCAACCAGCGGGCGAAACACCAGCACTGGCTTGCCCTTCGGAATCAGAAGTCCGTGCTCCCAATCGTCAGGGACTGGCATGCGAAAGTCACCGACCGGAACGCCGCAGCGCGCAGACATAGCCGCGAGAACGCTGCGATGACGCCGCACCATCTCAGGCGGGTATGTGACTTCGACAATCTTCGCCTGCGCTGGATGCCAGCCATTCTCGAAGAGGTGTGCCTCGCGGGCCGCATTCTTCGCCTGAGTACGCAGACTTGACCCCTTGCTGATGAGGTGCAGGCCTTTGAAGTCGTGGTAGATCGACGGCCAAGGAGTCTCTAGCCATACCTCATGCGACTTCATGAACTCGCGGACGACGGCTCGCTGGTGCAGGTTATCCCCCATCCCATGCATACCGCGAATGAAAAGAGGTTTCAAAGCTCCGCCTCCAGGCTGCTCATCCGATAACACTTCAACCCGCTCCCCGGCGTGCAGTTGACGATCTCTATGCCAAGAGGGTTGAAGCGTGAAAACTGCAGCTTGAAGTCCTCGAACCTTTTCGGGCTCGTGTTCTTCAGCGGCTCTGGGTGTCGGCCGAAGAAGTGATCGCCGCCCATGTCGAAGCCGCAGAGCAGCACCTTTCTTGCTCCGAACCTCACGGCCACATGAACCCCGAGAAGTCCACTGTTGATGTGGCTTCCGACAGGCAACCTCTCAACGCACGGGATAGCCTGAAACTCAGGCATCGCCCCGAACTTCGGGCCGGGGAACGCAATGGCATCGGGGTGCTCACGCCACCACGCCGCGTCGGTGCTGCACAGAGCGTCAGCCCACGGGGCGAGCCGATATGCGTCACTGACGGCAACAACCTTGCACCTGCCACGAACGGAATTCGCAACCGACTGAGACATGCTCTGCCCAGTCGCTAGCACGGCCCACGTACTCAACGTCAGTCGCCAGTGCCTGTAGAGACAGGCAGCGTCATGTACTCCTGCCCGCTTTCTTTGTCAGGCAGCACTCCGTGAATGCTGTAGACAACATCCGGCTTACCCCGCCGCAGGTGCACAAGCCGGCATGTCGCATCCACGTCGTCACGTACACGAATCACCACCCGCGCCGTCACCTGCGATTGCAGAGCCGAAGACTGGATGAATTCCTTGGCCGACAGCGGCTCAATCGCAGCCCAAACCTCCGCCACTTCAACCCAACCCCTCGCCACCTCGCCAGTGGTCTGGTCTTGAATCACCGCCCCGCTCGTGTCGCGCACCTCTTCATAACGCTCGATGCGCACACGATGGCGAAGGATTCCGCTGTCTAGGCTCATGCGACCGTTGGCTTGCGAAGCGAATAAAGAAGCGCCGTCACGCCCTGCGGCAGTGCATAGCCGTAGCCGAACTGGGCCGGCACTGCGTATTTCTGCGAGCCGTCGCGCTCCCGGTAGAGATAGGCCACCATCATCAAGGTCGCCTGTTGCACGCGCTCCGGAACCCCAATCGGAGCACCATCGCTGTCCGTCAGCACGTTGCCACTTGAATCAGTGAACGAGGCCGAATATCCACCGAGGTAGTCAAGCACAGCAGCACTCGCAGCCTGGATCTTCAGCCTCAGGTCAGCGTCATCCGCATCCGTGTCACTGCGGAGGTGTTCGCGGGCTTGGTCGAGTGTCACCAACATGGCAGTATCAGAGCTTGACAGGCGCGGTCTTGTCGATGCCGTCTCGGCCATCACGGCCATCACGGCCACGCTTGACGGCCAAGCGCCACCCGCTATCCGGGCTGTCGGGCTTCGCACCAGTGTCTTTCTGCGCGATCCAGTACGAGCCAGCCCAGGTAACACCATCACCTGCGGTGTAGGCCTGCCCTTCCTTGTAGATGCCCTTGTCAACGACCACCGGCATGGTGAGGTTGAACTCCTTCGTCACCTCACCACGAACGAGCTTGAACGTCAGCGTCTTCACGCCGTCGTACTCAACTTCGAGGTCATCAAACCCGAGTCCGTCGCGACCGTCCTTGCCGTCTTTCCCGTCCTTGCCGTCTTTCGGCTGGACGATCTTGTCCAAGGCGCGCTCGATCTTGTCTTGAGCGCGTCGCTCGAACTCAAGAGCCCACTTGCTCACGGCAGCGTCAAGAACCGGATTGATGTCATCGATCGTTACGCTCTTGCCGTCTTTCGGAGCCGGGATCGCCGCAACGGCCTCTTGCACCAGCGCCTTCACCTCAGCCATGTCAACGCTCTTCCCTGGATCTCCGTCTTTCGGAACCGGAATCGCCCTGATCTGCTGGTCGATATAAGCGCGCAGCTCACCCACGTCCACCGTGGACGGTTGAACTTCAGCCATTGCTTTGGAAACAACGTCGCGCGCGTCAGGCAATTCGGCCAGGCGTTTCTCAAGCTCAGCCAGCTTCTTGTGCAGCGGCTCAATGGACTCGCGGATGAGATCGCCCATCGCGGCCCCGAAAGCGGACGGATCAAACAGCATTGGATTCCCTCTGTAGCGCCTTTTCCCGCGCCGCGTGGATGGCCTTCTGCGTTAGCGCCCACGACATCAGCGCGCGCTCTTCATCGCTCGGTTCTGCGACTGATTGAGGCTCAGCTGGCGACGCAGGCGCAGCAGAAGAAATGACGTTGTTTCGCACTTGGTCAAGCGGGAAGTCTTGCTGCTGCATGTACACCGTATCCCCGCCATCAAGAGGAGGCTCGTTGATTCGACGACGCGCACCGTTCACCGTCAAAATGCCACCATCTACGCCAGCCTTTAGCGTCTCCATCTGGGTCTTGGAGTCCATCCGCATCAGACCGTCGAGGTCTAGCTCAACGCCGATGGTCACACCGTCGTGCCCAAGCCCTTCGTCAAGGCATGCCTCCAGCTCCTCAATCGGAGATTGCAAACAGTCTGAGTAATAGGCGCGGTCCAGAGCCTCGATGTTGTTGTGGCTGGGCGGATCGCCCACCCCCACTTTGTACGCCGGCACGTGGAAGACAGAGCAAATGCGCTCGTCGGACCAACGAAGTGTCTCGATCAGCTGCGAGTCAACGGCATTTTGCGACATCGGCTCGAACTTCATGCCATCGCCTAGCACGGCAACCTTGCCGGCATTCGCTCCCCCGTAGTTCGCGTGCCACTGAGCCTTCAGCTCTGCCGCGTTCTCCGAACTGATGTTCCCCGGAGCGATGAGAATGCCGCTTGGCGTCGAGTTGTTGCCGAAAAACGTTGCAGTGTTGTCCTGGATCTTGACACCGATGCCAGCGGCAATCGCCGCAGCATAGAGAGGCGAGATGCCAGCAAGCGGGTGATACAGGCAGTTCATCCGGTCGTGGATGATTTCCGACGCTGGAACCGTGACACTCTCTGACTGAACACCAGACAGGTTGTCCTTTTTCAGCTCGTAGTAGATCGACCCATCATCCGCTACCAACGGCGTCACATGCGACGCATCCAGGATGTAGAGCGCCACCACCACCCCACGCGCATCGCGTTCTTTCAACGCATAGGTGTTGCCGTGCCGCAGCTTCGACATCACCCACCACTGCTTGAACTGAATGTGGTTCTGGAAGCGATTGGGTTTGCGCAGAACCTTCCAGTACGGCGAGTTCCGGTCAACCTCTTTCCAGATGCCATCGGGGTCACGCTCGACAAGTCGCATGCGAAGCTTGCCGATGTCGTTGGCGATGAGCGTCATGCATGCGTAGACGATCGGCGAAGCCAGTACCGTCTCCTGCTTCAGCTCTTGATTCCGCTGCCATGCACCCGCGAACGGCTCATGAACGAGCTGAAACCACCCGCCTCGGCTGTTGACAGGCGAAGGCGCAGCCTTGGCCGCAGCTCTCCAAAGGCGGGCTAGCAAGTTCTTCATTCTTCAGCCTTGACCCTGCGGGTGTACTTGCGCTTTTGACGCGGCTGCTCATCGTCAACAGACGGCTCTTCGCGTTCGATGGCGCGCAGAGACTGCGTGCTGTGATCGGCAGCTGGTTCAGCGCGCATGTCGCGCGTCAAGTATCCACGGCCTAGCTTTTGCAACACCAGAGCACAGCGCCGGTCAACCATTCGCCTGCGACCGTTTGTGTAAGTGAAGTCAACCTTCATGCAGCCTCCTTACTCTCATGTAACGCCTTGACCGAAGTACGGGCCGCACCCGTTTGCTCGCATGTAGAGCTGCGCCGCATCGCTACCATTCAGCGGGTAGTCCTCCGGCCAAGAAACGAAGCAGTGGAACGCTGACCCGCTAGATGTCGTGTTCTCGCGCATCGTGCAGTTGACGCCGACGATGTTCAGGTCTTGCACCCAGTTTGACCCTCGCGTGAACACGTTGCGCTCCACGATCACGTTCTTGAGGATTTCGACGGTCCCATACGGTGGAGAGAGCGTCGCGTCATCGGTGTTCTGCGGGCCGAGTTGGAACGTGTACTGCCCCGTGGCCGGACCAGTTCCGCCGAGGTTGTCGGCGATGACGATGTTGATGCTGGCCTGGCCCCCAGGCTGCGATGGCGTCCACCTGCGGCCGGCCTCTGCGATGCTGTCGCTGTAGGTCAGCGTCGAGCCGCGCGAGTGCAGCTTCAGCGCATGTCGGATCTCGCTCAGGGCCGTACCGCCAAGATCGTTGTGTCCGATGAACAGATAGCAGCCCATCCAGACGCGCAGCGAGTGTTCTTCCGCGTGGTCGATGACGTTTGCAACGATCGACGACCTGCAGAAGATGCCGTGCATCGTGATGCCAGGCGAACCAGGCGATGCCGGTGAGCCGTCCACCACGTTTTCGAACACATGGATGCGGTTCGGGTGGTAGAACTCCGATAGCGGCCGGCTGCTCCAGTCAAGGTAGTAGTCGAGCGCGCCGCTGTTCGAGAGCATCGAATCAGCAGTCGCCGGACCTTCAATATCGTTCTGGCAGATCGTCCACTCGTAGCCCGTCGTGTTGAACTCGATGTGCCGGGTCCGCAGGCCGCGAATGATGACGTGATGCGGCCAGTCGCTGCGTGAGAGGCTTTCGCCCGCGTTGATCGAGGTCACGAAAGGTTTGGTGCCACTGCCGAACGCCTCGAACGCCACATTCGACACACCCATTGGGATCGTGATGCTGCTGAACGTCTCTCCAGCTCGCAGCAGATAGCGGCGATTGCTTACCACAGTACCGACACTGGATGCGGTCGTCTGCGTGGCCTCGGCGGGTGCGCCGGTGAAGTCGCCAGATGTCGAGAAAGCCTCGGTCGTGCGACCACCAGTCGTCCAGTAAACGTCTGGATCAATGGCCTCCACCGACACCTCGGCTACATCCGTATTCCCGTCGCCGTCGTCGGCAGTCACGCGCACGGTATACGTGCCAGGCGTGAGAATGCAGAACCCGGCAACCGGCCCGCCGCTTTGCGTGTACCTCGGTTTCCCGGTCGTCTCGTATGTCCCAGACAGTCCGACGACCTCGAAAGTGAAGGTCACATCGCGGAACACCTCATCCTGTGTCCAGCCAGCACGCAGCGTTTGAGTCGACTCAAGCGTGAAGGCGAACGGTACAGGGCCGGACGTAGCGGTGATGTTCAGCTTTGCTTCGAGAAGCCCGCCGCCACCTCCGCCAGACTCCGGCAACGTCTTTGCCCTGTAAAGCCAGGGCCAGCGACGGCGCGCCATTTATGCGGCCCCGATGGCGACTGCCGACATCACCGACAAGGAGTTGCCCGTCAGCGTTGCCGTCACGGACTTCGACCCCGCCTCACCCGCGTCTTCGCAGACGATTGCGTGCGCCCAGATGGCTCCAGACGACACAGCCGTATAGCCTGGCGGCACGCTCGAAATGTCGCGTGCCGTGTCGAGCTTCATGATGCCCAGGATGCCAGCCCCAGACTCGGACACGGATAGGCTGACAGCCGGGGTTGCTGTGTTCGCCTCGGTGCCTTGGTCATCTTGGATGAACGGGTTGCCAGACCTGACGCCAGTCCAGACCGTTGCCGCGATGTTGTAAGACATCGTGTTGGCAGCAGCGGTGATGTCGATCACCGTGAGGCCAACCGACACGTTGTGGCGATAGAAGTAGCTCACCGTGGTTCCGTTGCCGAGATCGTGAGCAGGGCCGGCACTGAACGCTTTCCCTTCATCACCATCCTCGAAAACAACAGTCGGGGCGTCACCGTTCGGGTGCGCGATGCCAATGATGACGGTGTGATTCGCGCCAGCAATCTCGGAAATTTCGACTTCCTTGGACGTTCCCCACGAGTCCTCAGTCTCCGGCTTGAACACCGCCTCAACAAGCGTCAGGCTGCCAGACGGCGGATCTTCTTCCTCGTCTTCTTCAACGTTGTTCGTCACCGGGAATTCGGAGAAGCCACTGATCGCTCCAGCGGCGGTCGAAATCGGATTCGTCTCAGGTGGTTCGTAGTCAAGCGTGATCGTCTCGCCGAACTTCACGTCTCGGTCGAGATTCAGGTGAATCACAGCGCCAGACTCGAACGTCACCGATTCAACGTCGATGGGCTCCTCGTCATCCGTCGTCACGGTGAACCCGCCGTCGCCGCTTGGCGCAGAACCGGTGTGATCGTCGGATAGCGTCAAGACGATCACATCGCGGGCCAAGTCTTCGACAACGGCAGACACAACAGAATCAAGCGGCGCATCACCCCCAGGCATCGAAATCGTGCCGGCAGCGTCGTTGTAGTCGCCACCGCTGCGCACCACCATCTCGCCAACGATGTCCTCGATCTTCTCGACAAACCCTTCCGACGCGATCAACTCGGCCGCTGCGGACGCGAAGGCAGACGAAAACGCGCTGGAGAAAGCCTCAGCGAAAGCATCCGGGAACATCGACCCAAACGCACTCTCCAGCGCAGAGCCGACGGCATTCGCGAACCCGGAGATGTTCGAGGTGGCGATTGCGGTTGTGTTCGGGGTCGTCGAAATCCACTCGCCGTCATCGAAGATCGCGGTGAAAAGCTCGCCAGGCCCTGACGTTGCCTTGTACCCAGCCGGAGCCGTCACGCCCGTGTACGTGATCGCCCCATTGCCGCGACCACGGTGCTCGAAGTTGTCGTCCTGCTCCGCGTCGTCAGGAAGAGCAATCGTCGCAGCGCTGTCCGTGTCGCTCCACGTCGGCCGGTTGCAGTGACTGGCGCGAGTGGTCGAGGCTGACCCGCCAGAGAACGTGATCTGAACGCCCGGCAGAAGCTCGATCTTCTTGTCGAGCTCTTCCTGAAGCCCTTCTAGATCGAGTTCCGACACTGCGCCCTGCAGGTCAGAAACAGAACTTCCAAGACCCGAGACTGTTTCACCGAGACCGGAAAGCGCCTCCTCCAGCCCCTCAACATCGCTCATCGCGATTGGCAGGTCGATACTGCCGCCACCGCCTTCTCCGCCGCCGCCCTCGGGGATCTCAATCTCGACGTTGCCCGCCTCGTCTGGCGACAGGCCGTTGACAGTCTTGATGTAGATCGGGTGTGCGTCTTCGTCGGCGACGTGCTCCGAGACAGCCTGAGCGATTGCTTGCGCCTGCGCCGTGCTGACCGGCTTGTTCATGTCGCTTGTGTTATCGACATTCGACAGCCCAACGTCGGCCTTCGTCGCCCGTTTCTCGGGGCGGATGTTGCCTTCTTCGTCGCGAATAGCAGCCATTTTTACCCGCCGATCTTCAGTAGCACGCCGTCGTCGCCGACCAGCAATTCGCCATCTTCGTTGACCAGAAGAGTCCCGGACGAATCCGAGTCCTCACCGATCCACACGACTTTTGCGATCTTCTTGAGAAAGCCAATCACGCTCTTGTCCTTTCGGCTCGCAAAAAGGGCCGACCGTAGTCAGCCCTTTGAACCAGACGACTGGTTAGGCCGATGCGCCCCAGTTCACACCAGTGAGGTACGCAACGGCCGAAGAGCGACGGCGGGCCCAGTTGATCGTGCGCTCAGCACGGAAGCCAACCAGGTTGCGTTGCCAGAGACTCACCAAGACCGTCGATGCGGTCGTCGGGTTGTCAGGAGCGTTGTCCATCTGCAGGCTGGCCTCGGTGGACATCGAAATGTCGATGCCTCCCTCGTCGCCCAGGTAGATGTCCGACGCATTGACCAGCGCCACAATCGACCCGCCCGAAGTCGTCGGGACGTACTCCGAGACGATCACCGGTAGGCCAAACAGCGAACCACCGGTCATCGAGATGCCGGGGAATTCGGCTTGACCCAACGGGTTCTGCATCAGGCTCAGTGCCAGAGCAGTCGTCGCCGGCATCACCCACACGCCCGAAGTCGGAGCGTTGTTCGCCGCAATGAACGCGCTGAACAGCGATTTGATGTCCTCGCGTACAGCATCCGCGTCGTTGCCCGAACTCGAAATGCCCACAACGCCGTTCAAGATCGACGCCGGCGACACGTTCGACACGGCCGCCTTGGAGGGGTCGATGAAGTCGATGTCCAAGCGCTCACGCAGAGCCGCCGCCAACTGGTCGCGGATGATCGTGTCAGCCGACGGAGAGCTGTCGCGGATCACTTCCATCGTCGCAACGGCGATGTTCGCGACTTTCAGCGGCTCAAGGGTCGTGCGCGAAAAGTCGAACTTGGTCAGCGGCTTGGCCTGACCCTCACCAACCCAGTAGCCATCACCGCCCGAGGTCTGACCGATCAACGGAGTGCGGAACGGAACCCGGCGAAGCGCCGGAACACCACCCGTGCCAAAGCGGCCGATGATCGTTTGCGGCCGCAGGTACTCGATGAAGTCAGCGTAGACCGAGGTCTCTTCGCCCACCAGATTGCCCGCCCAGCCAGCCGTCGCGGTGTCAGCAGCAGCCACCGCAGACTTCGTCAACAGACGATGGGTCGCGGCAACGATCACCGGTTGATCGCCGTAGAGCGACTTCGCGATTTCAACCGCGTTGCGGTGCTCCAGGTGACCAAGGGCCAGGCACTTCGCAGCGCGCGCAAACGCGACGCCCTTGTCCAGCTTCTGCGTGTTCTTCACACTCACCGGCAGCAGGCCGCGCGATTCGCTGGCTTCGGCTTCGCTCGCCCCTTTGACGGCCTTGGCCGACGCGGCGAGATCCTTTTCCATCACTCGCAAGTCAGCGAGCTCTTTGTCAATGGCGGCCACCTCGGCGGTGATTTCGGCGAAGCGCTCTTGCTCGGAAGCGTCCTTGGTGCGGCCTTCTTGAACGGCCTTCTCTTGGATCGCGATGCGTTCTTCGGCCAGGGCTTTGCGCTTGTCTTCCAGCGCCTTGATTTGCTCAGAGACGTTCATTTCTTTCCCTTTCGATCGGGCATAAAAAAACCCGCCATCGGCGGGTTGCTTCTTGGTTCCCGAGACGCCGGGAGGAGGCGCGGATCGCTCCGCTTCTTCGACTTCCGCTTGCGCAATGCCAGACGCGGCGCGCATCGCGGTGTCAATGCTCTTGACTGTCTGGATCGTGGCCTCGGCCTGTGCCGGGATCGTCACCAGACTCAATTCGTAGATTTCGGTCTCGGCGAAATGAATGCCGCCGGTTTCGAGATAGCTGTACTTGAGCGGTCGGAATCCAATCGAAACGGCTCGCACCAGCTTTGCCTTGACGGCTTGCCAAGCCATGTCAACCAGGTCCTTCAGCGGTCCGGCTTCTTTGATGACCGGCAGCGACGCACGAAAGCGAATCCCGTCTTTCGTCGGCTTCTCGAACTTCACAGCCCCGACCGGCTTGTCGTGCTGGTGCTGCCACAGGAGCGGCAGCTCATCAGCGAACTTCGCCCCGAGCGGGTCCACGATGTCCCCGACCCGATCTGGCGTCGGCGTCGTGGCAATGCCTGTGATTTCCCGCTTCTCATCGTCCAGCGCCTTGATCTCCAAGAGGCTGTATGCGCGGGTGTTGAGCTTGTCCATATTCGGCCCTCAAACGCAAAAAGCCCGCTCTCGGCGGGCTTTTGGTGTGTTTGTGAAGGTCAGAGAAAGAAGACCTTGTATTCCTTGCGCGCGACCTCTGGGTTCAAGGCCATCAGCGTCGCAGCGTCGAATGTCGCCATCAGCGGGTCGATCTTTGCCGTGCCGCTTACCTGCTTGTTGATCGTGATCGCGTTACCGACCTGGACGACACGTGCATTGCTGACGCACCACGCCATCAGATCGGTCGCGCCGTGGATGAATTCCCCGCCGGCCAGCATGCGCTCAACCGTCTTGATCGCACCATTGAGCCGCCAGCCCTGCGACACAGCGACGATTTCATCGTCAGTGAAGTCGCGCCCCGCCAGTGCTTCGACAATCGCACCGATGCCAGCAGCATCAACACCGATGGCATTCTTCGCCGGCATCAGACGCTCGTCCCGTACCCTGCAGAGCACGTCCACAACCTGCGCAACATCTTCCCCCGGCTTCTCGACAAGCGTCAGGTGACCGTCGCGCTGGAAGTCCATCAGCCGTGGGGCGATCTCCTTGCGCCGATCCAGCACGATTCGATGCGCCCAGGCATGCGCCCAGTGAAGCCATCTCCGCGTCTCTCGATCGCGACCGATGATCGCAAGCCCCAGCAAGTCGTCCAGCCCACCCCCGTCGATCCCTGCGACTACCACCTCGGAACGTGCTAGCAACGCTTGCAGAGTGAGCAGCGGATCTCCTGACGACTCCCAAAAATCCGCCCCCGCCCACCGGTCAGCCCGAAGATTCAGGCCGATCTCGATATTGAGGTGCTTGGCGAGAAACTGTTGAAATGACCCGTCCTGCTTCGCCTGGTTGCGCCGCAGATTGTCTTCAAGCCACTCCGCGCTGACCGAACGACCGATGTTCGGATTCGTGATGTAGAAGTTCTCCGGCTTCAGATAGGCCTTCGACTCGACCATTTCGCGCGGGAACTCGTAGAGAACCGGCAAAGTGCGGCGGTCATCGATCTTCCCGTCACGCACGTCGCGCCAGTAGTCCAGCTTCTCCTTGAACACCCCGGCGGGCGGTTCGTCGCTCTGGGTGGTGAGGTAGATGACCCACCCCTCTTCGCGCGACACCTGGCCGCCCAGGGCTTCCATGAACATCGCCCCGGCGTTTGCGCGCTTGCCGAACACCCAGAGTTCATCGACAAGGATGCGGCCAGATTTCTTGCCCGAAACCGTGTCCGTGTCCGCCGCAACAACCTTCAGACTCGCCCTCGTCACGCGGTGCGTGATCGTCCGGATGTGGTCTTGGACGTGGAAAAGAGCCGAGAGCTCTTCATCTGCCCGCACCATCCCCGCCGCAGGCCGGAATGAGTTGTCTGCCACCTCCTTCGTCGGCGCGAGAATCAAATGCTCTTCGTCCTCGCGCCAGCAAAGAATTACGGCCGTGAGCATGATCCCGGCCGCAATCGTGGACTTCGTGTTCTTCTTCGAGATTAGCAGCCCGTATTCGCGGATCAGCTGCTTCCCGGTCTCCGCGTCATAGCCGCCGAAGATCGCCGCGACGAAATCGAACACCCACGGCTCGGAGCACTCTCCGAACGTTGGCTTCCCAGGCAGATCGACAACGCGCAGCTCTTTGAAGATCGATAGAGCCTGCTCTGCCTGTTCTCGATAGATCGGCCCGGGGATGATTGACTTCCCGGCGATTAGCCTGCTCTCCCAGTCCGGGCAGGCGGTAGACCACTGCATCAGACCTTCTTACCGCCAGCGGCAACCAGCTTCGGCGGCGCAGCAGATGCAAATCGGCCCGCGACTTTCTGCGCCTCTTCCTGCTTGCGCTCTTTCTTGCCGCCCTCGCCGAGCTTCTTGTGCAAAAACGGCAGCGCAGCCGTAGCGGCGCGGACCTGAGACGCATTGGCCTCAATCTGGCCTTGCCAGACTGCTTTCAGAAACTCCAGCGGGTCATCGAAGCTTGAAATCGCCGGCTCTTTCGGCTTTCTCCCAGCCCCCGGGCGCGCCCCGCCAGAGTTCGGCCGAGGTCCGCCACTGCGTCCTTTTACCCCTGCCATTTGCTGATTCCTTCC
>DATCJT010000116.1:0-8918 GCA_036562645.1 Methylophilaceae bacterium | reverse complement strand
TTTCGAGGTCAGGGACCATGTCGATGTCGGCGCTGCACTCGGGCTCGATTTCGATACCGGGGCCAAGCTCGCTGGCGCGCGTTTCACTTTTATGAAGGGGCCGGTGGCGAAGCTGCATCGCGCGCTGGCGCAGTTCATGCTCGATACGCAGACCGAGCGTCATGGCTATACGGAATGTTACACGCCATATCTGGTGAATGCCGAGACCCTGCTCGGCACCGGTCAGCTGCCGAAGTTCGAGGAGGACCTGTTCTCGCTGCCGCACAACGACAGCAGGCTGTATCTGATACCGACCTCGGAGGTCACGCTGACCAACACCGTGCGCGATGTCATCGTGCCGCTGGAGTCGCTGCCGATCAGGCTGACCGCCCATACGCCATGCTTCCGTTCCGAGGCAGGTTCCTATGGCAAGGATACGCGCGGCATGATACGCCAGCATCAGTTCGACAAGGTCGAGATGGTGCAGATCGTGCATCCGGAGAAAAGCTACGAGGCGCTGGAGGAGATGGTCGGCCATGCCGAGTACATCCTGCAGGCGCTGGAGCTGCCGTATCGCGTCGTCGCGCTGTGCACCGGAGACATGGGCTTCGGTGCGGCCAAGACCTATGACCTCGAGGTCTGGCTGCCGGCGCAGAACACCTACCGCGAGATCTCCTCGGTTTCCAACTGCGAGGCCTTCCAGGCACGCCGCATGCAGGCCCGTTTCCGTAACGAGAGTGGCAAGACCGAGCTGCTGCACACGCTGAACGGTTCCGGGCTTGCCGTCGGTCGTGCGCTGGTGGCGGTGCTGGAGAACCACCAGCAGGCGGACGGCAGCGTCGTGATCCCGGCTGCGCTGAGACCCTACATGGGCGGAGCCGAGGTCATCCGCCCGGTCTGAAAGGGCAGGCATGACGTCTTGCGCGCTGCAGAGGTTCCCGTCGGACGTGCCTGTGCCCTGAGGGCGCAGGCCTGAATTCGAAGGAGTCATGTCGTCATGAAGGAACGCACCAAGACGGAAGAACCCTGGCATACCCTGTCTGCGGCAAGCGTCCTGGAAACGCTCTCCACGTCCGCTAGTGGCCTGGACGAGCAAGAAGCGCGCAGGCGGCTGGGGCTGTACGGTCCGAACCGCCTGGCGCCTCCCAAGCGCAGGGGGACGCTGCAGCGCTTCCTGCTCCAGTTCCACAACGTGCTGCTCTACGTCATGCTGGGCGCAGCCGTCGTCACCATTTTCCTCGAACACTGGGTCGATGCTGGCGTGCTGATCGCCGCCGTCATCATCAATGCCGTCATCGGCTTCATCCAGGAAGGCAAGGCGGAAGCCGCGCTGGAAGCCATACGCGCCATGCTCTCGCCGCACGCGAACGTTATCCGGGAAGGCAGACGGCAGGAGATCGACGCGGCAGAGCTGGTACCCGGCGACATCGTATTGCTCTCTTCCGGCGACCGCGTGCCGGCAGACCTGCGCCTGATCAGCCAGAACGAACTCCGCATAGACGAGGCGGCACTGACCGGCGAATCGCTGCCGGTGGAGAAGTCGATACAGCCGGTCGGTCAGGACACGCCGCTGGGTGACCGGCTCTGTATGGCCTATTCGGGCACGCTGGTGGTCTACGGTCAGGGCACCGGGGTCGTCGTCGCAACCGCGCTGGAGACCGAGCTGGGCAGGATCAACCGCATGCTGGCGGCCATTCCGCGCATGAGTACGCCTCTGCTGCGCCAGATCGACCGCTTCGGTCGCGGTCTGGCGCTGGCGATTCTGCTCATCGGTCTGGCGACCTTCGTGCTTGGCACGCTGTGGCGCGGCCATCCGGCCGCCGAAATGTTCATGATGGTCGTTGCGCTGGTCGCCTCGGCGATCCCGGAAGGATTGCCGGCCATCATGACGGTGACGCTGGCGCTGGGCGTGCAGCGCATGGCGAGACGTAACGCCATCGTCCGCCGTCTGCCTGCCGTCGAGACGCTGGGATCCGTGACGGTCATCTGCTCCGACAAGACCGGAACGCTGACACGGAACGAAATGACGGTGCAGCGCGTGGTTTGCGCGGACCATGTGTTCGGTGTCGGTGGCGTCGGCTATGCGCCGGTGGGGGATTTCAGTCTGGATGGCCGTATCATCGATCCCGGCATGCATCCGGCGCTGATGCTCAGCGTGCGTGCGGGCGCGTTGTGCAATGATGCCGTCCTGCGCAGACGGCATCAGCAATGGCATGTCGAGGGTGACCCGACCGAAGGGTCGCTGCTGGTGCTTGCCGGCAAGGCAGGCTTCACCGCGCATGCGGCGGATGCCGCGTGGCAGCGGCTGGGCACGATACCGTTCGAGTCCGTGCACCGCTTCATGGCGACGTATCATCGTGACGAGCGGGACGAGCCGTGGATATTCGTCAAGGGGGCGCCGGAGTGCGTGCTGGAGATGTGCGACTACCAGCAGGTGGGCGAGGAGGTGCAGGCGCTGGTGCCGGAGTACTGGCAGCGCATGGTGACGGAGACCGCAGCCCAAGGGCTGCGCGTGCTCGCGCTGGCGTACCGGCGTGCGGAACCGGCCGGCACCTTGCTGGATATCGGTGACATCGGCAGGGGCTGCGTGATGCTGGCGCTGATCGGCATCATCGACCCGCCGCGGCAGGAGGCGATCGAGGCGGTACGCGACTGCCACCGTGCGGGCGTCAAGGTCAAGATGATCACCGGCGATCATGTCGAAACGGCGCGCGCCATCGGCACACAGCTGGGCATAGGCGTCGGCAGCCCGACCATGACCGGCAATGATGTCGCCCAGATGGACGATGCAGAACTGCGGCGTGTGGTCATGGGGGTGGATGTGTTCGCCCGGGCGAGCCCAGAACACAAGCTGCGGCTCGTCAACGCCCTGCAGCGGAACGACCAGGTGGTCGCCATGACCGGAGACGGCGTCAACGACGCGCCGGCGCTGAAAAGCGCCGATGTCGGCGTGGCGATGGGCATGAAGGGTACGGAGGCCGCCAAGGAGGCGGCCGACATGGTACTGGCGGACGACAATTTCTCCACGGTGGCGCGCGCGATACGTGAGGGGCGGGCCGTTTACGATAATCTGAAGAAGTTCATCCTTTTCATGCTGCCGACCAATGGCGGCGAGGCGCTGGTGGTGATCGCCGCCATCCTGTTCGAACTGACCCTGCCGCTATCCCCTGCACAGGTACTGTGGATCAACATGGTGACATCCAGCACGCTGGGACTCGCGCTGGCGTTCGAGCCGCCGGAAGGCAACATCATGCTGCGCCGCCCGCGTCCGCCCTCGGAGCCGCTGCTGAACGGCTTCTTCATCTGGCGCGTAGTGATGGTTTCGGTGCTGATGATGACCGGGGCGCTCGGGCTCTTCCTGTGGGAACTGGTATCCGGCGCAGGCATCGAGAAAGCGCAGACCATGGCGGTGAATGCCGTCGTCATCGCGGAAATGCTGTATCTCATCAACAGCCGCTTCATTTTCGCCTCGGTATTGAACCGGAACGGCCTGTTTGGCAACCGTTACGTGCTGCTCGCGATCGCGGTCTGCATTCCGCTGCAGCTGTCGTTCACCTATTCGGCATGGATGCAGTCCGTATTCGGTTCCACGTCCATCGGGATACTGGACTGGTTGAAGGTTCTGGCGGCGGGGTTGCTCGTGTTCGTCGTGGCGGAACTTGAAAAACTCATCATCCGGCGCACGTCCTGGCTGGCACGGCTCGACCGCGCGAGCCGGCGATACTGAGCGCGGGCGGGGCGGCTATGCGTTTCGCGTATCTGATGATATGGTGCGATGGAGAACAATCAGGGAAGAAACATGACCGGTTTTGACAAGGTGCTGCTCGCCACCGACTTTTCCGAGCGTAGCGAAAATGCCATGCAGCGCGTGATGCTACTGGCAGCCGCCGGCATCAGGGAAATCCGGCTTCTGCATGTGCTGTCGGGCACATTGCTCGACGATCTCAAGCATCTGGTCGCAGGCGGCGTCAGTGCCCGTCTGCGCGAGGCGATGCAGCAGAAACTGCAGGAGCAGGCCGGCCGCCTCCAGGTGAAGGTGAACGCGGCGGTCGAATACAGTCTTGAGGTCGGCCGGCCGCACGTCGTCATCATCGAGCAGGGCAGGCAAACCGACAGCCTGATCGTGGTCGGCGCGCACTCCCGCAGCGTACACGACTGGGTGCGGGGGTCCATGCTGGAACGCATGCTGGGTGCCGGCCGGCAGCCCATGCTGGTGGTGCGGAAGCCGGCTTTGGAACCCTATCGCCGCGTGCTGGTACCGGTGGATTTCTCGGACTGTTCGGCAGCAGCGGTCGAGGCGGCCGCCAGACTGGCGCCGGAGGCCGAGATCATGCTGCTTCATGTCCATGCCCTGCCTTTCGAAAGCAAATTGCGCATCGCCGGCGTGACCGAGGCGGATATGCGCGAATACCAGGAAGCCTCGCGTCAGCAGGCCGAGCGCGAACTGGCAGATTTTCTGCAAAGACTGGATCTGCGCGGCGACCGGGTCACGAGTCGGCTGGAATACGGCCATGCGCCGGAAGTCATACTGGAGACCGTGGATCGCGAGCGCTGCGATCTCGTGGTCATGGGCCGTTACGGCAAATCCGGGCCGAGCGAGATCCTGCTCGGCAGTGTTACCGAATATGTGGCGACCGTCAGCGATTGTGATCTCATGGTTGTCAGCCTTTGAAGTCAGAGTGGAGCAAATTCAAGTATGGGCAATGCAGAACAGAATCATCCGGCTAGGCGCGTATTGCTGGCAACGGACCTCAGTGCAAGATGCGACCGCGCGTTCGACCGGGCCGTGCAGCTGGCGCAGCAATGGCAGGCGCAGCTCATTGCGGTGAACGTGGCGGAGAATCTGCAGTCGCCCGATATGGTGCTCAACTGGGCGTATGGCGACGAGGAGGAGAATCTCCGGATCCTGCGCCAGCAGTTGCGCGAGGACGCGGCGGATGCGGAAGTGCCGGTCGATGTCAGGATCGTGAAAGGCGAGCCGGCGGACAGCATCATCGGCATCGCCGAACAGGATGGCTGCGAGCTGATTGTCACCGGCATGGCGCGCAGTGAACCGTTCGGCCGTTTCATCGTGGGGACGACAGTGGAGAAACTGGTCCGGCAGTCGAGACAGCCGATACTCGTCGTGCGTAAGCGACCACATGGCGCCTACCGCAATGTCGTGGTTGCCACCGACTTTTCGCAGGCTTCGGCGCTTGCCCTGCGGGCGACGCTGGAACTGTTTCCGGATCAGCCTATCGTGCTGTTCCATGTCGTCAAGCAGAACCTGGTCGAGCTGGCGAGTGAAAAGACGCTGCCCGTCGTGGTGGACGATGAATTGCTGGCGATGGTGGAGGCGTTCTACGATGCGGCCGGAGTATCTGCGGAACAGCGTGCGCGTATTGCGCTGCATGTGGTGGGCGGCCGTCTGGAGTCCGCGCTGACCCAGTATGTGCGGCAGCATGGCACCGATCTGGCCGTCATCGGTAGCCGCGGGCAGAACAGCGTGTTGGCCGGGCTGGTCGGCAGCTCGGTCTCACGCCTGCTGCAATGGCTACCATGCGACACCCTGATTACCGGCGCGCGTCAGACCGAGGAACGGACCTAACTGCCGAGGGCGTTCAATGCGCCTTCGGCGCAAAGCGCTGGAGCACGTGCTCGGTCATGCCGCGCGCCAGCTCTTCCTCGCCATAGAACACCGTGCCCAGATTTTCCTTGCGCAGCAGCACCGACTCGTCCTCGCTGTGCGTGCGCAGAACGATTTCGATGTCCGGGTTCAGCGTGCGGGCGGTATTGACCATCTGCCGTACATTGATGGAATCCGGTGTGGCCACGACCAGCATGGCGGCCTGGGCGATGTGCGCCTGTACCAGCACGACCGGGTCGGATGCGTCGCCTGAAACGGCCGGGATGTTCTTCTTGCGCAGATTCTCGACGATTTCCCGGTTCTGTTCGGCTACGACGTAAGGAATGCCGCGCTCCTTCAGCGCATCGGCGATGCGGCGGCCGACACGGCCGAAGCCGACCAGCACGACCTGACCTTCCAGATATTTGCGTTCCGTGCTCATCGGCAGCTCGGCATAGGGGTCCACCCTGCTGTTGAGGCGGCGCGCGGTGGCGGAACGTGCCAGCAGCCATTTGTTGATCGGTGCGATGGAGGCGAAGACGAAGGGGTTGAGCGCAATGGAGATCAGTGCGCCTGCCAGCACCAGACTCATGCCCTCGGCCGGCAGGATACCAAGCGTCAGGCCGAGGCCGGCGAGGATGAAGGAGAACTCGCCGATCTGCGCCAGACTCGCCGCGATCGTCAGCGCGGAATTGAACGGATAGCGGAAGGCCAGCACCAGGCTCATGGCGGCGAAGGACTTGCCGATGATGATGATGGCGAGCACGGCCAGTACGTGCAGCGGTTCCTCGATCAGCACGCGCGGGTCGAACAGCATGCCGACGGCGACAAAGAACAGCACGGCGAACGCATCGCGGAACGGCAGGGATTCCTCCGCAGCGCGGTGGCTGAACTCCGACTCGCGCATGACCATCCCGGCAAAGAAGGCGCCGAGGGCAAAGGAAACGTTGAAGAGCGTGGTGGCGCCGTAGGCGATACCGATGGCGGCAACGATGACCGAGAGTGTGAACAGCTCGCGCGAGCCGGTCTTGGCGACATGCCAGAGCAGCCACGGCATCAGGCGGCGCCCGACGACCAGCATCAGCGCAACGAAGGCGGAGACCTGCAGCGTCGTCATGCCTATGGTCTGCCATAGCGGCGTGCCGTTCGCCTGCTCCTGGCCACCCAGCATGCCGGCCAGTGGCGGCATCAGGACCAGTACCAGAACGGTGACCAGATCCTCGACGATCAGCCAGCCGACGGCGATACGGCCATTCATCGTTTCCAGTATGCCGTGCGCCTCGACGGCCTTGAGCAGCACGACGGTACTGGCGCATGAGAGCGAAAGGCCGAAGATCAGGCCTTCACCCCAGGACCAGCCCCACCAGTGCGCGACGAACATGCCGAGCAGGGTGGCCAGTGTCATCTGGAAGATGGCGCCGGGCACGGCGATGCGCTTGACCGAAAGCAGGTCGTCGATGGAGAAATGCAGGCCGACCCCGAACATCAGCAGCATGACCCCGATTTCGGACAGCTGGCTCGCGATCTCGACATCTGCGACATATCCCGGCGTGGCCGGGCTCAACAGGATGCCGGCGAGCAGATAGCCGACCAGTGCCGGCAGGCGGATCTTTTCCGCAATAAAGCCGAAGATCAGGGCCAGCCCCAGACCGGCAGCGATCGTCGTGATGAGCGTGATGTTGTGATCCATGCAGAATTTCTTTTTATGTGTTGATGAACGATGAAGACCGCACCGGCGGTGCAGGGCCTATTGCACCATGGTCGCCTGTGTCACGAGCCTGGCCAGATCGAAACTGGGCAGCAGCGGAGTATGCGGCGGCTCATATTTTTCCAGAATTTTGTGATAAGTGCGTATCGATTCGACGAAAATCACCGGCGCACCGCCGCGCGCGAATCCGTATTTCAGCGTTGAATAATACTCGACCTTGTTCAGTAGCGGCAGGATTTTTTTGACATCGGCCCAGCTGTCCGGGTTCAGTTTCATGCGCTGTGCCAGTATCCGCGCATCCTCCAGGTGAGCCATGCCGATATTGTAGGCGGCCAGCGCCAGCCAGGTTCGATCCGGCTCCGGTACGCGCTTCGGGATGGAATCCTTCAGCATGACGATGTAGCGGGCACCGCCGAGTATGGACTGGCGTGCATCCAGACGGTCGGTGACGCCCAGCATGTCGGCGGTCGCCTCGGTCAGCATCATCAGGCCGCGCACATTGGTCGGCGAGGTGTTGAGCCTATCCCAGTGCGACTCCCGGTAGCTGACGGCAGCCAGCAGTCGCCAGTCGATGCCGGTCAGTTCCTGCGCCTCCTTGAACAGGTCGGCGTATTTCGGCAGCAATGTGCGCGTACGCTTGAGAAATACCGTGACATCTCCGGTATCGAGACGCTCGGCATGTCCGTAGTAGCGGTCGATCAGACTGCGTAGTGTGCCGTCCTGCCTGATGCGGGCGAAAAAGGCATTGGCCTGGTCGAAGAGCCAGCGATTGCCGGTCTTGGGGAAGGCCCACGCGATGTCCTCCGGCTGGCCGAGTGCGATGCCGATGCCGAGATTGGGATAGTAGTTGCGCTGCAGGGTGACGAGATGGCTGTCTGCCAAGGTGAAGTCCAGCAGGCCTTCCGCCACCTGCTCCAGCAGTTCATCGGTATTGGCGTTATCCAGGGCATGCCAATGCAGGCCGGGCAGTTTCTGCCTTTCCTCCGCCAGCCGCTCGTCATAGCTGGTGCCTGCGGGCACGGCGATTTCCTTGCCGATGAGGTCCTGCAGCGACTTGGGCTTGGGCGTGGTCTCGGTGTTGTAGACGACATGCTGCTGGACACTCTGGTAGGGCGTGGAGAATTTCACCAGATGCTGGCGCAGGCGCGTGATGCTGAGGTCGGCGGCGGCAAGGTGCGCCTCTCCCTTGAGCAGGGTGGGAATCACTTCCGTGATGTTGTTGACCAGGAGAAAGCGAACGCGGTATTCCGGCCCCAGGCTCTCGACGAACTTGCTGGCCAGATCATGTTCCAGGCCGGCCGGCCTGTCATTGCCGTCTATGTAATAGGTGTTGGGACCGTTGTGGGTGACAATGACGATTTCCTTGCTTTCCTGCGGGTCTGGCAAAGGCTTGGCCGGCTCCTGGCATGCGTTCAGGAGAAGCGCGGCCAATATGATGATGGACCGAAGCATGGCGCCAGTTTCCCGAACTTTGTCGAATTTGTCCAGACGAAAAAGCGTGAGATTTTGCCGGGAAATGGTAAAATGCCCGGCTTCGGAGAGGTGGCAGAGTGGTTGAATGTACCTGACTCGAAATCAGGCATACGTGCAAGCGTATCGAGGGTTCGAATCCCTCCCTCTCCGCCA
>DATCJT010000114.1:0-66940 GCA_036562645.1 Methylophilaceae bacterium | reverse complement strand
AAGGTCAGCGATTTCAATGATACCCGCAATATCTACATGAACGTGGGGGGCAGTCTGGCAGCGTTCAGCTATAGCAATCTGTCCGCAGCGCAGAAAGCGACCTTCCAGAGCAGTTTCCTGTCTGCCAATCTTTCGCAGTGGAGCTATCTGGTGGAAACCCTGTCTCCAGCACAGCTGGCAACGGTGGCAGGGGAGAATCTGCTGAATTATATCCGTGGCCAGAAAGGATATGAGGAAACTTCCAGCGATCCAGGGAAACGCTTCTACCGGAAACGTCAGGCTGTTCTTGGGGACATTGTCGATTCGACCCCGAAATTCATCGGTCGTCCCACGTTCAGTTACAGTGATCCTGGGTACGCTAATTTCAAGAGTGCTCAGGATAACCGTACCGGCATGGTATATGTCGGTGGTAATGACGGCATGCTGCATGCCTTTGATGGGGAGACCCTGCAGGAGCGCTGGGCTTATGTCCCCAGCATGGTAATTCCCAATCTCTGGAGACTGGCTGATACTGCATATGCGACCAAGCATGCATATTTCGTGAATGGTGCACCGACCATCTCCGATATCTGCGTATCCGGCTGCAATGGCAGTGGCGCGGTCTGGAAAACCATTCTCGTTGGTGGTCTGAACGGTGGCGGGCGTGGGTACTACGCCCTGGATATTACGAATCCGAATTCGCCATCACTGCTGTGGGAGTTTGATGCCAGCGATGAGCCGAATCTTGGATTCACATTCGGCAACCCCATCGTGACCAAGAATCCGGATGGAAAATGGGTCGTACTGGTGACATCCGGTTACAACAATATTCCGGATAACAGTGCCTTCTACAGTCAGGAAGGGGTGAAGTTCAAACCCAACCCACCCCAGTTCAATACCGGAGACGGGAAGGGATATTTGTACATTCTTGATGCGGCAACCGGTACCAAGCTGAAGCAGATCACGACTGGCGTAGGCACTCCGTCCCTGCCCAGCGGGCTGGCCAAGATTTCTGCCTGGACAGATGACCCTGAAGTCAACAATACCACGACCTATGTTTATGGCGGTGACCTGCTGGGGAATCTCTGGCGTTTCGATCTTGCGAATGATTCGGTCCTGAAGTTGGCATCGTTCGGGGTATCCCAGCCAATCACGACAGCGCCGGAATTGGGTCAGATCAGGAAGAAGCGGGTTGTGTTCGTTGGTACCGGCAAGTACCTTGAGGTAAGCGATCTGCTGAACACGGATCAACAGACGCTCTATGCGATCAAGGATGACGACATGGAGACCACGCTGAGTGATCCGAAATCCAGCCTGGTACAGCAGACCATCGTTCCTGATGATGGTGCCAATGTCCGGACGTCCGACAGCAGCAACGACGGCGGCAACTTGTTGGAAACCGGGCTGGGCTGGTATATCGATTTCCCTGACACGGGAGAACGGCAGAACGTGGCGTCAGAGCTGGTGTTGGGTACACTGCTGGTTCCGACTACCGTGCCTACAGCCTCGGCATGTCAACCGGCGGGTTACGGGTGGCTGAATTTCCTGGATTACCGAAGCGGTCGTGCCGTGCCGGATGCCGAAGGGGTCGTGTCGGCTCGCAGCAATGCGCCCATCGTGGGCTTCAATGTCGTATCCATCGGCGGCAAGCCCAAGGTGAACATCGTAACTGCGGACAATCCGAATCCGGAACTGATTGATTTCATCAAGTTCTCGGGATCGGGGACTGGGTTCCAGAAGACACGCGCCATCTGGCGTGAGTTGATTCGTAAACAGTAATCGGTCCGAACTCCTGGGGGCGGCTTTTGCCGCCCTTTTTTGTGACATGTCACCGCATCAGGCGGGTCAGCACCAGACCGTTGACCAGTCCGAACACCAGCGCCGAGAGAGCGAACACCGGTGTCAGGTAGATGATGCCGCTATGCGGGATGAGCCATAGCCAGACGATCAGCAGTTGCCCGCTGATATGGGCAAGGGCGGCGAGGATGCTGAGACTGACGGGGCCGAACCATCGCCTGGGCAGGTGGATGGCAAGCGCAAGCATGCCGAGGCTGGTCATTGCGCCGCCGAGGCTGAGCAGGAAGGTAGGCGAGAGCAGCTGCCCCAGCAGCAGGCTGCCGGCGAATACGCGAAGCAGGCTTACCCAGGCTGCGGTCCCGATGCCGTACCGATACAGCACGTACAGCGTGACGATGTTGGCGATGCCAGGTTTGACGCCAGGCAGCGGCGAGGGCAGCACCGATTCGATCAGATGCAGCCCGATGGCGAGTGCAGCCAGTCTGGCGATGCGGTGATCGTCGACGGTCGTGACAAGCGTGCGGTGATTCCCGGCCATGTCAGTAATTCAGCGTATCGTATGGCTTGCGACTGCCCAGCAATTCGACGCTGACCTGATTGGGCAGACACATGGCGACCTCGCCGGCCTGCGTGAGCCAGCCCTGTCTGACGCAATACTGGCGCGGTCCGGGGTCGCTCGCGACGCGCACGCGGCCGTGGTCGATGATGATGGTGGTGATGCCGAGCGGACCCGGCACCTCGATCGTGCGATGCTGATCCAGGCTCTGAATCGTGAAAACTTTGCTGCCGGCGCGGATCTGCACTTTGCTCGCAGTCTCGCCCAGCCATAGCGAGCCGAACAGAAAGGTGACGAGGCCGATGCCCAGCAGCAGAACCAGGCCATCGCCCCATTTCAGTCCCTGTAGCCAGTTACGGTAACGTACTGACTTCGACATTGTCCTTCCACCTGATGCGTTCCAGCATCGCCGCGCTTGCGGCGATATGTCCGGCGGCATCGATGACGAGATAGTGTTCGATGCCGAGTTTTCGCGCCATGTCTGCCCGCTTCCCGTCCTCACTGATGAAGATCGGTTTGGAGGCGATGTCGGACAGGGTGCCGCTCCGGCTTCCCGGCGGCACCAGTACGGTGACCGCCTGCGTGTGCTGCGCGGGGTAGCCGCTGCGCGGGTCGAGCACATGGCAGTAGCGCTTGCCATTCAGCTCGAAATAGCGCTGGTAATCGCCCGAAGTGCCGATGGCCCAGCCGTCCTCCAGGTCTAGCGATGCGATGACACCAGGTTTGCGTGGATGCTGGATGCCGACCTGCCAGTTGCGTTCGCCATGTTGACCGAGTGCGGCAACGTTGCCACCGATGTTGATCAGCGCATTGCGCACACCTTCCGAACGCAGATAGGCGATGGCCCGATCTAGTGCGTAACCCTTGGCATAGCCGCCGAAATCCAGTCTCACTGTCGGGTTGCGGCTTTCCGCCTCGATGCCGACAGGGCTTTCGTGCAGCACGATGTCCGCCATCTGCGGATTTGCGGCGACCAATTGCCGGATTGCGGCATGATCGATGCTGACCGGCTTGAACATGTCGCGCTGGAATCCCCAGTGCCCGATCAGGAGCCCGATGGCCGGGTTGAACAGGCCGTCCGATTGTGCCGAGAACAGCTGTGCCTGACGGATCAGCTGGGCGAGTTCGGGATCGATGGCGATGCGCTCGCCCACCGCAAAGGCGTGGTTGAGCCGGGCAAGGTCGCTGTCGTCATTCCATGCGTGCAGCTTGCGATGCAGGCGTTGGAAATCGTTCTGGATGACGGCGGCGAGGTCGGCGGCACGTGTCGCTTCTTCGCCGTAGATGCTGATATCGACCAGCGTGCCGAACACATAGCTCTGCGCATGGTAGAGCGGTTCGCGGCCGCAGCCCGTGAGTGCCAGTAACATCAGCCACAGGATATACAGAAAGCGCAGTCTAGGCTGGCATTGCATCGCTATGGGGCTTTTCTGCGGACTTTTCCTGTCCGAGAGCGGAAAGGTGCTGCTCCAGTGCATCCATGAAGATCTCCGCCGGATCGCAGTCCGTCTGTGCGGCGATTTCGACCATGCCGGTCGGGCTGGTGACATTGACTTCGGTCAGGTGATCGCCGATGACGTCGAGGCCGACCAGGAACAGGCCGTTTTCCCGCATGACCTTGCCGACGGTCTCTGCGATCTCTCTGTCATGTTCCGTCAGCGGCCGGGCCACGCCGGTCCCTCCTGCTGCCAGATTGCCGCGCGTTTCGCCGGCGGGCGGGATGCGCGCGAGCGCATACGGCAGCGGTTCTCCGTTGATGAGGAGGATGCGCTTGTCGCCATCGACGATTTGCGGCAGGTAACGCTGCGCCATGACGGTGCGCGTGCCGTGCTCGGTGATCGTCTCCAGGATGACGCTGATGTTGGGGTCGTTACGGGTCAGGCGGAAGATGCTGCTGCCACCCATGCCGTCCAGCGGCTTGACGACGATATCGTCGTGTTCGGCCAGAAACGCGCGTATCAGCGCGCGTTCCCGCGTTACGATGAATGCTGGGGCGAATTGCGGGAAGCGTGTGATGCCGAGCTTTTCGTTCCAGTTGCGCAGCGCGAGCGGGTCGTTGATGACGCGGGCACCCTGTCTCGTCGCGATTTCGAGCAGATAGGTACTGTACAGGAACTCGTTGTCGAACGGCGGATCCTTGCGCATCAGCACGGCGTCGAAAGCTTCGGGCGCCGTCTCATGCATTTCACCGATCTCATACCACTGATTGCCTTCGATGAAGCGAAAATCATGTGCGTTCAGCCGTGCCTGGTCATGTCGCAGGAACAGTCCACCCTGTTCGGCGACGGAAAGCGTGTGGCCGCGTTTCGCCGCCGCGCGCATGATGGCGAGACTGCTGTCCTTGTATGCAGCAAGGCTGGCGAGTGGGTCGAGGATGAAGGCCAGGCGCATGGTCAGATGTCGTTCAGTGGATCGTTTTCTTCCAGCTCGATGGCGGCTGCCAGCAGGGCCAGTCGGGCGATCACGCCGTATGCATAGAACCGGTTGGGTGCCGCGTCGGGGGCGCCGCCGACATCCGGCAATGAGCATGGTGCCTCGAATGCCAGGGGTACGAAATGCATGCCTGGGGAATTCAGGTTCTCATCGGCACGCCGTTCGGTATGCACGCGATAGAAGCCGCCGACGACGAAGTGGTCCATCATGTAGACCACCGGCTCGGCGACGGCGCCATTGATGCTTTCGAAGGTGTAGACGCCCTCCTGGATAATGACTTCGGTCACCTGCAGGCCTTCCTTGACCACGGCCATCTTGTTGCGCTGTCTGCGGTTCAGTTCGCGCACGTCGTCCGGGCTTTTCACCGTCATGATGCCCATGCCGTAGGTGCCGGCGTCGGCCTTGACGATGACGAATGGTTCCTGCTCTACGCCATATTCACGGTATTTCTTCTCGATTTTGGCGAGCAACGTCTCGACCTTGGCGGCCAGGCACTCGCTGCCGGTGCGGGCATGGAAATCGATCTGGCCGCAGGTTTCGTAATAGGGGTCGATCAGCCATTCGTCTATGCCGAGCAGTTGCGCGAACTCCTCGGCAAGGCGATGGTAGGCGAGGAAATGCTGAGATTTGCGACGCGTCGACCAGCCGGCGTGCAGTGGCGGGATGAGATTCTGTTCGATATCCCTGAGGATGTCGGGGATCCCGGCCGAGAGGTCGTTGTTGAGCAGTACCGCGCAGCTGTCGAAGTCATCCAGCACCAAGCGGTTGCCGACACGTTTGACCGGCTCCAGCAACAGGGCATGGCCGTCATGCAGGTCGAAGGCAGTCGGTTCCGTGATCTCCGGATTGATGCTGCCGATGCGCACTTCCATGCCAGCCTGCTGCAATATGGTACGCAGGGATGCGACATTGCGCAGATAGTAGGTGTTGCGTGTGTGATTCTCTGGGATCAGCAGCAGGCGGCGTGCGTCCGGGCAAATCTTCTCGACCGCGCTCATAGCGGCTTGCACGCATAGCGGCAGAAACTCCGGATTCAGGTTGTTGAACCCGCCCGGAAACAGGTTGGTGTCCACCGGCGCCAGCTTGAAGCCGGCATTGCGCAGGTCAACCGATGCATAGAATGGCGTGGCATGTTCCTGCCATTGACTGCGGAACCAGTGCTCGATGTCCGGCATGGCTTCGAGTATGCGTTTTTCCAGGGCCAGAAGCGGGCCGGTGAGTGCAGTAGTGAGGTGTGGAACCATGCATGAATCGCCAGGGGAAATCAATTCAGCGATTTTAGCCGATGCGGATTGGCCCGGCAAAAAAATGGGCGCCAGGCGCCCAGGAAAGAGGAGGAGATAGAGATATCAAGCAGGCCATGTCAGGGTACGGCGACCGATCGACAGTGATATGCTTACCTATGATCAAGCAATAGCCATGCCAACTATCTCTGCCGCGCAGAAAGGCCACTGACGTCGTATGGTCTGCATGTGGCACCTCGATGGCGCCGGTATGTGCACCATTGTTGTGCGTGAATGCGTTCATTGTGGCAGGCAAAAAAACGGGCACTTGCGTGCCCGTTATGCTGAACCGGAGTTCAGGTGTGTGAGACTTGTCGTTATTAGTAGTGGTAGGCGCGTTCGCCGTGTTCTGTCGTATCCAGACCTTCGCGTTCGGCTTCCTCGCTGACGCGCAGACCGATCAGTAGATCGACGATCTTGTACAGGATGTAGCTGACCACACCGCACCAGACGATGGTGACAACAACGGACAGGATCTGTACATAGAGTTGGTCACCCATGGTCACGCCTTCGGCGTAACCGACCCCGCCGAAGGCTGGAGCAGCCAGTACGCCGACACCGACGGCACCGATGATGCCGGCAACGCCGTGGATGCCGAATACGTCGAGCGAATCATCGTAGCCCAGCTTGATCTTCAGGCTGGTGACGGCCCAGTAGCTGACGATACTTGCAACGAAGCCAAGTACGATGGAACCGAACGGACCGACGAAAGCGCAGGCCGGGGTGATGGCAACCAGACCTGCAATGGCGCCGGAAACCGCACCCAGCATGGAAGGCTTGCCCTTGGACAGCCATTCGACCAGAACCCAGCCCAGTACGGCGGCTGCAGTGGCAACCTGCGTATTGATCATAACCAGACCGGCACCGCCGTTGGCAGCCAGGCCGCTACCGACGTTGAAGCCGAACCAGCCTACCCACAGCATGGATGCACCGATCATGGCCATGACCATACTATGCGGAGGCATGGCTTCCTTGCCGTAGCCGATGCGCTTGCCGATGACGAGAGCACCGACCAGGGCTGCGATACCGGCATTGATGTGCACCACGGTGCCGCCTGCATAGTCCATCGCGCCGTCAGAGCCCAGGAAGCCGCCACCCCAGACCATGTGTGCGATCGGGAAGTAGACAAAGGTTACCCAGAGGGCCACGAAGGCCAGCAATGCAGGGAACTTCACGCGTTCGGCGAAGCCGCCGACGATCAGGGCCGGAGTCAAGGCCGCGAATGTCAACTGGAAGGTGATGAACACGTATTCCGGAATCGTGCCGCTCAGCGAGTCTGCAGTGACGCCGGCGAGGAACGCCGTGCCGAGGCCGCCGATATAGCCATTGAGCGAACCGCCATCGCTGAACGTCAGGCTGTAGCCGTAAACGACCCACAGGATGGAGACAAGCGAGACCGTAACGAACACCTGCATCAGCACGGACAGCATGTTCTTGGTGCGCACCAGGCCACCGTAGAACAGCGCGATGCCGGGAATGGCCATGAACAGCACGAGGATGGTGGCGACGATCATCCAGGCGGTGTCACCGGTATCCAGCGTTGCCTCTTCTTCGGCCGATTCGGCTGCAGCCTCTTCCGTTGCGGCCACCGCATCTGCTGCCACGGTTTCGACCGCTTCTTCAACGACCATCTCAACTTCAGTCACCGATGACTCGGCTGGTATTGCATCTTCTTCGGCAAAGCCCAGGCTGTTGAAGCCCAGCATGCTCACCAAAGCGATCATGGATAAAAGCTTTTTCATGGCGATCCCCTTAGAGCGCATCCGGGCCGGTTTCACCGGTGCGGATACGATAGACTTGCTCGAGATTGAAGACAAAAATCTTGCCATCGCCGATCTTGCCGGTGGTGGCCGATTTTTCGATCGCTTCGACGACCTGGTCCAGCAAGTCGTCCGGAATGGCGACTTCCAGCTTGACCTTGGGCAGGAAGTCGACGACATACTCGGCGCCACGGTAGAGCTCCGTGTGGCCTTTCTGACGACCGAAACCCTTTACTTCGGTGACGGTAATGCCCTGTACGCCGATGGCGGAAAGGGCCTCACGCACCTCGTCAAGCTTGAACGGCTTGATGATCGCGGATACGAATTTCATGGTGGTCTCCTGGTGGTTTCCTGGATGACAGCCCCTTGGCGAGACCGTCATCCTGACAGTCTGGGTTTAGAAGTTCTTGGTAACGTAGACTACGAACTGATCCTTAGCCACGTGCTGGCCGGATGCGTCAGTCCAGAAGCTCTTGCCCTTGGTGTCGGTCGATGTGAAGTAGCCACCGAGATCAACGCCGTTATCCCAGGACTTGGACAGGCCGATCTTCCAATCAGTGTAGTCGAAGTCGCTGTTGCCGCTACCGGCGAAGTCCTGATAACCGATGTGGCCGGACAGTGTCAGGCCGTACCAAGGCAGCGGGATGTCTGCGTTCAGCTCGGTGTAGGTGGTACCATCAGCGTCATCGAAGCCGAAAGCGCCATCGGAGACGACGACGGAGACCTTGCCGCTGACCCAGCCGTAGCTCAGGCCGCCATAGATTTCGGTGGTGTCGGCTCTCTTGACACCGCTCTTCTTGTCGCCAGGATAGAAGTATTGCAGGATGCCGATGTCATAACCGATGCCGGTATCACCGATTTCGGAAGCGTAACCAGCATAGACGTCGAGTTCGAGACTGGAGTTGTCATATGCGTCTGCATCTTCCAGCCAGCTGATGTTGGTCGCCCATGCGCCGGCATAGAAACCGCTGGAGTGCGCGTAATCGACGCCGCCTTGCAGGGCAGGCTCTTCGCCGGTCTGGGTCAGGCCGCGGAAGATGTACTGGCTGGTCAGGCTGATGTTATAGGAGAAGCTGTGCGGGGATTCCGCCGCCGGAGTCGCGGTTTCTTCCGCAAAGGCAGCGCCCGAAGCGGCAAAAGTACCGATCACGGCTGCAAGCATTAACGATTTACGCATGGTGTTTCCTTTCGATTTAAAGATAAAAACAAAAAAGTACGGATGAAACAAATTAAGCAAGGGAACAAAAGCAACACTCGTGCCACAAGGGGTGAATCAATCCAAAACAACAAGTTAAATCGCTTATATTTATTCTGATTATTATTAATTTTCAGCAACTTATTGTTATTGTTAGATTAATTTTCATGTCACATTCAGCGCTCGGCTGTTCAACGCAGCAAAATCCTGTTTTAATGTGCTGCAAAACACGGAGAGAACCATGATCAAGACGCAAGTGCTGGACGATTTATCCAAAAAAATCAGGGAGCTGGCGGCCTCCGGCCCGGCTGCGGACGCAGAAAGGAATGTGCGTGCACTATTACAGGGCGCGTTCACCAAATTGGAACTGGTGAACCGCGAGGAATTCGACGTGCAGACCGAACTGCTACGCAGGACGCGGGAAAAGTTGACGGAACTCGAGACCCGGCTGGGCGAGCTGGAGGCCATGCTGCAAGAAGGCAAGTAGGCATCGTGGGACTGGCGGTCATTCACAGTCGGGCGCTGGCCGGTATGGATGCGCCGGAAGTGGTGGTTGAAGTGCATCTGGCCAATGGGCTGCCCAGTTTTACCATCGTCGGCCTGCCGGAGGCCGAGGTCAAGGAAAGCAAGGACCGCGTGCGAGCCGCGCTGCAGACTGCGCAGTTCGAGTTTCCCGCTCGGCGCATCACGGTCAATCTGGCGCCTGCCGATCTGCCCAAGGAAAGCGGCCGCTATGATCTTCCCATCGCGCTCGGGATCCTTGCCGCTTCCGGCCAGATTTCAGCCAAAACCCTGCCGCAATACGAGATCGTCGGCGAGTTGGCTCTGACCGGCGAACTGCGCCCCGTGCGCGGCGCGCTGGCGATGGCGGCGAGCATGGTGCGGGGTGGGGGTGGGGCACGCGCCTTCATTCTGCCCCAAAGTAGTGCATCCGAAGCAGCGCTGGTGCAGGATGCCGTCATCCTGCCGGCCAATTCTTTGCTGGAAGTCTGCGCGCATCTGAACGGACAGTCCGAGCTTCAGCGTTACCGGCAGCAGCTGCAGGTCACGCCCGACCGCTATCCGGATCTTGCCGAGGTCAAGGGGCAGTCCATGCCGAAGCGTGCGCTGGAGATCGCCGCTGCCGGTGCGCACAGCGTGCTGATGTCCGGTCCGCCGGGTACCGGCAAATCCATGCTGGCGGCGCGCTTTCCCGGCATACTGCCGGAAATGAGCGAACACGAGGCGCTCGAATCGGCGGCAATCCAGTCGTTGAGCGGCGGTTTTCGACCCGAATCCTGGCGCCGTCGGCCCTTCCGCGCGCCACATCACACTGCCTCCGCCGTCGCGCTGGTCGGTGGCGGCGGCAATCCCC
Source organism: Methylophilaceae bacterium (assembly GCA_036562645.1). Classification (GTDB taxonomy): domain Bacteria; phylum Pseudomonadota; class Gammaproteobacteria; order Burkholderiales; family Methylophilaceae; genus UBA6140. The sequence continues at coordinate 56,583 of DATCJT010000114.1, read as the reverse complement.
GGCCGGGCGAGATTTCGCTGGCGCATCACGGTGTGCTGTTCCTCGACGAATTGCCGGAGTTCGACCGCAAGGTGTTGGAGGTGCTGCGCGAACCGCTGGAATCCGGTCGCATCACGATCTCACGGGCGGCACGGCAGGCGGATTTTCCGGCGCGTTTTCAGCTGATTGCTGCCATGAACCCCTGCCCATGCGGTTACCTTGGTCACTATGACAATAGATGCCGCTGTACGCCGGATCAGGTCGCGCGCTATCGTGCTCGCATCTCCGGCCCACTGCTCGATCGTATCGATTTGCATGTCGAGGTGCCGGCATTGCGCGAGGATGAGCTGCTGGCCCAGGCGAACGGCGAGCCCAGCGCACGGGTGCGGGAACGTGTGACCCGGGCGAGGCAGCGGCAGCTGGAACGTCAGGGCAAGCCCAACGACCTGCTGGAAAGTGGCGAGATCGAGCGCTACTGCGCGCCCGACCCAGCCGGGCAGACGCTGTTGCGGCAGGCCATCAGCCGCCTCAACCTGTCGGCGCGCGCCTATCACCGTATCCTCAAGGTGGCGCGCTCCATCGCCGATCTGGCCGACGAAGCGGATATCAGGCCGGCGCACATCGCCGAGGCGATTCAGTACCGGCGTTTCGGTGGCGTGACATAAAGCCTCCCAGACTTGCCGGCCGAGTCTGTGTATAGCAATACCACTCGGTTTCTCGTCCGCTGCCGGATGAGCGTCGAGAAAGTCGGGTCGTGCGGTCGCAGTTCAGTGGCAAAAGTCCGTGAATGGGGTTGTGCATGCTGTGGATCGGTGCATCTGCCGGCATGCTGACCTATGTGATCGGTGCACCGGCGGGTGTGTCTGTCGCCTGAGTCGCCGGCAGATGGCAGGCAGCGGGCGGGCGTGGCCTTTCTGCTTTATAATTGCATGCTTATATAACCTGCCCGCAAGTCGAGAAATTTCCATGAATCCGCAATACAGGCTCCCCGTTTCCGAAACCGAACTGCGTCTGCGCGAAATCCTATCCCGCCGTATCATGATTCTGGACGGTGCCATGGGCACCATGATCCAGCAATACAAGCTGACGGAGGAGGATTACCGCGGCGAGCGTTTCGCCGACTTTCAGGCACCGACCGGCGGACGTGAGCTGCACCTCAAGGGCAACAATGAGCTGCTGACGCTGACGCAGCCGCAGGTCATCCGGGAAATCCATGAGCAGTACCTGGCGGCGGGCGCCGACATCATCGAGACCAACACATTCGGTGCCACCTCGGTCGCGCAGGAAGATTACTGCATGGCGCATCTCGTGTACGAGATGAACGTGGAGGCGGCGAGGCTGGCGCGTGCGGCCTGCGACAAGTACAGCACGCCGGAAAAACCGCGTTTTGTCGCGGGCGCCTTCGGCCCGACGCCGAAGACGGCCTCGATTTCACCCGATGTTAATGACCCGGCGGCGCGCAACATCACCTTCGACCAGCTGGTGGCAGCCTATCTCGAACAGGCGCGCGGACTGGCGGAAGGCGGTGCCGACATCTTCATGGTGGAGACGGTGTTCGATACGCTGAACTGCAAGGCCGCCCTGTTCGCCATCGACACGTTCTTCGAGGAGACGGGCAAACGCTGGCCGATCATGATTTCCGGCACCGTCACCGATGCCTCCGGCCGCATCCTCTCCGGTCAGACCGTGACTGCTTTCTGGCATTCGGTGCGCCATGCGCAGCCACTGACCATCGGTCTCAACTGCGCACTGGGCGCAGCGCTGATGCGGCCCTATGCCGAGGAGCTGTCCAGGGTGGCCGATACCTACGTCTGTATCTATCCCAACGCCGGCCTGCCCAATCCGATGAGCGATACCGGTTTCGATGAGACGCCGGATGTGACCTCCTCGCTGGTGCGGGAGTTCGCCGAGAGCGGATTCGTCAACATCGCCGGCGGCTGCTGCGGCACTACACCGGCGCACATTCGGGCCATCGCCGAGCGGCTGGAGGGGCTGCCGCCGCGTAAACTGCCCGAGATATCGCGTGCGACGCGGTTGTCGGGACTGGAACCGTTCGTCATCGACGATGCATCGCTGTTCGTCAATGTCGGCGAGCGCACCAATGTGACGGGCTCCAAGGCGTTCGCCCGCATGATCATCAACGAGCAGTACGAAGAGGCGCTCAGCGTGGCCCGCCAGCAGGTGGAGAACGGCGCCCAGGTGATCGACATCAACATGGACGAGGGCATGCTGGATGCGGTCAAGGCCATGACGCATTTCCTTAATCTGGTCGCTTCTGAGCCGGATATCGCGCGCGTGCCCATCATGCTCGATTCCTCCAAGTGGGAGGTCATCGAGGCCGGACTCAAGTGTGTGCAGGGCAAGTCCATCGTCAATTCGATCTCGATGAAGGAAGGTGAGGCCGAGTTCCTGCGCCAGGCGAGACTGTGCCGCCGCTACGGCGCTGCCGTCATCGTCATGGCGTTCGACGAGAAAGGGCAGGCCGATACATTCGAGCGCAAGATTGAAATCTGCAAGCGTGCCTACGATCTGCTGGTCGGCGAACTCGACTTCCCGCCCGAGGACATTATCTTCGACCCAAACATTTTCGCCATCGCCACCGGTATCGAAGAGCACAACAATTACGCCGTCGATTTCATCAACGCCACGCGCTGGATCAGGGAGAACCTGCCGTATGCGCGCGTTTCCGGTGGTGTCTCCAACGTTTCCTTCTCGTTCCGTGGCAACGATCCGGCACGTGAGGCTATCCATACTGTCTTTCTGTATCATGCGATCAAGGCCGGTATGACCATGGGCATCGTCAATGCCGGCATGATCGGGGTCTATGACGACCTTGAGCCCGAGCTGCGCGAGCGGGTCGAGGATGTCGTGCTGAACCGCCGGCCGGATGCGACGGAGCGCATGATCGAGTTCGCCGGCACACTGAAGGCGAGCGACCGTAAGGAGGCGAGTACGCTGGAATGGCGCGGTACGCCGGACAATCCGCAGCCGGTGGAGAAACGTCTCGAATACGCACTGGTGCACGGCATCACCGATTTCATCATCGAGGATACGGAGGAGGCACGGCAGAAGATCATGGCGGCTGGTGGCCGGCCGATCAATGTGATCGAGGGACCACTGATGGACGGTATGAACGTCGTCGGCGACCTGTTCGGCCAGGGCAAGATGTTCTTGCCGCAGGTGGTGAAATCCGCCCGTGTCATGAAGCAGGCGGTCGCGCACCTGATCCCCTACATCGAGGAAGAAAAGCGGCTGGAAGAGGAGCGCACCGGGATCAAGGCCAAACCCAAGGGCAAGGTGGTCATCGCCACGGTCAAGGGCGACGTGCACGACATTGGCAAGAACATCGTCTCGGTGGTCCTACAGTGTAACAACTTCGAAGTGGTGAACATGGGCGTCATGGTGCCGGCCGCCGAGATTCTGGCCATGGCCAAGGCGGAGAATGCCGATGTCATCGGACTTTCCGGCCTCATTACGCCGTCGCTGGAGGAAATGGCGCATGTCGCGCGCGAGATGCAGCGCGATGAGCATTTCCGCGGCTTGAAGACGCCGCTTCTGATCGGCGGCGCGACCACGTCACGGGCGCATACCGCAGTGAAGATCGCGCCGAATTACGAAGGACCGGTCATCTATGTGCCGGATGCCTCGCGCTCTGTGCCCATCATGCAGTCGCTGCTGAGTCCCGAACATCGCGACGAATTCCTGCGCGAGCTGAATGCCGACTACGAGCGTGTCCGCAATCAGCATGCGAAGAAGAAGGGCATTCCACTGCTGACGCTGGAAGAGGCGCGCGCCAACAAGCTGAAGCTGGAATTCACCGGCGACAGCGCGCCTGTGAAGCCGAAGTTCATCGGCCGGCGCACTTTCAAGAACATCGATCTCGCGCTCTTGGCTGACTACATCGACTGGGGGCCGTTCTTCCAGACCTGGGATCTGGCCGGTGCATATCCGGCCATCCTGGAAGATGCGGTCGTCGGCGAGGCCGCGCGCAAAGTGTTCGCCGAGGCGCAGGCCATGCTGAAGAAGATCATCGAGGGACGCTGGCTGACGGCCAACGGCGTGGTGGCGTTGTTGCCCGCGAACAGCGTCAATGATGACGATATCGAAATCTATACGGACGATAGCCGCACGGAGGTCGCCTTTACCTGGTACGGCATGCGTCAGCAGACGGTGAAGCCGGTGATCAACGGCGTTGCGCGGCCCAATCAGTGTCTCGCGGATTTCATTGCGCCGAAGGAAAGCGGCATCGCCGATTACATCGGCCTGTTCGCCGTCACCGGCGGGCTTGGTGTCGAGAAGCATGAACAGCGCTTCCTGGAGGCGCATGACGATTACAGCGCGATCATGCTGAAATCGCTGGCCGACCGGCTGGCCGAGGCGTTCGCCGAATACCTGCATGAGCGCGTGCGCAAGGATCTGTGGGGCTATGCGCCGGACGAGCGGCTGGCCAACGATGAGCTCATCCGCGAGAAATACCGGGGCATTCGCCCGGCGCCCGGTTACCCTGCCTGCCCGGACCATACGGTAAAGACCGACATGTTCCGTCTGCTGCAAGCCGAGGAGATCGGCATGAGCCTGACCGACTCCTTCGCCATGTCGCCCGGCGCCTCCGTTTCCGGTTTCTATCTGGCGCATCCGGCATCGCGCTATTTCAGTGTCGACAAGATCGGCACCGACCAGCTGGCCGATATGGCAAGGCGTCGCAATCTGCCGCAGGAGTACCTAGAGCGCTGGCTGGCGCCAAATTTGTAAATGCTGGAGGGAATGAATGGCGATTCCTACGTATGACAGATTCATTGAGCCGCTTTTGAGATTTCTGGCATCGAAACCGGAAGGGATTGCGGCCAATGCTGCCTATGCGCACGTGGCTGAAGCGCTTGGTCTGAGCGCCGAGGACAAGCAGGAATCGCTGCCCAGTGGCACCCAGCCAATTTACAAGAACAGAATCGGATGGGCGCATGACAGACTGAAAAGGGCAGGCTTGTCGAGTAGTCCCAGAAGAGGGTTCTGGAAAATCACGGCAGATGGGATCAGGTTTGCCGAAACCAATCCGGAACCTTTCGCTGACAGTCTTGTTGACCAACTGGCCACTGGTTTTTTGAATGTGAAGCTTAGGGAGCGTTCGGACGGTCCGATCCTTGGGCAGGAAAATGTGGTGCCAGCACCGAATGAAATCTCAAAATCCAGTCCTGAAGAGCGTCTGGAGCATGCATTGGAATTTGCAAGGTCGGTTGAAGGAATGGTGCTCATTGATGGTGCTAGGTTGGCAGGATTGATGATCGATTTTGAGCTGGGCGTGAGTTCGAAGTCGATCAAAATTCCTAAGCTCGATAGTGACTATTTTGACGAATCATTGGTTTAATCTCAGAAATAATTCACTTTAGAAGTCACTATATGCACATTCATATCCTCGGCATCTGTGGAACCTTCATGGGCGGTATCGCCGTGCTGGCCAAGGCCGCCGGACACAAGGTCACCGGTTGCGATGCCAATGTCTATCCGCCCATGAGTACACAGCTCGAGGCGCAAGGCATAGAACTCATCGAAGGCTTCGATCCGGCGCAGACCTCGCTCAATCCCGACATTTACGTCATCGGCAACGTCGTTTCGCGTGGCAATCCGCTGATGGAGGAGATACTGAATCGCGGTCTGCCCTATGTTTCCGGTCCGCAGTGGCTGGCGGAGCAGGTGCTGCAGGGCAGGTGGGTGCTCGCTGTCGCCGGCACGCATGGCAAGACGACGACATCATCCATGCTGGCCTGGATACTGGAATATGCGGGTCTCGCGCCCGGCTTTCTGATCGGCGGCGTACCGCAGAATTTCGGCATTTCGGCGCGCCTGCCCGGAACGCCGAGGCAGGACGGCAACAGCGTTTCCCCATTCTTCGTCATCGAGGCGGACGAATATGACACCGCCTTTTTCGACAAGCGTTCCAAGTTCGTGCACTACCGTCCCCGCACTGCGGTGCTGAACAATCTGGAGTTCGATCACGCCGACATCTTCCCGGACATTGCCGCGATCGAAACGCAGTTTCATCATCTGGTGCGCACCGTGCCGCAACAGGGGCTGATCGTCGCCAACGGACGCGAGCAGAGTCTGCAGAACGTGCTGAAACGCGGCTGCTGGACGCCGGTCGAGCTTTTCGGCATGGATGCAGGTTGGCAGGCGCTGAATGTCGGGGCGGACGGCAGCTTCGATGTATTCTTCCAGGGCAGGCTGCAGGGCCGGGTAAGCTGGGAACTCCTCGGCGAGCACAACCGCATGAATGCGCTGGCGGCGCTGGCGGCGGCAAGGCATGCCGGTGTCGCGGTCGCGACCGGTATCGAAGCGCTGGCACGGTTCCGCAACGTCAAGCGGCGCATGGAGGTGCGCGGTGTGGTGAACGGCGTCACCGTGTATGACGATTTCGCCCATCATCCGACGGCAATCGCCACTACGCTGGCAGGTCTGCGCGCGCGTGTCGGCAGTGAGCGCATACTTGCAGTGCTGGAACCGCGTTCGAACACGATGAAGCTGGGTGTCATGAAGGCCCAGCTGCCCGGCAGTCTGTCTGATGCAGACCAGGTGTTCTGCCATGCCGCCAATCTCGGCTGGGATGCAGAGGAGGCTCTGGCGCCGATCCGGCAGAAGGCTGCCGTGTTCGACGACATGGAGCAGCTGGTCTCTGCCATCGTGCGCGCTGCCTGCCCCGGTGACCATATACTAGTCATGAGCAACGGCAGTTTCGGCGGCATCCATCAGCGTCTGCTCGATGGACTCAAACAGGGGTGAGCATTTGAATCTCGCAGCACTGAAATCTCAGGACCCCTTGGCCTTGACCCTGATCGGGTCGGCTGTGCTGCATGCCGCTCTGATCCTGCTCATCAAGTTCGAGATGCCGGACCTGCAGCGCTTCAAGGACAACATGCCGGCGCTGGAGATCATACTGGTCAACACCAAGACGAAGTCGGCGCCGGAAAAGGCTGATGCGCTGGCGCAAGCCAATCTCGATCGGGGTGGCAACACTGACGAGAACCGGCGGGCGAAGTCGGCATTGCCGGTGCAGCCTGTCAAACCGGACAACACCCGCATCCGGCCGGTCGAAGTGCCTGCGCAGACATCGAAGCAGGCGGATGTCGATGCGGCGGCAGAGCGCCAGATGCAGCGTGTCGCCGAACTGGAAAGGCAGGCGCAGGCGTTGCTGACACAGGCGAAGTCGCGGCAGGTAGTGCAAAGCGAACCGTTGAAACAGGAGGACTCGCCGCAGCCGGAGAGGAACCGGAATCGTGAGGCGACTTCCCAGACCCTGGACAGGGCGGCACTGGCCGCCGCCATTGCCGACATGGCACGGTTGGAAGCACAGATCGCCAAGCAGCAGGAGGAGTACCAGACCCGACCCAGGCGCAAGTTCATCGGCGCCCGCACACAGGAATACCGGTTTGCCACTTATATCGAGGCCTGGCGGCAGAAGGTCGAACGGGTCGGCAACCTGAACTATCCGGAGGCTGCACGTGAACAGAAGATCTACGGACAGCTGCGCATGACCGTGTCCATCAAGGCGGACGGCTCGATCGAAAAGGTGGAGATCAACCAGAGTTCCGGCCACAGGATTCTCGACGATGCCGCCCTGCGCATCGTCGAGCTGGCTGCACCGTTCGCGCCGTTCCCTGAAGACATTCGGCGGGATACCGATATTCTCAGCATCACGCGCACCTGGACCTTCACCCGACAGGATAGTCTGTCGGCAGACTAGCTATCAGCAAACCATCACCGAACGGCAATGAGCGACAATCACTTTCAGTATCACGTATTTTTCTGTCTGAACCGGCGTGAGGACGGTGCTGCCTGCTGCACCGACCATGGCGCGGAAGCCGCCTTCGATCACATGAAGGCGCGGGTCAAGAAGCTCGGGCTGAACGGCAAGGGCAAGGTGCGCGTCAACCGTGCCGGCTGCTTTGACCGCTGCAGCGAAGGGCCGCTGCTCGTGGTATATCCGGAGGCGGTCTGGTACACCTTTGTCGATCTGGACGACATCGATGAGATCATCGAGTGTCATCTGCAGAACGGTAAGGTGGTCGAGCGCCTGCTGGTCGATCCGCTTTAGGCGTCAGCCCAGGCTGCGCTGGATGGCGGCCTTCAGCTTGCTGGCGGTCGCGGCATCCAGTACGGCGGCCACGGTTTCGCGTCGGCTTCCGCCCCAGATCGGATTGGGGAAGGTGCGGTCCTGCCGATAGCGCGGGATCACATGCCAGTGCAGATGCGGCGTCATGTTGCCCAGGCTGGCCAGATTGATCTTTTCCGGCCGCAGCGTATCGCGTATCGCCTGTTCCACGGCGAACACCACAGACATCAGCCGTTCCCGGTCACGCACGGTGAGGTCGGTCATCTCGCGGACATGGCGATTCAGGATGACGCGGCAGAATCCCGGGTAATCGACATCCTCGATGCGCACCACACGACAAAACGCGTCCTGCCATAGCAGTTCGCCCCCGGGGCTGTCACACAATTCACATTTGCTCATGTCCTGTCCGCCTGACTGGCCGGCTTGCAAAGCAACGACCGTTTGTTTAGGGTAATGGTAGGTATCGCGTGGCATGCGTATTGGCATGCAGTCTGCATGCGGGATTATACCGATGGCGGTGATTTCAATCTTGGCTAACTTAACACACGGCCGGCCTGTGCGCCGGCCGCTGAACGTTCGAGGGAGAATACGGATTGATCAGTCAGAATGCGGCACCGGAAGCGCCGGCGATCATCGCTGAAATCTTCGCCCATGCCGGTGTGCGGTTCAATGGATCCGAGCCATGGGACATCAGGGTGCATGACCGAGAGGTCTACCGCCGCATACTCTACAAGGGCTCGCTCGGCTTTGGTGAGGCGTATGTCGATGGGCTGTGGGATGCGGAGCGTCTGGACGAGACCATAGAGCGCCTGCTCAGCGCGGAGGTTGAATCGAAGGTCATCGGCTGGGCACGTGTCCGCATGCTGGGCGAGCATCTGCGTCATCGACTGCTCAACCTGCAATCCTTCGCCCGCGCCTTCCAGGTCGGCGAGCGCCACTACGACATCGGCAACGACGTGTTCGAGGCCATGCTCGATTCCAGCATGAGCTATTCCTGCGCCTACTGGGCCAAGGCCGAAACCCTGGAGCAGGCGCAGCAGGACAAGCTGGACATGATCTGTCGCAAGCTGGAACTGAAACCGGGCGAGCGATTGCTGGAGATCGGCTGCGGCTGGGGCGGGCTGGCGCGGCATGCGGCGGCCAACTACGGCGTCACGGTGCTTGGCGTCACGGTGTCCAAGGAGCAGCAGAAGCTGGCGCAGGAGCGCTGTGCCGGGCTTCCCGTGGATATCCGGCTCATGGACTATCGCCTGCTCGAAGGCCGCTTCGACAAGATCGTTTCGGTCGGTATGTTCGAGCATGTCGGTCCCAAGAACTATCCGGTGTATTTCCAGAAGACCTTCGATCTATTGGAGGACGATGGCCTGTTCCTGCTGCATACGATCGGTCATCACCGGACCACGGTCGGGACCGACCCGTGGATAGACCGCTACATTTTCCCCAATGGCAAGGTGCCTTCCGCGGCGCAGATTACACGGAATCTCGAGGAACGCTTCATCATCGAGGACTGGCACAATTTCGGCCAGGATTACGATCGTACGCTGATGGCCTGGTGGGAGAACTTCGATCGTGCGTGGCCGCAGCTGCAGGGCCGGTACGAGCAGCGCTTCTATCGCATGTGGAAGTATTATCTGATGTGCTGCGCCGGCTATTTCCGTTCGCGCCAAGGGCAGCTTTGGCAACTGGTGCTTAGCAAGCGCACACGCCGCAGCGTCTATCGTTCGATGCGTTGATTGCTCCGGCCGGACCGCACGCCGTGGAAGCGGGCCGGTGGCGTGCTAGGCGACGACACTGCCACGCAGGCGGCCAACCACTGTGGTCTGGCCACTGGGGCCGTAGAATTGCTCGGACTGCCCCTGCAGGGCGTTCAGCAGTTGCTGGTTGCGGGCGACATGCCTGCCGATCAGCATGCCGTTGATGCGGTTGAGTTCCTTCGCCTTGAGCAGCGCCTGCTGCATCCTGAGCCAGGCACCCTGTACGGCATGTTCGCCGTGATGCTGCAGCCATTCGGACATGCCGGACTCATTGCCCGCATAGCCGGCGGCGGCAAGCTGCTGGTATCGTTCCTGCGCGAGCTGCTGCAGGTTCTGCAGCAGGGTCGATTTTTCCTGCAGCAGAGCCTCCATCCTTTCCAGATCCATCCTGATGAGGCAGCCCTGTTCATGCTCGAGTACCTCGATCAGTCTGCCGACGGTGTGTGCTTCCTGATCGATGGAGATGACTGTGCTCATGCGCGTTTCCTGGATGAGGTTGTTGGGGCGATGGTTCGCGTCACTTCCGTACAGTGCCGGACAGCATTTCCTTGACCGAGTTGATCAAGCCGTCCGCCACCTTGCCGGAATCGACCTTGTACTGGCCGCTCTGGATCGCAGCCTTGATGGCCTCGACCTTGGCTGCATCGAAGGCCTCTTCGGAGGCCACCCTGGCTTCGAGCGACTGCAGTTCGGCAGAACGCGCGGACAACGTGACCTTTTCACTGGATTGCTGATCGGTCCTGGCCGCTTCTGCATTTCTGGCAGACTTGCCTTCCGGGTTCCCGTTCACGAGAGCCGGGCTGACTTTCAGCACATCATCGATATTCATTGTTGCATTCCTTGCAAATAGGTTTGGTTTGGAGCCGCATACAGCCTCTTAACGGCAGCCGACGCAGGAACTTTAGCGGCGAATGCACGTTTTTGATATTGCTGACGGTTCTGCATCCGGCTCCTAGAAGCTTACAACAATCTCGCCGCCGCTACGTGCGATGCCGCTCACGACCGTGCCGTTGCCGGTCTTTGCCCGGACAATCTGGCCTTCACTGGCATTGGCGAGCGCCTGACCTTCGGCACTGACGCTGAAGCCCTTGCCGGAGGAGACGATGCGCACGGTCTGCCCCTGTCTAACGGCCATGGGTTTACGCAGCATGTCCTGCCGGATGAGGCTACCGGCGGTGATGGAAGAGCCCACAGTCTGGCCGATCGCCAGCGACTTGTCCGTGATGATGCCGGGCGGCAATGCGGTGAGATCGCCGGTCAGGAACATGAGATCCTGTTCGCCGATTTCCTGCCCCTGCTTGAGCGGAACTGCAGCCGCGAGATATTGGCCGGTGACGTTGACCTGGGCCTGGACGAACAGTGTCCAGGTCGCTGGACGGTTGCACTTGACGCCGACCGTGGTCCGCCCCCAGGCGCGGCTGCCGGCGGGTAGGAACGTCTCCAGTTGGTCGCAGGATTGCAGTCTAAGGTGGCGTTCCACCTGACCGACCGAGATGCTGACCTCACCCTGGATGCCCATGGTCTGTGTCTGCAGGAATTCCTGCACCTTGCTGCGCACGGTGGCGGCGTCCTGTGTTGCGAACTGGCGGCCGGCCTGATTGGCGCCCGCGGCATTGGCAAACAGCATGAAAAGGCAGGCGATGATCGCCAGCCATATGGTCTGATAGACCCTGCCGTAATGTATGCGTGATCGTTCCACTTCCTGCGTATTCATGGGCTGTCTCGCAATTCGTTGGAAAAGGACAGCTTGCATTCTACGCATCCGGTTTTCCAGCAAATCTGCAAAAAGCGGCATTTTTCCGCTGCTGCTTCGGCGATTGAAAGCGCAGCATTGGTCCTAGACTCTGCCTCATCTTGGATTAACGGCCGCGTGCCGGCTTTCTTTAAGTCGTGCAATCGGCTTCATGCACGGGAGGTGCAGCATGATAGGCAAATTGGATCAGGCATTGGGATTTCATGAGACCGCCTTGCGCATCCGCACACAGCGGCATGAACTGATTGCGGCGAACATCGCCAATGCCGACACACCGAACTTCAAGGCGAAGGATATCGATTTTGCCGCCGCTTTACGGCAGGCGCTCGCTAGCAACGGCAATCCTGCACAGGCTGCCCTGCAGCAGACAGCGCCGGCGCATATGGCGGCGCAGCCTCAGCCGGATACGCTGCACGTCGGCCACCCCGGTGGGGTGCAGTACCGCAGCATGATGCAGGGTAGCGTTGACGGCAACACGGTCGATATGGATGTCGAGCGCAATCAGTTCGCCGACAACGCGGTGCGCTATGAGGCAAGCCTGGTTCTACTGAACGGCCAGCTCAAGAAGCTCATGTCGGCGATACAGGGGCAGTGATGCCTAGAGCCGGTATGACGACTGATTAAAAAGGAGAGCACTATGTCCCTATTCAACGTATTCAATATCGCCGGTTCCGCCATGAGCGCGCATTCACAGCGCCTCAACGTAGTGGCGAGCAACCTCGCCAATGCCGACAGCGTGACCAGTTCCAACGGCCAGCCCTATAAGGCGAAACAGGTCGTGTTCGAGGCGATCCCGATCAACGGACAGCAGGCGAACGGAGTCAAGGTGCAGCAGGTGATCGAGGACAACCGGCCGCCGCAGCTCGTGTACAAGCCGGAACACCCCTATGCGGACGAGAACGGCTATGTCGCCATGCCCAACGTCAACGTGACGGAGGAGATGGTCAACATGATCGCCGCATCGCGGGCCTACCAGAACAACGTAGAAACGATGAACACGACCAAGAGCATGCTGATGAAGACTCTCAGCATCGGTCAGTCCTGATGATGGGTAAGGAAGGAGTGGCGGCATGACGACGGTACAGAACGAAGGCAGGGTGCCCCAGACATTGCTCGATGCGATGAACGGGTCGCGCAATTCCGCCAAATCGATGGCACAGGAGGCGCAGGACAGATTCATGACGCTGCTGGTGACGCAGATGAAGAATCAGGACCCGCTGAACCCGATGGATAACGCCCAGGTGACGAGCCAGCTCGCGCAGCTTTCGACCGTGACCGGCATCGACAAGCTGAACAGCACGATGGAGGCGCTGATCGGCAGTGTGCAGTCCGGTCAGGCCATGCAGGCATCCAGCATGATCGGGCGCGTGGTGCTGACCGAGGGCAACAGCATCGATCTCATCGACGGTGAGGGTGTGTTCGCCATCGACCTGCCAGCCAGCGCGGACAACGTCAAGGTCACGATCAAGGATGCCAACGGTCTGGTTGTCCGTGAGATGAACCTTGGCAAGCAGTCTTATGGGCTGCTCGAACTCAGCTGGGGCGGTGAGACCAGTCTGGGTGAGATGGCTGCGGACGGGCGCTATTTCTATGAGGTCAGCGCGACCAGCGCGAGCGGCGCCGTCAATGCGGTGCCCATGGCCTACAGCCTGGTCAACAGTTTCAGCAATACGGCTGATGGCATACGCCTGAACCTTAGCACACTGAAGACGGTGTCGCTGGGAGACGTGAAGCAGGTCTTCTAGGCCTGATCGGTACAACCAATCAATTTCATCAAGGAGAACGGGATGAGTTTCCAGCAAGGTTTGAGCGGATTAAATGCAGCTTCCAAGAACCTGGAGGTGCTGGGCAACAACGTTGCCAACGCGAGCACCGTGGGCTTCAAGCAGTCGCAGACGCAGTTCGCGGATGTCTATGCGAACTCGCTGAACGGTAGCGGAGCATCGCAGATCGGTATCGGCGTCAAGATCGCCAAGGTGCAGCAGCAGTTCACGCAAGGCAATATCAGCGTGACCAACAACCCGCTGGACATCGCCATCAACGGTGCCGGTTTCTTTCGCATGAGCGACAACGGGACCATCACCTATACGCGCAACGGCCAGTTCCAGATGGACAAGGATGGCTATCTGGTCAATTCCGAGGGCAAGCGCCTGACCGGCTATGCTGCGGACAGCGCCGGTAATCTGCTGACCGGCAGCATGGTCGAGCTGCATATCAATACGTCCGACCTGCAGCCTAAGATCACCAGCAACGTCACGGGCATCGTGAATCTGGACTCGCGCAAGGAGGCGTTGCCGTCCGCTGGCTTCGACCCGGATGACCCGACCACCTATCACGACTCGCGCTCGTTGTCCGTCTTCGACAGCCTAGGCAATGCGCACACGCTGCAGACTTTCTTCGTCAAGACCGCGCCCGGCGTCTGGGACGTGTTCACGACCGTCGATGGCGTCACCCCGGCCACGGCGCTGACGACGATGACCTTTGACGGCACTGGCATGTCGCCGACTGGCGGTGTGGCGACGCTGAATGTCCCGCTCACGAACGGTGCCGTCAGCCCGCTCAGCATCACCATCGATTTCTCCGGCAGTACGCAGTTCGGCTCCAACTTCAGCCTGAACAGCTTCTCGCAGGACGGCTACACCTCTGGACGCCTGTCCGGCTTCAATGTCGGTGCCGACGGCATCATCGTCGGGCGCTACACGAACGGCCAGTCGGCGAATCTGGGGCAGATCATCATGGCCAATTTCGTCAATCCGAACGGATTGCATTCCCTTGGCGGCAATTCCTGGGCCGAGACCTCGGCTTCCGGCGTACCGCTGATCGGGCCTCCGAACACGAGCGGCCTCGGCGTGTTGCAGTCTTCCGCCGTGGAGGATTCTAACGTGGACCTGACGGCCGAACTGGTCAACATGATCACGGCGCAGCGCGTGTATCAGGCCAATGCGCAGACCATCAAGACCCAGGACCAGGTGCTGCAGACGCTGGTCAACCTGCGCTGATGAATGACTTTCCCGCATCAGCGCGGGAACGGAGCAAGGAGTAAGGCATGGACAGAATGATCTACACGGCGATGACGGGTGCCAAGCACATCCTGGAGCAGCAGGCGACCAATTCGCACAATCTGGCCAACGTCAATTCGGCCGGTTTCCGTGCGCAGCTGGATGCCTTCCGTGCCGTACCGGTCGTCAGTGAAGGCTTGCCGACGCGCGCCTTCGTGGTCGATGCGACGGTCGGCACCGATTTCACTCCCGGCGTGTTGCAGCAGACCGGCCGGGATCTGGATGTCGCCATCCAGGGCAAGGGCTGGCTCACGGTCATCCGACCGGACGGCAGCGAAGGCTATACCCGCAATGGTGCGCTCCGGGTGAGCGAGAACGGCCTGCTGCAGAACTCCAGCGGCCATATCCTGATGGGGGAGAACGGTCCGATCGCCGTGCCGCCGGACGAGACCATCACGATCGGCAGGGACGGCACGGTTTCCACCGTTTCCAACAATTTCGAGCCTGGCGCCGTGAATGTGCTGGGGCGCCTCAGGCTTGTGAATCCGCCGGAAGCGATGCTGGTGCGTGGCAAGGACGGCCTGTTCGAGATGAAGAACGGGCAGCCGGCCCCGCTCGACCCGGATGTGCAACTGGTGAGCGGCGCGCTGGAAGGCAGCAATGTCAACGTGGTCGAGGCCATGGTCAACATGATCAGCCTTGCCCGTCAGTTCGACTTTCAGATGAAGCTGCTGGAGAACGCCGAGAATAACGCCAATAAAGCCAGTCAGATCCTCAATTTGGGTTCCTGATGCGGCGGTTACCATGATGGTGTGGCAATGAATGCGCCGGGTTTGGGTGCATAAGGAGACGAAAATGATACGTTCACTTTGGATTTCGAAAACGGGTCTGGATGCACAGCAAACCCAGATGGATGTGATCGCCAACAATCTGGCGAATGTCAGTACCAACGGATTCAAGCGTTCGCGTGCGGTGTTCGAGGATCTGCTCTATCAGACGATACGCCAGCCTGGTGCGCAGTCCTCGCAGCAGACTCAGCTGCCGACCGGCCTGCAGATCGGTACGGGCGTACGGCCAGTATCGACGGAGCGTGTATTCACTCAGGGCAACCTGCAGCAGACTGCCAACGACAAGGATGTCGCCATTCAGGGGCAGGGGTTCTTCCAGGTATTGCTGCCGGATGGTACCACCGCCTATACCCGTGATGGCTCCTTCCAGATCAATGACCAGGGGCAGCTGGTGACCTCCAGCGGATTCCCGGTGCAGCCGGCCATCACCATTCCCGCCGATGTGCAGAGCCTGAGCATAGGCCGTGACGGCACCGTTTCCATCACGCAGGCGGGCAGTGCCAACAGTGTGCAGATCGGCACGCTGCAGCTCGCCACTTTCATCAATCCGGCCGGTTTGCTCAGCAAGGGCGAGAACCTCTATGTGGAGACGGCCGCATCGGGTGTCGCCACCGTCAATACGCCCGGCACCAACGGCGCCGGCCTGCTCGTGCAGGGCTATGTGGAAACCTCCAACGTCAACGTGGTGGAGGAACTGGTCAACATGATCCAGACGCAGCGCGCCTACGAGATCAACAGCAAGGCCATTACGACCTCGGACCAGATGCTGCAGAAGCTGTCGCAGATGTGATTAGGCGCATGATGAGCTATGGAAAGAGAGGAATGACAGCCATGAAGCGTGATATCGAACTCTGCGGCAGGCGCATTCTGTACGCCGGCTTGCTGCTCGTCCTGGCGGGCGCGATGGGCGCATGCTCCGTCACCCCCAGCAGCATCGTGCAGACGCCGACCACGGCAAGACCCGTCGCGGCTAGCGGCACGCCGGCGGCGAACGGCGCCATCTACCGGGCGAATGCATACAAGCCGCTGTTCGAGGATCGGCGTGCCCGCTTCGTCGGCGATATCCTGACGATACAGATCACCGAGAACACCAGTGCCAGAAAGCAGGGCGCGGGGTCATCCAGCAAGACGGGCAAGGTGGATGCGTCCATCGACCCGACGACCGGACTGCCGATCAACCTGAAAAAGGCGATTTCCGTCGGCGCCGATTCCTCACTCAGCAACGAGGAAAAATCGGCGGCCAGTTCCAGCAACAATTTCAGCGGCACCATCAGCGTGACCGTCGTGGACGTGCTGGAGAACGGCAATCTGGTCGTGAGCGGCGAGAAGCAGGTTGCCTTCGACCGTGGCACGGAATTCGTCCGTTTCTCCGGCGTGGTCAACCCGGATACCATCATGCTCGGTAATGTCGTGCCTTCCACCAAGGTGGCGGATGCCCGCATCGAATATCGGACCAACTCACAGCTCGACGCGGCACAGGTTGCCTCCATTCTTGCCCGCTTCTTCCTGAGCTTCAGTCCGCTATGAGGAGGATGACGATGAATGCATCACGTCACGTAAGGTATATCGCGAGTGTTCTGCTTGCCGCGGGGCTGGCCCTGGCGGGGATGGCCGCGCATGCGGACCGTCTCAAGGACATCGCCACCATCCAGGGCGTGCGCAGCAACCAGCTGATCGGCTACGGGCTGGTCGTAGGGCTGGACGGCACCGGCGACCAGACCACGCAGACGCCGTTCACGGTGCAAAGCATCATCAACATGCTGCAGCAGATGGGCATCAACCTGCCGTTAGGCACCAATAACCTGCAGCTCAAGAACGTGGCGGCGGTGATGGTGACCGGCACGCTGCCGGCCTTTGCCCAGCCGGGTCAGACACTGGATGTCACGGTGTCCTCGATCGGCAACGCCAAGAGCCTGCGCGGTGGTACGCTGCTCATGACCCCGCTTAAGGGGGCCGATGGCCAGGTGTATGCCATGGCGCAGGGCAATCTGGTCGTGGGCGGCGTAGGCGCATCCTCCGCCGGCACCTCGGTCCAGGTCAACCACCTGAGCGTGGGCCGTATCTCGGCCGGCGCCACCGTCGAGCGCAGCCTGCCCAACGCGATTGCACAGAGTGACAGTATCAATCTCGAACTCACCGAATCCAGCTTCTCGACGGCGGCCCGTGTGGTCGATGCCATTAACCAGACCTTCGGACCGGGTACGGCCGTCGCGCAGGACGGACGCGTCATCCGTGTCAGGGCGCCGGAGCGGCCGGAGGAGCGTGTCGCCTTCCTCGGACGGCTGGAATCCATTTCGATCGCGCCGACGACGACCTCGGCCAAGGTCATCATGAATGCACGCACCGGCTCGGTCGTCATGACGCAGCATGTGCGCCTCGAGAGCTGCGCCGTCTCCCACGGCAATCTGTCGGTCATCGTCAATACGGCGCCCGTCATCAGCCAGCCCAATCCGCTGGCCGGCGGAGAGACGGTCGTCGCGCCGGTTTCCCAGGTCTCCATCAACATGGAGCCGGGGCAAGTGATGCATCTGGAAGAGGGCGCCAGTCTTGCCGATGTCGTCAAGGCGCTGAATGCCATCGGCGCGACGCCGACCGACCTGCTGGCGATCCTGCAGGCGATGAAGGCGGCCGGTTCGTTCCGCGCCGAACTGGAAGTCATCTAAATGAACGGCCTTGACGCAAAACTCGCCATCGATGCCCAGGGACTGGGCGGTCTGAGAGCAGCGGCTCGGGAGAACTCGCCGGAGGCGATACGCGAGACGGCGAAGCAGTTCGAGGCGATGTTCCTCAACATGATGCTGAAAAGCATGCGCGAGGCGACGCCGCCGGACAGCCTGTTCGAAAGTGAGCAGACGCGTACCTATACCGCCATGCTGGACCAGCAGTTGAGCCAGACACTCGCCTCCAAGGGCATGGGGCTGGCTGACGTGCTGGTCAGCCAGCTGACCAGACGCACGGCCATTCTGCCTCCGGAAGCCGTTTCTGCCGGCACCGCAATGCAGTATCGGGATGCGGTTCCCAGGGCGGCCGACAGTCTGTCTGATGCCACCTCCGCAGGCAGACAACCGGATCATGTCGTCGAATTCCGCAGGCGCATGCTGCCGCATGCAGAGGCTGCGAGCCGGGCGAGTGGCATTCCGGCTGCGTTCATGATCGGCCAGGCCGCGCTGGAAAGCGGCTGGGGCCGCAATGAAATCAGGTATGCCGACGGCCGGCCGAGCTACAACCTGTTCGGCATCAAGGCGACCGGCAACTGGAATGGCAAGGTCGTGGAGACGATGACCACCGAATACATCAACGGTGAAAAGTTGCAGCGCGTGGAGCGTTTCCGGGCCTATGACTCCTATGCCGAGGCGTTCCGCGACTTTGCCGGTCTCATCAGCAGAAACCCGCGCTATGAGCCGGTCATGAGCAATCTGCATCATCCTGCCGGCTATGCGCATGCCATGCAGCAGGCCGGGTATGCGACCGACCCGGGTTATGCGGATAAGCTGCTCAGCGTCATACGGCGCACCGTGGCGGCCTGAGCGAGCGGCAGACGGGAGTTTCGATACGGATCTCAAGTTCTGTCGAAAGCTGCCGATATGGAAACAGAGTGGATTTCGCAGGATGAAACATGGCTTCGAGCATACTTGACATAGGCAAGACCGCACTGAACGCAGCCCAGGTCGGCATGAGCGTGACCGGGCACAATATCGCCAATGCCGCCACACCGGGCTATACCCGTCAGGTCGTGATCCAGGGTACCGCGCTGGCACAGAACTTCGGCTACGGCTATGTCGGCCAGGGCACCCGGGTGCTGGATATACAGCGCGTCTATAACGAGATCCTCGCCAAGCAGGTCAACAACAGCCTCAGCAGCAGCAACGAGATGAGCGCCTATGCCACGCAGATGCGCTACATCGATAACCTGCTCTCCAATGCCAACGCCGGTCTGGCTCCGGCCATCCAGAATTTCTTCACCAGCATACACACAGCCGCCGCCAATCCGGGTGACCCAGCCAGCCGGCAGACCATGCTGTCGCAGGCGCAGTCCATGGCGGCGCGTTTTCAGGCGCTGGGCAGCCGCCTCGCCGAGATCGAGGGCGACGTGAATACCCTGGTGACCGCCAGCATAGGCCGCATCAATTCCTATTCGCAGCAGCTACAGCAGCTCAACATCAGCATAGAGGCGGCGCTGAACAACGGTGTGGGCGCGCCGAACGACCTGCTCGACCAGCGCGATCAGCTCATCGCCGAGCTCAGCAAACAGATCAAGGTCGATGTCACCGAGCAGCAGGACGGCACCTATAACGTCTTCATCGGCAACGGTCAGCCGCTCGTGGTGGGCAAGACCCGCTATACGCTGACAACGATGCGTTCCGAAAGCGATCCGACCCGTCTCGAAGTCGGCTACAACGGTAATTCCGGTCCCGTGCTGCTGAACAGCAACAGTCTGTCCGGCGGCGAACTTGGGGGGCTATTGCAGTTCCGCGAGAAATCGCTGGATGTCGTGCGAGGCCAGCTTGGTGTTATCGCGCTGACGCTGGCGGAGACCTTCAACGCCCAGCACATGCTGGGTTATGACAAGTCCGGCAACGCCGGCGGCACCTTCTTCAGCGTGCCCGGACCGGTCGTCAGCGGCAACGTCAGCAATAGCGGCGATGCCGTGCTGGACGTGACGATCAATAGCGCGGGCGCGCTGAACGGCAGCAATTACCGGCTCGCGTATGATGGCACGAATTACATCCTGACACGGCTGGACAACGGCAGCACACAGACTTTCGCCAGCTTGCCGCAGGTCGTGGACGGGCTGGAGATCGCCATCAGCAGCGGCAGCATGCAGCCGAGCGACTCCTTTCTCATCAAGCCCGCCATCGCGGCGGCCAACGGTTTTGCCGTCGCGATCGGCAACATTGACGAGATCGCGCTGGCGGAACTGCCTTCGGCCGGCAACGGTGACAACGGCAATGCGCTCAAGCTGGCCGCGCTGCAGACGGCGTTGACGACGGCAGGCGGCACTACCAGTTATGAAGGCGCATACGGCCAGTTGGTGAGTCTGGTCGGCAACCGGACCAATGAACTCAACATCATGAGCGAGGCCGAGGCCGCCATGCTGGAGGGCGCGTACAACGCCCAGCAGGCATACTCCGGCGTCAACCTGGACGAGGAGGCAGCCAACCTGATCCGCTATCAGCAGGCATACCAGGCGGCGAGCAAGATGATGCAGATCGCAAGCCAGCTCTTTGAATTGTTGTTGACCATCGGTCACTAGGCAGAACGGAGCAATCCATGCGGATAAGCAGCAACGTCGTATTTCAGAGTGGGATCACGCGCATCAGCGAGCTCATGAGCTCGCAGGCCAAATTGCAGCAGCAGATCGCTACCGGCAGGAAGATCCAGTCGCCGTCGGATGACCCTGTAGGCGCTTCGCGCGCGCTGCAAATCAGGCATTCCAGCAGCATCAACGACCAGTATGCGCTGAACCGGCAGACGGCGGCCAGCAACCTGGTCACCGAGGAATCCACGCTGGCCAGCGTGACCAATCTGCTCCTGTCCGTGAAGTCGGCCATGGTGACTGCCGGCAACGGCGGACTCTCCGACACCGAGCGCAGCTTCCTGGCGATGGAGATGCGTGGCGCGCTCGATCAGCTGATCGGGCTCGCCAATACGCGTGATGCTGCCGGGAACTACATTTTCGCGGGTTATCAGAGCCAGGCGCCGGCCTTCGTCAAGACCGCCACCGGGGCGACGTATCAGGGCGACAGCGAGCAACGCCTGCTGCAGGTCGGCGCGACGCGTTATATGGAGATTGCCGATAGCGGAGCCGAGATCTTCACGGCCGGCGGCAACGATATTTTCCAGACGTTGCACACGTTCGCCGAGTTGTTGGATACGCCGATTACCGATGCCGCAGCGGCCGCCGCCTTCAGCGCCGGACTGCAGGCAGCGCAGAACAGCATAGACCAGGGCCTGGAAACGGTTCTGGCCGCGCGCGCCATGGTTGGCACACGCCTCAACGAACTGGAGGCGCTCGAGGAGTTCGGTCAGGAGCTGAGCCTGCAGTACGCACAGGCGCTGGCGGGTACAGAAGAGCTCGACTACGCCAAGGCGCTGTCGGAGATCTCGCAGCAGCAGATCATCCTGGAAGCCGCTCAGAAATCTTTCGTGAAGATGAGCAGTATGTCGCTGTTCAATTATTTCTAGACGGAATCCCGGCATTGCCGGTTGAGTTCGCCACGACTTCCTCCTGCCACCCGCCCGGGTGGTTTTTTTTGGATGGGAATTCCAGGCTCTATTGTGGCAACGGTAGCGGCGCCGCCGGTACGGTCAGCTGCTGTATCGTGCCGAAGGCATCGTTGACCAGTCGTTCCAGCGGAACCGCCATGCGCGGGAAGGAGAGCGCGATGATGATGAGCCCGATGCTGATCGTGACTGGGAAGCCGATACCGAACAGGTTGAGCTGCGGCGCCGTGCGGCTCAGGATGCCGAGCGCGAGGTTGGCGATGAGCAGGGCCGCGATGACCGGCAGGGCGAGCTGCAGCCCGGCGCTGAAGATATGTTCGCCCCAGGTGACGATACGCAGGAAGCTGATGCCGGTAGAAGCAGTGTCTGCGACCGGTATGGTATCGAAGCTCTCGGCGACCGCCATGATCAGCATCAGGTGGCCGTCCATGGCGAGGAAGAACAGCATGGCGATGACCACGAACAGCTGCGTGACGGCGGTGGTCTGCCCGCTGGATTGTGGGTCGTAGAAGGTGGCGAAGCCGAGGCCCATGGACATGGCGCAGAAATGCCCGGCCATGTCCACGGCGGCGAATGCGATGCGCACGACGAAGCCGATGGCCACCCCGATGAGCAGTTGCTGGAACACGATGAAGCCGCCTTGGACCGAGAACATGTCCACGGCAACCGGCATCGGCGGCAGGGAGGGCATGATGGCGAGGGTGATGAACATGCCGATGGCGATCTTGAATCTGACCGGCATCGCCCGGTGGCCGAAGACCGGGGCAACCGCAATCATGCCGAGCACTCTGGTGAGCGGCCAGAGCAGGCCGCTCACCCAGGCCTGTAGCATGTCGGAGCTGATCGTGACCATGGTACTGCGGGCGGCAGGGCTATCCCGCAATCGTGGGGATGTTGGTGAACACCTGCCGCATGTAGTCGGTGATCATCGTGACCATCCACGGGCCAGCGATGGCGAGGGCCGCCAGTATACCGAACAGCTTGGGGATGAATGACAGGGTCGCCTCATTGATCTGGGTCGCGGCCTGGAAGATGCTGACGGCCAGACCGACGATGAGCGCGGTCAGCAGCATGGGAGAGGCGACGAGAATGGTGATGTAGATGGCCTGATGGCCGATGTCCATGACGCTTTGCGGAGTCATGCGTGTTCTCCTAGTAGAAGCTTTGCGCGAGCGAACCGAGTATCAGCTGCCAGCCGTCGACCAGCACGAACAACATGAGCTTGAACGGCAGCGCGACGATGACGGGCGACACCATCATCATGCCCATCGCCATCAGCACGCTCGCCACCACCAGGTCGATGATGAGGAACGGGATGAAGATGGCGAAGCCGATCTGGAAGGCCGTCTTCAGTTCACTGGTCATGAATGCCGGGATCAGTACGCGCAATGGGACGTCCTCAGCGGTCTCCGGCGCCTCGCTCTGCGACATTTTGACGAACAGTGCGAGGTCGGCTTCACGCGTCTGCCTCAGCATGAATTCCTTGAGCGGCACCGCGCCGTTTTCCATCGCGGCCTGCATCGTGATGCGGTTCTCGGCGAACGGCTGGTAGGCCTCGCTGTAAATCCTGTCGAATACCGGCCCCATGACGAAAAAGGTCAGAAACAGCGCGAGGCCGATCAGCACTTGCCCGGGCGGCGTGGACTGCGTGCCCAGCGCCTGCCGCAGCAGGGAGAGCACGATGATGATGCGGGTGAAGCTGGTCATCATGAGCAGCAGGGCGGGCAGGAAGGAGAGCGACGTGAGCAGCAGCAGGGCCTGCAGGCTGAGCGTGTAGTCCTGGCCGCCGTCCGCATTGGGACTGACATTGACGACTGGCAGGCCGGCATCCGCTGCCAGCGCGCCGAATGAGGTCAGTGCCAGCGTCAGCAGCGCCAGCATGGCGAACAGCAGACGGGCAGGCTGCGACCGCATGGCAGATACCAGTTTCAGTGACATGATCATTTCTCTAATGTTGCCGGGTTGTCGGCGCGCTGCCTTTGCAGGGAACGTGACAGCCATTGCGCGAACGGATACGGTGCCGGCGTCGATTGCCGCGAGGGGTCCGTTTTGCCCGCATCCAGATTGGCGATGCCAGTGATCTGCCCCGGCGCGACACCGATGACCAGCCAGCGGTCCGCCACTTCGACGACCAGCACGCGCTCGCGATTGCCGACACTGACGCCGCCGACGATGCGGGCGACGCTACCGCCTTGGCTCACGCCGGGCGCGAAACGCTTGAACAGCCAGGCAAGGAGCAGGATGACGCTGAGCACCATGACGAGACCGAAGGTCATCTGGATAGCGCTGCCAGCAGGAGAGATGGCGGCGTTATCAGCGGCGCCGGCGATGCCAGGCAAGAGCAGTCCGGTCAGGGCCAGGAAAGGGAGAATGCGTGCGGTCATGACGCTTACTTGTTCAGCTTGCGGATACGCTCGGCGGGCGTGATGATGTCGGTCAGGCGGATGCCGAACTTGTCGTTCACGACCACGACCTCACCCTGCGCGATCAGGCAGCCGTTGACCAGTACATCCATCGGTTCTCCGGCAAGGCCGTCCAGCTCGACCACCGAGCCCTGCGCCAGCTGCAGCAGGTTCTTGATGGCAATCTTGGTGCGGCCGAGTTCGACGGTGAGCTGCACCGGGATGTCGAGAATGAAGTCGATGTCGTTCTGCGTCTCGGTCAGCCGGTTCTGTTCGGAGAATTCCGCGAACACCTGACTGTTTTTGGTTTCGGACTGCATGACGGATGCGGCGCCGGCCTGTTCCGCCATGGCTGCACTCCAGTCGTCATCGATGGTATTGGTTCCCTGTTCAGTCGCCATTTGGCTCTCCCTTCACATACTCCGTGGAATTGGCTCGTAAAAGCTTTTCTACGCGCAGTGCGTACTGCCCGTTGAAGATTCCGTACTTGCATTCCATCACCGGCACGTTATCGACCTTGGCTTCCACCGTTTCCGACAGCGTGAGCGGGATGATGTCGCCGACCTTCATGTTCAGCACGTCATGCAGCGTCAGTTTCGTCTTTGCCAGATCGGCGACCAGCTCGACCTCGGCACTCTGGATCTGTTGTGTCATCAGCCGCACCCAGCGCTTATCGACGCCCAGCACCTCGCCTTGCAGGCTGGAACTGAGGATGTCGCGGATCGGCTCGATCATCGAGTACGGCATGCAGAAGTGCATCTCGCCGCTGACATCGCCGATCTCAATCGTGTAGCTGGTCGAGACGACCACCTCGTTGGGGGTGGCGATGTTGGCGAACTGAGTGTTCATCTCCGAGCGCACGTATTCGCACTCGATCTGGTGCACCGGCTCCCAGGACTTCATGTAGGTTTCCATGACGATGTCGAGCAGGCGCTTGATGATGCGCTGTTCCGTCTGCGTGAAGTCGCGCCCCTCGACACGGGTGTGGAAGCGGCCGTCGCCACCGAACAGGTTATCGACCAGCAGGAAAACCAGGTTGGGTTCGAAGATGATGAGCCCGGTACCGCGGAACGGCTTGATCTGCACCAGGTTGAGGTTGGTCGGTACGACCAGGTTGCGGATGAAGTCGCTGTACTTGCTGATGCGAACCGAGCCGACCGAGACCTCGGACGTGCGACGCAGGAAGTTGAAGAGGCCGATGCGTAGCTGTCGCGCGAAGCGCTCGTTGATGATCTCCAGTGTCGGCAGGCGTCCGCGTACGATGCGTTCCTGTGTGGCGAGGTTGTATTCC
The DNA here is from genome assembly GCA_036562645.1 of Methylophilaceae bacterium. GTDB lineage: Bacteria > Pseudomonadota > Gammaproteobacteria > Burkholderiales > Methylophilaceae > UBA6140. Next base: position 31,231 of record DATCJT010000114.1, on the reverse strand, counting down.
CGGACCTCGGACGGATCAATTTCCTGCGTAACCTCGTCCGGCTCGCCGGTCACGCCCTTGAGCAGGGCGTCGACTTCTTCCTGGGACAGAAAATTGTCAACCATGATGTTCCGCGATATCAGTTACTGGATGATGAACGAGGTGAAGAACACGCCGGTCACGACGGGTGTTTCACCGTCCTGCGGCAGCAGTCCGTTGATGCGGTCGGCGATCTCCCTGCTCAGTGCGCTCTTGCCTTCGATGCCAAGAATCTCCGCACTGCTTTTGCTCGAGAGAATCATCAGTGTTTCCGATTTCACCAGCGGCAGATACTGCCGGACCAGCGTCTCATGCGCCTGTTTGCCGAGCTGCAGGGTAATGTCGGTCTGCAGGTACTGTTCGGCAGTGCCGGACTGCAGATTGACGGTGAATGTCTCCAGTGTCATGAACACTGGCGCTGCCGCGCCGGACTCTGCAAGCGACTTGGCGGCGGCCTTTGCCTGCATGAAATACCAGCCTGCGCCGCCACCGAGCAGCAACAACGCTGCCAGAAGTGCCGTGACGAGACCGGAATTCGATTTCTGTTCCTGTGAGGATGGTGCTACGGCCATGCTGGGCTCCTGATATCCATTGCATTGGGAATGAGCCCATTATCAGCAAGGCCGCCCGGTTTGAATGCCGGAAAAAGAGGCGGGAATATGCGCTATATCGGACCTTACATTCGCCGGGACCGCATCCGGTCTGCTGCCGGTCCGTTCCTGATCAGGCGAAGGTATCGACCAGACCGCGGCCGACGCGCACGCGACTGGCGGCAGGCATGGCCTCTGCTTCATCGGCACTGTGGTCGGCATCTGTGTCGTGTGCCGTGTGCGGTCGCCTTGCTTCCTGTTCCGCCCGGTCACGCTGGCCGATGCTGGTTTGACCGAGGCTGATGCCGGCTTCCCGCATCATCTCGCGCAGATTGTCCATACCGTCCTGCAATGCCTGCCTGACCTCGGGCCGGTCGGAAAAGAAGGAGGCGTCGGTCTTGTCATTCTGCACATGGACGATAATCTGCAGCGTCCCCATTTCAGGCGGATTTAGCGTCAGCGTCGCGGATTGCTGGGTGGTGCCGACCATCCACAGGATGCGCTGGCCGATGGCCTGGTTCCAGCCTTCGGTGCCGGGCGGTGTCATGATCGGTGCGTTGGCCGGGCTGGCGCTGCCGGTGGAGGGGACGGTGGCTGGCCGGGCCTGCTGCATGCCGAGCGCATCCATGGCGATTCTGCCCTGTTGGTCCGGCAGCGCGGGTTCCGGCTCATTCGACCTGAGCCGTTCTGCCGTGAAGGCGGGCGGCTCGGTGTCGGTTTCCAGTGCCGGCACGGCATCTGCAGCAGTGCCGGGTTTCTGCTCCACCGCAGCTGCGGGCTGCATGTCGGTGATGGCATTGGCAGACGGAGAAACGCCGTCAGTGGCCGGCAGAGCGGCAGAAACGGACTGCGCAGTCGGCAGCACGGCCTGCTCGGGGATGGTTTCCTGCCTGGTGCCGTCATCGGCGGTGGATTGCCGGATTTGCGCTAGAATATCGGCAGACTCCGGATTCATCGTGACATCTGCTGCCTGCGGGGCAAAAGCGATTCCGGGCATGACGGCACCGGGATCCTTTTCCTCGGCAGGATTCTCGCGTAGGTTCACTCTAAGTTGCTGCAGCTTGAGTTTTCTCTGTACGAGATCGACGTGGGCTTTGTCAGACGTCTCCGTAATATCCCTGGTCGCGCCGTTCTTGTCGTCGTTCACCTGCCGGCCGGGCTGCCTGGTCTCGTCATGCTTCCCGAGCTGGTGCGCCAGCTTCTGCTGGAACGTACCGGTCTCCGCCGTCTGGTCGGCGCTTGCGGCGGGCAGGCGGGTTGGGCCGGAAACATGTGCCTTGGGCGCGCTATTGGCATTCAACAGTGGCAGGTTTTGCATCATGGCATCCTTTATGATTACGCATGGAGGTTAGCAGGGATGTGTCTTCTTCAGGCTCAGTCGCTGGGCGTGCTCGTCCATGAGCTTCTGCTCGCGTCTTAGCTGTGCGCGCTGTTCGCGAGTTTCCGCCTTCGTCACGAGCACACCGTAGGAGAGCTTCTTGCGCTCGCACTCCTGCCATTGCTTGCGCCGTTCGGCAACCTTTTGCCGGCATGCGCTGACGACGGCCTGCTGGCCGACGATGGCTTGGTCCAGTTTGGCGAGAAAGGTGCGGAAATTCATGAAGCTGCCGGCATGGAGGCCGTTCTGCGTGTTCCGTTCCAGCTGGCCGAGGTAGTCGCTCCGGTAGTCCAGCAGCAGGTTCAGGCTTTTCTCGCTATCCGCCAGATTGCGGTTTGCCTCGGCCAGCGCCTCGGCGGCCTGGTCGGATTCCCTGTCGGCCATCTCGATCAGTGTCTGCAAGGTACCGGTGTCGTGCTTGCTCATCTCTTTCCTTTCCCTGACTAGACTTCATGCTCCAGCAGCTCCATGAGCTGCCGGATGCTCTGCCCGAGGTCGGCCCGTTCATTGATGTCCTGCTGCAGGAAGGCGGCGATGGCTTCATGCCTGGCGATGGCCTCGTCCAGCACGGGGTCGGAGCCAGCCTCATAGGCGCCGACGTTGATCAGGTCCTGGTTGCGGGTGTAGCGTGAATTCAGCTGTTTCAGCCGGAGTGCGGCTTTCTGGTGCGCCTTGTCGGTGATGTTGACCATGACGCGGCTGATCGACTGCTCGATGTCGATGGCCGGATAATGTCCGGCCTCGGCCAGCGTGCGGTTCAGCACGATGTGTCCATCCAGGATCGCGCGGGCGGCATCGGCGATCGGGTCCTGCTGGTCATCGCCCTCGGTCAGCACCGTGTAGAAGGCGGTGATCGAGCCTTCGCCAGCCTTGCCGTTACCGGCGCGTTCCACCAGAGCGGGCAGCTTCGCGAATACGGACGGCGGGTAGCCTTTGGTCGCCGGCGGTTCGCCGATGGCGAGGGCGATCTCGCGCTGCGCCATCGCGTAACGCGTGAGCGAGTCCATGATGAGCAGGACGTGCTGGCCCTGATTGCGGAAGTATTCTGCGATGCTGGTGGCGTAGCTCGCGCCCTGCATACGCATGAGCGGCGAAGCGTCGGCTGGGGCGGCGATGACGACCGAGCGCGCTAGCCCGGCTTCGCCGAGTATCTGTTCGATGAATTCCTTCACTTCACGACCGCGCTCACCGATCAGGCCGACGACGATGACATCGGCATCGGTATAGCGTGCCATCATACCCAGCAGCACGCTCTTGCCGACGCCGGAGCCGGCGAACAGGCCCATCCGCTGTCCGCGCCCGACGGTGAGGATGCTGTTGATGGCGCGCACGCCGACATCCAGTGCCTCGGTGATGGGGGCGCGGGACAGTGGGTTGATCGGGCGTGCGAGGAGCGGCGCGACCTGACGGGTCCTGAGCGGGCCGAGGTCGTCCAGCGGCATGCCGGCGGCATCCAGTACGCGGCCCAGCAGCTCGGGGCCGATCGGCAGGTGGCGCGATCGGTCCGAGGCGCGGCGGCGCTGATGGTCGGCACCGCCGGGACCGGGGATGTGTCCCGTGATTTCCTGCGGGAAGACGCGGGAGCCGGGTACGATGCCCTCGATGCTGCCTTGTGGCATCAGGAGCAGCTTATCGCCGTCGAAACCGACGACTTCAGCTTCGATCTTCCTGCCGTCAGGCAAGGGAATGGAGCATGCGCTACCGACGGGCAGCTTGATACCGACCGCTTCCATGACCAGCCCGGTGAGGCGGGTCACGCGGCCGGAGATTTCCAGCGGCTCGGTGAGCCGCAGCAGCTCGCCGCAATCCCGTGCATAACTTTTCCAGTGCTGAGCATGCATGATGTCGGTATGCATGTTAGCTCTCGTCCAACCATTCGCCGGGCTGCCCCAGCGCGCTGCAGATGCGTTTCCAGCGTTGTCCGTTGGAAGCGTCTATCTGATTGCTGGCTGTTTCCACCATGCAGCCGCCACGCTCGACGGCGGGGTCTTCGATGATGAGCCAGCCGCCTTCGGCGAGTTCCTCGGCCATGTTCAGCCGGACGACCTCGGCATCCTGCGGATTGAGCAGGATGCGGGCGGGCTGACTGACCGATGGCAGGTAGCGGATGGATTCACGCACCACGGCCAGCACATGGTCATGCCTGACATGCAGGTTGGTCTTGAGCATGGCCTTGGCGATATCCAGTGCGAGCGTCAGCAGTTCTTCCGCCATCGTCTCGTCGGCATGCCTCAAAGCGTCCGAGAAGGAACCGGCGAGCCGTGCGATCACCCGCTCATGCTCCTCGGCTTTCTTCATGCCGGCCTCGAACCCTTCCGTCATGCCCTTGGCATAACCCTTTTTGAAGCCTTCGGCACGGGCGTTCTCCAGAATCTGCACCAGTTCGGCCGGAGCCTCGGACTGCTTGCGTTCTACCGGTCTGGAAAGCGTCTTGCCGTCAGCGGTGAGGATGGACATCTCCCAGCGCTGATATCTTTCCTGTTCGTCCTTTGGCAGATCGAGATCAGACATAGGTATCTTCTCCGCCCTTGCCGAGCATGATCTGACCTTCGTCTGCCAGCCTGCGCACGGTCTGCAGGATCAGCTTCTGCTGCGCCTCGACCTCGGACAGGCGCACCGGACCCTTGGCTTCCAGATCCTCGCGCATGATATCGGCAGCGCGGGTGGACATGTTCTTGAAGATCTTCTCGCGCAGTTCCGTCGTTGCACCCTTGAGCGCCAGGATCAGGCTTTCCTGGGAGATCTCGCGCAGGATGACCTGGATGCTTCTGTCGTCGATGTTCAGGATGTCGTCGAAGACGAACATCTCGTCCATGATCTTTTGCGCCATGTCCTCGTCATAGGCCTTGAGCGCGTCCATGACGGAAGCCTCGTGCTCACTGCTGAAATAGTTCATGATTTCGGCTGCGGTCTTGATACCGCCCAGGTTCTTTTTCTTGAGGTTCTCATTGCCGCTCAGCAGCTTGGTCAGCACGTCGTTGAGTTCCTTCAGCGCCGTCGGCTTGATGCCGTCCAGCGTGGCGATCCTCAGCATCACGTCGTGACGCAGGCGTTCATCGAAATGGCTGAGCACTTCGGAAGCCTGGTCGCGTTCGAGATGCACGAGTATGGTGGCGATGATTTGCGGATGCTCGTTCTTGACGAACTCGGCGACGGTCAGCGCATCCATCCATTTCAGGCTTTCGATGCCGCTCGAGTCGCGTTCCTGCAGGATGCGGCTCAGCAGACTGGACGCCTTGTCCTCGCCCAGCGCACGGTTCAGCACGGAACGCACGTAATCGTCGGAATCCAGGCCGAGCGAGGTGCTCTGGCTGGCTTCTGCAAGGAAATCATTGATGACGGCCTCGACCTCGTCGTGACCGATATTCTTCATCGTGGTCATGGCCGCGCCCAGCTTCTGTACTTCACGCGGACTCAGATGCTTCATGACCTCGGCGGCTTCTTCCTCGCCCAGCGCCAGCATCAGGATGGCCCCCTTGGTTACCTTGTCTTCAACCATTGTGATTGACCCATGATGTCACTACGTTAGCCACGAGCTTGGGGTTCTCGCGGGCGATCTGCTTGGTCACCATCAGGTTCTCCTCATAACTTTGCGGAGCGAGACCGCGTGCCTTGCCGCTCAGCTCGACGACCGCGCCTTCTTCCGCCGGACCCGGCAGGACCGGGGCGGCCGGCTTGGTGAGTGTGCGCACCATGGGCTTGAGCAGGCGCAGGTAGAGCAGCAGGACGACGAGCAGTCCAAGCAGGAACTTGCCGGCATCCTTGGCCATCTCGAGGACAGCCGGCTGCTTCCAGAAGGGTATCTCCGGCAGGGGCGCTTCCTCGGCGGCGACGAACGAGCTGTTGACCACGGTCAACGAGTCGCCGCGCTCGGCATTGAAGCCCATCGCCTGCTTGGCGAGGTCGCTGATCTGCGCTTTCTCGTCATCGGTCAGCGGTCGGCTGACGACCTTGCCGTCAGCATCCACGCTGCTGATGTGATTGACGACGACCGCTACGGTGAGTCGCTTGATGCCGCCCATGGGCTGCTGGACATAGCGCACGGTCTTGTCGACTTCGTAATTGGTGGTCACGTTTCTTTGCGTGCTGACCGGTGTGGAGACGGTTTCCGTGCCGCTCGTGGCATCGTCCACCGTCAGCGGTGCGGTTGCCGGTGCCGGCGGCTGATTGGACAGCGCGCCTGGCACACCGCCCGTCGTGGCCGTAGAAGTCGAGGTGGATTCGCTGCTCTGCATGCTGCGGACGGCGGCTTCCTCCGGCGACTGGTTGGGCTTGTAGATCTCGGCGGCCTGTTCGGTGGTAGAGAAATCGACCTCGACGCTGGCCTCGGCGCGCACGTTGTTGGCGCCGACGATGGGCGAGATGATGGATTCGACACGCTTGACGATGCTGCGCTGCAGATCCTCGATGTACTTGAGCTTGGTCGGGTCGAGAGCGTCCGTGGCCGCATCCTTGTCCGTATCGGAAAGCAGGTTGCCGTTCTGATCGACCACGGTGACGTTGGCGGCCGGCAGGTCGGGGACGCTGCTTGCGACCAGATGCACGATGGCGCTGACCTGACGCTTGTCCAGGCTGCGTCCGGGGTGCAGGTTGAGCAGCACCGAGGCGGTGGGTTTCTTCTGTTCGCGCGTAAATACACTGGCCTTGGGAATGGCGAGATGCACACGGGCAAGCTGCACGACATCGACGGACTGGATGCTGCGTTCCAGTTCACCTTCCAGCGCGCGCTGGAAGTTCACCTGCTCGACGAACTGGGATACGCCGAATTTCTGGTTCTCGAGTAACTCGAAGCCGACGTTGCCACCTTTGGGCAGACCCTGTGCCGCGAGCTTGAGCCGGATCTCGTGGACCTGGTTCGCCGGTACCATGATGGCGCTGCCGCCTTCGGCGATCCGGTAGGGAACGTTCATCTGTTCGAGTGCGGCGACGACGGTGCCGCCATCCTTGTCCGAATAATTGGAGAACAGGATGCGGTAATCGGGCTGCCGGCTCCACAGCAGGACGACCGCCATGCATGCGATGACGGCGGCGATGCCGACGGCGAGCAGGATCTTGCTGCCCATCAGCGACTTGCCTAGCCGGGCAATGCCGTTTTCCTCATTCACCAGGATTTCTGTTGTTGATGCCATTGCTTGCCAACTCCATTCGGAATCTTTCACTCCGGGGGTTCCCCGATTGGATGCCATTATGAGATGCGCCGGCGATATCAATCGGTGGAAAAGAGCGGGAATCATCAGCCTAATTCGGGGATTTCATTCCGCCCCGGCTGCTAAATTGTGCAAGCCACATCCAAAGCAAGAAGAGGTTGCAATGAAAACAGGAGCCATCGATACGAACAGGATTCAGGCCATGCTGGCCCAGCTCAGGGCGGCGGCACAGAATCCCGCCCATGCTGCACCGGCCGGCGCGGTCGGTGCAATTGCGTCCGGCCAGAACGTACAGTCGGCGGAGAAGCTGGATTTCGCCGCCGCATTGAAGTCGTCGCTCGATCACGTCAACCGCTCGCAGGTGCATGCGGAGAGCATGGGCAAGCGTTTCGTGCTGGGCGATGACAGCGTCAGCCTGTCGGATGTCATGATTGCCGGGCAGAAGGCCAACATCGCTTTCCAGGCCACGGTGCAGGTGAGGAACAAGCTGGTTTCCGCCTATCAGGAGATCATGAACATGCCGGTCTGACTAGCCGCCTGCGATGCAGGCTTGCTCTGACCTGCCCTGATCAGCCGGACAGGTCGTTCTGATTCTGAGAGGGCGCTGCAGCGCCGCTTTCCATCTGGTACAGCCATGCCAGGATCTCGGCGATCGCGACGTAGAGGGCAGGGGGGATGTGCGCATCCAGATCCACCTGCATCAGCAGTTGCACCAGTTCCTTCGATTCATGTACGAACACGCCATGTTCCCGTGCGCGCGCGATGATCTGCTCGGCGATCAGTCCATGCCCCTTGGCGACGACGCGCGGCGCTAGATCGCCGGTCTCATAGGCGAGGGCGACAGCAGTCTGTTTGGGGTTATGCGGCTCCGTCATGGCGTCTTACCGTCACCTGATCCGGCTGCTGGCCTGCAGCCTGCAGGCGCTTCATGAGCACCGAGTTTCCCCGCGCCAGCAGTCCGGCCGTTGTTTCCTGTTCCGCCCATAGTTCGATACGTAGCCGTCCACCGGCATGATGGATGGCGGCACGTACCTTCCCCAGTCGGGGCAGCTGCAGCGTGACGCTGCTGGCGATGGCTTCGTCAGCCTGCTTCCCGTCTCTGCCTGCGCGTGCGTCCTCTTCGCGGTGGATCTCCCAATCCATGGTCTGGCCCGGCCAGATTTCGCCGTACCAGTGCAACCGCTGCTGCTCCAGGACCTGCAGCTGCTGTGACACCAGTGTGGCTTGGGCTTGGGGAGACTGGTTCTGCGGTTCCTGCAGCAGCGCGGACAAGGGGCGTCTGCCTGCCAGATATTCGGCGAGATGGGATTCGTAGAACAGTCCGCTCATGGACACGGCCTGTCCGAGGTCGACTGCGATTCTGGCAGCGTTGTTGCTGGGCGAGTCGGTGACAGGCTGGCTGGCCTCGAAACGGGGCGGTACGCTGTCGGTCAGTAATTGACCGATCATTCTTGCAGCTGGGCTGAGACTGGTCTGACTGTGTGATGGGGAGGGTGGCACGAGCAGAAACGCGGGTTGCGGCGACCCGCCCAGATAGCGCAGCGCGATCATTTCCCCGGTCTGCATGCCCTTGTCCAGGACCATTCTGAGCATACCGCCGTTGAGGGCGACGAGAAAACTCATGTCATCCAGTTTTGCCACGATTCTGCCGTGGTAAAGCTGTCCGCTATTGAGCCGTGCTAGGTTGAGCTGCGCGAAGCGGAAGCCTGCCTCGTCTGCCGCATCGCCGAGTGCCTTCAGCGGTAGCACCGGTGTGATACCGCTGACCGGCGAGATGGCAGGCCGCTCCGGCATGTCAGTAAGCGCTTCCTGTCACGTAGGTGTTGTGCAGTTTACGGCGTGTGCCGCTGCTCTGCATGAGGTCGGAGAGACGGGCCATCCACGGCTCGATCAGGCGCCGGATCTGTCTGTCTGTCTCCAGTATCCGTTCGATATATGCAACTTTCTGCCGCAGTTCCTCCCGCGTCAATGGCGGGGTGTCCATGACGCGCAGGCGTTCGATATGGGAGGCGCAGGTGGCTTCGAGCTGCTCCAGCAGTTCCCAGTCTTCCGCCTGGGTGGCAGCCAGCATGCGCTCGGCGATGCCGGCGACATCCGCGTACAGGTTCAGTTCGGCGTTGGTCATGTGTCAGTCTTTCATGAATGCGGGTTGGGGCAGATTCTGTGACATGGCCGCCGGCCGTTCGGAGATGGCGGCCCAGGCGGACTTCAGTTCACTCAGAAGCTTCGCTGCCTCCTCTATGTATTCCGGCCTGTTCTGCAGGTGGCCCTGGTAGATGCGGCTGCTGATGTAGCCATAGAGTTCGTCCAGGTTGCGTGCGATCTCGCCGCCGGTCTCCCGGTCCAGTGCCTGCCGCAGACCGCTCTCGACGATCGTGATGGCCTTGGACAGCGTCTCGCCCTTGCCGGCGATATCACCGCTACGCATGAGCGCAAGCCCTTTGTGACAGGCCTCGATGGCGCCGTCGTAGAGCATGATGACCAGCTTCAGCGGGTCGGCATCGACCACTCCGGTTTCCAGATTGATGCGTTTGTAGGCATTGATGCCGCTATAACTTGCACCGAACATTGTGTTTCCTTGTCCAGATTCGTGAATGACTATTTGCTGTTGGCGGAAATCTGCGCCAGCTGCTGCGTGAGAAAGTTGCTGGTCGAGTTCATGCTGCTGATCAGCGTCTCGAGCGCGGTGAACTGCGCCCGATAGCGCTTCTCGACGAGTGCCAGCCGCGCTTCCTGATTCTCTCTTTCCTTGTCCAGTCGTGAGACCGAGTTGTTCAGACTGTCGGTCTTGCTGGTCAGGATGCCTTCCTCGTCCAGGAACTCGGAGACCAGCTTGTTGAGCTGCGCGGCGAAGCCGATGCTGTAGGTGACCGTGCCGCGGTCGCCCAGGGTGTTACCGCCGATCTGGATGACCAGACCCTCGACCGGTGTGCCGGCGGCTCCTCTGAGGATATTGCCGGAACCGACGGCAGGATAGCCGTTGATCGTCCCGGCAACGTCGCTGTCGTCCGAGCCCAGCGCGCTGATGTTGATGGCGTAGGTTCCCGCCTGGGTCTTGCTGCCACCAGCGATGAAGCTCACTTGCGGGTCCGAGGTGATGCCGCTGGTGGCGAACAGTCTGGCGATGTCGTCGAAGTTGGTGGCGATCCTGTCCTTGAGCTTGTTCGAATCCAGTGCCAGCGTGCCGTCCGCCTTGAACGCCACGCCGATCTGCGAAAGCGAATTCAGCGCGCCGCCCGTGCTGATGGTGCCGGTCAGCATGGCCTTGATCTTGTTGGCGATGCTGCGGGTCGTGTTGTCGCCGGTCAGGATGGAGCCTTGCTTCGTGCTTTCGTTGTACTTGGTCAGGTTGACGATGGTCGTGTTGAGGTCGTTGTAGGCCTTCACGAACGCCTCGACCGATGCTTCGATCGCTGCCGTATCGGTAGCGATGTTGAGGTTGGTCGCGGTGCCGCCGCTGACTTTTAGCAGGTTGAGCGTGACGCCTTCGATGGCATCGTTGATCTGATTGCTGGACTTGACGATGTCGATGCCGTCGATATTGAGCCGGGCATCCCTGGCTTCCTGCATCTGGGTGAGGTTTTTGCCTGCACCGGCGGTCAGGGTCGGGTCGAATGCCAGGCGGGAAAGTCCGCTGTCATCGAACGGGTCGCCGTCATCATCCTCCACGCTGATACGGATGCTGTTCGCGGTACCGGTGTCCTTGGATGTGATGACCAGGCGGTTGCCGCTGGCGCTACCGTCGTTGACGATGGTGGCAGTGACGCCGGCATCGGCACCGTTGATCGCATCGCGGATCTTTTCCAGACTGTCGCTGCCGGGCGGGATGACGATGGAGACCGGCGATTTTTCGGCGTTCGGTGTGAAGCTGTTGCTGATGCTGTCATAGCTACCCAGCGTGATGGTGATCGTGCCTGAGCCTATGCTCTCGGTCTTGCTGGCGAAGCCGGCAGTGGCAAGCTTCTGCGCCTGCGCCAGCTGGTCCACGCGCACGCTGTATTCGCCGACGGTCGCTTTGCCGTTGGCACTGGCCGTGAATACGGAGCTGTCGCCGACGGTGGTCTTCTGTACGCTGAACTTGCTCGGTGAGGACAGGTTGGCGAGCGCCGTCTGGAAGCTGGAGAGTGCACCCTTGAGTGTGCCGAACGCGGAGATCTTCGACTGCAGTGCGGACTTCTTGTTCGCAATGAGGGTCAGTTGACCGCTTTCCGCTGCGACGAGCTGGGACACGATGGCATTGACATCGAGTCCCGAGCCGATACCTGAAGCTGAAATGGCCATGTACTATCCTTTCATCAAAATGCAGGCCTGCACCCGGTTCTGTCAGCAGTCACCGGAATGGCAGCTAGCCTAACGTAGTCCGTGTGCCGTTCATCAGCAAAAGTGCGCCGCAAAGCGCACGCTGTTCGCTGGATTGATGAATCAGGCGCGTTCCGAGAACAGCAGGCCCTGTAGGCGTGCCAGGTTTTTCGAGATCGCCAGGGCTTCCGAATTGGGGATCTGCCGCAACACCTTCTGGGTTTCGGAATCGAGCACCTTGACCACGATCTTTCCGGCTTCTTCATCCATCGTGAAATGGATGCTTTGCTGTGAGCTGGCAATGACGCGGTTCAGGCTTTCCACCGCCTGACGTACTTCCTTTGCGCTGGGCTGATCAGTCTCTGCGGCCGGCTTGCCGGGTACCGCCTGCACATCCGTTTCACTGACTCTTGCGGCGCTGTAGGAGCCCAATCCCTTTGCGGCGCCAAATCCGCTGATAGATGTAATCGACATGATTGAATTCCTCATGTGGCAACGCAGGAGACCTGTTACGGCCCCCTGCGTCTATCGGTTTCAACGATGGCTACCGAGACTTAGCCCCTCAGCAGGGTCAGCACCGTGTTGGGCAGGGTGTTGGCCTGGGCCAGCATCGCCGTGCCGGCTTGCTGCAGGATCTGACCACGGGTCAGGCTGGCGGATTCGGCGGCGAAGTCGGCATCCATGATGCGCGAGCGGGCGGCCGACTGGTTCTCCACGGACACCTGCAGGCTGCTGATGACGGACTCGAAGCGGTTCTGCACGGCACCCAGCGTCGCACGGGCGGTGTTGACGGCATCGAGCGCGGTGTCGATCAGGCCGAGCGCTGCAGTCGCGTTGGCATTGGTGGTGACGTCGCCGGCGATCGTTGGCGCGGCCGTCGCGGCTACGGTGATCGTGTCGGAAGCATCCGCGCCTACCTGGAAGGTATAGGAGGCACCGAACACGGCGGAACCGTTGAACTTGGTGGCGGTGCCGATACGTGCGACTTCCGCGGCCAGTTCCTGATATTCGGCATCGAGGTTGGCGAGGTCGCCGGTGCCGTTGGTGCCGTTGGCGCCCTGAACTGCCAGTTCACGCATACGTTGCAGGGCATCTGTGATCTTGCCGAGCGCGCCGTCGGCAATCTGTGCGAACGAGATGGCGTCATTCGCATTGCGGATGGCGACGGTCTGACCGCGGACCTGGGCTTCCATGCGGGTGGCGATGGCGAGGCCGGCAGCATCGTCCTTGGCGCTGTTGACACGCAGACCGGAGGACAGGCGTTGCAGGGACACGTTCAGGCTGGACTGAGAGGTGCTCAGGTTGCGTTGTGCGTTCAGTGAAGCGATGTTGGTGTTGATTACAGCAGCCATTTTGTTTCTCCTTTACTTGGTTTGGTTCATGTTCCGGTTTCGGACCCGCTGTTACCGGGCTGTCAGATTTCTTATCGGCTGCCTTCGGAGAAAGTTTAGGAATTGCCTGAAATTCTTTTCCCGATGCTGCGACCGATATCCGACCGGTGTAAACGAATTGTCGGCAGGCCGTGGAAAAACTTTAGGGGTGGGATGGATTTGCCTGGACTGGCGCGGGTTTGCCGGGTACCGGGTGTGTCCGTCCAATGTAATGTCCGGACCGGCGTGCGTTACGGTTATTCCGTATCGATGAGATGGTTCTTGATCGCGTAGTGCGTGATTTCCGCGTTGTTGCTCATGTGCATCTTTTCCAGCAGGCGGGCCCGATAGACACTGATGGTCTTGACGGACAGACAGAGCTTATCGGCGATCTCACCCACCGTCATGCCGGATGCGATCATGATCATGGTCTGGAACTCGCGGTCGGAGAGTGTCTCGTGCAGGGGCTTTTCTTCGCTGCTCAGATGGTTGGCCAGGCTCTCCGCTACGCTCGCGCTCAGGTATTTCTTCCCCTTGGCGACGGTACGTATCGCTGACACCAGTTCCGACGATGCGCCCTGCTTGGTCAGATAGCCGGAAGCACCCGCCTTCAGCGAGCGGACCGCATATTGGTCCTCCTTGTGCATGGACAGCATCAGGATGGATAGCCCGGGATTCTCGCGTTTCAGGATCTTGGCGACCTCGACGCCGTTGCGGTCCGGTAGCGAGATGTCGAGGATCAGGACATCCGCAGGATGCTTGCGGGCCATCATGATGGCCTCGGTGGCGTTCTCGGCCTCGGCGATGACCTGGATGTCATCCGTTTCCGCAAGGATCTGCTTCAGTCCGTCACGCAATATCGCGTGGTCGTCGGCAATAATGACTTTGATATCAGGCAGCATTTCACTCAGACGGTCACATTCAAGGTCTCGGCATCTCTTCGGGGTTACGGGGTCGTGTCATCTGGCAGCCGGACCAGGACCCTGGTGCCGGCCACCGGCGCCGGTTCTATCGTCAAAGTACCGCCCACGGCCTGGGCACGCTCATGCATGCCCCTGAGGCCGAAGGCACGCTTTTTCTGCTTGTCTTCCGGCTTGATGCCGATGCCATTGTCGACGATTTGCATGACAATTTCATCCTTTTCGTGCATCAAGTCGATTTCGACGCTGTCCGCGCGGGCATATTTGGCGATGTTGGTCATCGCTTCCTGACAGATGCGGAACAGCACGATGGCGCGGTCGAGGTCGAGTTCCAGGTCTTCGTCGTTGGTCCGGAAATGGACGCGGATGCCGGTGCTTTTCTCGAATTCCCGGCTCTGCCATTCCAGCGCGGCGACGATGCCGAGCTCCAGCACGCCCGGTCGCAGGTCCGCGGTGATTCTGTGTGTATCGTCGAAGGTCCGGTCAACCAGCTTCTCCAGCTGGCTCGCCTTTTCCAGCAGTTCCGGATGCTGCTGGGAAAGTCCCTTGATCAGTGAGGAAAGCCCGATCTTGATCGCGGAGAGATTGCCGCCGATGTTGTCATGAATTTCGCGAGCAATGTGCAGTCTTTCCTGCTCCTTGATCAGGGCCATGTGCGAGGAGAGCTCTTCCAGCTGCTGGCGCGATTCCTCCAGCTCCTGCTTTTCCCGCTTGCTCTGGGTGATGTTCGTGATCACGCCGCACCACTGTATCAGGCCTTGCGCATTCAGTACCGGGCTGGCGCGCAGGTTGATCAGCTTGATGTCCTGCCATTCCTCGATCCAGAGGCGGCCTTCCCAGTTCCAGACGGTCATGTCGGCAGCCGACTTCTGCATGCTGGTCAGAAAGGATTCATGGTCTTCCGGCACGATGATCTCGAGCAGTTTATGCGGCTGACTGAGTAGCGTGTCCGCGTCGATACCGAGCAGGGCATGGCACCTGGGGCCCAGGTAGTCGAAGGCAATGGCGTTGTTGTCATCGAGATAGCATTGGAAGACCAGGCTGGGAATATTGGAGACGATAGCCTTGAATCTGTAGGAGATTTCATCCATTGCCATTTTTTCATTCATGTCGCGTGTGATGTCGGACATGATACCGCTCCACAGAACTTTTCCATTGCGATCCCTATATGCGGTGGCATGCAGGCGTATGGATTTTACTTCATGCAGTTCCCGCATCATCAGGCTGCCTTCCCAGGTCCAGGCAGCCTCTCGCACGGCTGCTTCCCTCACGCTTTCGAGGAAGGAAGCGCGGTCGGCGGGAAGGATCATGTGCACCAGCAATTGTGGATCGGCATAGAGCTGTTCCGGCATGATGGCCAGAAGATTGCGGCATCCGGCATTGAGATAGGTGAAGGCGACGCCTCCCTGCTGATCCAGCATGCACTCGAATACGAGACCAGGGATGCAGGCAATGATGTTTTTGAAGCGCGCGAGCGCATCGTCATGCGAGCTGTCAGGTAACGTCGCCGCAGCCTGGATCGGGGATTCCTGCAGTCCGGTGGCGAAAGTGCTCTCCGTCAGCCTGGCCGTGCGTCTGGCCGAATGTGTCGGTTGCATCGTGGTCCGCTTCCTGGGCAATGATTTCATATGCGCGTTGGGTTGAAATATGTTCTCAGGAGCAATTGAGCGAATTGCGTGCCACGCCGGCGGATTGTCACCGGGCATCCGTGATTTTTCTAATGCAATGAAAATAAAAGGAAAAATACTTAGTGTCGAAATGGGATGCACCCGGGCGGCGAACATGCTGTCGGAATTCTGTCGATGAATTGCCGAAATCGTTGAAGGATTGTCGAGATTTCGACTTTATGGCATGGGATGGCATCCGTCGCTGCCGGATTTCGTGTCGAAGCCCGGCAAGCTGTTGCGCACGGACCGCTGCCGGCAAGTCTCGATGGAGCAACAGATGATAGGTGAGCTCTTTTTTTTCCTGCCCTAAGGTTTGTCGAAAAGCTGACGATAAAGGATACGGACTACCTGTAATGATGCTCCGTCATGCCTACACGGATCCCGAGTCAAGTCGGATCCGACTCAAGCGATTGATTTTTTAATAATGTTTACATTCATGTAGGACAAACACGTACAAGTGCCCGGCAGCTTTCCGACACTCGTGTTCGCCGTTCGACTGACAAAAAAAACCGACAAAGTCGCATTTTCATCCTTTACCCCGACAGGCAAAGTACGGCCTCATAAAGCAGTGCCGAAAATCGACCTGCACCATATAAACATATCGGGATGGAGGAAAATCAAATGTCGAATGAAAGCATTTTGTCCGAGATTCGTGACATCAATCTCAACTATCTGATGCTGGCCCAGCAGATGATCCGTCATGACAAGCCTGCTGCCATTTTCCGTCTAGGTATCAGTGAGGACGTTGCCAATCTGATCGCGAGCCTCAGCAACTCCCAGCTGACCAAGCTGGCCAATTCGCAGATGATGCTGGCGCGCTTCCGTTTCGATGACTGCAGCATTCTCAACATGCTGACCAGTTACAACAAGGACCGCACGCTGACCAATGCGCATGCGGTCGTGCTGATGGCCAATCAGCCGGTCGAAGCCATTGCTTGAAGCAGTTCATAAAGAAATAGAAAGATAAAAGGCCGGCCGGTCCGGCCTCCCGAGGAGGAAGCAAGATGGTCAAGAAGAGTGTAGTAGAGGAAGCGGAACAGATTCGCCTGGCGATCGATCTCATCAATCTGGGTGCGCGCCTGCAGCTATTGGAGGCACAGACGACCCTGTCGCGTGAGCGCCTGATCCGGCTGTACAAGGAACTGCGCGGCGTTTCGCCACCCAAGGGCATGCTGCCGTTCTCTACCGACTGGTTCCTGACCTGGCAGCCCAACATCCATTCCTCCATGTTCCTCAACATTTATGAGTTCCTCGTGGAATATGCGGGGGTGAGCGGCATCCAGGCCGTCATGGCTGCCTATCGGGTCTATCTCGAACAGATCGGCAAGGGTCCTGACGATGAGCCGGTGCTGTCCCTGACGCGGGCATGGACGCTGATCCGCTTTGTCGAAAGCAACATGCTGAAGCTCATGCCCTGTAGCTGCTGTGGCGGCAAGTTCATCGTCGATAGCTATGACCTCAATGAGAATTTCCGTTGCGGCATCTGTCACGTGCCTTCGCGTGCCGGCAAGACCAAGCGCGCGAGGGAGGAGCAGGAGCTGTCTTCCGGCGTCGCATGAGGCCGATTCGGGAAGTTCGGCATTTAGATAACCCCCCTCAGGAAGCCCCGCGCCGATGCCTGATCAACAGGCCGGCTGGGGCTTCCGCCTTCTGGAGCGCGCAAGTTGCTTCCACAGCCATACGGTTCAAGTTCTGACCGTTTGCGCCGTAATCCTTAAAGCAGCCCGGAAAACCCGTTTCATTTCCCGGGATTGCATCGCACGGTCAGCCGTTAAGCTGACCGGCAATGACTAATTGAGGATTTCGCCTGAGCGGACTGGAGATGCAGATGCATACAAAGACTGACTTGACGAGACGGGGCTGGCAACCATGTTCGTGATACTGGGATTCATCGCCGTGCTCGGCGCGATATTCGGCGGCTATGCCCTGGCCGGTGGACATCTCGGCGCCCTGTGGCAGCCGGTGGAACTGCTGATGATAGGCGGCGGGGCCGTCGGCGCATTCATCGTCGGCAACAATGCCAAGGCGATCAAGGCGACGCTGCGGGCACTGCCGGATGCATTCAGGGGGTCGAGATACACCAAGGCGCTCTATATGGACCTGCTCGCGATGCTGTACGAGATTCTGAGCAAGGTGCGCCGGGACGGCATCATGTCCATCGAGAACGATATCGAGAACCCGGAAGCCAGCTCACTGTTCACGAAGTATCCGAGAGTGCTGGCAGACCGCCACCTGGTCGACTTTCTGACGGATTACCTGCGCCTGATGGTGTCAGGCAATCTGGATGCCTATCAGATCGAGAACCTGATGGACAACGAGATCGAGACGCATCACATGGAAGGCCATGTCCCCGTGCACTGCATCGCGAGAATGGGCGACGGGCTTCCCGCCTTCGGCATCATCGCCGCGGTCATGGGGGTCGTGCATACGATGGAAAACGTTGCATTGCCCCCGGCCGAACTGGGCGTTCTGATCGCCCGTGCGCTGGTCGGCACCTTCCTCGGCATCCTGCTCGCCTACGGCCTGATCAATCCGCTTTCCGGCCTGCTCGAACAAAAGCTGGAGGAAAGCACCAAGCTGCTGCAGACCATCAAGGTGACCCTGCTCGCCAGCCTGAACGGTTATGCGCCGGCGATCGCCGTCGAATTCGGCCGCAAGGTGCTGTACTCCTCCGAACGTCCGGCTTTCGGCGAGCTGGAAGATTTCGTCAAGCAGAAGCGCTAGGCCGGCAGCCATGGCACAGGATACCGCACGTCCCGTCATCATCAAGCGTGTCAGGCGCGCCCGTGGCGGTCATCACGGCGGCGCCTGGAAGATCGCCTATGCCGACTTCGTGACCGCCATGATGGCGTTCTTCCTGCTGATGTGGTTGCTCGGCTCGACCACGAAGGCGCAGCTGGAAGGCATCGCGGAATATTTCCAGACGCCGCTCAAGGTGGCGCTGCAGGGCGGGCCATCCACCGGCAGCAGCCAGATCATCCTCAAGGGCGGCGGACAGGATCTGACTCGCCAGCACGGTCAGGTCAAGCGTGGCGAGCACGCGCCGGACGCAGACCGGCCCAGGCCCATGAGTTACGAGGAGGCCAAGGCCGAGTTGGAACGGCAGGAACGGCTCAAGTTGGAGCAGCTGAAGAAGCGCATCGAGGAGGCCATCGATGCCAGTCCCATGCTGCGCCAGTTCAAGAATCAGCTACTGCTCGACATCACCACCGAGGGTCTGCGCATCCAGATCGTCGATGAACAGAACCGCCCGATGTTCGACCTCGCCAGCGCCGAGCTCAAGCCCTATGCCCGCGCCATTCTGCTTGAGATCGGCAAGATGCTTAACGGCGTGCCGAACAAGATCAGCCTGTCCGGGCATACCGATGGCGCCAGCTACATCGGCGGCGAGCGTGGATACAGCAACTGGGAACTTTCGGCCGACCGCGCCAACGCGTCCAGGCGCGAGCTCGTCGCGGGCGGCATGGATGAGACCAAGGTGCTGCGTGTGGTCGGTCTGTCATCCGCAGTGCTGTTCGACAAGGAGAATCCGCTGAATCCGGTGAATCGGCGCATCAGCATCATCGTCATGAACAAGCAGGCGGAGGAAAGCATCATCAAGGATGATACGCCGCTCGACGTGCCGGTCGAGGGCGACCGGAGTGAACTGGAGGAGGCGGTGGGCGCAAAAGCGGACAACTGATGCCGTTTTGATGGCTTGTTCCATGAATTGAGTGCACGGACAACGAGGTAGGGTATATGAGTCAGGCTATGACCAGGCGAAAGAACGATGCCGCGCCGGCAGTGGGGAAGCTGCTGAAGGCAGTGTGCGAGAACGGCATTCAGCATCTGCACGAGGCCGAGGCCGATCTGATGCAGGCCATGTTCATCTTCGACGAGGCGATCGAAAAGGTCGGTCAGCACTTCACCGCCATCCATCAGGCGGTCGACGAGCAGCAAAGTTGTGTCGATGCCTTGCTGCTGGAGTCGGATGTCCCGGCACGGTTGGCAGACAGCAAGCAACTGGCCGATTTCCGCGATCTGCGCGAGGTCATCGGCGATGAGGTGAACGCCGCCGTCATTGGACTGCAGTTCCATGACCTGACCAGTCAGCTGATCGCCCGCACACTGCGCCGCATCGGCGAGATGCGCAGCATGCTGCAGGTCTGCAAGCATTGCGGCGAGGAGATGGAAACGGCGCCGGAGTCCGCCGAAGCGGCGCTCGGCGCGATACACGAGGTTCTGCAGCGCAGCGACCGGTTGCTCGATCGCGGCTCGCCGCGTCCGGTGCAGCAGCGCCACATGGGCTGCGGCGAGATAGAGCTGTTCTAGGGGCGTTCCCAAACCCGCGACAGCCTGACCAAGTGCAATCACAAGGATGGAAAGAAAGCGAGATGGCAAAGACGATACTGGCGGTAGACGATTCCGGTTCGCTGAGACAGATGGTGACGTTCAGTCTGCAATCTGCAGGCTATGAGGTCGTGCAGGCCGTGGACGGTCAGGACGGCCTGAACAAGGCAAGGGAGATCCGGGCGGACCTGGTACTGACCGACCAGAATATGCCGGTCATGGATGGACTCACGCTGATCCGGACCTTGCGCACGATGTCATCGTACAAGGATGTGCCGATCCTGATGCTGACGACGGAATCGAGCGACGAAATGAAGGCGCAGGGCAAGGCGGCCGGCGCGAACGGATGGCTGGTCAAGCCGTTCGATCCCAAGCGTCTGATCGAGGTCGTACAGAAGGTGATCGGTTAGCGCGTACAGTGTGCGTAGTTCCGGGCAAGTTGAACGAACGGGAGCGGTCTGATGACGATGGACATGAGTCAGTTTTATGAGGTCTTCTTCGAGGAGGCGGAAGAGCTTCTGGCCGAAGCTGAACGTCTGCTGCTGGCTATCGATGTCGGCAATCCGGATGCCGAGGACCTGAATGCCATCTTCCGTGCCGCGCACTCGATCAAGGGCGGTGCGGCCACGTTCGGTTTCACCGACATGTCGGAGATCACCCATGTGCTGGAGAACCTGCTGGACAGGATACGCAAGCACGAGATGGTGATGACGGCCGAGCACGTCGATGCCTTTCTGATCGCCAAGGACGTGCTGCAGATGGAGCTGGATGGACACCGCCATGGTACCGGTGTGGACCAGGCGCAGGTGGAGCAAGTGAAGGCGGCGCTAGCTGCGCTCGCGCAGGTGGATGCGGCACCCGCTGTCCGGCAGGAAAGCGTCAAGGCTGAGGCTCAGGCCGAGGAAAAACCGGTCCTGCCGCCGCCGGCAGCAGGGCTGATGCAGTTCAGCATCCTGCTGCCGGAGCTCAAGGAAAAGGATGTCGTCAACCTGCAGCAGGAACTGGCGCTGCTTGGCGAAGTCGTCGGCAGCACCAGACAGGCGGACGGCCGGACCATGCTGGTGCTGAATACCGACTCCAGCGAATCGGACATCGTCTCGATCTGTTCCTTCATCCTCAATCCGGACGATCTCGTCATCACCCGGACCGATGCTGGCGGTACGCCGGTGAAGGCAGCACCCAACGTCGAGGTGCAGGAGGAGTCTGGCTACGGCCTGTTCGCGCAAGCGGGCAGGGAGGCGGTGGAAGAGGGTTACGGATTCTTTGCGCCGTTCACACCGCATCCGGATGCGCAGCATCAGGCGGATGCCGCCGCACCTGCCGTTCAGGAGGTGCCAGTTCCGCCGGCCTCAGGGCCGGACAGCAAGCCTGCCGCGACCACGGACCGTAGCGAAAGAAGGAAGACCGCCAAACCGGACCATGGCGCCGGTAGTGAGACGACGTCGATACGCGTCGGGGTCGAGAAGGTCGATCAGCTGATCAATCTGGTCGGCGAGCTCGTGATCACGCAGGCGATGATAGAGCAGCGCATCAATGCGCTGGATCCGGTGCACTACGAGGATCTGGTCAATAGTGTGAGCCAGCTCAACCGCAACACGCGTGACCTGCAGGAGGCGGTCATGTCCATCCGCATGATGCCGATGGACTTCGTTTTCTCCCGTTTCCCGCGCATGGTGCGTGATCTCGCCGGCAAACTCGGCAAGAAGGTGGAGCTGGTGACGGTAGGGGCGGCGACCGAACTGGACAAAGGGCTGATCGAACGCATCGTCGATCCGCTGACCCACCTGGTCCGCAACAGCATAGACCACGGTATCGAGACACCGGAGAAACGCCGGGCAGCGAACAAGCCGGAGACCGGCAGACTGACCCTCTCCGCCGCTCACAAGGGTGGCAGCATCGTCATCGAGGTCTCGGATGACGGCGCCGGCCTCAATCGAGAGAAGATCCTCGCCAAGGCCAGAAGCAACGGCATGAGTGTCAGTGACGGCATGTCGGACAGCGAGGTCTATCAGCTCATCATGGCACCCGGATTCTCGACGGCGGAGGTCGTCACCGACGTTTCCGGACGCGGGGTCGGCATGGACGTGGTGAAGCGCAACATCGCTGCCATGAACGGCAGTATCGACATCCGTTCCACACCGGGACAGGGCACCACGATCGCCATCTCGCTGCCTTTGACGCTGGCGATACTGGATGGCATGTCGGTCTCACTCGGCAGCAGCATCTACGTGATTCCGCTCAATCTCATCGTCGAGACCCTGCAGCCGCAGCCGGAGGATTTGAAGACCGTGACTGGCGAAGGACGCATGGTGCATGTGCGTGGCGAATATCTGCCCGTCATTTCGCTGCATGCGCTGTTCGGTCAGGAAAGCGGTATCACGGATCCCTCGCAGGGCGTACTGGTGCTGATCGAGGCGGAGGGTAGAAAGGCAGCCTTGTCCGTCGATGCACTGGTCGGCCAGCAGCAGGTGGTGATCAAGAGCCTGGAAACCAATTTCCGCAAGATACGCGGCATCTCGGGCGCCACCATCATGGGCGACGGGTCGGTTGCCCTGATCCTGGATGTGCCCGCGCTCATCCAGATGGGGCAGAACCGCAACTACATCACCGGGGGCGCTCCGTTCCACAGCGGGGCCGTTTCCAACATCAGCAGGGAGTACGCATTATGAGCCTGATTGCAGAGCAAGCCGAAAACACCGTTGCGACGGAGAGTGAATTCCTGACCTTCGTCCTCGGCAGCGAGTCCTACGGCATCGACATCCTCAAGGTGCAGGAGATCCGTGGCTACGATGCCGTGACGCCGATCGCCAACACGCCTGCCTTCATCAAGGGGGTCATCAACCTGCGCGGCAAGATCGTGCCCATCGTCGATCTGCGCGTGAAGTTCAACATGGGCAGGGTCGAGTACAACGAATTCACCGTCGTCATCATCCTGAACCTTGGCGGCCGCGTCGTCGGCATCGTCGTTGACGGTGTGTCGGATGTCATGCGGCTGGATGCCGGCCAGATACGTGCCGTGCCGGACATCGTCGCCAGCATAGACACCCGGTACATCACGGGGCTTGCCACCGTCGCCGAGAAGATGTTCATCCTGATCGACATCGAACGGCTGATGAATAGCCAGGAAATGGAGCTGATGGATAGCGTCGCGGAGTCCTGAACGAAGCATGAACAAATTGAAGAAAGGCTGCGGTTCGCAGCCTTTCCTGTTTCCGGCCGTCCGTTGGCGGTACTCAAGAAGCGTGGCGGCCTGCCGTTAATGATGCATCCGGGTGCCGGTTCCTCCGCTGTCAGGGAAACGCGGAATATGAGGGGATTTCTGCGGCTAATCCGGAATTTGGGTGGAAAACTGTCGGGATAGACTGAGACAGAACAAACATAAGTCCTGAACAACAAGGAGTGGGGAAATGACGGTTGCGCAACGATTGTATGCATTGATATTGAGTGTAGGTGTCGGGTTTGCCGCATTGGCAGCCATCGACCATTATCAGATGGCCGAGGTCTATGAAGAGGCCAATTATTCGAATTCGAACAGTCTGCCCAGCGTTGCCGTGCTGAACGACATCAGCCAGACATTCAATACGCTGCGCATCTGGGTTTCACGTCATATCCTGCATGACGATCCGGTCATGAAGCTGGAGACCGAGTCGGATATCGCGCGTTTCCGACAACGGCTGGAAGAGAGTTACAGCAAGTATGAAACGCTGATCGTCGATGACACTGATCGTGCGCTGCTGGGTAACGTAAAGGCAAGAGTGGGTGATTACTATCAGAAGATGGAAGCCATTCTGGTCGCTTCGCGCGCAGGGGACGTCGCACTTGCGCGGGATCTCTACATCGATATCGCCAATGAGGGATCCGCAGGCAACAACGCCATCAACGAACTCATCGCCTATAACAGCCAGTTCGCGCAAGACAAGGCCGGGCATGCGCATCAGGTGCTTGAGCAGGCCAATCGCATCTCGCTCGTCATGACCGTGCTCATCGCACTACTCATGTTGCTGTCCGGATACCTGATTGTTCGCAGTCTGATGCGTCAGCTCGGTGGGGAACCGGCAATGGCTGCGGATGTGGCCAACAGGATCGCACGCGGCGACGTCTCTTCCGAGATACACCTGCGTGACGGTGACCGAACCAGCCTGATGGCAGCCATGCATGAGATGCAGAAAGCCGTCAAGTCCGTCATTGCGGAACAGGTGCGTGTTTCCGGCGAGTACAGAAGCGGCAATTTTGCGGCGAGGATGGATGCCAACTGCTTCGACGGCAGCTTCCGTACCATGGCGGAAAACATCAACAGTATGGCAGTCAGTCAGACGGAGCTGATGCAAAAGGTGGCGCAGTGTCTGGCCGAATTCTCCAAGGGCAATTTCGATGCGACGCTGGAAAGATTCCCGGGTCAACTTGCCTGCATCAATGCCAGCATCGAGGAACTGCGCGGCAACATCCGGGCGGTCATCGAGGACTTGCGCAACATGTCGCTTGAGCACGATGCCGGCAACATCGATGCACGTCTGGACGAAACCGCATTCAAGGGTGCCTTTGCGGAAATGGTGCGCGGCGTGAACACCATGGTTGGCGCACATGTGGCCGAGAAGGAAGAGATGATCCATGTCATGCGCGCCCTGGGTGACGGTGATTTCACCATCGAGATTCAGCAGTATCCGGGCAAGAAGGCGGAGATCAACAAGAATCTTGACCGGCTCAAGGGCAAGCTGCAGGGCATCCTCGATTCGGTCAAATGGGTCACCAATGAGCATGTCCAGGGCAATATCGACATGACTCTGCACGAGCATATGTTCAAGGGCGGGTTCAGTGAGATCGCCGCCGCGATCAACACCATCGTCGGGTTGCAGATGGATCTGACCGAAAAAGCGCTGAATGTCGTCAAGGCCTTCGGCGAGGGCGACTTCGAGGCGCCGCTGGAGCAGTTCCCGGGCAAGAAGGCGTTCGTCAACGAGGCTATCGAACAGGTGCGCGCCAACCTCAAGGCACTCAACGAGGATGCGCAGATGCTTGCGGCTGCGGCGAGGGAAGGTCGAGTGACGGTGCGTGCGGATGCGACGCGTCATCATGGAGACTTCCGCAAGATCATCGAAGGGGTGAACGAGACGCTGGAAATGATCGTCACGCCGATCGTCACGATCAAGGCGGCTGCGGAGACGATCAACACGGCGGCGAAGGAGATTGCGCAGGGTAATACGGACCTGTCGCAGCGTACGGAGGAACAGGCCTCCAGCCTGGAAGAGACGGCCTCCAGCATGGAACAGCTTGCCTCGACGGTGAAGCAGAACGCCGAGAACGCCAAGCAGGCGAACCAGCTGGCGATGACGGCTTCCAGTGTCGCGGTCAAGGGAGGCGAAGTCGTGCAGCAGGTGGTGGGCACGATGAGCGCGATCAACGAGAGCGCGAAGAAGATCGAGGACATCATCAGCGTCATCGACGGCATTGCCTTCCAGACCAACATCCTGGCGCTGAACGCGGCGGTGGAAGCGGCGCGTGCGGGTGAGCAGGGACGCGGCTTTGCGGTCGTGGCGGGCGAGGTGCGCAATCTGGCGCAGCGTTCGGCCTCGGCGGCGAAGGAAATCAAGAGCCTGATCACCGACTCGGTCGAGAAGACCGGGGAGGGAACGGTACTGGTGGAACATGCTGGCAAGACCATGGACGAGATCGTGCACTCGGTGAAACGGGTGGCGGACATCATCGCCGAGATTGCGGCGGCGTCGGTGGAGCAGAGCACGGGCATAGACCAGGTCAACAGCGCGGTGTCGCAGATGGACGAAGTGACGCAGCAGAATGCGGCGCTGGTCGAGCAGGCAGCGGCAGCGGCGGAATCGCTGATGGAGCAGGCGGAGGAGATGAACGCCGTGGTGAGCGTGTTCAAGCTGGGCGAAGAGGTTCAGGCGCCGGCTGTGACGGGTGGCATGAAGGTGGTGCGCAGTGCGGTGGCGGAGACTTCAGCGCCGCGTGTGGTCAGGCCGGCCCGTACCGGAACCGATGATGACGACTGGGAAGAGTTCTGAGACCGACTTGTGACAATGGCTCGGCAGCACGGCGATGGCCGCAACTGCCGGGTGGATTCCAAATGATTTAGTGCATCGCCGTGACCATGCTGACCCAGAAAGAAGATAAATTCGCGGAGCGGGAGTTCAGGTTCACCGACAGGGACTTTCAGCGTATACGCAGGCTGATACACCGGAGCGCCGGCATCTCGCTGTCCGAGGCCAAGCGCGACATGGTCTACAGCAGGATCGCTAGACGGCTGCGCGCACTGCAGCTAGGTTCTTTCGAGGATTATCTGAACCGGCTGGAGAGTCCGGCGGGTGCCGGCGAATGGGAAGCGTTCACCAATGCCCTGACGACCAATCTCACCTCATTCTTTCGTGAGGCGCATCATTTTCCTATCCTGGCTGAGCATTTGCGCCGGTCAACGCGACCACTTGCGATCTGGTGCGCGGCGGCCTCTACCGGGGAGGAACCCTACACCATCGCCATGACCGCCTGCGAGGCCTTCGATTCGATGAAGCCGCCGGTCTCCATCATCGCCACGGACATCGCTACCGATGTGCTGCAGGTCGCCGAGCGGGGCGTCTATCCGCTGGAGCGGGTGGAGAAGATCTCCGAGCAGCGTCTGAAGCGATTCTTTCTCAAGGGTACCGGCAGCAAGGCCGGGCTCGTGCGGGTGCGCGACGAGCTACGCGCGCTGGTCACGTTCCGCCAGCTCAACCTGCTGGCGCCGGAATGGCCGGTCAGGGGTCCGTTCGACGCGATCTTCTGCCGCAACGTCATGATCTATTTCGACAAGCCGACGCAGGGTGCCATCCTCGAACGGTTCGCGCCGCTGCTGAAGCCGGACGGGCTGCTGTTCGGCGGGCATTCGGAGAATTTCCTCTATACCACCAAGGCGTTCAGGCTCAGGGGCAAGACGGTGTATGAGCTGAACCGCAGGCAGGCAGGATGATGGGCGGGGGACCATGAGCGAGGCATATGATGAGGCGCTGTCGAGCAACCTGTATTACGACCGCATGTTCGACCGTGAGGCGGCCAAGATCCTGCCCGGCGAGTATTACTGCACGGATAAGGACATGGTCATCGTGACCGTGCTGGGTTCCTGCGTTGCGGCCTGCATCCGCGATACGGTGCGCGGTATCGGCGGGATGAACCATTTCATGCTGCCGGACAGCGGGGGTGACGACAGCGTGGTTTCCGCCTCGATGCGCTACGGCGTGTATGCCATGGAAGTGCTGATCAACCAGCTGCTCAAGCGCGGCGCGCGGCGCCAGAACCTGGAAGCCAAGATCTTCGGCGGCGGCAACGTGCTGCGCGCGTTTGCCACGACCAATGTCGGCGAGCGCAACGCGCGTTTCGTCAAAGAGTTCCTGAAGGCGGAAAACATCCGGATCGCCGCGGAGGACCTCAACGACATCTATCCGCGCAAGGTGTATTTCTTTCCCGCCACTGGCCGCGTGCTCGTGAAAAAGCTCAGAAACATGCACAACAGCACGATCGTCAAGCGAGAGCAGAGCTATGCGACCCGACTCAGGCGTGATGCGGTGGCAGGTGAGGTGGAATTGTTCTAAACGGTAGCTGCAGGGGATGACATGCTGAAAACCAAGGTTCTGATCGTCGATGATTCCGCGCTGATTCGTAGCCTGATGACGGAAATCATCAACAGCCAGCCGGATATGCAGGTGGTAGCGACCGCGCCGGACCCGCTGGTCGCGCGCGAGCTGATCAAGCAGCACAATCCGGATGTGCTGACGCTGGACGTGGAGATGCCGAAGATGGACGGCCTCGAGTTTCTGGAAAGGCTCATGCGACTCAGGCCCATGCCGGTGGTCATGGTATCGTCGCTGACGGAGCGCGGTTCCGAGGTCACGATGCGTGCGCTCGAACTGGGAGCGATCGATTTCGTCACCAAACCCAAGCTGTCGATTGCCGACGGTATGCGCGAGTATGCCGACATGATCACCGACAAGATCCGCATCGCCGCCAAGGCGAGGATACTGCCCAGATTCACGGCACATGCCAGGGCCGCCGCGTTGCCGGCATTGGGCAACCGGCTGCTCAGCAGCGAGAAGCTCATCATCATCGGTGCTTCCACCGGCGGCACCGAGGCGATCAAGTCATTCCTCATGGCGATGCCGCCGGACTGTCCCGGCATCCTCATCACACAGCACATGCCGGCAGGCTTCACGCGCTCGTTTGCGAACCGTCTCGACGGCCTGTGCCGGATCGCGGTCAAGGAGGCGGAAGGGGGCGAGCGCGTGCTGCCGGGGCATGCCTACATCGCGCCGGGTGACAGGCATCTGCTGCTCGCGCGCAGCGGCGCGAACTATATGACCGAGCTCAGCGACGCGCCGCCGGTCAACCGTCACAAGCCATCGGTGGATGTGCTGTTCGATTCGGCAGCGCTGCATGCCGGCAGGAATGCGATCGGCGTGATCCTGACTGGCATGGGCAAGGACGGTGCTGCCGGCATGCTGCGCATGCGCGAGGCCGGTGCCTATAACTTCGCGCAGGACGAGGCGAGCTGCGTCGTCTTCGGCATGCCCAAGGAAGCGATCGCGCGCGGCGGTGTGCACGAGATCGGACCATTGGCTGAACTGCCGGCGCGTGTTCTGCAGCATCTTGCCCAGAATAGTGGCCGCGCATTGCGGGTATGAGGCGTGCGGCGGTTCGATCGCCGGTTAAGCGATGCTTTCCTGCGGTTTTTCCGGCTCAAGATTTCGGTCGGCATGCCGATAATGGAAGTAAGGGATGGATGCGCCCTGTTGCGGGCCGCACCGTGTGAATGCAATGTCGAGTATTAACGGAGTCTCGGATGGCGGATCCAAATACTAAATTTCTGGTGGTGGACGATTTCTCCACCATGCGCCGTATCATCAAGAACCTGCTCAAGGAGCTGGGATACGTCAATGTCGATGAAGCCGAGGACGGCGCCATGGGACTGGCCATGTTGCGCAACGGCAAGTACGACTTCGTCGTGTCGGACTGGAACATGCCCAATATGGACGGGCTGACCATGCTGCAGCACATCCGTGCCGATCCCAAGCTGGCATCGATTCCGGTGCTGATGGTGACGGCCGAGGCCAAGAAGGAGAACATCATCGCCGCCGCCCAGGCCGGTGCGAGCGGCTATGTGGTCAAGCCTTTCACCGCCGCCACGCTGGATGAGAAGCTGACCAAGATCTTCGAGAAAATCGGAGCCTGACCATGCAGGTGCAGCCACAACCGACGCAAGAGCGCGCGGGACATGCGGCACCTGTCGCCGATGTCAATGACGAGGTCATCGCCCGCATCGGTTATCTGACGCGCATACTGCACGACAGTCTGCGCGGGCTGGGGCTAGACAAGGCGCTGGAAGAGGTCACGCAGGAGATCCCGGATGCGCGTGACCGGCTGAATTACGTGGTGCAGATGACGGAGCAGGCGGCGCAGCGCGTGCTGAATGCGACCGACATCGCCCTGCCGATCCAGGCGCGCATAGACAGCGAGGGACAGGCGCTCAAGCAGGAATGGCAGAAACTGCTGGCTACACCGGCCGTGAAGCGCGACTACGACCAGCTGGCGCAACGCACGATCGCATTTCTGGACGAGGCCTCGGCAGGCGCCAACGAGTCCAGGGAACAGCTGATGGACATCATGATGGCACAGGACTTCCAGGATCTGACGGGCCAGGTCATCAAGCGCGTGACACAGCTCGCGCACGATCTGGAAACCCAGCTGGTGCAGGTGCTGATCGATTTCAAGCCTGCCGTGAAGAAGGAGTCCGACAGCCTGCTGAACGGTCCGCAGATCGCACCGGAAAGCACACCTGGCGTACTCAGTGGACAGGAACAGGTGGACGAACTGCTCGATAGCCTAGGCTTCTGATCCGACGGTAGTCGTTCTAATGGAGTGTGCTCCCCGTGATGTCGGGGAGTCTTCTTCGCATCCCATCGCGGGGCCGATTCAGGCCCCGCATGCATCATCGCATCAATTAAGAGGGGATTCACCCTTTTATTCCCGCGATTCGAATCCCCATGCTTCATCAATAATGGCCCCATCAGGATTGCCGCAATGCGGCTGATCGGCTTAATCAATTGGGGCTGGCATGGCAGCAGAAGACAGCGATTTGGAAAGAACGGAACCTGCAACACCTCGGCGCATCGAGAAGGCGCGCGAGGAGGGTGACGTTCCCCGTTCTAAGGAGTTGGCCACGGTATCCGTTCTGCTCACGGTGCTGGTCGCGATCTGGGCGAGCGGCGCGCAGATGACGCAGGCCTTGCGCACCAATATGGCCGGAAGCCTGAGCCTGCCGCGCAATCTGGCCTATGAACCCGAGCTTCTGATCGTCAGCATCGCTCATCAATTCAGCGACCTCGTCTGGACACTGCTGCCGCTCGCCCTGCTGGTCATCATCGTCGCCGTGCTTTCGCCGGTACTGCTCGGCGGCTGGAACATCAGCGCCAAGGCGCTGCTGCCGAAGTTCGGCAAGCTGAACCCCATCAACGGCCTGAAGAACATGGTCTCCAAGAATGCCGTCGTGGAATTCGTCAAGGCGGTCGCCAAGGCCCTGTTGGTCGGCACGGTCGCCTTCTTCGTCATGGCGGCAGAGATCGATGACGTGCTCATGCTGCCGTTGCTGCCGGTCAATGAGGCGTTGATCAGCACGGCACGCCTCATTCTCGTCACGATGATCGCGATCTCCGGTTCGCTCGTGCTGATCGCGGCCATCGATGTGCCGTACCAGCTCTGGAGCTATGCCAACAAGCTCAAGATGAGCAAGCAGGACGTGCGTCAGGAGCACAAGGAGATGGAGGGTAATCCCGAAATCAAGGCGCGCATACGTCAGCAGCAGCGGGAGATGGCGCGGCGCCGCATGATGGCGGAGATCCCCAATGCCGACGTCGTCGTGACCAACCCGACGCACTATGCCGTCGCCATCAAGTACAAACAGGATAGCATGCGCGCTCCGGTCGTGGTGGCCAAGGGCGTGGACGCCGTCGCGCTGAAGATCCGCGAGATCGCTACCGAGCATCACATCAGTGTGCTGGAGGCACCCAAACTGGCCCGCGCGCTGTACGCCCATACCGAACTCGGCGACGTGATACCGGAAGCGCTCTATGCCGCGGCCGCGGAGGTGCTGGCCTATGTCTATCAGTTGCGCATCTTCAGGCAGGTTGGTGGCTACGAACCCAGCCGGCCGGAAGCGCTGGAAGTGCCGGATGAACTTGATCCGCTCGTGAAGACAGGAGCATCCGCATGAACGGTCTCAACCTGCCTGCCTGGATGAACGGCAAGAACGGTGCCGCCGCCGCAGCACCTCTATTCATCGTCATGTTGCTCGCCATGATGGTGCTGCCGCTGCCAGCCATCGCGCTCGATGTGCTGTTCAGCTTCAACATCGCGCTTTCCATCATCGTGCTGCTGATCAGCCTGAATACGGCGAAGCCGCTCGACTTCATCGCCTTCCCTATCGTGATTCTGGTCACCACGCTGCTGCGGCTCTCGCTCAATGTGGCCTCCACCCG
>DATCJT010000101.1:0-5692 GCA_036562645.1 Methylophilaceae bacterium | reverse complement strand
GAAGTGCAGGTAATCGCTGGGCGTCATGGTGGAAAGGACATCCCAGGCCTGGATGAGCTGCATCTGGATGCGCGACAGCCGGGCCAGGCATTTGAAGGCCGGACGCAACGCATCCGCCCGGATATGCATCATGGCGGTATCCAGCTCGCGGTTGAGCAGTTTCATCCACAATTCCTGCACTTGATGGATGATGATGAACAGCAGCTCGTCCGGCTCCTCGGACAATGGAACTTGCGCGTTCAGAAGCTGGTCCAGCTTCAGATAGTCACCATAGCTCATCCTGCCTTCGAAATCGGTCTGGATGCCGTCAGTAGTCATCGTCTTGCTCCTGAAAATGCTTGAAGCCTAAAATAGCGAGCCGACTTGGGAAAGCCTCTGAAGCGGAGTTCCTCTTGCTTGATCTAGCGTCGCACTTCTCCAGTTTCCTGAATGCCGATTTGGCGCGTCTGCATTTTGCTGCGCATAGCCATCATCCTTGGCCCGATGTCACGCGCGCAGCACAGATGCAATGCTGGGAGGATGCGGCGAAGCTGATCGATGGCAAATGGGACCATGTGCTAGGCAACATCCTGCCGCAGGCACAGCGGCATATCGCCCAGCGTCTGGCGCTGCCTGACGAAAAGAGTATTGTCTTCGCACCCAACACGCATGAATTGCTGATGCGGCTGCTCTCGTGCCTGCCGGCCTCACGGCCGCTGCGCATTCTGACCAGCGACAGCGAGTTTCATTCCTTCACCCGGCAGATCGCCCGGCTGGAGGAAGACGGGCTTGTACAGGTTCAGCGTATCGCCGCGATGCCTTTCGCAAGCTTTTCCGCCCGATTTGCCGAGGCGGCAAAGCAGGGTTTCGACCTGATCTATGTCAGCCAGGTTTTCTTCAACTCCGGCTTTGCGGTGGGAGATTTCGCCGATCTGGCAGCGGCATCGGGCGATGCGATGCTGGTGGTCGATGGCTATCACGGATTTATGGCTCGGCCGACCGGCTGGTCGCCTTACGCCGATCGCGCCTTCTATATCGCCGGTGGATATAAATACGCCATGGCGGGCGAGGGCGTCTGCTTCATGTATTGCCCGCCCGGCTGGGGTGCTCGGCCGCGCGATACCGGCTGGTATGCAGCCTTCGGCGCTTTGAGTGCGGCACAGCCCGGACAGGTGCCTTATGCCGGCGACGGCTGGCGGTTCATGGGCGCCACGTTTGATCCGAGCGGGCTGTATCGCTTCAACGCTGTGCAAGACTGGCTGCAGCGCGAAGCAGTGGACGTGACAACAATTCATGCGCATGTGCAGGCGCTGCAGGAGCGCTTTGTGGCATCCCTGCCGGCTGGGCCGCTGGCCTCTAGCCAGCTTGTTGTACCGGCTGGTCTACCGCGTGGCAATTTTCTGACTTTCGAATTGGAAAATGCTGACGAGGTTCAACGGAGGCTGGCGGCTGCCAAAGTCGTCACCGACCATCGCGGTGCGCGCCTGCGCATAGGTTTCGGCATCTATCACACGTTCGATGTGGTCGACGCGTTGCTTGACCGGCTGCGAAATTTATAAGGCGGTCAGACCCTCATATTTCCGGTATGCGCTACTGGTCGGGCAATTACCCGAAATCGACCGCTGGGTGTGTGCCTGGCAATGCACGCTCATATCTCAATGTCCGCCATAGATCGTCCTCGGCAGCCAGATGACGATGTCGGGAAAGATGATGCACAGGACCAGTCCGAAAGCCTGCAGGCACAGAAAGGGTACCGCAGCCTTGAAGATCATCGCCATACTAACCTGCGGCGGAGCGACGCTTTTCAGGTAAAACAGCGAATAGCCGAAGGGCGGGCTCAGAAAAGCCATCTGCATGTTGACCATAAAGATCACGCCGTACCACAGCGGCACATCCTGCGCGGCGATGCCCGGTAAACCGAAGAGGCCATTGAACTCCAAGCTTTTCATGATCGGTAGGAAGATGGGAACAGTCAGCAGCAAAATGCCAACCCAATCGAGGAACATGCCGAGGATAACCAGGATCGCCATCATCAGAAACAGGATGCCGTAGGGGGGCAGCCCGGTATCCAGGATGGAATTCGCCACGAAAGTCTGCCCTCCTTTTACGATGAAAAAGCCGACGAACATCGTAGCGCCAAAGAAGATCCACATCACCATTGCGGTG
This sequence comes from Methylophilaceae bacterium, assembly GCA_036562645.1. GTDB lineage: Bacteria > Pseudomonadota > Gammaproteobacteria > Burkholderiales > Methylophilaceae > UBA6140. The sequence goes on along the minus strand of DATCJT010000101.1, from coordinate 3,547 downwards.
GCCTTCAGCGTATCTAGAGAAGCTTGCCTGATGGCGGTCCAGGTCAGGCGGCGGTGCAGCCCGGCCACGAACAGTGCGCCGAAGGTGCCGATACCGGCCGCTTCAACCGGCGTCGCGATGCCAACGAAGATGACGCCAAGCACCAGAATGATCAAAAGGATCGGAGCAATGGTATTGCGCAGCAGGCGCAGCTTTTCGATAAAATCTACACGCTCCTCGGGCGGTAAGGCCGGACCCATTGCTGGATTGATATAGCAACGGATGAGCACGTAGGCGATGTAGATACCAGAGAGCAGGAAGCCCGGGAAAATCGATCCGACCAGAAGCTCGCCTAGCGACTGCTGGGCCACCACGGCGTAGACGATCGCCATAACCGAAGGCGGGATAAGGATACCTAGCGTGCCGCCGGACAGCAGTGCGCCACAGGCAAGCTTTGGCTCGTAGCCACGCTTCAGCATCGCCGGCAATGCGATCATGCCCATGGTCACTTCGGTGGCGCCGACCACGCCTACCATGGCGGCAAGTGCCGTACAGGCAATCACAGTGGCGGCCGCCAGACCGCCCTTCACGGCACCGAGCCATTTATAGATGACGTCGAAAAGTTCCTCGATGATTCCGGCCTTCTCCAGAACCGCAGCCATGAAGATGAACAGCGGCACCGCAGAAAGCTGGTAATCCGTCATGAACGGGAAGATGCGTGACGGCAACATGTTGAGGATGTATTCGTTGCCGAACACATATAGAAAGATCACCGCTAGGCTGCCTGTGCAGAAGGCCATGGGAAGGCCGAGCAGGAGCAGCAGCCCGAGTGATCCGAAGAGCAGAAGGCTCAGCCATTCAATGCCAATTTCGAGTCCCACGGTCAGGCTCCCCGGGTAACGATAAGGATGTCTTTGATCAGTTTGACTGCGCCCTGAAGAACGATCAGTGCGGCACCTATCGGCATGGCAAGCTTTACCGGCCAGTACTGCACCCCCCATTCTGTGAAGGAGTGCTCGTTCATGCTGACAGCGTCGCTGGCGAAGCGCCAGGCAGTCCACATCAGCGTTATTGTGAAGATGAAGAAGAATAGCGATGTGACGATGTCAGCCAGGGCCTTGCCGCGCACGGAGAACCGGGTATAGAGCACGTCGACGCGAACATGCTGATCCTCGTAATAGGCGTAGGCGCCGCATAGCATGTACTGCATGCCAAACATCAGGAACATGCTTTCATGCACCCAGTTGGTGGGAGAATTGAACGCGTACCGCGCGATCACCTCATAAAAGTAGGCAAAGACTGCAATGACGGCCCAGTAGGCGACAAATTCGCCGACCTTGATGTTTACCCATTCCACAGCGTCAGTGACGCGGGTATGCAGATTACGCGCCGGATCCTGACCGGTCCCGATCTCATGGAACTCTATGGGTGGAATCGTTGTCGCAGTGGATGCGGCGCCTCGTTCGGCTTCACGCCGCCGTCGCGTCAGGCGTGGCAGCAGGATGGCGTCGCCGAGGAGCATCAATCCCATGAGGATGGCAAGCCATTGGGAGTGGCGGCGCCGTTGCGCCAGTTCTTCCTGAGCGACCTTGAACTCCGCCTCGCTGCGAGCGAGTTCGGCCTCCACTTGGCTCAGATCGGCGACATTCTGGTTTTTTGCCCGCGTTACGGCGGAATGTGAACTCTCAACGGCGGCACGGGTACGCGATACGTCCTCGCGCGAGTCGCTGATCTGACTGTTTACGAACAGTATGGCCAGGAAAACCGGAATGAATACATACCCTAGGCGGCTGCGCAGATAGAAGCGGTGCAGACCGGCAAAGCCAGAGCAGATCAGGAACAGGTAGGCGACGCCGAGCGACGGGCCATGCGAGATGCCGCGCTTTTTCTCACGCATGACCATGTATTGCGCGACAAGCGGAAAGAGGAGCAAGACTGCCCAGTAGAGCCAGTGCGGCGGGGTGAAAGTCAGGCTTGGCATGCATCCCTCGATGATGTGCGTGGAGACTTCGATGACAGGTGGGGCAATCGCTTCGCCCCACCTGGTACACCGACTCTGACTTCGCGCGCGCTCTTATGTCCGGGAATGCGCGTTACAGATCGAGCTTGAGGCCTGCGTACATATCGGGTGTCACATAGCCGAAGCTGGGCGATTCCATCAGCTCAAGCTGCGCCTTGAAAACACGGGCCGCATCCTTGTCCTTGTTGGCCCATTTGAACCATATCGGCACGGCGATGCGCTGAAATTTCGGCAGATCTTCGGCGGGCAGGCGATTTACCTCAATGCCAGCCTTGGCGAACTTGTCCCAGGCCTCGAGGTCCGCCTTCTGGATCGCGGCATGATGAATATTGGAATAAACCTGCACTTCCGATTCGACGAACTGCTTCATCTGGGGTGACAGCTTGTTCCAGTGATTCATGCCGACGCAGAAATCCATCAAGTCGACCGGCTGATAGATCGACTCCAGTCCCGGCGGACCCATCCAGATGTATTTGGTGACCTGCTGAAAGCCGAGATCCCAGTTCACCGCAGGGCCAGTATAATCGGCCGCTTCGATGGTGCCCTTTTCGAGAGCCGAGAAGACTTCTCCGCCCGGCAGCAGAGTGGTTTTGGCGCCGATTGCGGCGAATCCTTCGGCAATCATGCCTCCCGGTACACGCAGCTTCAGATCCTTGAAATCCTCGATCGAGCGAATCGGCCGTTTCGAATGAACGATATTCGGACCGTGATGGATGCGGTTGACGTAATAAAGCCCTTGCTTGGCGAAAATCTCGCGAGCCATCTGCAGCCCGCCCTTGCTGTAGAAGAATACATCCCACTCGTGGGGGTAGCGCAGACCCATCAGATACGAGCTGAGGAAGGCAGTGGCTGGCAGCTTGCCGACCCAGTAGACAGTGAAGGAGTTCATTGCCTCCAGCACACCGTTCTTCACGCCATCAAATAGCTCAAAATCGCCAACCACTTCCTTGGCGGCAAAGGGCTTGAATTCAAGTTCGCCGCCCGATCGTTCCTTGATCGTGGCGCACCAAGCCTTGAATGTGTTAAGGCCGGCGCCCGCTGGCCAGGACGTCTGCACCTTCCACGTGGTGGTAGCGGCCTTGGCTGGATCACTGATGAAGGGGGCGCCGACAGCGGCGGTTCCGACACCAAGCGCGGCCGAAACTCCCAGGGTTTTGAGAGTTTTGCGCCGCGTAGGATTGGCGGCGGCGGTTTTTGCCTTTCGGAAATCTTTCATGTTGCCTCCCGTTTGTTGGTTGAATGACTCACGCAACAAATGGCCACCGGCTCGCCGGACAGCGGAACTTCGAGTGTGGCGGTGCTCGGCGTCTTGCGCCGAACGCCATGATCGGATGCTTGACCGCAGGCCTACTCGAAACGCTCGGGAGGCAACAAATTTTTTGTTAAGCTATGTCGCGGACACAGGGCGGTCAATCGCGGATTGAGAGATCAGTCGGAAACTGATTTGCAGCGCAGCATGCCATGCTGCCGCGACAGCATAAAATAAGAAAGGCCGGCAGATGCCGGCCTTTCCTTTTGTGACGCCTGTATGATCAGACGGTGTAGAAG
>DATCJT010000090.1:0-4173 GCA_036562645.1 Methylophilaceae bacterium | reverse complement strand
TTGCAGCGTCACAGTCTGATCACCTCCGTTTTGTTCTCCTGCTGGCGCCGGGACTGAACCGGCGTCCAGGTAGTCGGTGTCGGCGAACGTGCTGTCCATCTCGCCGACCGCCACCACGCGCGTCGGCATGCCGGCGCGGTTTAACGGCGTCCAGTCGATGGACAGCGGCTGATAGTCCACCACATGCACCTCGCCGGCCACGTTGGCTAGCTTGGGCCTCCCGAAGATGGACACCTGCCGGATCACACCGGCACGCACCCAGCGCTTAAGGTCCGACGCGGCTTTATCGATCACGCCGCGGAAGTAGGCTTTGCCATTTTCCCACTTCGCGCCGACCCAATGCGTGACCGGCATGGGGAACTGGTGATCGACGTCTTCGGGCCGCTGGTGCCCCAAGATGCCAGGCAGACCGTCCCGATTGACGGCCTCGACAATTCGCTGAAGTGCTTGGGGCGTGTAATTCCACCCGCGCTTGGACTTGCCGGCCGGCACCTCGACGACCACCTCCAGGGGGTCGTCGTCCCCGGCTTTCAGCTGTTCCACCGCCTTTTGCGCCCACGGCGCCAAGGGCACATCTTCGACCCGCATCTCTCCGGAAACGCGGGCCGCCAAGTGCATCATCTCGCCCTGCGCCTCCTCAGCGAGCTGACGAAGCGACTCCGGCGGTTCCATCTTCAGCTCGCGGTAATGGCGCAGCAGGTGCCGCGCTGCCTCCCTACGTTGCTCCGGCGTCAGGTTCGGCTTCGCGCGCGCCCCCGCCAGCGCTTGCGCGGCGGCCACCAGACCGTTTCGGTTGAGGAAGAGCGTGTCCCCTTGCAGTTCATGGTGTGGCCCCCAGCAGTCGGCCTCGGTTAGGTCAGGCCCTACATCCGCCTTGACTGCGGCATACATCTCGCGCACCGCTTCCTTGGCGCCAGACTCGTCCTCCTTCAGGGCCCGCTTGAGCCGCTGCCAGATGGTGGACTTATCAACGCTGCCCCATGCTTTTTCGCTGACCTTTTCCTTCGCAATCCTCAGCGCCATGGCTTCACCTCCTTTCACGGGCATAAGAAAACCACCTCAGCTCACTGGCCTTGGCGGTTGGTTAGCACGGTTTTCGTAGGCTGTGATGCGGGCAAAACGGTGACCTGTCGCTCGGTGCGGCTCAGGGCGCCCATTACCTTTGGTGCGAACTTCCCGTTTTGGCCCTGACGAACAAACGATCGCGACTGCGGGTTGAAACGCAAGATCGTCATGCTTTCACCCCCTTTACGCGGGACGCTTCAGAAACGCACGCAAGCCGTCGTACCAACGTTCGATCTTCGGCTCCGATGACGGATCCTCGACCCATCGGTTCATCCGGCTGATGATCGAGTCCATCGCCTCGAACACGGGCACGGCATAGCAGCGGCACCACGGGTGAGGTTTGGATGGCTCTTCACCGGCTGGCCAAAAGCCATCGCCGTTGTGCGCCGCGTACCGGTCGCATATGTCGACCACCGGATGGCTACTCGACAGGCGCCAGTAGATGCCCTTATACCCGGGCACGACCCGCTTCGTCATGATCGTGGCCTCATGGAAAGCGTGCTGCATCTCGCTTACCGCGAGGCGCATGGCCTCCACGCTGACGTCCCGGGGCACACCAAGGCGCCGCCGTGTTTCCTCCTTGTGCGTGAACACGCCTGGGCGGAGGTACTGCTGGACCTGTCGCGCCAGCTTGCGTGGATCAATGCCGCGCGCCACGCCATCCTCGACCAGCTTCTGCACCGCCTCACGGTAGCGGCGACTGATCCGCCACACGCGGTCGGAAAGCCGCAAACCGTCCGGGCCTCGCCGCGCAATAACCGCCGCCACCGCCTGCTCGTTGAGGCCCCGGAGCATAGCCGTAACATCGTTGCGGAGAAACCAACGACCGAGAAACGGGATAGCGACCTGCTCCAACGCCTGGAACCAGGCGCCGATGGCCAGCCGGATGCCGGATCGAACCGCCTTCAGCACCTCGTCGCCCAGCTTCTGCGCGCGCTCTTGAATGACCAATTCCAGACGCTCCAGTTCTCTCGTGTCCACGCCGCGGCCGCGCAGTAGCGCAATTTCATCGGCAATCGCCTGCGCCGCCCGGCGGTAGATGCGCCGCAGCTCCTCGGCCGTCATCTGCTCTCCGCGCTGGAACCGTCGGCGGGCCTCCATCAGGTGGCGGCGAAACTCCGGGTCTGGGATAGCGCGTTCCCAATCCTCCGGACCGATGACATTGCTCATTCGCCGTCACGCTCCGGTGCGTCGCCATCTTCTTCAAGACCCATGCCATCCCGCAGGCGCGGCAGCAGCGCCATTGTCCGCATCACGCGCTCCAGCTCGCTCGGGCCACCGTCGGGAGCAACCCACGGAAGCATGCTCGGCACGAACTCGCGCAGGAACTCCGCCGCCGCCTCGATGGAGACGAGTCCGCTCTCGACGCCCGTCACCATCGCGTCGACGAGAGTTTTGACAGTTTCCGCGACCTCCCTGTCGTTGCGCGGCGAAATCTCCTCCCACTCGATGGCGACGTCGTAGGAGTCAAGGACGACGTTTTCAACCTTCGACCACATGGCGAGGAACATGCCGGCTAGCTCCTGGTGAGCCTCCTCGAACATGCCGCGCTTGCGCCGGATCTTCCTCGCCAGCGGGATCATCTGCTCGGAGACGCTGGCTTTCGACGACTGCACCGCCGTCCCGAACACGAATTCCGGCGTCTCCGACGTGTCCACGATGCAGAAGTAGATGAACTGCAGCAGCGTCGTAACGCCCTCGACGCCGCTGGACGGTGCCATGATCGTAACGTCGTCCCCTTCCCGGAGCAGGAACAACTCCCGGTCCTCGAACCGAACACGCCGGTTTCTGATCTCCTCTTCAGTGAAGTTGTCCTTCAAGAACCGCTCGACGTCCGACAGCTTGAACGCCACCTTGGGCCGTGAGAAGATCCGTGAGCCGCGCACCGCGTGCATCATCGTGTCGTGATAGGCACGGAAGAAGGGCTCGACCGGCTCCAACTCGCTCACGCCGTAGACCCGGTGTTCCTCCGCTTCGTTTTTGTAGTGAATGATCGGCACGAATCCCCACGGGTTGTCCTGGTTCAGCTGCGCTACCTGGTCCCGAACACCTGCCGGCGCGTTGCTGTCCGGCTCGAAGGTGATGGTCTCCGGCGTGATGCGTTCGATGATCGCGTACCTTTGCCGCTCGTTGCCCTCCTCATCCATCTCAACAACCGGGTGCTTAATGAGGACTTCTTGCCACTCGCCCGTCAGCGGATCTAAGATGGGCCGCACCCGCTCTGGCGGGATCAGGAGCAGGTCCCACACCTGCCTGTTCCGGTCGAATTTGTGCGGGCGCTGCACGATGCGGGCGAACACGTCGCCATCCCGGAGGGCGTTGCGATGGATCCGAAACACTTTGCCCGCCCATCGCCGCATGACCTCTTCAAGGGCATGGTCCGCATCGTTGTTCTCATGCCGGAACGTCGGCACACCCATGAAGCCGGCGGTGGCGTTCACGATCGGACGGGCGAATCCGGCACCCAGCTTGTACTTTTCATGCGTGTTCTCGTATAGTGCCCGCGCCAGATCGTAATTCACCCGGCTGCTGTCGAGTTTGTAGCCATCAAAGAAACGAAAAGCCTCGCCAAAGACATCGCCCAGGCGGAGCACCGAATACTCGCCAACGGCGCGCAGCCAGCGCCGCCAGCGTGGCTCGCGTTCGATGATTGTCCTCACCATCAGTACAACGCCCCTCCCCGGAACAGCTCGCGGACGTCTTCGGTCACCGGATTGCTACCAGCAGGAGCGAACGCCAGCATCAACGCGTCGGCCTTATCCGGGCTCGGCAGTCCCCGTTTGCGCATGTCTTCTTTGCTCTCGATTTGGATCCGCCCACGGCTGTCATATTTGAATCTCAGGCTGGCAAGCTGGGCTGCGAGTTCGTCGTCAGGTTCAATAGCGATGTCGCCTTCCCGGAACCGTTCACGCAACGCCCAATACCATTCGGCGCGCCGGTTGACAAACCGTTCCTTGTCGTAGGCCACATCACCGGCGTTCATCTCCCGTACCGGCCAGTTCAGTTCTTTCAGCCGGTCAGCAACGCCAGCGCCGATGCCTACGACGTCCACTTTTGCCACCGTTGCGCCTGTAGAGCGAAGCGCGTCTATGACCGCACCGGTAACCT
>DATCJT010000078.1:0-3431 GCA_036562645.1 Methylophilaceae bacterium | reverse complement strand
CCAGCTCCGCCAGTGCGGCGTATCAGGCCGTGGTGGCGGCAGCGCCTGCCGAGATCGACAAAGAGCTGCGCAAGCTGGGGATCACCTGATGTATCCGGACATTTTCCAGATTGCTAAGAAAAGCTCGGCAGTTACCGCGCTACTTGGTAGCAACCCGGTGAGGTTCTGGCCGTTTGGGACAGCGCCGCAAGGCGAGGAGCGCCCCTATGCGGTCCACCAGCTTGTGTACGGCACGCCGGCTAACACACTGTCCTGCCCGCCGTCCGAGGACGTGATGGGCGTCCAGGTGGACTGCTACGCCAAGAGCGTGAGTTCCGCCCGATCCGTCGCCGCCGCGCTGCGGGACGCGATCGAGGGTGACTTCAACCACGTCGTGGCATGGAACGGTGAGGACTTCGAGCCTGCCACCGGTCTGTGGCGCGTCAGTTTTACCGCCGAGTTCTTCGTAGAACGCGGCTCCTGATTCGGTCTGTGCACAGGCCGATGCGACTGTCGTGAGACAGCCGATAACCCCGCCGTGAGGCGGCTCATCCCAACGTTGGAAGGAAATGTAAATGCGTACCGCAGGAACCGAATTGTTCTTTCTCGATCCGGATGATTGCTCTGTCGTGCAGGTTGGCTGCCCGACTTCGATCACCGGTCTTGATTCCACCATTGAGCAGCTGGAAACCACTTGTCTGGAATCCACCGCTCGTACCTACGAGGCCGGCCTTGCCACTCCCGGCACGGCTTCCTTCACCCTGAACCTTGACCCGCAGGACCCGTCACACATTCGCCTCCTGGAACTCAAGGCTGCGGGCACTTCGTTGAAGTGGGTGATCGGCTTCCCCGATGCTATCGGCACCGATCCTGCCGCTACCACAGACAGTGATGGCGAGTGCGTGTTTGACCTCCCGGCAAACCGGACGTGGCTGGAGTTCGAGGGCTTCGTGAACAGCTACGCCTTCGATTTCAGCCTGAATGCGTTGATCACTGCGACTGTCGGCATTCAGGTGTCCGGCGACCCGGTGCTGACCCCGGCGGGTAGCTAACGGCGATTGATTCAACTTCGGGCGGGTCAGCGGGCGTTTTCTCGCCGTGCGTACCGCGCCGCCCACCTATTCAACGGTGAGGAATACATGAGCATTCAAGACTTTCAGGCGATGGGGGCGCTCATCCCCGCAAGGCCGTACAAGCGAACGATTGAGGTAGACAAGCCGATCCTCAGGCCCCAGGAGGAATGGGAGGACCCGGATTGCCCTGAGCCTAGCGGTGAGACGGAACGCGTCACGATTGACGTGTACTTCAAGAGGATGTCGTCTGCCGACGAGATTGCGATTGCGCAGGCCGACGAATCCGACCGCCCATTCGTGATGGTGCACAGGCTTGTTCGAAACGAGGACGGAACTCCGCTGTTTGAATCGGTCGAGCAGGCATCCATGCTGGCATCTTGGTTGCTGGTGCCAATCATTAAAGAGATTGAATCGATGGCGGGTGCCTCCCCAAAAAAGCCAACAGCCCGCAGGATGACTTCTGGATAGAAGTTGCCCTCGCATTCGGCGGGCGAAGCCCTGAGGAGTGGCAGGAGGCAATAACCCCAGAGTGGCGGGACAAGATCGCGCGATACCGGGAGAAGTACGGGCCATTCAACTTGGCCCTTCGGCTTGAAAGCCACATCGCCCGCATTGCCGCGCCGTTTTTCCGGAACGCGAAGCCAAGCGACTTTATGCCGTGGCCAAGGTCAGAAGAGCCAGAAGCAACTCCAGAGTCAGTGCTACTGCTGTTCAAGTCGTTGGCATCCGAAACAAAGAAGCGGAGTAAACAGTAGTGGCTACCCGTAGTCTAGGAACACTGACAATTGACCTGGTTGCCAAGTCCTCCGCATTTGAGCAGGGCATGGATCGTGCTGCTCGGGCAGCCGATAAAAGGTTAAGCGACATTGAGCGCAGAGCAAATCAGGTTGGCTTTGCCATAGGTGCAGCCATTGCGTCGGCTGGCACAGCGCTTGCGTACATGGTCAAGCAGTCCATTAACAACATGGACTCGCTTACTAAACTCGCGCAATCTGTCGGGAGCACGACGCAGGAATTATCTGCGCTGACTTACGCCGCCGACCTGTCTGGCGTGTCGCAGGAATCTCTTGGCACCGCGCTTGTACGGCTGTCCAAGAACGCCAGCGACGCCGCACAGGGCGTCGGCGAGGCGCGCAAGGGGTTCGATGCGCTTGGGATCAGCGTCAAGAACGCGGACGGCACGCTGAAATCCTCGGGCGACCTGCTGATCGAGGTGGCCGGCAAGTTCGCGCAGTACAAGGACGGTGCGGAAAAAACGGCGCTGGCCGTTGCTCTGTTCGGCCGTGCTGGCGCGCAGCTGATCCCGCTTCTGAACTCTGGTGCTGACGGTCTGCGGGAGTTGACGGACGAGGCCGAAGAGCTTGGCCTGACGTTTGATCAACGTGCAGGCAAGGCTGCTGAGCAGTTCAACGACAACCTGACTCGGCTTAACGCTGTAAAGAATGGGCTTGCCAACCGGATTACGCAAGAGCTTCTGCCTAGCCTCGTCAACCTGACGGACAGGCTTGTCGGCTCGGCAAAGTCTGCCGAGAGGCTTGACGAGGTAGCCCGTGCTGCGGCAACCGGCGTCAAGCTGCTTGGCTCGGTGGCCGCAATTGTTGCAGGAATCTTCCGCACGGTCGGCGAGGCTATCGGAGGCGTCGCCGCAGGCGTGGTAGCATTAGTGCAGGGTGAATTCGCCCAGGCGTGGAGCATCGCAAAAGACGTCAGCGCGGATGTTGTCGGGAATATCAAGCAGACGGTCGGTGACATTTCTGCAATCTGGGATGACACCGCGAGCGAGGTTGCGGCAGGCGCAGACGCTAACGCCGAGAAGATCGCCGCCCCTGCTATCAAGGCTGAGCGCAAGGTCAAGTCTGCCGGCAAGAAAATCAGGGATGAAGCTCAGCGCATTTGGGAAAACATCGAGAGGCAGATTTCCGGAATCTCGCGCAGCATCCTGACTTTCGGGCTGTCGGAAGAGCAGAAAATCCTTATTGAGTTGGAGCTTGATGGCGCAGATGAAGAGCAGCTGGCTCGGGCGCGCAAGTTGCTGTCGATCCTAGCCGGCTTGCGGGAAGAGGAAGAGCGGCGTCAGAAGCTTAAGGAACAGAACGAACGTGCGACTCAGGTACTGGATGACCTGAATCTTGAACTCGAAGCGCTTGGCAAGTCTGCGGAGTGGGTCGCCAAGCGCAATGCGCTTCTTAATGCCGGCGTGACCGCCGAGTCCGAGATGGGGAAGAAGATCATCGAAACGGTCGAGGCGCTGTATAAGCAAGGCAAGGCGATCGGTGACCAGATTCGGCTGATGGACGACATGCGCGGCGAGTTCGCCAACTTTTTCGAGGACATCATCTCGGGTACTGAGTCGGTATCGGATGCGTTCAAAAATCTTCT
>DATCJT010000071.1:0-1873 GCA_036562645.1 Methylophilaceae bacterium | reverse complement strand
AGTTTGGTCAGCAATTCTTGGGAAATGCCGTCCGTGCGCAGGCGGCGCTCGGCCGCTTCGGCGTGCCATTCGTGAATCAACGCCTCGGCCCGCGTGTGCGGGTCGGGGTTGATTCGCAGGGTCAGCTTGCAGTCCGGCCGGACGTAGCCCTTCCAGTTGATGCCGTCCCAACTCATGGCTTCTTGACCTCACCGTGCGGAACCTGGCGCGGCCTGTCCCTGAGCCATCCGGGGTTGAACGCCCGCCACGGGTGCGTCTTGGGCTTCTTGGTCTTTTGGGTGGTCATTCTGAACTCTCCCAGATCATTGGCCGGGGTGACTTCTCGCATGTCAGCATGTATCCTGTAGGGGTAGGCGCGAGCGAGAATGCGTAGTTGGCCCCATCCGTTTCAGGATGGCCTCAATTCGGTCCCGGGGCATCTTAGTGTGCATCATGTCGCCGGGGTGCAGGTTTAGCCAGTCGGGTGGAATTAGTGGCGCTTTCATGCCATCATCCTACCACCAGAAGCGCCATTCTATCGTTCTACATATGGGACGCTGATTTCTACCAGCACCATTGTTCCGGCGAGCCAGGGGGGGCTAAGATGCGCCCATCGAACGAGCTGGTGGAGAGCTGAGCATGCCCACTGCATACGACACCTGGCTGGAGGGCAACTGCGGCGTGGACGAGGCCGCCGAGGCTCGCGCCGAGCGGGCTGCGGCGTTGGCTGAGCAGTACCGGTGCGACGCCGATAAACTCCGCGAGGCAGAGCAGTGGATTGCCGGAGAACTCGATAGCGAGCACTACGCCGCAGTCAACCTTGCCCTGTACCGGCTGCACCACACCGAACCTGCGCGACTGTTTGATACCGATCTGCTGGGGGAGCTGTACAGGCTCGCCGCGACCGTTGCCTTGCGGATTGAAGTGAAGCTCTACGAAATGGCTGAGCAGGACATCCTGGACGCCGAGATTCAGGCTGAGGTTGATGCTGCGGAGGCGCGGGCTGCGGCCCGCGAGGCGGAATGAACCGTCGGGATATCGACAACGATCCGGAGGCCCCCATGACTGACCGCCAAATCACGCACGCCGGCATCATGAATTGGATTCGTATGTCCGACCGCAAACCAACCCTAGACGATGCGGATGAATATGGCACCGTGTGGGTGTACGACAAAGTGTTTGCGGAGTAAGCAGCGTCCATTTCTATCGGGCAGACTCGCCGTACTACACGCACTGGATGCCGAAGGAAAAACGCCCAGCGCCACCAGCGCCAAAAGGTGAACAGCAATGAGTGAAATGAAGCCGATGGCAATCGAACAGGCCGACAGCCATGCACACATCTGCTCCAAGCTGGCGGAGCAGTACAAAAGCGATCCCGTGTTGTTCGCGGCGCTCACGGACGCTGCGGCCATCATCCGCGACTTGATGCGCGAGTTGCGCCGAGAAACCGAGCGTCGGTGGGAGGGCAACCGGCGTGCTGCACAAGAATATGTAGATGACATGCGCGACGTGTTGAAAGAGGCGGCGCGGGTTTGCAAGGACTTGGATGATGAAGCACTGGCGAAGGAAGGCAGGCTAGCGTGCGGGGCCGAGTGTGCCGATGCCATCGCAGATTTGGCCGCGCGAATGAATGTTCCGTTTGAACCTGCTGAGCGACATCTACCAGATCGCCGACGCCGTACTGTGGGAGGAGAACAGCGATGACTGACCGCTACGAACGCATCCGTGCCGCGCTGGCTATGGGGCCGACGCCGGGGCCGTGGACTGCGAAATCGCATGCAGCCCCACGGGCCGACAATGGAGATATCGGCATTATCAACGGGAAGGGGATGCTAGTCGCAGTAGCGTACTCAAACAGATGCACCCGAGATAATGCAAGCCTGATCGCCGCCTG